>DATAZC010000024.1:0-12770 GCA_036272255.1 Acidobacteriaceae bacterium | reverse complement strand
CATCCAGAGTTTTTGGCGGGTGCGGCTCCAAAATGTAACAAAGCCGGTATCTTTTGTTTTGCGCCAGCTTTCTTCATTGAGAAATCCGAGCATCAGGACCTGGCCGGTGCGCGCGTCCTGCACGATGCCGGGGGCAAGGCCGTCCATTTTGGCGAAATCGATTGCGGGTTCAGTCATAGGTTCCTCATCTATTTTGGCCGGAAAACTAAAAAGCCCGTCGGCTCCTGGCCGGCGGGCTTCTCGAATCCTGGTGGTTTGTCTCTTTACCCTGGAATGCGGAAGTTCGCCGACACGCTCGTCACATGATGATGGTGGTGATGACGATGGTGAACGCGAACTGACATCTCAGTCACAACCTTAGGATGCAAGCCCGGGGAATGTCAAATCACGGACGGGCAAAAAATTAGCCCGTCCTCTCAGGCGGCGCCGTGGCTCAATCGCGTGCGGGCGGTGGTATGCTCGGCGCATGCGACGGCTTGCCGCGTGCGTTTTGGTCCCTATGGTCTCCATTCTTCCCGTGGCTGCCCAGCAACCCGGCGGATCGATTGAGATACCCTCGGGATCGCGCCTGGTGCTGGAAGCACAGGGCGAGGGTGTGCAGATTTATGCGTGCAAAGAAGCGGGCGCAGCGATGTCCTGGGCGCTGACGGGCCCGGAGGCGCAGTTGCTGGATCCAGCAGGGCGGCCGGTGGGGAAACATTTTGCCGGTCCCACCTGGCAGCTAACCGATGGCAGCACGGTCCAGGGAGTGCTGATGGCGAGCCAGCCGTCCGGGGAAGCGGGGGCGGTTGCATGGCTGCTGCTGCGTGCGAAGCCCGGAACGGCAACTGGGAAGATGACCGAGGTCGCCTTCATTCGCCGGACGGAGACGCATGGCGGTGTCGCAGACCCTGCGGGATGCAGGAGCGCGGAGGATGCGGGGAAGACGGCACGCGTTCCGTACAGCGCGCACTATGCGTTTTACGCGGCAAAGTAGGCAACGCGCGTAACTTTCCGAGGAGGCTGCGGGCCAGAGAGGGCTCTTCTCGCCGACTCTCCGCCGCATTCGCTGTTATTCTGTCTCTGGCTCCGATAACGCAACCCACAGAACTGAGAATCCCACTTACCCGTCCACTCTGGCGCTGCAAGTGCCCCTGCCTGGACAGCAAGTCCCATGGCCGACGCAAAATTACAAATTATCCCCCTGGGCGGACTCGGCGAGTTCGGCATGAACTGTCTCGCGCTCCGCTATAAAGACGACATCATCGTCATCGACGCCGGCCTCATGTTTCCTGAGTCCGAGCTTCTGGGCGTTGACATCGTCGTCCCCGACATCACCTACCTGGTTGAGAACAAGCAGCACGTCCGCGCCATCGTCCTTACTCATGGCCACGAAGACCATATTGGCGGACTTCCCTGGATCCTCTCCGAGCTCAACGTTCCGGTCTACGGCACCGAATTCACGCTCGCCTATGTTGACGGCAAAGTCGAAGAGCACGCACTCGACGATGCCGAGCTGATCGAGATGATCCCCGGAGAGAAGTTCTCACTCGGGGCCTTCACCATTGAGCCCATCCGCGTTACGCACTCCCTGGTTGACTGCGTCGCCCTCGCTATCGAAACCCCGGTCGGCGTCATCGTTCATACGGGGGACTTCAAGATCGATCTGTCTCCGCCCGACGGCAAAGCTTTCGATCTGCATCGCTTCGCCGAATACGGCAAGCGCGGCGTGCTTGCCCTGCTGCAGGATTCCACCAACGTCGACCGGCCCGGATACACGCCCAGCGAATGGGCTGTGAAGCCCCGCCTCGACGAAATTTTCTCGCGCACGAAAAAGAAGCTTTTCTTCAGCTGCTTCTCCAGCTCGATTTACCGGATCCGCATCGCCTGCGAGCTCGCCCGCCAGCACGGCCGCAAGGTCGCCATCGTCGGCCGCTCCATGCTGGAATCCTCTGAAATCGCGCAGGATCTCGGCTATCTTGATTTGCCGCCATCGCTCATCATTCATCCGGGGCAGATCAACGATTACTCACCGGAACAGATCATGGTGCTGATCAGCGGCACCCAGGGCGAGCCGATGAGCGCCCTGAGCCGTGCCGCGGTCGACAATCACAAACACGCCCGCATTGCTGCCGGCGACACCGTGGTCCTCAGCTCGCGCGTCATTCCCGGCAACGAGAAGAGCATTTTTCGCGTGATCGACCACCTCTGCCGCCGCGATGCCGACGTTATCTACGACGACGGCTCCAACGGACTGATCCACGTCAGCGGACACGCAAGCCAGGAAGAGCAGCGGCTGATGATCAATCTTCTGAAGCCTAAATTCTTCATCCCCGTCCACGGGGACTACCGTCATCTGAAGAAGCATGCCGAGGTCGCGCAGAGGCTCGGGGTTGTCGACCTGGCCATCGTGATGGAAAACGGTGAAGTCCTCGAGGTCGACAGGAACGACGCGCGCAAAAACGGCAAAGTAACCGCTGGCCGCGTCTGCATCGACTCCGGCTCCGCCACCGACGTGGTTGAAGACCTCGTCATCCGCGATCGCCGCCACCTTTCTGAAGATGGCTTCGTCCTCCCCATCCTGACCATCAACAAACTCAGCGGCAAAGTGGAGCGCCAGCCCGAGCTGGTCTCGCGCGGCTTCGTCGGCGCTGAGCCGGGCCTGATGGAAGGCGCACGCGCCGTCGTTACGCAGACACTCGATTCATCGAGCGCGGAAGAGAAGGCCGACTACGGCGTGATCAAGGAAAAAATTCGCATCGACCTCAAACGCTACATCCAGAAAAACACGTCGCGACGGCCGCTCATCATGCCGGTGATCCTCGAAATCTGAACTGCTGGTCGTCCCGGTGGGTGAATCTCAGGTGAAAAGGGGGTTCCACGACCCCACATTTGCTTTTGCAAATTGCTGTCAGTGTTGCGGAAAACAGAATCCCGGGCATTCTGAAGCCATCTAACCTTTATCCGTTCACGCGACACCCCAGAGACCCGTGAGCACAACTGCAGCCAGCCCCAACTCAACCTCCGCATGGACGCCAAAGGCCAACCCCTGGCTCATCGCCTTTGTTGTGTCGCTGGCCGCCTTCATGGAAGTGCTCGATACTTCCATCGCCAACGTCGCGCTGCCGCACATCGCCGGAAACCTCGGCGCATCGAGCGACGAGAGCACCTGGGTGCTGACGTCCTATCTCGTCTCCAACGCGATCATTCTGCCCATCACCGGCTGGCTCGTCTCGCTGATGGGCCGCAAGAGATTCTTCCTCATCTGCATCACGCTCTTCACCATCAGCTCCCTGTTCTGCGGAATCGCGCCCACGCTTCCTTTCCTGCTGCTCGCGCGCGTGATTCAGGGCATTGGCGGAGGTGGCCTTCAGCCCATGGCCCAGGCCATCCTTGCGGACACGTTTCCGCCCAGCAAGCGCGGCCTTGCCTTCTCCGTTTACGGCATGACCGCGATCGTCGCCCCTGCCATCGGTCCCACCGTGGGCGGCTGGATCACGGACAGCTATTCCTGGCGGTGGATCTTTCTCATGAACCTCCCCGTCGGGATCCTCGCCCTCTTCCTCGTCTTTACCTTCGTCGAAGATCCGCCCTTCCTCCGCCGCACCACGCTGCAGGAAAGCAAGGTTGACTACTGGGGCTTCGGGCTGCTCGCCGTCGGCGTCGGCTTCCTGCAGATCGTGCTCGACAAGGGGCAGGAGGACGACTGGTTCGGATCCAACTTCATCATCACCCTCTCCGTCATCTCGGTCGTCGCGCTCGTCGCTCTGGTTCTGTGGGAGCTGCGTGTCAAACAACCCATCCTCGACGTTCGATTATTTAAGAACGCCAACTTCGCCACCTCCTGCGTCATCATGTTCGTCGTCGGCGCCGCGTCATTCTCGACCACCGTCCTGATGCCGCAATACCTCCAGAACCTCATGGGCTATACGGCGGAGAGCGCCGGCATGGTGCTCTCCGTGGCAGCCATCATTCTGCTCATCGAGCTCCCCATCGTGGGGCGATTAACCGCCGTCATCCAGGCACGCTACCTTATGGCCTTTGGCTGGGCGGCGCTCACCATCGCCATGTTCTATTCCACCAGACGCATCGATCTCCAGATGAGCTTTGCCTCCGCCACCTGGCTACGCATCGCGCAATACGTTCCCATGGGATTCATCTTCATTCCTGCGACCATGGTCGCGTATCTGGGCGTACCCGCTGAGAAAAACAACGCCGTCGCGGGGCTCGTGAACTTCGTACGCAATATCGGCGCTGGTGTCGGCACCTCGGTCGTGACTACGGTGCTCGGCCGGCGTGCGCAGGTCCACCAGTTGATGCTCTCCAATCACACCGGCCTCAC
Organism: Acidobacteriaceae bacterium; assembly: GCA_036272255.1. Classification (GTDB taxonomy): domain Bacteria; phylum Acidobacteriota; class Terriglobia; order Terriglobales; family Acidobacteriaceae; genus Palsa-343. The sequence continues at coordinate 8,449 of DATAZC010000024.1, read as the reverse complement.
CAATCGGATGTTTCAGAGCGCAACCTCATCGATGGCGGCGCGAGGCGGACAGTCGGCGGTCTACGCACGACTCTATGGCAGCATGCTCACCCAGGCTGCGACGCTCTCCTATATCGACACGTTCTGGATCCTTGGCATCGCCACCGGCATTATGTTTGTGCTGTCGTTCCTGCTGCGCAAGAATCATCTTCACAGACCGGATCCAGCAACCCTGGCGCATTAATGCACTTAAAATCGCGCGATGCGGCATTTTTCCCTCAATTTGCTCGTTTTCCTCGTCATCCCCCAGGGCTTCCGGGCATCCCACCCCCAGAGGATTCCCCACATGCGCAAATCTGTTCTTGTCCCAGCCTCCCCTGTCTCCGAACCACGCCCCGCTCTCGACAGCTGGCTCGACCTCGAACACCTCGCATCGCTTGAAATCTCTTCTGAAGATCCGGCCCACCCGTTTGAGCACGCTTTGGCCGGCACAGAAAGCGAGGGGTGGAAATCCTGCGACCCAGGTCCGCAAACCATCCGCTTCAAGTTTGACGAGCCGCGGTCAATCCGCCGCGTCCGTGTGGAATTTCGCGAGCCCCACGCCGAGCGCTCCCAGGAATTCACACTCTCGGCGGTCAGCAATGGCGAAAAACGCGAAATCGTGCGCCAGCAATTCAGCTTCAGTCCCAGCGGCGCGACTGCCGAGATCGAGGACTATACCGTCAATCTCGCCAATGTTTCAAGCCTCGAGCTTGTGATTGACCCGGGCCGCCACGACAGGCAAGCGCACGCCTCCCTGCAATCGATCGCGATTGCTTAAAGGCCTTCCTGAAAAAATACGCTGTGTTGAAGCGCTATAAACCCCGCTACCGCATGCCGGCGGAGGGGTAGTAGCCCTGTTTGGCGTCAATCTGATAGCCCGGCAAACCTTCGAGATGAACATCGATGACGTGATACTTGCCGCTGATGGAGGGCTGGTGGCTGAAGTAGACCAGCGTATAAGCGGTCCGCAACGAGTCGGTGATCTTGACGAAAGCGTTCTGAATACCGTTTTCGGAGAGTTCGTGGTCGACGTCGCCGCCGGTGGCGATGGCGTAGCGGGGCAACAAATCTTCCGGCTGGAGGAAAGGCAGCTTGGTGCGGTCGAGATAGCCGATGCCCCACAGCGCGGCGTCGCCGACGTTGGTTCCGTAGACAGAGACATTATTCGCGAGCAGGTACTGAACAACTTCTTTATAGCTGGCTTTGCTTCGGGAGTTTTTACCGTCGCTGATGACGTAGATAACGCGCCGGCGCCCACGGGGCTGGCTGGCGAGCTGTTCGGCGGCGTAGAGAATGGCGTCGTTGAGCGGATGGACTTCTTTGGGAAGGTTCAGGATGCCGCTGGCGTTGCCGCGCTGCGGCGTGAGCGTGGGGTCAGCAGGGAGACCGTTGACAGTGGGACCGCTCGCGAAAGGCCCGTCGGTCATTGGAACGCCCATCTGCTCGCCGGGTTTCTTCGCCATCTGCATGGCGGCCGCGAGTCGCGGCCCCTGAGCCGCAGTGAAGTCGGTCATCAGCTGAGGACCCGTGCCGCCGTAGCTGACGACGGCGACTGTGTCGGCGGGAGTAAGGCCATTGCTGACGACTGAGAGGCTCTGGTTGACCCTGTTCATGATGTCGGAAGGAAGCGTGGCATCGATGACGAAGGCGACGGAGAGAGGATAGGCGGAAGTGGTGAACCACCAGATGCGCTGCTGGATGCCGTCCTCATAGACCCGGAAGCGCCACCAGGGAAGGCCGGGAACTTCTTTGCCGTGCCTGTCTTTAACGGTGACGGGAACTTCGACGGCGGTCACGTTCTGGACGAAGGTGGTTACGGGGCCCTGTCCTTCAGGTGGGGCGGTGGGTTCCTCATTGGGTGCACCGGTGGCGGGCGGAGCCGGCTGTACTGAGTTGGGCGGCGGTGCCTGCTGAGGACCGCCGACGCCGCCCGAGTCGGTATGGGGTGCCGGCTGGCCGGCAGCTGCCGCGCCATCCTGATCGGCAGTGGTGCCTTTGCCGGGAGCCACGCCTTTAAGATCAGGCAAAGGCTGCGATTGCGGGGCTGGAGCGCTGGGTGCGGTCTGCGCCTGCGGAGCGGGCGCATCCGGAACATTCTGCTGCTGTTGGCCGAAAGCTAAGGCGGCCGATACCGCGGGAACGAGTAACGAAAAAGCGCTGAGCCGAACTGCCCGCATCACGCTGAACCCCCTGCTTTCCAAAAAACGTCCTGCTTGCTTGCGCCCGGCTCTTGATGATGCGGATCCGTGGGACCGGAGCCAGTGCGCGACATCCACCGTATTGAGATGCGCGCCTGCGAATCGGTGGACTTTTCAGGCGTATGCTCAAGATTATCAGAGCCAGAGGCGCTCGGTTCCGAATTGCCCCGTTTCGAATAACCCATACGTGAAGCGTTCCGTCTAAGGAGACATGGTCGTGCGCTGGCTGCGTATTTTCAGTATTCCCGTCGTTATTGCGGCAACCGCTATCCCTCAGACGTGGGGGCAGTCGGCTCCGTCACCCGACGCGCCGCCGGTCAGTAACGTGCCGGTGGACAATTCCGCCACCGACGAGACTCCCAGGGAGACGCTGAAGGTGACGTCGAACCTGGTGAGCGAGTTCTTCACGGTGCGGGACAAGAAGAATGCGCTGATCCCCTTTCTGACAAAGAATGACTGCTCAGTGTTTGAGGACAAGGCGCCGCAGAAGCTCACCAGTTTTGTAGCGGAGGCGAATCAGCCGCTCACCCTGGGGATCATGATCGACACCAGCGGAAGCCAGCAGTACGTCCTCCCGCTGGAGCAGCAATCGGCCTCGGCCTTTCTGAAGCGGATCTTGCGGGAGAAGGACGAAGCGTTTCTGGTCAGCTTCGACGTGGGCGTGAATCTGGAGCAGGACTTCACCAACAACGTGCGCGAGCTGGATCGAGCGATCGCCAAGGTACAAATCAATACAGCGGCCGGGGGCGGCGCGGCCGGGGTACCGGGAATCGGACAGGGACCCGTGCCGGTGCATGGAACGCCGAAGGGAACGGTCCTCTACGACGCGGTATACGAAGTGTCGCACGACAAGATGAGCAGCGAGTCGGGCCGGAAGGCGATGATCCTGCTGACGGACGGCGAGGATGAAGGCAGCGACACGAAGCCGAAGGCAGCGATTGCGGCGGCGCAGAACGCCAACGCCATCCTCTACGTGATTCTGATTGCGGATCGCGGGCAGTATTTCGGATATGGGATGGGATATACAGGCGACATGCAGATGCGGCAAATGACCGAGGCGACGGGCGGCCGCGTGATCAACGTGGGAAACAACGGCAAGAAGCTCGAAGACGCCTTCGATCAGATCGAGCAGGAATTGCGGACACAATACGTGGCGCAGTATGTTCCGGCGAACAAGGAGATGGATGGAAAGTTCCGGAAGGTGGATATCTCCTGCAAGGACACGGACGGGGATTTGAAGGTGCAGGCGCGCAAAGGGTACTTTGCCGTCGGGGATGGGGATTAGACAAACAGGGTACAGGGAGCAGGGTACGGTTACAGGGTAAGCGCTGGTCAGCCAGCGCTTTTGTTTTTGCGGAAGGCGCGCCACTCTTCGGCGGTAATTTCCCAGACTTCGCTGGGCACACGGCCGCAGACGAGGTTCCTTTCTTCCAGACCGATTCGGCGCATGCCGGTCTTTTCCGAAATGCGGCGCGACGCGACATTGGCGACGGCCTTCGGCGCCCGCAGGACCGGGAAGCCGAGAACGTCGAACCAGTAATCATTCACGGCAATGACGGCTTCGGTCATGAGGCCCTGGCCGTGCCATGCGGGGTCGAGCCAGAAGCCACGATTGTCTTTGTCGCTGCGGATGAGGCCGATGGCGCCGATGATCTGTTCGGGACGGTGTTTGAGGCGGAGAGTCCAGTGCCACTCATCGCCGCGGGCCATGGCGGGCAGCGCGTTGTCGCGGAAGTACGTGAGCGCGCCATCCGGCGGATAGGGCCACGGAACGATGGCGTTCAGGTACTGCACGATTTCCCATTGCGGAAAGAGTCGCTGCACCTGCTCAGCGTCGGCGAGCTCCAGCGGGCGCAGAAACAGGCGCGCGGTTTCAAGGGTGGGAATCACGCAGGCACAGGGTACAGGGAGCAGGCAGCGTCAGATTGGCGCGGCCTCGGGCAGCCGGGCGTCGAGAACTATCGTCAGGGATAGGCGAGCTTGCTCTCCCCGGGTTTGATGGAGCCGCAGTCGGAGCTGATGGCCGCCCGCTCTGGTCTCCCCCCAATCTCTCATCACTCCCCACATCGCGGGATCGACGCCCATGTTCATGGTGCGTGGACTGCAATTCGCTGGCGCCAAATCGGCCGCTACCTCCGCGGCGAGCCCCTCGAAAACGTCGTCATCGGCGACTACCAGACCCCATCGACGCCGCGACCTCGAAATAACTTCAATCAGGCCAATGTCTTCCGTTTCTTGACCCGCCATTTTCTGAAACCTACAATCTAAACAGGAGCACTGCACCCTTTTCCGGGTGTTTTGAGCGCATCTACATGGGTTCTGAGCCGCGTTTAAGTCCTCGCGAACGCACCGTCCTGACGGCCATCGTGGAGACGTACATCGCTACCGGTGAGCCGGTCGCGTCGCAGGCCCTCGCGCGCCATCTGGGCAATAAAGATGGTCTCAGTTCCGCCACGATTCGCAACGTCATGGTTTCGCTCGCCGACGCCGGCCTGCTCGATCAGCCTCACACCTCCGCCGGACGCATCCCCACCGCACGCGCATTTCGTTTTTATGTGGAGCACCTGGCCGGTCCGCAGGTCACGATTCTCGCCCCGGAACGCCTCGAGCAGATCGAAGAAAGCTTCGCCGGCATCGGCACCAGCCAGCAGTATCTGGAGCGCACCTCTCATGTGCTCGCGCTCATCTCCAGCGGCCTCGGCGTGGCTCTGGCTTCCACGCAGGAGCTCCACACTCTCGAGCACATCCACTTTTCGCGGCTCACCCCCGCGCGCGTGCTTGCTGTTGTCATTACCAAAGCCGGAACGGTGCTTGACCGGGTGCTGACCCTTAATCACGAGCTCTCCCTTGCCGAGCTCGACACCGCAGCGCGCTTCCTCAATGAGAATTTTCATGGCTGGTCGATCGAGCGGATCCGCGCCGAGCTCGCTCGCCGCCTCGAGTCCGAACGCAGCGAGTACGACCGCCTCATGCACTCCCTCGAAGAGCTCTACCGCAACGGAGCTCTCGCTGCCGACAACGCATTCGCCCCCGTCATCTTCATCGAAGGCGTTGCCAATTTGCTGGCTGGCGAAACAGACCGCGAGCGGCTGCGCACCATGCTGCACGCTCTCGAGGCCAAAGAACGTCTCATCGAACTGCTCAACGCCTATGTCGATGCCCGGCAGCGCAAGGTTCGCGTCGTCGTCGGCCTGGAAGATGCCATTCCCGAGCTGCGCGATTTCGTCCTGATCGGCGCCACTGCGCGGCTGGGCGCCGAAAATATCGGAACCGTTGCCGTCATCGGTCCAACCCGCATTCAGTATCAGGAGACCATCAACGCTGTCTCTTACATCGCACAACTTTCCGGCAAAATCTTTCAGCCGCCGCAATGAAGCACGCACTCTGCGCGCTCCCAATCGCAGTCAGCAGGCGTCCCCAATCCGCCGCCTGCACTTTGAATCGAGTTCATAACTATGCGACGCATTATGGTGGATAAAAAACACAACCACGAAAACAGAATCGAAGCCGCTCCTGCAGGCGACCCCGGCACCAACGATGTCAGGGCCACCGGTATCGCCGACGCCGATGAGGCGAAGGAGTCCCTGGTTCCCGTCGAAACCGCGAGCGTTCCGCAGGAGGAATACGACCGTCTGAAGGCCGAACGCGATCAGCTCTTCGATCGCCTCGCCCGCCTGCAGGCGGAGTTCGACAACTCCCGCAAGCGCGAGTCCAAAGACCGTTCCGACTTCCGCGACTTCGCAGTATCGAACACCGTCGAGCAGTTCCTTCCCGTTCTCGACAATTTTCAGCTTGCCCTCAAGTCCACCGGCTCGGCGGAGCAGCTCCGCACCGGCGTCGAGCTTATCGTCAAACAGATGGAAGAAGCCCTGCGCACCCTGAACGTCCAGCCGGTCGAGACTATAGGATCGACCTTCGATCCCCGCTTCCACGAAGCTCTCGATATGGTGGAGCGAACCGACCTCCCCGATCATCAGGTATTCGACGAGGTACGCCGCGGTTATCGTATTCGCGACCGCCTCATCCGCCCGGCTTTGGTTCGGGTAGCCAGTAATCCGCAACAGAAGGAAGCATGAGCAGAACCCAAAACGTGATCAAAGCCGACTACTACGAAGTCCTTGGTGTTGCCCGCACAGCATCCGATCAGGAGCTGAAAGCTGCCTATCGCAAGCAGGCCCTCCAGCATCATCCCGACCGCAATCCCGGCAACTCCGAAGCAGAAGAGCGGTTCAAGGCCTGCAGTGAGGCCTATCAGGTGCTCAGCGATCCGCAGAAGCGCGCCGCCTACGATCGCTACGGCCACGCCGGTCTCGGCGCGGCCGGCTTCGACGGCAATCCATTCGCCGGCCAGGATATCGGCGACATCTTCGGCGATCTTTTCGGTGAGATGTTCAATATGGGCGGCGGCCGGCGCGGCAACTCGCGCGTGCAAAAGGGCCGCGACATCCGTTACGACCTCACCCTCGAATTCGAAGAAGCCGTCTTTGGCAAAGAGACCAAGGTCACGATTCAGCGCATGGAGCCGTGCAAGGATTGCAAGGCCACCGGCACCGCGACCGGCCGCGGCCCCACCACCTGCGCCCATTGCCAGGGACGGGGCCAGGTCCGCTATCAGCAGGGGTTCTTCTCCATCGCTCGCACCTGCACCACCTGCGGTGGCGCCGGCACGGTTATCAACGATCCGTGCACCGTTTGTCGCGGTGACGGACGTATCGAGCGCCAGCACGAAATCAACGTCAGTGTTCCAGCCGGCGTTGAAGACGGCACCCGCATCCGCTATCAGGGCGAAGGCGACCACGGCCGCTCCGGCGGACCCGCGGGCGACCTCTACATTGTTCTGCGTGTGCGGCCGCACAAGTTCTTTGAGCGCGATGGCAACGACCTGCACTGCCTCATCCCCATCTCGTTCCCGCAGGCAGCGCTTGGCGCGGAGATCATGCTCGCCACCCTTGATGGCGAGACGAAGCTCAAGATTCCTGAAGGCGCGCAGAGCGGCCAGGAATTCCGCATCCGCGGCAAGGGCGTTCCGCACCTCAACGAATACGGACGCGGCGATTTGATCGCGCAGATCATCGTCCGCACCCCCACCAAGCTCAACAAAGCTCAAAAGGAATTAATGCGCCAGCTCGGCGAAACGATCATCGTCGAAAACACACCCACACCGCGCAGCCTTCTGGAGAAGGTCAAAGAGATGTTTTCGTAGAGAGGCGTGGATCGCGCCTCTCCCCGGTTTCCGATTGCTACTACCAATTCCCTACGCCCAGCTGTTGCCATTACTCCAGTAAGGCAGCAGCCACCGCCATTGCCGTGATCGCCGCCGTCTCCGCGCGCAGAATGCGTGGCCCCAGGCTCACCGGCTTCCAGCTCTCCGCGTCGAACAGCGCCTCTTCTTCACCAGCCCATCCACCTTCCGGCCCGATCGCCACGCGGATCGCCGGCATCTCATCGCCCGCAGCATCCAGCGCCTCCTTCAGCGCGTGGCGCAGCGTGGTGGAGCGCTCCTGCTCGGCCAGCACCAGTCGCACGGCCGTAGCCTCGCGCTGCACTGCCGTCTTCAGCGGCAGTGGATCGTCGATGCGCAAAACATCCGACCGCCGCGCCTGCTTCGATGCCTCCAATGCGACACGTCTCCAGCGCTCCGCGCGGGTCGCAGCGGCCTGCGCCAGATGCTTTTCGCTCCGCCGTGCGATCACGGGTTGAATCGACGCCGCGCCAAGCTCGGTCGCTTTCTCAATCGCCCACTCCATGCGATCGAACTTGAAAACGGAAAGCAGCAGCGTCACCGGCAGCGCCGGATCCGCCTGCACCTCCGCGATCAGATTGAACCGAACCGTATCGCCGGAGATTCCCGCCAGCACGCTGTGCCAAACGTGCCCTCCTGCGACCAGATCGAATTCCATGCCCGGCTGAGCGCGCAGCACGCGAATCAAGTGCGCTGCCTGATTGCCTTCGATCGAAGCCGTCGCTTCATCCCACGTATCGGCGATCCATCTGCGTCGCGTCACAATTCCATCCTGCAGCTCCCCGTGCTTCGGACTTCTGAAATCAATCGGCATCGTTGCACATATGCTCGCGATGCCCGCTGTTTATGCCGCAAAAGCATTGGGGGGACGCTTGTGGCGTCCCCCCTTTGCGTTGCCGAGGTCCTCTTACTTTTTCTTTGAGGACTTCTTGGCTGCCTTTTTCGCGCTCTTCTTAGCTGCCTTTTTTGCTGCCATGTTGTCTATTCT
>DATAZC010000023.1:0-16227 GCA_036272255.1 Acidobacteriaceae bacterium | reverse complement strand
TCGTCAGGCCATAATCGCGGCTGCGCACGCTCTCGTTGACCGGTGAAACCGTGCGCAGAGCACGGACCAGATCGCTCACACTCTCCCGGCCCACCCAATACTGTCCTGCCATGACACATTGAATGCTGTCGAACAGGCGCTGCGTCGTCGATTCCTTCATGATGACGCCGTAGGCTCCCAGTTTCAGGGCCTGGACGATCTGCTGCTTCTCGATGGAAGCGGTCAGCAGCAGGGTCCGCACCGGCAGCCGGGAGGCAGAAAGCTCCCGCAGCACTTCCATTCCATCCTGGCGCGGCATCGAGAGGTCGAGCAGCAGGATATCCGGCTTGGTCTTCCGCACCAGATCCACCAGCAGGTCTCCGTCCGAGGCTTCGCCCACCACTTCATATCCCGGTTCTGACTGCAGAAGCCGGCGCAGGCCGTCTCGAAAAAGCGGATGGTCGTCCGCAATCACGAGCCGAATCGAAGACGGAAGATTATTGGCAACGGAGGCCATGGCAAATACCCGGGAAACCCAAAGATGGCCCGCAAGTATCCGGGGCCATGCTGCTCAAACAGTGGGAGTTAGATATCTCGCTGCAAGTGAGATTCTGCAGCGTTATACCCGCGTGACGATCGTTGAAGCCGTGGTGCTGTTGGAAGTCTCGCGCGGACCGGATCGCCTGGCACAGCAGTCAGCCCACGCGCAATTATAAGGGCTGCCGAATCGCAATCGCTCCGCTTTGCGGATGAAATCATCATGATTGATTCCCCGTCCATCGAACCCGAAAATGTAGCCGCTGTTGTTACCTTCCTGACCTGGCTCTCGCAGCACGGCGCGGCGCGCACACGAGCCACGAGCCACGAGCTGAACCTAAGGAATCGTCACAGCAAAAATGTTCGAAGGAATGCTCTCCCCTCCGGAACTGTCCACGCTGGTGACGTAATACACATAGGACTGGCCGTTGGTCACCGAGCTGTCGGTAAATGTGGTTGTGGCATTCACGGCCGGATTCAACAGCTGATAGACAGACCCGCTGCCCAGCACGCGATAGACGTGATATCCCGCGACCGCGTCGCTGGAGCTGGCCGGCGGATCCCACGAGAGATCGACCTGGTAGGGAGTCGCACCCGTCCCGGTCATCGGGAAAATCATGGTTCCGCCCATGGTCGCGGTGCTGGTGATGGTCAGCTGGCCGGTGACCGATCCCTGCACGATGGGAAGAAATTCCAGCACCGCCTTCAGTGACTGTCCTGGATTTAGTGTGATCGGAAGACCGGCGCTCGCCATCGTAAATCCCGTTCCCGTCACAACGGCGGCATTCACGGTCACCGGCAAAGTTCCGGTTGAGGTCAGGGTCAGTGTCTGCGACCCAAGCACGTTCAGCGAGACGTCCCCGAACACAATGCTGGTCTGGCTGGCGCTGAGGTAAGCGCCCGCAGCGTTGAGCTGTAATCCAAAGGACTGGGATACTCCATCTGCCGATGCCGTAAGGGTCGCCGTCTGCGGCGTGGTAACAGCGGTTGCTGTGGCAACGAATTGTGCGCCGAATGCGCCGGACGGAACCCTCACGCTCGCGGGTACGGTTACCGCGGCACTGGCACTGACCAGTGCTACGACCAGGCCGCCCGTTGGCGCCGCGGCACTCAGGGTCACATTGCAGCTATCGGTTCCGGAACCGGTGATCGACGCTTTTCCGCAGGAGATTCCGTTCAATGCCGCTGTGGTCACTGGCGGAGGGGGAGCGGGAGCGGGTTGCACCCCGAGGCCGGTGAGGCTGACGGTTGGCAGGCCGCTTGTGGCATTGCTCATCACCGTAGCCTGCCCCGTCGCGCTCCCTGCGCTCGCCGGGCTGAATTCCACCTGCACGGAGTACGCAGCGCCAGCGGCCACATTCACGGGAAAGCTGCCGGAGCCGGCAAGTTTGAACGACGCGCCCGTAACGTTGACGCTCGCAATCTGCACCGCGCCCGTTCCGCCGTTCATGAAGCTCAGAGTCTGGGTGCTCGCCTGCCCAACCACGACGGCGCCGAAGTTGACTCCCGTTTGTGCCGCTTCCAGGCTGCCGTTGCCTGCAATCGATCCGCATCCAGCGACTGCGAGAAGAACACAGAAGCCGACCACGAGCCCGGCGTAAAGCATGGAGCGACGGGAGTGAATGGGGCGCGACGCTCTTCCGCCGAAGCGGTTGTCTGCCCAGAAAGTGCTGCCCTGATCCGATCCGGAATCTGTTCGTGCTGACACCGGTAATCCACCTCACCCAAACGGTTTTCAAGTCCTGCTCGCGAGATGACACACGTCGAGGTCGGCTTCCGGAAGGGGGGTTGGAAGGCTTTCAAGCTACTCAGGAGTCACGGAAGGACCAGCGAACGGGTAACTCCGGCTACGGTATCTTGCTCAAACTGTTTGTCAGTCCTGCGAAATTCTAGTGCGAGCCTGTGCACGTCGACATCCATCTTTCGTGCCATCCGGCATTACCTCAGTGCCATGCACGCAGGACCGCACGGCGCCTGCATCGGCACGCGGGAGGCGACAACATTTCCACAATTGAGTGCGGAATCCAACACGCCCACGACCGGTAAAAATGCGCGCGACAGAGGAAGATTCTTCCTGAGGAAAGCTCTTTCCACTCCGTTGTTTGGGATCGTTCCGCGTTGAAAAATCCCGCGCGACGAGCGCCAGCGAATCCACTACGGTCACACTCGTCGGTACTTTCGCCCTGTCACTAATGGAGGGGAAAGCGCCACTCCTTTTGTGCCGCGTGGAAGTACACCAACTAAAATCAGGATATGCACGGTTCCGATGTGGCAATCGCGGGCGCAGGCATCATGGGACTCGCTACCGCCTGCGAACTGGCCGCTGCTGGCTCCAGAGTCACCGTCTTCGATCAAAGTGAGGCGATGTCGGAAGCATCGCGCGCGGCTGCGGGCATGCTGGGCGCAGCCGATCCGGAGAACCCCGCCGAGTTGCAGGCCCTGGCCTCCCTCAGCCTGGCGCGTTATCCGGAATTCCTCGAACGTGTCGAAGGCTCATCGAAAAAGAAGATTCCAGTTCGCACCACCAGCACGGTTCAGGGAATGCACCAGGTTCCGCAGGGTGCGACGGCCCTGAGCGAGGCTGAAATCCAGGCGCTGACGCCCGGCGCCAACACCGCGGGCTTTCACTTCCTGCATCTCGACGAGAAGAGCTTCGATGCCTGGGACCTTGCGGAAGCCTTGCCCACAGCGGCCCGGGAGGCTGGCGTCGAACTGCGTGAGCATACCTCGGTTCTGAGTGTTCGCGGCGGAAATGCAGGAGTGGAAATCGTCACAGCAGCAGGCACTTTTTCTGCCGGCACTTTTGTCAATGCCACTGGCGCATGGGCACCCTCGCTGGAGCCGGCTCTCCCCGTCACTCCGCGCAAGGGTCACATGCTCACCGCTGAGCTTCCCGGCGACCTGCAAATGCTGCCGGTGCTGCGGACGCCGAATGTCTACATCATTCCGCGCGGCGGAAACCGTTATACCGTCGGCTCGACGGTGGAAGACACCGGCTTTGACCGCAATGTCGACCCTCTGCGCATCCAGGAATTGTTTGCGAGGGCTGTTGCTCTGTGGCCCCCTCTGCGCGGCGCCACCATCACGGAGACGTGGATTGGATTTCGACCCGGCTCCGGCGATGGTCTTCCCATCATCGACCAAACCAGCGAGAAAACCTGGGTCGCCACCGGCCATTTCAAAAATGGAATCCTGCTTGGACCGGGAACTGGCCGCGTCCTCAGCCAGTGGATCCTCGGTCTGCAACCAGAGATCGATTTGTCGCCCTTCCGCGCCGGACGCTTCGCTCTTCTGGCTGCCTCTTCCTGAGCCCCTCCGTCTGAACCTGGCTTTCTGCCCTGCCCGCCGCCGCGGTAATCTCCAGCCGTTCCTGCTTCGCAACGATAAGCAATGATTTTCGCGTAATCTATGAATAGAATCACGACGGTGGGTGCGATCACAGCAGAAAGTACCGGAAACGTGCCAGCCCTTGCATCGCGCGGCAAGAGGACGGCATCCCGGTAAGCGGCACAACTTTCCTGGCTGAAGTGGAGGCAAAGGCGGCAGATGGCGACAGCAGCGGTGGTGAAGGGGCTTGAAGGCGTTGTAGCGGCGAATTCCGGAATCTGCTGGATTGATGGCTATGCCGGCGTGCTCGCGTATCGCGGGATCGATATTCACGAGCTGGCCGAACGGTCGACATTTGAAGAAACGACGTTTCTGTTGTGGCACGGCCGCTTGCCGGACAAGTCCCAGCTGGCCGAGTTCACGCAGAAGCTGACTGACGCGCGCCGCGTCCCTTCGCAGATTTACGACCTCTTCCGCTCCGTTCCTAAGAGTGCCACCCCCATGGAAGTGCTGCGCACCGCTGTTTCGGCACTCAGCTTTTACGATCCGGCGGAGAGCGCCGTCGATCACGATTCAAACGTCCGCAAATCGTTTGGGCTGACCGCGCAGCTGGCCATGCTGGTGGCCGCCTTCGATCGCATCCGCAAGGGCAGGAGCATTATCGAGCCCGACCCGTCGCTGTCGCATGCCGCAAATTTTCTCTGGATGCTGCACGGAACCAAGCCGATCCCGGCCGCGACGAATGCGTTCGATATGGCCCTCATTCTGCATGCCGATCACGAGCTGAACGCATCGACGTTTGCGGCGCGCGTGATCGCAGGCACCATGGCCGATATGCATTCCGCCATCACCGGCGCCATCGGCGCGCTCAAAGGCCCGCTCCACGGCGGCGCCAATGAGGAAGTGATGAAGATGCTTTTCGAAATCGGCAAAACAGGCGGCGATCCCGTGGAGTACGTGAAGGCCCTGCTGGGGCAGAAGAAGAAAGTCTTCGGCTTTGGGCATCGCGTCTACCGCACAGAAGATCCGCGCGCCACGCACCTGCGCAAAATGTCCGAGCAGTTGAGCAAAGACTCCGGCAATACGAAGTGGTTCGACATGTCCCGCCGCATCGAGGAGTTTGTGAAGGACGAGAAGAAGCTCAACGCCAACGTGGACTTCTATTCGGCCTCGACCTACACCACGCTGGGCATCGACCTCGACCTCTTTACGCCGATCTTTGCCGTCAGCCGCATCGCGGGATGGACCGCGCACGTGATCGAACAGCTGGACGACAATCGGCTCATCCGCCCGCGCGCCGAATATACGGGCCCGGAATATCCGGTGAAGTACGTGCCCATCGAACAGCGATAGCGTTAATTACGGGCTTGTATAGCTCCGGCGGTTGCAGTGGATCCGGGCAGGGGTCCTGGCCGCCATCCCCTTCCCGCAAACGGCGACCGTACGCGCCGCCCCCACCACAAACCCATCGCCAACACGATCACCAGCAGCAACGGCAACACGATGACGCTGCCCTCGGGTCCGGTCGCGCCGCCGCTCCACAAGGCCGGGCCAACAGCGTGTTCCCCGAACAGATGTCCCTGGGCCACCAGGCCACTGTCGGCGGTCCCGTAAAAATAGGACTGCCCCCAGTCCCAGGCGGCATGGAACCCCACCGCCCACCACAACGATCCTGTGTACCAAAGGCTGAGACAGAAAACCACGCTGATGGCTGCCACGCCCGCCAGCCCCATGGGAGACTCGCCACCATTCGACCCGTGCATCACCGCAAACAACCCAGCCAGCAGAATCGCACCCCACCAGAAGCCGATGCCGCGCGTCATCGTGAACTGCGCGTACCCGCGAATCATTGCCTCTTCGCAGAGGCCGACGCAAAAAAATACGATGCCCCACGACGCCGCGTATTTGAGCGCGATCACTCCCCCCATCGTCCGCCCATCCAGCGACAAGTAGCCCCGGCTGTGCAACACCAGAACGACCGCCGAAATCGCCACGAAGCCCCAGACGATTCCGGACACGAATCGAAGAACGCGGGCCGATCCCTGAAAACCGTAAAACATAACGGGTCGCCGCTCCAGCACCGCCATGATCCACGTTGCGATGACCACGGGAACCAGTTGCGACAGCTCCAGCAGCAGACCTGCAGGCGGCGCAATGGGAACGCCGAACTGCAGGTGCAGGAACGGTCCAACCAGAAAACCCCCGACGATGATCAGAACTGTGCAGAGTGCTGCGAAAATCAGAAGCGACCATCCAGCCCGCAAACCCTGGGGTCCGAAGAAGAACCAGTGGCCGCTTATCGGTAAACGGCGTGCGTAGTCAGCAGTGTCCTTTTGAGGAGCGCCGTCGATCAAAGGCTCTCCACCGCTTGCCCGACGCGGAAGAGGGTGGCCTCGTCGAAGTGCTTGCCGAGGATCTGCATCCCGATCGGCAGCCCGGCGCGTGATTTCCCGCACGGAACCGACACGCCGCAAATTCCCGCCAGGCTCGCCGTAACCGTGTAGATGTCGGCCAGATACATGGCCACCGGGTCGTCTGACTTTTCGCCCAGTTTGAATGCAGGCGTGGGCGCGGTCGGTGTCACGATAGCGTCCACCTCTCGAAATGCACTCAGGAAGTCGTCAGTCAGCAGTCGCCGCACCTGCTGCGCCTTCTTGTAGTACGCGTCGTAGTATCCGTGGCTCAGCACATAGGTGCCCAGCAGGATGCGTCGTTTTACCTCGGCGCCGAATCCCAGATCGCGCGTCTTCCGGTACATGCCGGCGAGCGTATCCGACTGCGGCGCTCGCAGCCCGTAGCGCACGCCGTCGAAGCGCGCCAGGTTCGAGCTGGCTTCCGCCGTCGCAATCACGTAGTACGTCGGAATCGCGTAACGCGTGTGCGGCAGCGAAATCGGCTTGATCTCCGCACCGGCGGCGCGCAGCTTCTCGATGCCGCCCTCAATCGCGGCCCGCACTTCCTCGTCGAGCCCGTCCGCAAAGTACTCCCGCGGCACGCCCAGCCTCATTCCCTTCACGCCGCGATCAATCGTCTCCGTGTAGTCCGGCACCGGCAGCGGTGAAGAGGTCGCGTCCATCACATCGTGCCCGGCAATCACGCCCAGCACGGTGGCCGCATCCCGCACCGTCGCGGCAAAGGGACCAATGCGATCGAGCGACGAGGCAAAGGCGATCAGCCCATACCTCGACACGCGCCCGTAGGTCGGCAGTACGCCGACCACTCCACAAAACGACGCCGGCTGGCGAATGGATCCGCCCGTATCCGTACCCAGCGTCGCCACCGCCATGCCAGCCGCGACCGCCGCCGCCGAACCGCCGCTTGACCCGCCGGGCACGCGATCAAGCGCATGCGGGTTGTGCACCGGCCCATAGGCGGAGTTTTCGTTCGAGGAGCCCATCGCAAACTCATCGCAGTTCAGCTTGCCCAGAAAAATCGCCCCTGCATCAGCCAGCTTCTTCACCGCGGTCGCCGTGTAGGGCGGCTGATAGCCCTGGAGAATCTTCGATCCCGCCGTCGCCGCGAATCCTTCCAGTGTCAGCACATCCTTGATCCCAAACGGCACGCCGGCCAGCTTCGGCAGTGCATCGCCTTTCGCGGCCCGTGCGTCGATGCGCGCGGCCTGCGCCAGGGCAAACTCGCGATCCGTAGCGAGAAAGGCGTGAATCTTCTCGTCCTCGCCTGCTATCCGGGCCTGGTAAATCTCCGTCACCGCAGTCGCCGTGGTCTCGCCCTTTGCGATCGCTGAGCGGATGCCCTCAATCGAACCTGCTGCCGTGGTCGCGCCGCTCATCGCTCAATCACCTTAGGAACTTTGAAGAACACCCCATCTGTCTCCGGCGCGGAGGCCATCACGCGCTCGCGATCCAGACAGGGCCTGACCTCATCCGGGCGAAGGACGGAAAGCTTCTCCGAAAGTGGCTCTCCGCTGCCGGCAAGCACCTCCGACACCTGCGCCATGGGCTCCACCGCGGCGGTATCCAGCTCGCTCAGTTGGGCGACGTAGTCCAGAATCGCGTTCAGATCGCGACGCATGCGGGTCACCTCGTCCACGGTCAGCTCCAGATTGGCCAGCTCCGCCACCCGCTCCACGTCGGCGTGAGAAACTCGTTCCGTTTCGGGCATGGGTTCAGTTTAAACGGGCCCTTCCCCGGCGAGGTCCCAACATGGCTGTTGACAGACGCTACTGGCCAGGTACAATCTGCCCCATAACGACTCTCACCGCCCTGATCACCCCATGAATACGGTCTGTAAGCATCCCAAGGTCCGCGTTGTGGCACGCGAAGAAGACGTCGAATTTGTCGAGTGCCTCGACTGCGGTGAAGTCTTTGACTCCAACGAATTTCGCGATATGGCGATCGAGGAAACACAGGACGAAGAAGAAGAAACCGCCTGATATCTCTTCCATCGCCTGTCAGCGGCCCCTTTGCCGCTGCCTGACCCTCCCTGCACTCGCCCTTCAATCCTGCCGAGGAGCCACCCGCGTGCGCACGTTTCTTGCCGCCTCTCTGATCGCCTGTTCTTCCCTTGCCCTGAGCCAAACCGCTCCGCCACCTGCGCCCAGGCGCCCTGTCATGGACACCTATAACAACGTAAAGGTGACCGATAACTACCGCTGGCTCGAGGACGGCGCTGCGCCTGAAGTGAAGCAGTGGGTCGGGCAGCAGAACGCCTGGACCGCCGCGTATATGGACAAACTGCCGCAGCGCGACGCCATCCTCGCCTGGCTGAAGCAGCGCATGAAGAACGAGCACACCCAATATGAAAGCTTCCAGATCCGCGAGGGACGCCTTTTCGCTCTGCGCTTCGATCCTGGACAGGGAGGGGCGAAGCTGGTCGTCTTCACCTCGCCGAAAGACCAATCCTCGGAACAGCTGATTCTCGACACCACAAAATTCGAGACGGGCAAAGTGTTTCAGGTCGACTGGTACAGCATCTCGCCCAATGGCAAGCTCGCGGGCCTCGCCTTATCGACCGGCGGCAGCGAAGACGCCTCGCTCTACGTGATCGATGCGGCAAGCGGACACCAGGTCGGCGAGGCCGTGCCCCGCGCGAATTTCGCCACCGGCGGCGGAGCCATGGCGTGGACCAGCGACAACTCCGGCTTCTACTACACGCGCTACCCGCAGGGGAACGAGCGGCCAGAGGCCGATGCCAACTTTTATCAGCAAATTTATCTGCACCGGATGGGAACACCGGCCTCCGCAGACCGCTACGTGATCGGCAAAGAATTTCCGCGCATTGCAGAAACCACTTTGGCCCTGTCGCCCGATTCCAGCCGGGTGCTGATCACGGTAGCCAACGGCGACGGCGGCGATTTTGAAGACTTTGTTCTCGGTCCAGATGGAAAGCCGCAGCAGGTTGCGCAGTTCGGCGACCGGGTCGCCATGGCCGCCTTCGGTGTCGACAACAGCCTCTGGCTGCTGAGCCATAAAAATTCAGACAAAGGCGAGTTGTGGCACCTGCCTGCGGGCGACACAAAACTGAGTGACGCAAAGCTCGTCGTCCAGGCAACGGATGCCAGCCTTGAAGGCGACGGCTCAGACCAGCAAGCGATCCTCGTCGGCACCGACAAACTCTACGTGACCGTGATCAATGGAGGCCCGGAAGAGGTTCGTGTCTACAATTTCGACGGCACGCGTCTGGACGACGTGCCGCTGCCGAAGATCGCGTCTGTCAGCCCGCTGGTGCGCGACGGCAATGACGCATTCCTGTTTGCGGCGGAGACCTTCACCACGCCGCAGCAATGGTATCGATTCGATGGCAAGGGCACTCCGCAGGCGCTTCCCTTTCACGATGAGACGGACATCAAGCTCGACGACATCCTTGTGGAGCGCGCCTTCGCGACTTCAAAAGACGGCACGCGCGTCCCCATGATGATCCTCCGGCGCGATGGCACGAAACTCGATGGGCAGAATCGCACGCTGATCACCGGCTACGGCGGCTTCGATATCAGCACCACGCCCCGGTTCTACGGCGACCGGCTCTGGTTCGATCACGGCGGCATCGTGGCGATCACCAATATTCGCGGCGGCGCCGAATACGGCGAGAGCTGGCATGCCGCCGGCAATCTCACCCACAAGCAAAATGTTTTCGACGACTTTGCGGCGTGCGCGCAATATTTGATCAGTCACGGTTACACATCGCCGCAGCACCTGGCTGCCGAAGGCGGCAGCAACGGTGGGCTGCTGATGGGCGCGGAGATCACGCAGCATCCTGAGCTCTTCCGTGTGGTCGTCTCCTATGTCGGCATTTACGACATGCTGCGGACCGAACTCGACCCCAACGGCACCTTCAACATCACCGAATATGGAACCGTGAACGATCCTGCGCAGTTCCGCGCGCTCTACGCGTATTCGCCGTATCACCATGTCGCGCAGGGTACAAAGTATCCGGCGGTGCTGCTGATCACCGGCGACAACGACCACCGCGTCAATCCCGCACATTCCCGCAAGATGACAGCGGCGCTCCAATCGGCCACCAGCAGCGGTTTGCCCATCCTGCTGTTGACCAATGCCAACGCGGGTCACGGCATCAGCACCAACGTGGACGAAGCGCTGCTGGAGGAAGCCGACGCCACGGCATTCCTCTTCGCCAACCTGGGCATGACCATGCAGTAGCGACTGCAGACGCCCGAGCTAGTCCGCTCCGAAGCCCAGCACTTGGGCCGGCGTGCTGCCCTGTTCACGCAGCGTGCGGATCGCCAGCGCATCGTGCCGCTTTGCCAGCCGCTCTCCGCGCGCATCGAGCAGCAGCGGACAGTGGTACCACTGCGGCTCCCGCCACCCCAATGCTCGGTAGATCAGAATCTGCCGGGCCGTTGACAGCAACAAATCCGCTCCACGCACGACTTCAGTGATCTCCATGGCTTCGTCGTCGGCCACCACGGCCAGCTGATACGCCGGAACATCGTCGCGCCGCCACACCGGAAAGTCACCAAAGTCCTCGCCGGCAATAAACCGCTGCGAACCGAAATGGCCGTCCTCGAATGCCACCACCTCGCCGTCCGGCACGCGAAAGCGCCAGTTCACGCCGGCGGGGCTTGCGAGATTGAGCAACTCCGCCGAACCCGCCATCGGACGGCATGTCCCCGGATACATCGGCCCCTCATCGCCTTCGAAGCGCAGTTCTCTCGCCGCGTTCTCGTGGGGCGCCTGCGCAATTCCGCTCAGCTCGCGTCGGGAGCACGTGCAGGGATAAAGAACTCCCCGAGCGCGAAGCTCCTTCCAGACGGTTAGGTATTGTTCGCGCCGCTCGCTCTGGGAATATGGGCCGAATGTCCCACCAACATCCGGCCCCTCCTGCCAATGCATGCCGAGCCAGTCGAGATCCTCGACCATTGCATGGGCAAATTCCGCTCTCGAACGCTGCGGATCCAGATCCTCATTGCGGAGAACCAGAGCGCCACCGGCGTCGCGCGCCCGTGTGTACGCCGTCCAGAAAGTTCGAGCGTGCCCCGCGTGCAGTAATCCCGTGGGCGAGGGCGCAATGCGCCCCCGATAGCGATCCCAATGCTGGCTCACGCCGTCAGTGTATCGGCCCGGGACACTCTATCGCGTACGACTCAGGCGGCGCGCTCCACCTCGGTCGCGGCATCCGCAACACGGGGCACCGTCACCACAGGAGCCACCTTCCTCGGCTTCCCTGCTCCGGACGGGAAGGCATATTCGTATAGCAACCCAAGTCCCTGCCCCAGATAAACGGTCGCGAAAACCAGCGGCGCTCTCCAGGCAGAGCGAAACCCGTGAGCTGAGCCAATCTGCATCGACGCAATCAGCAACGCCCCGGGAAACAGCAGCAGGGGTGCGGTCACGATGGCCGCCATGCGAACAGGCAATTGTGACCAGGCAAACAGCGTCAGAAGCGCGGCCAGCAGAACTCCCAGCGGAGCGACCTCAGCCAGCGATGAGCATTCCGGGAATTTGCGCATAAAGCGGCTGGCTCCGCGTCCGTGGCGGAACATTTCCACCAGCAGGTGGCGCAGCTTCTGCGGCGGTTGTTCATGCACAGCCAGTCGCGGGTCGCAGTAAGCGCTGATGCCGGCTCGCCGCACTCTTTCGTTGAAGTCCATACCGGCACAGGCGTCGAAGCCTTCGTCGAAGAAACCCACTTCTTCGAAAACACTCCGCAGGTAGGTCCCGGCAAATCCCGGTGGATCCACAAAACCCGCCAGATTGGGCGCAACCGTCCCTCGACCGACGCGGGACGACCGGGCGAGCGCGATCGCTTCACCCATGCGCGTATCGGCCGGTGCCGAGAGAGGCTGCGGACGACACAGGCATCCGGCCCCGGTGGTCTCCAGAATTTCCGCAGTATCCGCCAGCAGATCGTTTGACGGAATCCTGCAGTGTCCTGAGAGAAACACCATGGCATCGCCGGACGCGGCTCGGATACCAGCATTGCGTCCAGCCGAAACACTGCGCTTCGGGCTCGAGACGACACGCACGCGCACGCGGCGATCGGAATACCGCCGCCTGACGAGGTCCGCAGTGCCATCCGTGGACCCGCCATCGGCTACGAGGATCTCGTACAGTTCTGCCGGATAGTTCTGCTCCAGCAGCTGATCGATGAGCCCAGGCAGCATTTTCCGTTCGTTCCGAACGGAAACAATCACAGAAAGATAGGGCAGCATGGAGACGCCTCTTTGTACGTCTTACCGCATGTTTGATGCTTGTTATAGCATTGAAAAACAACAGTTAACGGCCAAAGCTGGCGACTCTTTGGTGAGCGGACTTCGGGTTACCCGGGTACTGAACTTCAGTGATTTCGGGGTGTCTGTCGTATCACTGTCGCGGCACCGCGGCCAGAACGCATGCGAAGTGGGTAGCCCACTCCCGGCACACAGGATTCTCGGTTCGCGCCGAATGCGTGTTGTCGCGATTGAGCTTGCGAGAGATGGAAAGCACAGTTCGCAATAGCCCGCCCTGATCAATCGGCGGTGACTGCGGACACTATGCCCTCTCGAGCAGGCGTGCGCGCAGCGCTGTCACAGAAGTGGTTTCCCTTCCTCGCGAGACGGCGGCTATCGCGAAGGACAATGATTTTTCCACATTGGTGATACTCGCGAGCAACACCGTCACCCTGATCAGGGAGCTCCGGGCAACGGTTCCGCGAAAAAATCCGACCCGGCATGCACCAGCAGAACCGCAGCCATAGCTTCTCACCATCTCAACGTGGTGGCAGTTCAAAAACCACTACGGCTTCGTGAGCTTCAAATCGGCAACCGTTCCTTCGGTGTTGTGGGCGAAGCGGATTCCATAAACACCGTCGGTTGACTTCAGCTTCCCTGTCCCAACCACCGCCGACTTGTCATAGGTTGCAACAACGGTGCCATTGATCGAGCACGTCACGCTGTTTCCCTTCACCGACATCGCGATAGTCTGCGTCACCGCCTGCCCGGGAGCGTCTGCCTTGTGAATTGCGGGGTTCGGCTCGCGACGGCCATTCATCTGAAAGGGCGCCGGACCGAATCCGCGCACGATGAAGTTGCCGCTCCCATACGCGGCGCAGTACAGCTCCGTCTGGTTCGCCGTGCCCATGTCGTTGCCGGCAATCACGATCCCGTAGGGATGCGGATGCGAGTTCAGATTCATGAACTGCGGCTCCGTGAAGGTCGCCGATACCGTGTAATCGCCCGTGGCTGTGTTCGCCGGATTCCAGTAGGTGATCGCCGGTCCCGTCATCACGTGCAGCGTGTCGCCTTCTTTCGTCAGCTTTGCATCGCTGACGGCTTCCTTCGCCCCAGGATCGAGCTGGCCCTGCCATCCGGGCACAAAAATCCCGCCACCCTGCACGGATCGCGAAACATCAGGCTGCGCCTGTGCGGACGCGAAGACCGGCAGAACGAAGAGAACAGCGGCGACAATTGCAGTTGGACGAAAGAGACGCATCGGGATTCTCCTTATGAGAACGACCTGCCGATTGTACCCCGCAGACCCTGCGTTCTGCCCGTCACTGCTGCATGGAGTAAGAGCTGTTCGGAATCTTCGCGCCCGTCTGCGACGGCGTGGGCAATTGCGAAGCGTCCCATCCCCCGCCCAGAGCCTGCACCAGCTGCACCGCCTGCATCATCTGCGAGACATGCAGACCATTCAGCGTCTGCTGATCGCCGAGCAGGGTGGTCTGCGCGGTCACGACGTTAACGTACGGATCGACGCCGATGTTGTAGCGCTGTGTTTCGAGGTCGAGAAATTCCTGCGCCGACTTCACTGCTTCCTGCTCGCGCAGAATCTGCTGCGAGTAGATGCGGGTGCCCGACAATGCATCTTCCACCTGCTGGAACGCGGTCAGCGAAGTTTGGCGATATGTAGCCAGATCGGCGTTGTAGGCAGCCTCGTATTGATGCAGTTGGGCGCGGTACAGTCCGCCGTCAAAAACGATCTGCGAAGCCGAAGGCCCAATGGACCAGAGCCGGCTGGGCCAGTCAAACAAGTGCTTCAGCGTTGAGCTTTCAAAACCACCCGCCGCCGAAATCGTCACCTGCGGGAAGAATGCACCGTAGCCGATGCCGATCGTTGCATTGGCCTCCGCCAGTGTCCGCTCCGCCGCCGCAACGTCAGGACGGCGCTCTACCAGCTGCGAAGGCACACCGGTCGGAATCGCCGGCGGCGTATAGGTCATCGGCTTCACCGGAATCGAGAAGTCCGTAGCCACTTTGCCCAGCAGGACAGCGATTGCGTGCTCATATTGTGCGCGCAGCAGGCCCGCGTTGATCGCGGAAGACTTCGCCGACTCCAGTGTTGCCCGCGCTTCCACCACCGAAATGTAGTCGCCCGTGCCGACGTCATACGCTCCCTGATTCGCATCGAGGGCCTTCTGATCGGCATCCACCGTCTGATTCAGAATCTGCTGCAGCATGTCCTGCCCGCGAATCTCGAAGTAGTACTGCGCCAGCGACGACTGCTCGGTCAGCTTCTCGTTTTCCAAATCCGCCGCCGACACCTGAGCCGCGTACTGCGCCTCACGCACCTCGTTGCGGATCTTGCCCCACAGGTCCGGTACCCAGGAAACATCCAGCGGCAACGCCCACAACGTGCTGGTGCGCCCCGTATTTGCGGTCGAAGAATTGGTCAGATTCGCGGACGATTTGTTGCGGCTCCATGCCGGATTCACCGTGATCGTCGGCCAGTACTGCGATCGAGCCTCGGCAATCAGGGCGCGTGCCTCCATGTACTGTTCGAAATACTGCTTGATGTTCTGGTTGTTGATGTTCAGCTGATCTTCCAGCGTGTTCAGCTCCGGCTCCTGAAACACCTCCCACCAGTTGCCGCGCAGCATCGCATCCTGGGGGCTGGCTACCTTCCATCCATCCTGATCCTTGAAATTGACCGTCGACTCTTTGTAGTTCGGTGCGGTGACCTGAGGCGGCGGAGGCGCGTGGTATTTCGGTCCTACCCTGCAGCCCGTCACGCCCGTCAACAGTGCGACCCCACCGGCAACGGCCAGTGTCCAACCGCGCATCCCGACCCTCTTCGTACTCATCATCGCGATCATGACGCGGCTCCTTCGATCTCCGTCTGGAACGTATCGTGCGTCTTGCCCATCATGCGGAGGCGCAATCCATCCAGGAACAAGTAAACGACCGGCGTGGTGTAGAGCGTCACCAGCTGGCTCAGCAGCAGTCCTCCCACAATCGTAATGCCCAGCGGCCGGCGCAACTCGGAACCGGTACCCGAGCCGAAGGCCAGCGGCAGCGCTCCGCAAATGGCCGCCATGGTGGTCATCATGATGGGCCGGAAGCGCAGCATGCAGGCCTCGAAAATCGCTTCGCGCGTCGACTTCTGCTCTTCGCGCTCGGCCATTAGCGCAAAGTCGATCATCATGATCGCGTTCTTCTTCACAATGCCGATCAGCAGGATGATGCCGATAATCGAGATCACGTTCAGGTCGATGTTGAAGATCATGAGCGCCAGCATGGCGCCAATACTGGCCGACGGCAGTGTCGAGAGAATCGTGAACGGATGCACCAGGCTCTCATACAAAATTCCCAGCACGATATAGACCGCCAGCACAGCCGTGATCACCAAATACTTCTCTGAGGCCAGCGAGGACTGGTACGCCTGCGCCGTGCCTGCAAAGAAACCGCGCACCGTCGAGGGCATCCCCAGCCTGGTCTCCATCTGGTCCACCTCGCGGACGGCGTCACTGAGCGACAGGCCATTGGCCATGTTGAAAGAAACGGTCACCGACGGGAACAGCCCGGTGTGGTTCACCTGCAGCGGCGTGGTATTGGTCTGTGTGGTGGTCATCGTCGCCAGCGGGCTCATCGCGTTAATACCCGTGCCCCCCGCCGAGCCGCCGGTGTTCAGCCAGATATCCTTCAACCCGTTCGGTGATGCCCAGTATTGTGGAGCCACTTCCAGGATCACGTAGTACTGGTTGAGCTGT
>DATAZC010000022.1:0-48422 GCA_036272255.1 Acidobacteriaceae bacterium | reverse complement strand
CCACGATCAAACCCGTTACACCATCGTCGGCATCGCCCGCGATTCGAAATTCCGAACCCTCGGCGAGAAGCCTTCCGATATCGCGTACCTCTATCTCAATGCCGCGCCGGAAAAGGCCAACAGCTTTTTCGGCACCACCATCCTCGTCAAGACTTCGATCGATCCTCGCTCTCTAACCTCCTCCGTGCGCGATCAGATCGCCGCCCTCGATCCCAATATGGCTGTCTTCAACGCTGAAACCATGCAGCAGCACGTCGATAAGTCGCTCCTTCTGCCCCGCATCTCTTCGCTCCTGCTTGGCATCTTCGGCGCCATTGGCCTCAGCCTCGCCGCTATAGGCCTCTACGGCGTCATGAGCTATTCCGTCCGCCGGCGCACGCGCGAAATCGGCATCCGCATGGCGCTCGGCGCCAAACGTCCCACCGTGCTTCGCATGATTCTTCGCCAGGGCCTCGTTCTCACGGCCATCGGCCTGGCCATCGGACTCGCCATCGCTATCGCCCTCGGCCGCTTCACAGCCAGCGTTCTCTACGGCACCAGCGGAACCGATCTGCTCACATTCGTGACCGTCTCTTTCGTCCTGCTCGCCACCGCAGCCGCGGCCGTCCTGGTTCCCGCCGTGCGCGCAGCCCACGTCGAACCCACCACCGCCCTCCGCTGCGAGTAGACAAGTCCCGCCGCGGCCAACCCGAAATCCAGGGGTGCCCCATTCAAGCCTTGTTTCGGCTTGAGTGGGGCTTTGAAGAGAGCATCAGCGCGTCCCGCTACGAGTGCTGCCAGCTCTTGTAGACGAATTCCAAACTGTAGCCGTCAGGATCGAATACGTTCGCCGCGTAATAGCGCGGATCATAGTAGAGCCTCACACCAGGTGCGCCGTTGTCCGTCGCTCCCGCCGCCATGGCCGCGGCATAGGCGGCCTGAACCTGTTTCCGGTTCCCGGCTACAAACCCAACGTGCGCAGCACGTGCATCCGCCGCGCCTTCACGCAGCCACAAGTACATCCGCCCGTTGGCCCCGAACCCTTTGAGATCCGGATGCCCCGGCGGCCCATCTTTACCGTCGTAGTCAAAGCGCTCCTTGATGCCGAGAGGAGCCAGTGCCGCTTCGTAAAAGTCGATCGAGCGTTTCATATCGCTCACCGTCAGAAAAACATGATCCAGCATCTGCTCGGACCTCGTGGAATAAAAGTCAGGATACCTCTCTCCCCGATCGCTGACCCCCGACCGCCGGTTGCCAGCCGTTAATCCCTCTTGACAGTTCCTCCTCGACCTTTCATCATGGGTTTCCCCAGCCGTCAATTCCCAGAGCTGGGCTGCTGTTCCTTCCGAGGGTCACCCACTCCCTTTTGCGCATCGGCGCCGGCCCGATCTCTGCGCAACGAACGGCAACCTACCGTGTTCTTGCGGTGAACCTGACCCACCCAGGAGGCCTCCTTCATGAAGGGCAAAGCCGTATCCTTGCTCACCCTTCTGCTCGCCGCGCCGCTTTGCGGCGACGCTGAGCAGCTCATCCCAGCCGGTTCTCTCATTTCCTGCACGCTGTCAGAACCAAAGCTCAACTCCAAAACCACCGCCATCGGCGATCCCATCCTTTGCCAGGTCGGCCATTCCGAACGCTATGGCCGCTCGGTCCTCCCCTTCGACAGCTACCTCGTCGGCCGCTTCGAAGACTACAGAGATCCAGGCCACCTGGTTGGCAAGGGCTGGATGGAACTCCGCTTCGACCGTATGGTCATCGAGCCCGACACTGTCATCCCCATCGATGCCAAAGTTGTCGACGTGCCCGGTTATAACGTCGACCGCTACGGCCGCATTCTCGGCAAAGGCCACGCCACGCGCGATACCGTCACGTGGCTGATCCCCATCCTCTGGCCCATCGACCTCATCAACCTTCCCCGCCGAGGTCCGCGCCCGAGTCTGAAAGAGGAAACCCGTCTTACCCTCAAAGTGATGGACGACATGGGCATCCCTGGCGTGAATCAGCAGCCCTACCAGCAGGACCCCTCTGGCCTCTACCGGCGCCCCAGCGCTTATGAGCAACCGGCTCCACCGCCTCCGCCGCCACCGCAGCAGATCACGTACATTCAACCCGCCGCGCCGCCTCCCCCTACCTACGTCTACGTCGCTCCACCGCCGCCCGTCGTCGCCCTGGTGCCGCGGACGGTTGTCGTCTACCGCAACGGTTACGCGTACCGCGTCGCCGTTCCTTACTGAATCGCAATCCGTCCGATCAAACCCTGAAAGGGAAGCGCCGAGGCAAAGCCTCGGCGTTTTCCTGTGTACCGTTCTCAACTCTCTTCACTGTTGTCATCCCGAACGCTCGGCGGGAGGATCTGCGGTTGCATTTCGGCGCGCTCGTCGCGTCGCTTCGCATCAGCAACGGCAATCCATAAACGCCACACCTGATCCAGGGCTTGCTCCGGCAAACTACTTTGCCGTGCAAACCGGGACGCGCTCTCTGCGTCTAACGTCAGGACTTCGCATCCCCACTTCGCCCGGGATGTGCATTCCACCCCCGTGAGACACAAAGGGCTCCATTGACCTTTCTGAACGCTGCTCAATCGATTCGTAATCTTCTCGTCCGCCAGTCAACTCCCGCCACTCTGCTTCTGCTCGCAATCGCTGCTTCCACACTGGCCGCACAGCGCACCCCCCCAGCCGACAGCAACTCCCGCTCCATCGAGGCCTATCTGCCCGATGCCCCTGCACCGCAGAGTCGGGACGAAGTCACGCTTCGCGGCGCGCCTGTCCATATCCTGCATGACCAGGCCGTCATCTGGACCAGTCCCGCGCGCATTCGCACCCACGACCTGATTTGGCTCGTTTCGCTCCTCGGCGCGGAAGCCGGGGCTCTCGCCACCGATCGCCACACCATGACGTCGGTGGTCTCGCACGATGCGAGTTTCAATCAGGCCAACACCAATGCATCGAACATTCTCATCGGCACTTACATCGCCGTGCCGGTCGCGCTGTTTGGATACGGCCAGAAAGAGCAAAACGCCCATGCGCGCGAAGCCGGCATCCTCGGCGGCGAAGCCATCCTCGACGGAGTGGTGGTGGAGCAGGGAATGAAGCTCATCTTCTGGCGCGAGCGTCCCCAGACCGACGGCGACCGCGGCAAATTCTTTCAGGGGAATGCCGGCGTCGACACTTCATTCCCGTCGTCGCACAGCGTGTTGGCCTGGTCCGCAGAAGCCGCGCTCGCTGGAGAATATCCGTCGCCCTGGGTTCAGGCCGGACTCTACTCGGTCGCCACAGGCATCAGCCTCACCCGCGTCATGGGGCAACAGCATTTTCCCGGTGACGTTCTTGCCGGAAGCGCAGCCGGCTGGCTCGTCGGCCACTACGTCTTCCGCCACCACCACCACCGCCGCATGCAATAAAAAAGAGGCGCCCAGCCTGAATCTGGACGCCCCTCTATTCCCTATTGGCTACTCCCCGCTTATCTACTTGACTCGCACCTTCGGCTCTACCGACATCCCCGGTCGCAGAATCGGATCCTTGTTCTGATCCCTGTTCTGATCCGGATTGGTCAGGTCGATGCGCACCGGGATGCGCTGCACGACCTTCACGTAATTGCCCGTCGCGTTCTCCGGCGGAAACAGGCTCAGCTCCGACCCGGTCGCGCCGCCAATCTGCGTCACTTTCCCGTCGAAGTCGCGGCCCAGTGCGTCCACGTGGATGGTCACGATCTGACCTTTCACCATGTGCCGCAACTGCGTTTCCTTGAAGTTCGCCGTGATCCACACATCGTCGAGCGAGACCAGTGTCATCAGTGCCTGACCAATTGCGATGTTCTGTCCACCCTCCACGCTCTTGGTGGTGATGATGCCCGCCTTCGGAGCGAAAATCTCGCAGTAGCTCAGGTTCAGTTTCGCCTGTGCCAGCGCGGCTTTCGCCTGATCCACCTGTCCGGCGGCCTGGTCCGCCTTGGCCTTCTGGATCGCCACCTGCTGCGGTCCGGTCTGCGCATATTTCTGCGCCGACTGCGCCTGCAGCACCCGATCGCGCGCGATCCGTACCGCATCCTGCGCCGCTACCAGATTCGCCTCCGCTTCAGCAACCCCGGCATCGTCTGCCGCCGCAGCCGCCACCGCAGCGTCGTACTGCTGCTTCGAAATAATGTCCTTCTGCACCAGCGGCGTGTAACGGTCGAGATCCAGTTTTGCTTTCGTCGCATTCGCCTTGGCCTGCGTAACACGTGCCTCCGCAGCCTGCAACTGCTTCTCCGACTGCGCGACCGTAGCGGTTGCGCTGGAGACGTCCGCATTCGCCGTGTTCAGGTTGCTTCCCGCGTTGATGTTGATCACAGGAACGTTGACGCGCGAGGCCTCATAGTTCGCCACTGCGGCTTCCAGATTCGCCTGCGCCTGGTTCACCGCCGTCTGATAGTCGCTGGGATCGATCTCCAGCAACTTGGTCCCCGCCTCGACGAACTGGTTCTGATCAACGTACACCGTCGCCACATGACCCGTGATCCTCGAGCTGACCTGCACAAGATGGCCGTCCACCGACGCGTCGTCTGTGTCTTCGTAAAACGTCGAGTGCCACCAGAAGAGGAGAGCCCCCACAACAAGCACCGCAACAACGCCGATGATGATGAAACGCCGGCGAGAGCGCTGCCCGTTTTGGGGCGGATGCTCCTCGGTTGGTTTGGACTGCTCGGAATTTTGCTCCGCCACTTACTTTCCTCCCACGTAATCCTTGTAATTGCTCTGCGCTACGCCCAGCGCCCGCGCCAGCGACAATTTCGCCACGTTATGCCGATACAGGCTCGCAACGTATTGTTGATTCGCCTGGGCCACGGTTTGCTGCGCCTGCGAAACAGCAAGATTGTCCGAAACACCCGCCTTGTAACGCTGCTGCGATTCGCTCAGGGCCTCGTTCGCCAGGTCTACATTGCTCTTCGCAACTTCCACCAGCTTCTCTGCGGCCTGGATGTCCAGAATGCTGTCCCGCACATCGGCGCCGATCTGCCCGCGCATATCGCTCAGCCGCGCCCGCTCCTGCTCCAGCTGCGACTGCGCCTGCTTCGCATCGCCCCGCAGCTTCGCCTCTTCAAAAAGCGGCACGTCCAGTGAGCCCACCGCGTCTCCGGTTCCATGCGAGTGGCTGGGGTTGATCCCAATGTCGCCGTAATCGCCCGAGAAAGTGATCGTCGGCAGCCGCTCCGCGGTCGCTGCTTTGCGTGCGTTCTCCGCCGCAGCCACCTGCTCTTCCAGTGCCTTCAGATCCGCGCGATTGGCCAGCGCTTGTTGCACAGCCTTGTCCGCATCCAGTTGGTCGAAGGGCGCGTAAGGGCTCTGATCCGCCAGCGCAAACTGCTGCTCCAGCGGCAAGCCAATGGCTCGCGCCAGCGCTATCTTGTCCTTCTCGTATGTGTTCTTATCCGCAATCAGCGTCTGTTCCTGCGTCTGGTAGTCCACCCGCGCTCGCAGCTCGTCCAGAAGCGGCGCCGTTCCGGCCTGGTGATTGCCCACCGCCTGATCGAGCGATACCTTCGACGTGTCCACCTGCGCCTGTGCCGACTCGACCAGCGCCGCATCCGCAATCACCGTCAGATACGAATTCCCCACCGTCAGCACCACCAAATCCCGCGCATCCTGCGCCGACAGCGTCGCCGCCTTGAAATTGTGCCGCTGTGCCAGATAATTCTGCAGCGCCGACAAATTCAACAGAGACCAGGTCAGCGATCCGCGAATGTCGGTGTATCCGTACGGCCCGATAATCGTCGGGAACCCCGGAATCCGCAAACCCTGGGCCTGCAGATCCGTCTCCATCACGGCTTCTTTGATCGAACCGCTCGCCGTCGGCAGCAGTTGCTGCAGCTGCTCGAGCCGCGCTCCTCGCGCCGACTGCGTATTTTGCGTCGTCAGGATCATTCCCAGATTGAGCCGCAATCCCCGCTGAATCGCATCGTCCAGCGTCAGCGACAAAACGCCTGGCGTTAGCTTCCCGTCGCTCACACTGCCTTGGTACGTCCCGCCGTCGACCGGCGGCTGCGGGATCACAATCGGTCCCGCCGGGACAGAAACGCTGCCCCCGCCCGGGGGCCCCTGCGCCACCGCTGGCAAAGCCAGCACGGCCAGCACCGCCACCCTCGCGGCGACCCGCTTCAGGCACAGAAATCGTGAATCGGTTGCTGCCGCCTCCACCACCAGAAATAGCCTCTCTCAGGAATCGCCGGAAACAGCGTTCCGGGTCAGGATATGTGCCTTGGATGCACCACCCTGTGTTAAAAGTTCAGAAGAATCTCAGAGATAAGAGTAGTCGAACCGCCGAGGTCGCGTCTTCAGGAATCAACGCAAGGGTAACACTCTGGCGATCGCGCCATCGGCCCGCGCAAATCCTGCAACAGGGCTCAATTTCCCATCATTAAATATGTACGGCTGCCGAGGAATGCACCAGACTCGATGCCAGCGAGCACAGTGCCTGCCGAAACAAGCTGCTTACTGCTTCCGCCGTCCAGATCGAAGGCCTGCTGTGCCGGTTGATCGCCTGGGCTGTATCCGCATTGCTGCTCCCCAGCACCGCCCGCTGCACAAAAACGGCTCGCTGCGCCTGCGATAAGCGTGCCAGCCAATCCCTGAGCGGTCCGCGCCCCGCTCCAGCGACCAATTCCGAAATCTCCGGGCGCGAAAGGGGAACCGTGTCGTCCTCGATGCAGGCACCGCCAGCATCCGTCGCCGGCAAATCGGCAAACGAGGCCGGATCATGTTGCTGCATGATCTTTAGAGCGCCGTCCAGCACCCGCTCCCGTACCAGTCCTTTGGCTGCGCTCGGATCGGCGCACGGATCGATATCCACGCCTGCCACCGTGCTCTCCACCAGATCCAGCGCTTCCGCTTCGTTGCCCAGCATCAGGGCTGCAAATCGATACATCTCCACTGCGGCGCTCTCTGCTTTCACCAGCGCTTCGATGCTTTCACCCGTACATGGCGATTGCGTCACGAGGTCTGCCTCCGCGGGAAACTTGATGATTCTATCCTCGCCGAGTGCGGGATGCCCGTCAACTTTCCGCCGGTGCACGCTCTCCCGGGCAAATTCTTCGAGAATTCGCTGATTCTTCACAGTTCAGGCATCGGCAGCCTTCCCAGCCAATCAGGTAAACTTCCCCAGAAGACACGACTTGATCTGGCATTCATGCGGAAAGAAATCCAGCGCCCTCAAAGCCTTTTCCTCAGCCGCGACGAATCCTGGCTCGGCTTCAACCGCCGCGTGCTCGAAGAAGCGCAGGATGCCTCCAATCCGCTGCTCGAACGAGTCAAGTTTCTCGCCATCACCGCCAGCAATCTCGACGAGTTCTTCGAGATTCGCATTGCCGGCGTTCTGCAGCGCATTGAAGACGGCTACAACGAAGCCTCCCCCGACGGTGCTACCCTGCGCCAGTCCCTCGACGCCATCAAGGACGAAACTCAGCGCTTCGTCGCCGACCAGTACCGCTGCTGGAACCAGGATCTGCTGCCCGCCATGCGCAAGGCCGGCATCCGCGTCCTCAGCTGGGATGAAATGGACGACGAAGCCCGCGCCTTTGCGACCGACTACTATCAGCGCGAAGTCGACCCGCTCCTCACCCCCATCACCATCGATCCGGCCCATCCTTTTCCTCGCGTCCTCAACAAGGCCATGTGCCTGGCGCTTCTTCTCCGCCGCAAACGTCGCGGAACCGCCGGCCCGGTCCTCGGCGTCCTCACCGTTCCCCGCGCGCTGCCCCGCTTCGTCCGCATCCCGTCATCCAATGGCTCCGAGGACTTTATCTTCCTCGCCGATCTGATCGAGCGCAACGCCAGTGGCATGTATCGTGGCTACGAGATACTCTCCCGCGCCGCCTTTCGTGTCACCCGCAACAGCAACCTCTACTTCCAGGAAGAAGAATCGCGCTCGCTGCTCGAAACCGTTCGCGCCGAACTCCACAATCGCCGCAAAGGCGACGCCGTCCGCCTCGAAATCGACAGCCAGGCTGACCCGGAAATCGTCGACCGCCTCCGCGTCAATTTCGAACTCGACGATTCGCTCGTCTACCACACCGACGGCCCCGTCAACCTCTCCCGCGTCATGACCCTCTACGGTTCGTCATCGCGCTCCGAGCTCAAGTTCAAACCCTTCGTCCCCCATGAGCTGCGCCTCAATCGCAAATCCGTCGACCTCTTCGATGAGATTCGCCACCGCGACATCCTCCTGCACCACCCTTACGATTCCTACGACGGCGTGGTCGGCTTCATTGAAGCCGGGGCTCACGACCCCAACGTCGTCTCCATGAAGCAGACCCTCTACCGCACCAGTGCCGATTCACCCATCTTCCAGGCGCTCACCCAGGCCGCGCAAACCAAAGAAGTCACCGCCGTCGTTGAACTTACCGCCCGCTTTGACGAGGCCTCCAACATCCGCTGGGCCCGCGACCTCGAAGACGCCGGCGTCCAGGTCTTCCACGGCATCGTCGGTCTCAAGACCCACTGCAAGCTTTCGCTCCAGGTCCGGCGCGATCCTGATGGCGTCGTCCGCCGCTACGCGCACCTCGGCACCGGCAATTACAACCCCGACACGGCCCGCTTCTACACCGACCTCAGCCTGCTCACCGCCGACCCCGAAATTACCGCGGCCGTCCACAGCGTCTTCAACTACCTCACCGCCCACTCCGAATCTGACGACTACCGTCCGCTGCTGGTCGCGCCCCTCACTCTCGCCGAAAGCTTCATTCGCCTCATCCATCGTGAAACCGAACACGCCGAAGCCGGCCGCCCCGCGCGCATCATCGCCAAGATGAATTCGCTGCTCGAGCAGAGCATCGTCGAAGCCCTCTACGCCGCATCGAAGGCCGGCGTCGAAATCGACCTCATCGTTCGCGGCATCTGCTCTCTCCGTCCCGGGATCAAAAATTTCAGCGATCGCATCCGCGTCCGCTCCATCGTCGGCCGCTTCCTCGAGCACAGCCGCCTCTACTACTTCCTCAACGGCGGCGACGAGGAGTTTTATTGCGGCAGCGCCGACTGGATGCCTCGCAACCTCTTCGAACGCTGCGAAGTCATCTACCCCCTCCGCGACGCGCAGATCAAAACCCGTGTCCGCGATGAAATTCTCGCTGCTTATCTCGCCGACAACGTCAAAGCCCGTCAGCTCCAGACCAACGGCTCCTACATCCGGCTACGTGATGCCGGCCAGCCTCCCTTCAGCGTTCAGGACTTCCTCATCCAGGTCGCTGAAGGCAAAGCCGATGTCGCCGACATCCCCAAACCCCAGCCCCTGCCCGAGCCAAAGAAGACTCCGGCCCGCACTCCAAAGAAAAAAGCCGTCATAGCCACCGCCGCCGACTAAGCTGCCCAGTAGCCGTGAAGGCACTCCTTCCGAATCGCCGCCCTTGTAACAGGGCACGACTTCAAGTCGTACCGTACAAGCGGCCGAAATGAATCTGCGCCTCAGCCCTTGCAATCTTCCTGCCGCGACCTAAAATGCGGTGCAAATAAGTGAAGGGGCATGGCTTTCAGCCATGCCGAAAAACAGTCGGCGTGAAGCGCCTTCCTCGTTCGATCCCGCGCGATGCGCCCGCCCTGAGAGGCGCAATCGCGGGATCGAACAGCACCCTTCAGCAAACCTTCCCCCGCAACCTGTAACCTGCAACCTGCCGCACTGGCGCTCTGTTTTTGCCGGTATAATCAGCCGTCGGCGGGATCATCTCGAATGATCAGCAACAACCCTCCAGGTTCCACAGACCTATTGGGCACCTGGAAGATCGAACAACGCGCTCGTGCGCGTGTACGACAAACAATAGGAACCACGCCGACCGGCTGGATTCGTATTCGTACCATTCTGCGTTTGGTACGGCGCCGGGTGGCTCAGAAACCTGGCTTCACTTCCGCTTCCACCGGGTCCCTTCCTTCGAGTCCTCCAGCAGAATCCCCATCCCCGAAAGCTCGTTCCGAAGTTCATCCGCTCGCTTGAAATTTCGCGTCCGTTTCGCCTGATCCCGCTCCTTCACCAGCGCCTCAATCTTCTCGTCCGTCACGCCCCGCGTCGCCAGCAACTCCGGCGTCGCCTCGCCCAGGCGTCCCTCGCGCTCCGCCCAGTCCAGCGTGAACTTCGTCCACTCCGCATCCTGGTCCTCGATCACGCCAAACACCCGATCGAACTGCCGCAGCGCATCCAGCACGGCCGCCTTGTCGCTCTCGAAAAACTGTCCAGCGTCCGCCCGCGCGTTCACAAACCGCACCATCTCAAAGATGGCCGCCCGCGCCTCCGCCGTGTTGAGGTCATCGGACAGAGCCGCCAGAAACTTCGCCCTGGTCTCTCGCGCTACCTTCTGAATTTCGCTCTCGCCTCCATCCGTCGTCGCCCGCGTCGGCCACTTCGCTCCGGAGATGCGCTCATGAAACGTCCGCAGCCGCTCCACCGCGATCGTCTCTGCCGCCAGGCCTTCAAATGTAAAGTTCAGCTGCTGCCGGTAGGGAACGGAGATCAGCAGCATCCGGATCGCCGATGCCTTATACCCGCGCAGCAATAAATCGCGCAGCGTATAAAAGTTCCCCTCCGACTTCGACATCTTCCGCCCTTCCACCAGCAGAAACCGCACATGAAACCAGTGCCGCGCAAAGGTCCTGTGCGTCGCCGACTCCGACTGTGCAATCTCGTTCTCATGATGCGGGAACATCAGATCCTCGCCGCCCGCATGCAGGTCGAAGTTGTCCCCGAGAAACTCCATCGCCATCGCCGAGCACTCAATGTGCCACCCCGGTCGCCCAGGTCCCAGTTCCGTGTCCCACTTGTGCTCGCCCGACTTGGGCGCCTTCCACAACGCAAAATCACGCGCCGAATCCTTCTCGTACTCGTCCACATCGATGCGCGCGCCGTCCGTGATCCCCGAAAAATCCTTCTTCGATAACTTTCCGTACTCCGGAAACCGCGCGATCCGGAAATACCACGACCCATCCTCCGCCCGATATGCGATGTCTTGCTCCGCAAGCTTCTGGATCAGCGAGACCATCGTCGGGATATGCTCGGTCGCCCGCGCCACCACCTCCGGATGCTCCACACGCAGCGCCTTCAGATCCTCAAAAAACGCATCCTCGTACTTCCGCGTGTAGGTGTCGATCCCCACTCCCGCCGCCGCCGCGTTGCGAATAATCTTGTCGTCCACATCGGTAATGTTCATCACGTGCCGCACGTCGTTCCCCAGCAGTTGCAACGACCGTCGCAGCACATCCACCTGCAGAAACGTCCTGAAATTTCCTATGTGCCCGTAGTCGTAGACCGTCGGCCCGCACGCGTACATTCGCAGCGCCTTGCCATCGGCCGGAGCCAGTTCCTCCACGCGCCCCGACATGGTGTTGTAAAGGTGCATTACCGGCAGGCCGGACGGCATACCTTCACTGACGGCGCGTATTTCCTCGCCACTCTGCTTCGTCACATTCATGGAGACCACTTCGGATTCTACCAGCGCAAGTAAACGGGCCGGCCGTTCTGAGCCCGGTGCCCGGCGCCCCGTCTTTCACCGCCCCAGCGCCAGCCCCGGTTCCGCCGTCAGCCCCTCCGCGGCATAAGTGCCGGCAGCAAACTTGGGCCACCCTGCGGCCGCAATCATCGCCGCGTTGTCTGTCGATAGCGCCAGCGAAGGAAACGCGATTGGGAGATGTCGCGCTTTCGCCTCCGCCGTGAACCGCACCCGCAGCTCGCGATTCGCCGCCACCCCGCCCGACACCAGGATTCGCTCCGCCCCAAACATCTCCGCCGCGCGAAACGTCTTCCGCCGCAGGTCGTCCACCACCGAACGCTGGAACGACGCAATCAGATCCAGCGTTCGCGCATCCATTAAGGCCAGCGCGTCCGCCGGCTTCGCATTCTCAATCGCCGCCAGCGCCGTCCTCCGCTCCTCAATCGCTGCACCCATCTCATGCACCTGTGTATGGCGCAGCATCGCCGTCTTGATCCCACTGAACGAAAAATAAATCTTCTCCGTCGGATCCAGCGCCCCTGGCTCGCCCTTCCGATACACCTTCGCCTTGATCTGCGAAAACGAAAACGGCACCGCCTCCGGATTTCCATGGACGGCCAGCGCGTCGATCCACGGCCCTCCCGGATATCCCAGCCCCAGCAGCTTCGCCACCTTGTCGAACGCTTCGCCCGCCGCATCGTCCACCGTCCGCCCCACGTTTCGATACGTCCAGGTCCCGCCCTCGGCCCGAGCCAGATAAAGATGCGTGTGCCCGCCACTCACCACCAGCGCCAGAGACTGCCCATCACCGCTGACGGCCAACTCACTCACGGACGCCGTCTGCATGACCTCGAGCAGCACCGCATGAATGTGCCCCTCTAAGTGGTTTACAGCAATGAGCGGTTTCTCCAGCGCCAGCGCCAGCGACTTGGCAAAGCTGATCCCCACCAGCAATGCCCCGGCCAGCCCCGGTCCTTCTGTCACCGCAATCGCATCCAGATCCGTGTACGTCACGCCCGCCTCGCGTAGCGCCGCCCGCACCACCGGCAAAACATTCCGCAGATGTTCCCGCGACGCCAGCTCCGGCACTACGCCCCCATAAGGCGAATGCACGGCGATCTGCGACGCCACCGCGTTCGACAGAATCTCCGATCCCCGGCGCACCACGGCGGCCGCCGTCTCATCGCACGAAGTTTCAATGCCCAGAATCAGGCCGCCGGACCGAGACTCCATATCCTTATAGTAAGGAACCGATCCGATCGCCGCGAAGGCGCTCTACCGCACCCGCTCGAACACCACAGCCTGCCCATCCTCATACGACTGTTTCCACTCGGCGCTGTGGCTCAGCAGGTACGACGCAGGATCCTTCGGGGGCAGCAGCACATACTGGATCCGATACTTGTCCAGCATCGCGTAGGTGTCCTGCACCCGCGCCGCGCTCACGTAGTCACTCATCACGCCTTCGTGAACAAAAATGTCCACGCGCGAATCCAGCATCTCCTTCACCTCGGGCGCATTCCACTCAAAGTAGCCGCCCCAGTTGAAGTTGTTCATCAGGTTTCCCTTGCCTGCCAGGCTGCGCACATACGGCACCGCCTTCTCAGGAAACGCCTCCGCCACACCCGCGTGCAGCTGTTGCTCCGTCGGAAACCGCAGCACCATCAGAGTCACCAGCACAAACGCAGCCACAGCATGGAGCCACGCATTCCGGCTTGGCGCATCCGGGCTTTTCGCGCGGCTGCTGCGCAGGTCCATCGCCAGCAGTGGCGCAATCACAATGCCCGCCAGAAACACAAAGCGCACATACGTCACCGCGCCATACACCGCGATCAGCGCCAGCACCACATCCTGCACCGTCCATTGCCGCCGCCGCACCAGCTGTAATACAGCCAGCAAAAATAACGTCGCCAGCAACGTCTTGCCCCGCAGCGTATGGAAATCGAGGCTCGCCCATTCGGCGATGTACTGCATCGTGCCCTTCTGACGAAACATCACGTCCAGTGGATACAGCACCAGCCGCCATCCATAAGGATTCACGAACAGCAGCGCAAAGCTTGCCGCCATCACCGCCAGCAGTTTGCGCGCCTGCTGCGGCGTCCATCGCGTCGCCACCACACTGCCCCACTCGCCCTCGAACCATCCCAGCGCAACATAGGCGATCAGCATGGCAAAGCCGATAAACCACGAGCCGTGCGTGTTGATCCATACCAGAAACAGCGGGGGCAACCACGCCGTGTAATCTTTCCCGCGCGACAGCGACCACAGAATCCCAATCTCCAGCACCAGAAACAGCCATCCAAACAGCAGCGTCCGCGGCGCCAGAGATACCGTCGCGAACAACACCGCCAGCACGCCCACGGCGAACGAAGCAACCGCATCCCGCGATCGCATCAGCGCCAGACGATAAATGCCAAGCACAATGCTGCTGCTCACCACCATCATCACCAGGTAAAGCCCCCGGTAACCCAGCCACTTAAAAAAGAAGTAGTACGGCAGCTCGCCCAGCCACTCAAAATTGATCCACGGCTTGCCATTCACGGTGAAGGTCCATGAATCCGCCCGCACAAAGTGCCCCGTGTGCACCAGTTCGCTGGCGTTGCGCATGTGCCACCAGACGTCCAGATCGGCCACGCCTGCCTTCGCCCCGAAAACGAACAGCAGCCACACCAGCATCAGCCCCAGCACCACGGGTAGACTGAACAGGCGAGCGGCCCACTTCGGTGCCGGCGCTGTGCTCGCGGGTTGGCTCGCTTCGCTCATCCTCGCAAGCATCCTAACAAGTGCTTCGCGTCGTCCGAATCCCACCTTGGTTCAAGGTCATCTCAGGCAGCAACGTCACCGCACGAGCATCCCTTGCCCGATTCACCCGCCCAACTCGCCGCCGAAAGCATCGTCTTCCAGCTCCGTGCCGCCGGCCACGAAGCGTATTTCGCCGGAGGCTGCGTCCGCGATCTCCTCCTCAACCTCCCTCCCAAAGATTTCGACGTCGCCACCAGCGCTCATCCCGACGTAGTCCTGGCCCTCTTCCCACGCACCTTCGCCGTCGGTGCGCACTTCGGCGTAGTCCTCGTCTCTCAGGACCTGCCTGATTCCAGTGGCCATCCGAGGGAATTCGTCACAGAAGTGGCTACATTTCGCAGCGACGGAGCCTATCTCGATGGCCGACACCCCGCCGAAGTGCGCTTGTCATCGAGCGCCCAGGAGGACGTCCTACGCCGCGACTTCACCATCAATGGAATGATGTTCGACCCCATCCTGCACCGCCAAACCTGCAGCCTGA
Source organism: Acidobacteriaceae bacterium (assembly GCA_036272255.1). GTDB lineage: Bacteria > Acidobacteriota > Terriglobia > Terriglobales > Acidobacteriaceae > Palsa-343. Next base: position 33,721 of record DATAZC010000022.1, on the reverse strand, counting down.
CGTCTTCGGTTCTGGATTACGTCGGCGGCCAGAACGACCTCCGCGACGGCATCATCCGCGCCATCGGAGAGCCCCACCGCCGTTTCGAAGAAGACAAGCTCCGCATGCTGCGCGCCGTCCGTTTCGCCGCGCGACTGGAGTACGTCATCGAGCCCGCGACCGAGCGTGCCATTCGGCAGCTCGCTCCGGGTGTCGCACAGGTCAGCCGCGAACGCGTTCGCGACGAGCTCACCCGCATGTTGACTGAAGGCCATGCCCGCCTCGCCTTTGAGCTTCTCGATCGCACCGGCCTTCTCCGCGAAGTTCTGCCCGAGGTCAGCAAACTTCACGGTGTCCAGCAGCCGCCCGAATACCACCCCGAAGGCGATGTCTGGATCCACACCCTCATGCTCCTTGAAAAACTGCCCGCCGGTGCATCGCCTACGCTCGCCTGGGGCGCGCTCCTGCACGACATCGGCAAGCCCGCGACCTTCTCCCACAAACCGCCCGACCGCATCCGCTTCAACGGCCACGTCGAAGTTGGCGTCCGCATCGCGCACGACATCCTCCGCCGCCTCCGCTTCTCCAACGAAGACTGCGACCAGATCCTTTCGCTCGTGGACAATCACATGCGCTTCGGCGACATCGAAAAGATGAAGCAGTCGACCCTCAAGCGCTTCTTCCGTCTGCCCAACTTCGACGAGCACCTCGCGCTCCATCGCCTCGACGTAACCTCGAGCCACAACGATTTATCGCTCTACGAATTCGCGAAGCGGAGAAGGGAAGAGCTGCCCGAGGAAGAAGTCCGTCCGCCACTCCTCGTCACAGGCCGCGACCTCATCGCAGCCGGCTACCAACCCGGCCCACGCTTCAAAGAAATGCTGGCGTTAGCCGAAGACGCTCAATTGGAAGGCCGCATCCACACCAAAGAAGAAGGCCTCAAACTCATCCGCCGCGAATCGTAGACGAGCTGTCCGCGTGGTCGTCCGCTCGACCTTGGCGATAAGTCCGGAAGCCCGGCCTCCATCACGCACAGGCGATTCATCCTGACGTCAATCATTGCAGTTAGCCGACTCCTCAGGCTGTCTTGGCCGCCAGCGTTCGCAGTGGGATTTCAGGCTGCGAGCTTCGGTGCGGACGTAGTCGGCAATCGTCTTGGAATACATCTTGCCGAGGATCGCGCCAACCAGGCCTTCGGTCGAAAAAGATAACTCGACTTCCGTACCCGATCCGTCGAAGGCTGTCAGTCGGTGGTCGGCGATCATCGTGGCCCCGGGAGCCTTCTGCACCCAGGTAAAAACTTCGTGCGGGACGCGCTCGGTTACTTCGTAGACGCCCGGGCGCAGCTTGGGCTGGGTTACGCGATATTTGGCGCCGATACGGAAGCCGTCGCCGGTGACCGGCTGGACTTCGGTGACGGTGGGGGTCCAGGTGGGCCAGCGCTCAACGTCGACCAGAACCTGCCAGATGGCAGCGGGACTGGCGTTGATGACGACGCGCTCGATGGTCTGCATAAAAACGGCTCCTCAAGTGAGAGTCTGGGCCTAATGGAGGCTTAGACAGCAATACGCAGAAACGGTTAGGGAGGTTCCCTGGCAGCAGATAGCAACAAGCAGGCCATTGCCAAACCGCCGCAGTGGCGCTGACAGGCGGGCGGTGTGATGCGGGGAGTATCCTGCTGGCGTTGAGGTTGGAGCGATGCCGGATTTGGTGCTGTTGGTGAACGGAGCGCAAAAGCGGGTGAAGGCGGCGGAAGATGAGCCGCTGCTGTGGGTGCTGCGCAACAAGCTGGGGCTGACGGGAACGAAATACGGCTGCGGCGAAGGGCAATGCGGGGCCTGCACGGTGCTGCTGGATGGGCGAGCGACGCGGTCGTGCCTGACGCCGGCGGGCGCGGCGGTGGGAGCAAAAGTTACGACTGTGGAAGGTCTGGAGCAGCAGGGGAAAATGTCGCACGTGCAGTCGGCTTTTCTCGAGGCGGGCGCGTTCCAGTGCGGGTACTGCACGTCGGGGATGGTGATGGCGGCCACGGCGTTGCTGGCAGAGCATCCGCATCCGTCGGACGAACAAATTGTGGAGGCGATGAACGGAAATGTGTGCCGGTGCGGGACGTATCCGCGGATTCTGGCGGCCATCCGGCTCGCCGCTGCGCCGACGGTCTCGGAATCGCCGGCCGTCGAAGAAGGAGCCACCTATGTTCACGGATGAAATAACTGCGGAGGCTGCACTGCATGAGGTGCGGGACCGCATCCGGATGTTCGAGCTGGATCGGCGGGAATTTCTGCGGCTGTGCAGTGGCGGCCTGCTGGTGGTGGCCGGTTCGGGTGCGGCGGGAGCGCTGGCGCAGGAGTCGGGGCGGAGTTCTGGCGGCCACCAGTTGCCCCAGGAGGCAAGCGCGTGGATCCACATCAGCGCGGACACGGACGTGACCGTGTTCACGGGCAAGGTGGAGATTGGGCAGAATATCCGGACCTCGCTGGCGCAGAGTGTGGCGGAAGAGCTGCGGGCGCCGTTTAGCCTGATCACGATGGTGATGGGAGATACGGATCTGGTGCCCTGGGATGCGGGGACGTTTGGGAGCCAGTCGACGCCGAGGATGGGGCCGCAATTGCGGACGATGGCCAGGACGGCGCGCGAGATGCTGGTTGAAGCGGCGGCGGAGCGGTGGAAGACGGACGCGACAACCCTGATCGCGGACGAGGGGAGGGTGACGAATCCGGCGACGAGCGAGTCGCTGCGGTACGGCGAGATTACGCGAGGCCAGAAGCTGACGCGGACCATCACGGGGGATCCACCGCTGACGCCGGCGACGAAGTGGAAGATTGCCGGGACCCCGGCGCCGAAGGTGAATGGGCAGCAATTTGTAACAGGGAAGCACACCTATCCGTCGGATGTGGTGCGGCCGGGGATGCTGTTTGGAAAAGTCGTGCGTCCGGCGGGATACAACGCGACGCTTGCGTCCGCGGATACCAGCATGGCCGAGAAGATTCCTGGCGTGCGGGTGGTGCGGGACGGTGATTTTATCGGCGTTGTGGCGGACGATGTATGGGCCGCGGAACAAGCGGTGCTGAAGGTTGACGCGAAGTGGAAGGTGCCCGCACAGATCTCGAATGCGGAGCTGTTTGCGGCGCTGAAGAAGGGCGCGGGTGACAGTGGGCAGTCAGAAATCGCCGCGGCGCTGGCGGGCGCCGATGTAAAGCTGGAACAGACCTACACGGTGGCGTACATCGCGCATGCTCCGCTGGAGCCGAGGGCGGCTGTGGCGGAGTGGGCGGATGGGAAGCTGACGGTGTGGACGGGAACCCAGCGTCCCTTTGGGGTGAAAGAGGATCTGGCGAAGGCCTTCCGATTGCCGGCGGCGCAGGTGCGCGTGATTATGCCGGACATGGGAAGCGGGTACGGCGGGAAGCACACGGGCGAATGCGCGGTGGAGGCGGCTCGTCTGGCGAAGGCGGCGGGCAAGCCGGTGAAGCTGATCTGGACGCGCGAGGAGGAGTTCACCTGGGCGTATTTCCGGCCGGCGGGCGTGATCGAGATTCGCAGTGGGGTGCAGCACGATGGGACGCTGGTGGCCTGGGAGCATCACAACTACAACTCCGGGCCATCGGGGGCGGGCACACCGTATAAGGTTGCGAATCCGGTGACGCAGTATCACGAGTGGGCGGACGCTCCGCTGGCGCAGGGGTCGTATCGGGGACTGGCGGCAACGGCAAACCATTTTGCGCGCGAGACGCATATGGATGAGTTGGCGCACAGGGTGGCGATGGACCCGCTGGAGTTTCGGCTGAAGAACCTGGAGGATCTGCGGCTGCGGGCGGTGTTTACGGCTGCGGCCGAGTCGTTTGGATGGGAGAAAGAAAAGTCGACGGCGACGCGTGGGTTTGGGATTGCGGGCGGAACGGAGAAGGGCGGATACACGGCTGCGTGCGCGGAGGTGGAGATCGACACAGACAAAAAGGTGCGGGTGCGGCGCCTGGTGCAGGCGTGGGAGTCGGGGGCAGTGGTGAATCCTGACGGGCTGCGAAACCAGATTATGGGTGCGATGGTCCAGGCGCTGGGCGGGGCGCTGTTCGAATCCATCCAGTTTGCGGGCGGCAAGGTGACGAATGCGCACTTTGCGGAGTATCGGGTGCCGCGGTTGCAGGACACACCGCAGATCGAGGTCGTCCTGATCGATCGGAAGGATCTGCCGTCGGCGGGCGCGGGGGAGACGGGGATTGTGGCGGTGGCTCCGGCAGTGGGAAATGCGATTTTCGCAGCTACCGGAGTGCGGTTACGGGATCTGCCGATGGAGCAGGGAATAGAGATAGCCTCTGGAAAATAGAAAAGCGTATCGCTGGTCGCGGATTGCCGCTGCCGTACATCTGAGAGATTGGAACGACTTTCGTTGTGGTGAGGGGGAAGCGCGTGGGGGCTGGCTGGGGTCGGGTTGTGGGAGTGGTGCGGGCTGGGGTTTTGGTGGTTGGGCTGGGGTGGATGGCGAGTGCCGGAGCGCAGCGAATCGCGTTCACCTTTGACGATCTGCCGGCGCACGGGCCGCTGCCGCCGGGCGAAACGCGAATCGAAGTGGCGACACAGGTGCTGAAGGCGCTGAAGAAGGCGCACATGCCTCCGGTGTACGGGTTCATCAACGGGCTCGCGGTGCAGGAACATCCGGAAACGGCGGCGGTGCTGGCGGCGTGGCGAGCGGCAGGGAATCTGCTCGGGAACCACACCTGGTCGCACATGAATCTGAACCAGCACTCACTTCAGGAATTTGAACAGGACACGGAGAAGAACGAGGGTTTGCTCGAATTGCAGATGAAGGGAGCGGACTGGAAGTGGCTCCGGTTCCCATTTTTGGCCGAGGGAGATACTGCGCCAAAGAAAATGGGGTTCCGGGTCTACCTGGCGGAGCGCGGATACAGGATTGCCGGGGTAACCGCGAGCTTCGCCGATTACGAATGGAATGAGCCTTACGCGCGGTGCGAGGCGAAGCATGACGGGAAGGCGATCCACTGGCTCGAGCGCAGTTATCTGAAGGCCGCCGAGGAGGACATCGGCTACCGTCGGGCGATGGCACAGAAATTGTCCGGAGGAGATATTCCTTACGTGATGCTGATGCACCTTGGGGCGTTCGACGCGCGTATGCTGCCGCGGCTGCTGCGGGTCTATCGGGAGCGGGGGTTTACGTTTGTCACGCTCGAGGAGGCGGAGAAGGATCCGTTCTATAAATATGATGTGGATCCGAAGCTTCTGCCGGGGCCGGACACACTGGAGGGAGCGATGCTGGAGAAGCATTTGCCGCTGCCGCAGAAGAAGGACTACGGGCCGGACCTGGAGAAGGTTTGCAAGTAAAGGCGGAGAACCGGGAGCAGGGAGCAGGAGCGTGCTGACCGGCCGCGTTCGCGGGAGTCTAACCGAACGTGTGCGCGGTACAATGGACGGAACGCCAGCTACGACACGTTCGAAGGACGAAGGCAGCTGAGAGGCGGCTTTTTTGAGGCGGGTCGGGTGGGGTGTTGAGACGTTGATCCCTATGATGCTTCGAGTTTCTCGGTATTCTGCCACGCTGGCCGCCGGCGTGGCTCTGTCGTTTGCTTCCGGCGCCGTTGTTCCTGCTTTTGCGCAGGGCCGCGGCGCGAGCGCTCCTGACGTCACAACCCGCAGCCAGTCTCCCTACCAGGGGACGGTGGTGGAAGACATTGTGGCAATGGTGAACGACCAGGCCATCAGCAAGTCGGACTACGACCGGGCCCAGCACGAACTGGACCAGGAAGCGCAACAGCAAAGCTGGTCGCAGCAGCAAATAATGGAACAGCGGCGGGATCTGCTGCGGTCGCTGATCGATCGGCAGCTGTTGCTCTCGAAGGGCAAGGACCTGGGCATCAACGGCGAGACCGAAGTGGTCAAGCGCCTGGACGAGATGCGCAAGCAGTACCACATGGACTCGATGGAAGACCTGCAGAAGGCCGCCGAGGCGCAGGGCGTCTCGTTCGAGGACCTCAAAGAGCAGATCCGGGAAGGCGTGATCACGCAGGAGGTGATCAGCCAGGAAGTTGGGCACAAAATCGACATTGCACCGTCAGAGGTGCAGGCGTATTACAACGCGCATTTGTCGGAGTTTCAGCGGCCGGAGCAGGTGAAGCTGAGTGAGATTCTGATTCCAACTCCGAATCCGGATGACGCGGCGCAGGTAGCGGACGCGCAGAAGAAGGCCGATGCGGTGGAGAGCCGGCTGAAGACGGGTGCGGATTTCGCAACGGTAGCGAAGGGCGATTCCGGCGGCCCGACGGCCCAGGAGGGCGGGCGCCTGGGTGATTACAAGCGCGGAGATTTGCCGAAGGTGATGGAGGACGCGACCTTTGGATTGGAGACCGGGCAGTATACGGCGCCGATCCGGACCAAGCAGGGCTGGCTGATCCTCGAAGTGACGGACCACACGAAGGCCGGCGTGACGCCGCTGCTCGACGTCCAGAACGACATCCAGGAAAAGATCGGTATGACCAAGATGGAGCCGGCGATGCGCGCGTATCTGGCGAAGCTGCGCGACGAGGCCGCCATCCAGGTACGGGCGCCATATTCGGATTCCGGCGCGACGCCAAACGAAATCAAATTCATCGAAGGTGCCTACCAGCCGCCGCAGCCAAAGAAAAAGAAGCATGTGGAGCGGGCGCGTTACCGGCAACTTCCCTCGCGGAGAGAGAAGCAGACGGCAACGAGCAGCACTGCGCCTCCGGCCGGCGTGCCGACGCTGGACAAAGTGAACACGCAGAAGGGCGCGCCGGTACAGGTGGCGAGCGCCGCGCCGGGCACCGAGAAGCCTGGGAAAAAGGAAAAGATTCGGTTCGGACAGGCGCCGCGCGAAACGCTGCCAGCCGGAGAAACGAAACAGGTGGATGCAGGCGCGTCCGGCGCAGGCGGTGCGGCGGAGGGTCAGCCTTCGGCGCAGCAAGTAGCGGCGAATGATCAGCCGCCGAACGTGGTGACGAACGCAGCGGGTGAGGTCGTCAGCGGAGATCAGTCGGAGAAGACGAAGAAGTCTCGGTACTCCGATCGGATGAAAGAGACGAAGGCGAAACAGGATCAGGATAAGGCCGCGAAAAAGAAGCAGAAGTTTGTGCCGCCGACGGAGACGACTGCGCAAACTGCCCAGGACAAGCAGGACCAGTCGGCGGTGGGCCTGAACGGGGATACGACGAAGCAGAAGAAACCGAATCCGGCGAAGAGCGGGCCAAAGCGCCGGTTAGGCGACGAGGACAAGAGCACGCATCAGGATGGGACGAGCGCGCCTGCAACGCCGCCGCCGGCTACAACGCAGCCGCCGGCGACAACGCCTCCTCCAGCAACGCAGAGCCAGCCGCAGTTGTAATCTGAAAAAAAATGAAAGACATCATGGTGGCCGATCTGGCGAGCCGGGAGAACCGCGAGATTACGGGGTTCTTCTCGGCGGCGCTCAAACAGGTGCGCACGGGCCGGGATGGCGGGCGTTATCTCGCGCTGACGCTGGCCGACCGCACAGGGCAGATCGACGGACGGATGTGGGAAATCGACGACGCCGGCGAGTTTGACGCGGGCGACGTGGTGAAGGTGCTGGGCGAGGTTTGCCGCTTCAACGAGCGCCTGCAGATCAAGGTGAAGAAAATTCGCCGGGCGGCGGCGGGCGAGTTCGACCTGGGCGATTTTGTCTCGCAGTCAAAGCGCGATCTGGACGAGATGTGGACGGAGCTGCTGGGCCGGGTAGCAAGTTTCCACGATGCGGACCTGAAGGCCCTGCTCGCAGCATTTCTGGCCGATGCGCAGATTGCGGAGCAACTGAAACACGCTCCGGCTGCCAGGGGCCTGCATCACGCGTGGATCGGCGGACTGCTGGAACACATCCTCTCGCTGATGGCGATGGGCGAGCTGGCTGCGCAGCACTACCCGGAAGTCAACCGGGACCTGCTGATGACCGGCGTGGTGCTGCACGATATTGGCAAGCTGCGCGAACTAAGCTGGGGTACGAGCTTCGATTACACGCTCGAAGGGCAGCTGCTGGGCCACATCACGATCGGCATCGGGATGATCGAGGCGAAGATTGCGGCGATCCCGAATTTTCCTCCGGCGAAGCGCCTGCTGGTCGAACATCTGGTGCTGAGCCATCATGGCGAGTACGAATTCGGTTCGCCGAAGCTGCCGATGACAGCGGAAGCGATCCTGCTGCACTACCTGGATAATCTGGATGCGAAGATGCAGACGGTCCGTACGGAGCTGGCGAAGGCCCAAGCCAACGGGCGCGCGGGCGATGAAATGACGGAGTGGGTGCGCTCAATGGACCGGCAACTGTTGAGTACTGATGCGTTTCTGGTATTACATGCAGCCGACCCAATAGCAGCGGTAACGGCCGCGCCGGAGGCAGGGGCTCAGGAGCCGGCAGTGGCGGCTGCTGCTGGGGTCGTAGAGAAAGTGGAGCTTGCGCTGAACGGCAAGCGGGAAGAAGAACGCGAGGAAGAGAGGAATCATGCCTTACCTTTTGAAAACTGAGCCGGGATCGTATTCGATCGACGATCTGGAGCGCGACGGCGAAACGGTGTGGGACGGCGTGGCCAATCCGGTAGCGGTGAGGAATCTTGCGGGGATGCAGCGCGGCGAGATGCTGGTGATTTATCACACCGGGGACGAGAAGCGGACGGTGGGGCTTGGAAAAGTTGTCTCGGTTGACGCAAGCGATCCAAAGAATCCACAGGTGAAGATCAAATTTGTGAAGAAGACGAAGACGCCCAGGACGCTTGCGGAGATCAAGGCGCAGAGCTTCTTTACGGATTCGCCGCTGGTCCGTCAGGGACGCCTCTCGGTGGCGCCGCTGACGGAAAAGCAGTACGCCTGGATTGCCAGCGAGTAAACGGGTTACAAGTTACGGGTTGCAGATCACAGGTTGGGTGTCCCAGCCGCGGGCTGCGACGAATTCACGGTTCATTCATCTACAATCGAAGCGGGAAACGGATGACGATGCTGCGTTTTTCAACTGCCGGCGAGTCGCACGGGGAGAGCCTTGTGGCTCTTTTGTCGGGCATGCCTGCTGGTGTGCCGGTGGACGAGGAGCGAGTGAACCGCGAGCTGTGGCGGCGGCAGCAGGGCTACGGGCGCGGCGGCCGGATGCGTATCGAAACCGACACAGCGCATTTTTTGAGCGGCGTGCGGCATGGGAAGACGATCGGGTCGCCGATTGCGATTGAGATCGAGAATCGCGACTGGAAGAACTGGACTGAAGTGCTGCCGGTGGGAGTGGGGGATCCGGCCAGGCATAAGGCGGTGGCGTCGCCCAGGCCCGGGCATGCCGACCTGGCGGGAGCGCTGAAGTGGGATTTTCCCGATGCGCGGTATGTTCTGGAACGGGCGTCGGCGCGCGAATCGACGTCGCGGGTAGCGGCGGGCGCGGTGGCGAAAGGGCTGCTGCTGGAGTTGGGCATCGACGTGGCCAGCCATGTGATTCGCGTAGGCGCTGCGGAGCTGGAGCGCGATGCGACGTGGGAAGAAATTGCGGCGCTGCGGGCGAAGGATGAAGTCCTGCTGAATTGCGTGGACGCGGAGGCCGAGCAGCGGATGAAGGCCGAAGTGGACGCGGTGCTGCGGACCGGCGATACCGTTGGCGGAGTGTTTGAGGTAGTGGTGCACGGCGCTCCGCCCGGACTGGGCACGTGCGCGAACTGGGATGAGCGGCTGGATGGGTTGCTGGCGCAGGCGGTGATGTCACTGCAGGCCGTGAAGGCGGTAGAGATTGGCGGCGGAGTGACGGCGGCCGAGTCGCTCGGTTCGGCCGTTCACGACGCAATCGGATATGCGGCGGAGGCCAACGGCCGGCACACGCGGTTCACCCGCGAGCATAACAATGCGGGCGGCGTGGAAGGCGGCATATCGAACGGCGAAGACATTGTGGTGCGCGGCTATCTGAAGCCCATCTCGACGCTGCGCCGGCCGTTGCAGTCAGTCCGGTTCGATACGCGCGAAGAGACGAAGGCCGCGTACGAGCGAAGCGATGTGTGTGTGGTTCCAGCCGCGGGCGTGGCGGCAGAGGCGATGGTGGCCCTGGCGGTGGCGAAGCTGGCGCTTGAGAAGTTTGGTGGAGACTCGCTGAGGGAATTGAAGAGGAACTTCAGCGGCTATGCCGAACAGATCCAGCAGTTTTGAAGAAGCTGGCAGCAAGTTAGCGGGGAAGAGGGATTCAACGGGAACATGATCAGGGACATTGTTATTTATCCGGACCCGATTTTGCAGCGGCCGACAGAGAAGGTGACGGAGTTCAATGAGGAACTTCGGACACTGGCTGCGGATATGTTCGAGTCCATGTACAAGGCCATTGGGATTGGGCTGGCAGCGCCGCAGATAGGGGTGGGCAAGCGGATCACCGTGATCGATCTGAGCAATCAGAAGAATCCGAAAGAGAAGCTGGTGCTGGTGAATCCGGAAATCCTGCATAAAGAGGGCAAGCAGGTGGAGGAAGAGGGCTGCCTGAGCCTGCCGGATATTCGCGACAAGGTTTCTCGCGCGATGAAGGTGAAGGTGAAAGCCCAGGATCTCGAAGGGAAGTGGTTCGAGATGGAGGGCGAAGAGCTGCTGGCGCGAGCCTTCCAGCACGAGATCGATCATCTGGACGGCATCCTGTTTCCGTGGCGGGTCAGCGCACTGAAGCGCGACCTGATTTTGCGGAAGATTCGCAAGCTGCAGAAGTCCGGCGAGTGGAAATGAAGCTGGTGTTCTGCGGGACGCCGGCGTTTGCGGTGCCCACGCTGAAGCTGGCGCTGCGGGCAGGATACGAAGTGCCGCTGGTCGTCACCCAGCCCGATCGCCCGGTGGGACGCGACAAGATCATGACAGCGCCTCCGGTGAAGACGGCTGCCATGCAGGCCGGTATTCGCGTCCTGCAACCGGAAAAAATCAAAAATAACGCGGAACTGCGGGCGGATCTGGAAGCCATCCAGCCGGACGCGATTGTCGTGGTCGCGTACGGGCGGATCATTCCGCCATGGATGCTGGAGCTGCCGCGGCTGGGAAATCTGAACCTGCATGGATCGTTGCTGCCGAAGTATCGCGGGGCGGCGCCGGTGCAGTGGGCGATTGCCAACGGCGAGTCAGCCACGGGCGCAACGACAATGCGGCTCGACGAGGGTCTCGATACCGGGGACATCCTGCTGCAGCGGCAGATGGCGCTGGCGCCGAGCATGACGGCAGCGGATGTGTTTCCGCTGCTGGCGGAGATGGGCGCGGACCTGATGATGGAGACATTGCGGCAGCTGGATGCGGGAACGCTGACGCCGCAGAAGCAGGATGAGTCGAAGGCGACGCTGGCTCCGATTTTGACACGGGAAGATGGGCGGATGAATTTTGCTCGGCCTGCGATGCGACTCTATGACCGCTGGCGGGGCTTCCAGCCGTGGCCCGGAGCGTGGGCGACGCTGGGCGGAAAAAAGCTGGCTGTGCATCGGATGCTGCCGACCGAGGTGCGGGGTGGGCGCCCAGCAGAGCCGGGCGAACTGCTGGTATCGGAAGGAACTCTGTTTGCAGCCTGCGGCGAGGGAACCTGGCTGGAGTTGGTCGAGGTGCAGCCGGAAGGGAAGCGCCGCATGACGGCGGGGGAATTTTTGCGGGGACACGATCTCGCCGATGGCGCTCGCCTGGCATGATTGCTCCGGCGCGCCGTATTTCGTATCACATTTTGTTACAAATAGCATCGTCCGATGCGCACAGCGATGAGTTGCTGCGCTCGCCCGAGGTCGATGCACTGTCAGCGCAGGATCGGCATCTGACCACAACGCTGGTGCTGGGGACCTTGCGCTGGCAGCTAACGCTCGATGCCCGAATTCAGGATCTGCTGGCGCGGCCGGAGATGAAGCTGAGCGCGGAGGTGGCGACGACGCTGCGGATGGGGGCGTATCAGCTGCTTTATCTCGATCGCGTGCCGGCGCACGCGGTCATCAACGACAGCGTGGAGCTGGTGAAGTTCGGTAAGGAACGCGGCGCGGCGGGGATGGTGAATGCTGTGCTGCGGAAAATACAGCGTTCGGAATTCAGCGATCAGCGTTCAGCAAACCAAAAGCCGGAAGCCCGGGCACCCTTAGCTGCAGAGATCGCGGCGCGGTGGGCGCATCCTGCGTGGATGGTGGAGCGGTGGGTTCGGTGGTATGGGTTGGAGGCAGCGGAGGCGATTTGCCGCTGGGACCAGGAGGCCGCCGGCGTTTCTCTGCGGGTGGGTGATGGCGTCGCCGAATGGGGCGGAATCGAGACGGAGCCCGGGGCGTTTCTGGTGGCCGCGCGGCGCGTGGTGCGTGGGGATGTTGCGCGCAGCGAGGCGTTTCGCGAAGGGAGGCTGCGGATTCAGGATGAGGGATCACAGCTGATTGGGGAACTGACTGCCGCGGCGACTCCAGGCGCCGATCGGGTTCTGGATGCGTGTGCTGCTCCCGGAGGAAAGACGCTTGTGCTGGCGGAGCGGCTGCCGGGGGCGGAGATTACCGCGGTGGATGTGAGCCGTGGACGCCTCGATGCGATGCGGACACGAATGCAGGGAGCCATGGTCGAGAGAATACGGTTCGAAGTAGCGGATGTGACGAAGCTGGAGCCGAAGCTGGAGTGGGATTTAATTCTCTGCGACGTGCCCTGCAGCGGGACCGGGACGATGGCGCGGAATCCGGAGATACGGTTACGGGTGACGGAGGAAGATCTGGCGCGGCAGCACAAGCGGCAGGCAGCGATCTTGCGCGCGGGGCTGCGGGGATTGAAGGTGGGCGGGCGGCTGGTTTACTCGTCGTGCTCGCTCGAGCCGGAGGAGAACGAACAGGTGGTCCAGAAGGTGTTGGCCTCGGCGCCGGAGTTCAGAGTCGTGCCGGTCGAGGAAATTCTGGATCGGCTGGCGGACCGCGGCGTAGTCACCCCGGAGGGTCGAGAACGCCTGCGGACAGCGACCGAGGGGGATTTTCTGCGGACGCTGCCTGGAGTGCACCCCTGCGATGGATTTTTTGCGGCCGTCTTAACCCGGAATTAGCAGACCAGCTGCTTACGGTTCAGATGCAGGCCGTCGAGGCGGCCGAGCAGGGTGAGGGCGACGCGGTCGGAGTGGAACAGATTCGTGGCCATCTCCATCACCTGCTCTTCCGTGACGCCTTCAACGCGGGCGATGATTTCGTCCAGATCGAAAAAACGCTCGAAGTACATTTGCTGGCGCGCGAGGTTGGACATGCGCGACATCGAGCTTTCGAGCGACAGCAGCAGATTGCCCTTCAGCTGATCCTGGGCGCGGCGCAGTTCGCCCGCCTGGAGAGGCTCAGTTTTGAGGCGGCGAAATTCCTCCATAACAAGGTCGATGACCTGGAGCGCGCGGTCCGCTGAGGTTCCCGCATAGACGCAGAGGGAGCCCGTGTCGCTGTAAGGAGCGAGGTCGGAATAGATAGCGTAGACGAGTCCGCGCTCTTCGCGAACCGTCTGGAAGAGGCGCGAGCTCATGCCACCGCCGAGGATGGTGTTGAGCAGCAGCGTGGTGTAACGGGACTCGTCTCCAATCGCGGGTGCGGGGACGCCGAGACAAAGCTGGACCTGCTCGAGAGACTTCTTGTTGCGCAAATGAATGCGCGGCGTCACCGTCGGCACTGCGTCGCTGCTGACGCTGTTGCCGGGCAGGAGCGAGCTGAACTGTCGGGCAACCATTTCGACGAAGCTGTCGTGCTCCAGATTGCCCGCGGCCGAGAAGACCATGTTGCCGGACTGGAAGCGCTGCTCGAAGAAACGAACCAGGGTGTTCTGCTCGAAGCTCCGCACGGTTTCGCGTGTGCCGAGGATGGGCTTGCCCAGCGGATGGCCCTTCCAGAAATTCTGCATGAAGATTTCGTGGACGAGGGTGTCGGGGCTGTCCTCGTCCATTTTGATTTCTTCGAGGATGACGCCGCGCTCGCGGGCAATCTCTTCGGTCGCGAAGACAGGGTTGAGGACGAGGTCGGAGAGGACGTCAAGCGCGGTGCCCACGTGCTCGTCGAGAACCTTAATGTTGAAGCAGACGGTTTCTTTGCCGGTAAAGGCGTCAAGGTTGCCCCCGATCGCATCCACTTCGCGCGCAATGCGCTGGGCGGACCTGGATTTGGTTCCTTTGAACACCATGTGCTCGACGAAGTGCGAGATGCCGTTGAGCTCGGGAACTTCGTGACGCGAGCCAGCGCGCATCCAGACACCCATGGCGACCGAGCGGACGTGCTCCATGCGTTCGGTGAGGACGATGAGGCCGTTGGGAAGGACAGTACGGCGAATGTTTCGATCGCTGGTCATTTTGATGTGGGGGGTCTTTCCGGGCCGAAATCTACGCCCGATTTTAGATGCGCTATTCTCGGGTTGATAGATGACTACCGGCGGGAAACAACGTATCCCCATTTTAGACGCGCGAGCAGCGGGTTCGGATCCTGCACTCTTTGGCCTGTGGAATGAAGAGCTTAGCGAAGCGCTGAGGGAATTCGAATTGCCCCGCTACCGCATTCGTCAGCTGGAAACGGCTTTTTACCGGCAGAAGGTGGCGGATATCGCGGAAGTGACGACCTGGCCGAAGGAATTGCGGGAAAAGGTAGCCGGGGCTGGTTTTAGGATAGGTATACCGCAGATTCAGGAGACCTTCCGCTCGGTTGACGGCACGGAGCGGTACCTGATTGCCGGCCGCGATGGGCAGACGGTCGAGACGGTGTGGATGCCGGAAGGGGATGGGGGCGAATCAGGCGACGGGTCAGCTGCCGATGAGGGTGGCGATGCGAAGACCTGGTCGCGGGCGACCATCTGCGTCTCGAGTCAGATTGGGTGTGCGGTGAACTGCCAGTTTTGTCTGACGGCGAAGCTGGGGATCATTCGGAATCTCACCCCAGGCGAAATTGCGGGGCAGGTAGCGGCGGTATTGAAGCGGCACGATGTGCAGCCGGGGCGCGATCGAATCAACCTGGTATTCATGGGAATGGGCGAGCCGTTCCTGAACTACGACGCGTTCATCGCGGCGGTACGGTTGCTGGCGGGGCCGATGGAAATTCCGGAGTCGCGGATGACGGTCTCGACCTCGGGAATTGTGCCGGGGATTCTGCGGTTCGCGACGGAGAAGGTGCGGCCGAAGCTCGCCATCTCGCTGAACGCGCCGAATGATGCAGTGCGCGAAGGGATCATGCCCATCACGCGGAAGTGGTCGATTGCCGAAGTGATCGAGGCGGTGCGGCAGGTTCCGCTGCGCCAGCGGGAGCGGGTGACGTTTGAGTATGTGCTGCTGGGTGGAGTGAACGATCAGCCGGAGCAAGCAGATGAAGTGGTGAAGCTGGTGCGGCGCGCGCAGTTTCCAGTCAAGGTGAATTTGATTGCGTGGAACCCTGGGCCGGGCGTGCCGTTTACGACGCCGCGGACCGAAGACGTGGAGCGGTTTCAGAAGAGACTGCGGGACGAGGGGGTTCCAGCGTTTGTGCGACGGCCGCGTGGACGCGATATTTATGCGGCGTGCGGGCAGCTGAAGAAGACCGGCACCGCGGTGTGATGCGCGGATGGAAGCTCGATTCGGATCGTTTGGAGCGTTCAGATGGTTTTAGGCGTGATCGGAGTTGGGTCCATCGCATCCGCGATGGTTACCGGCCTGTGTGGCGGGGACGAGCGGCACGACTTCCTGCTTTCGCCTCGCAACCCAGGAGTGGCGGCCGCTCTGGCAGCCTGCTGTCCCGGTATTCGCATCGCGGAGAGCAACGAGGCCGTGGCACGGGAATCGTCGGTTGTCATGCTCTGTTTGCGGCCGCCGGATGCGGAGCTTCTGCGAGGACTTCCTTTCAGGAGCGACGCGGCGGTGATCAGTGTGATGGCGGGCATTTCTCTGCAGCAACTGAGTGAAATGGTCGGACCGGTCGGGAGCCTTGCGCGTGCGATCCCGCTACCGTCCGTTGCGGCGGGTCGCGGCGTCACGCCCGTTTATCCGTTCATCGAACCGGCGCGCTCCTTGTTCGCACAACTCGGGACTGTGGTGGAGGTCGCCGACGAATCATCGTTCAATCTGTTTTCGGCGTCGACGGCAACGGTGGCGTCGCACTTCGCCTGGCTCGGCCGCATCAGTGAATGGCTGACCTCGAGCGGAATCGACGGGCTTGCGGCCCGCCGGTACGTGGCGGCCATGTTCGGTGAGGTGGCTGGTTCTCTCGATGGTGATGATCCCGATTTTGAGCGGCTCGCCAAAGAACATACGACTCCCGGCGGCATCAACGAGGAGTTCCGGCGGATCATGACAGAGAAGGGCGTGTGGGAGACGGTTGACGAAGGTCTGGATCAGATTCGGCATCGGCTGGAAGGCCGGTAAGCGGGCCCGGGAAGCCAGAAAAGGGGGGGGTAAGCCCCTGCCAGGTTGCTGATTCCAGGGGAGCGAAGTCGGGGTGAAGGCTGGTTCGTTAACTAATTAGTTAATGGGCGGCCAGGAGACCTTCGGTGCGGGCTATACAGAAATGATTTCGACGTCTGCGACACCGTTCGCGCGATCATTCACCGTCTTGGCTTTCGTTCCTGTGGGCTGCGGTCCTCCGGCAAAATCGTGCTAAACTCGGTCATTACTTTGACGAAAGGAAGGCATCCATGAAAATGAACCCCTCGGTCGGCGACCCCAAAGCGCAGCGGCCCGGAGCCTTTCTCGTCAGCTTCCGCAGTTAGTTCCTTCAGTATCCCGAACCTGACACCAGGGCCGTAGCGAGACCTCCTCCGGTGGAGGATCTGTCTCGAGCGTCGCCGTTCTTCCTGAGAAGAACTGTTTCTGAATCGCTTTCCATCTGTTCTCCGATTTGTTTTTGGAATTTTGGGAGCCCGCATTTCGGTGCGGGCCCGTTGAGGACCTTATGAATTCTGTTGAGCGAAATTCTCGCAACGTTGTGCACGACGTGCTCGCGTTCCTGTTTCGCCATTGGCGGCGTGAGCCGTGGTGTGTGACAGGAATCGCGGCAGGCATGGTAGTCGCGACGGGAGCCGATTTGCTGTTGCCGGTGTTTTCTGGCCGGTTGGTGGATGCGGTGGCGAGTGGCGTGGCGCACGGCGCTGCACGTGTCAGTGCGCTGCGGGCGGCGGAGTACGCGATTGCGGCGATGGCCGGGTTGGGCGCGGTTTTGGCGCTGGCGCGGTATCTTGCTTTTCTCGGCATTGTGCGGCTGACGGTGCGGATTATGACGCGCATGGCCAGCGATGCGTTCTGGCGGGTGCAGCGTTTTTCCACGGACTGGCACGCCAACAACTTTGCCGGGTCGATCGTGCGGAGGATCACGCGCGGCATCTGGGCTGTCGACCTGATGGACGACACGCTGCTGCTGGCGCTGTTGCCGTCGCTGCTGGTGCTCATCGGATGTCCAGTGCTGCTGGGCTGGCGCTGGCCGGCGATGGGATTGCTGGTGGGCGCGGGCGCGCTGGCCTACGTCGCGGTCTCAGTGGCGTTGTCGTTGGGCTTGATTGCTCCGGCAGCTCGGCTCTCGAACGCGCAGGATACGCGGATGGGTGGCGCGCTGGCGGATGCAATCACCTGCAATACGGCGGTGAAGTCGTTTGGCGCCGAAGGCCGGGAGGACGCGCGCCTGGCGACGGTGCTGGGGAAGTGGGGACAACGCACGCGGCGGACGTGGATGTTCGCTTCGCACAGCGGAGCTGCGCAGATGATGGCGCTGCTGGCCCTGCGGACCCTGGTGGTGGGGTCCGCGGTATGGCTGTGGTGGCAGGGCCGGGCAACGGCGGGCGATGTGACGTTCGTGCTGACGAGCTACTTCATCGTGCACGGGTACTTGCGCGACACGGGGCAGCACATCGCCAACCTGCAGCGCAGCGTGAATGAGATGGAGGACATGGTTGGATTCGAGACGCTGCCGCTGGGCGTGGCGGATCGCGCGGATGCGCGGCCGATTCGAGTCGGCCCGGGCGAAATTGTGTTCGACCGCGTGACCTTCCGGTACGGGATGCAGGTGGATCCGCTGTTTCGGGACTTCTCGATTCGAATCGAGCCGGGCGAGCGCGTCGGCCTGGTCGGGCATTCCGGCTCGGGCAAGACGACGTTTGTGAAGCTGCTCCACCGTCTGTACGACGTGACGGCCGGACGGATCCTGGTCGATGGGCAGGACATTGCTCATGGGACGCAGGACTCCTTGCGCGCCCAACTGGCGCTGGTGCCGCAGGAGCCGCTGCTCTTTCATCGGTCGCTGGCGGAGAACATCGCCTACGGACGTCCGGGCGCGAAGCCGTGGGAGATCGAAGAGGCGGCGCGGCTGGCGAATGCGCATGCGTTCATCGAGCGGCAGGCGAAGGGGTACGCGACGCTGGTGGGCGAGCGCGGAGTGAAGCTCTCGGGCGGGGAGCGTCAGAGGGTGGCGCTGGCGCGCGCGTTCCTGGCCAATGCTCCGGTGCTGGTGCTGGACGAGGCGACGTCGTCGCTGGATTCAGAGTCTGAGGCGCTGATCCAGGAGGCGATGGAGCGGCTGATCGAGGGTCGGACGGCGATTGTGATCGCACACCGGCTGGCCACCGTGCGCATGCTCGATCGGATCCTGGTCTTCGACAACGGGGAAGTAGTGGAAGAAGGCCGGCACGACGATCTGGTCCGCAAGACGGAGGGCATTTACCGGCGCCTGTTCGAGCGGCAGGCGCTCGGTCTGCTGGCGAGCGAGGAGGACTTTGAGGTCGATGATCTTAGTGAAGAAGCAGTTGGGTAGAACGGCTTTAAAGGTTCGGCGCTACGCCGCGGGAGCCTGCTGGAGTTTCGTGCCGATTGTGTGGTTCGGCCTATGTTTTGGGCAGACCACCGCTGGCGTTGAAACATTTCACTTGTCAGGAAAAGTGGTGAGTGGACCGCGGAGCCATGCGGTCCACGTGGTCTTGTGGGATGCGGCTGGATTTCTCAACAAGCCGGTCAAAGAAATCGTCATCGAGCCGCAGGCCTCGCCGGACTACCACTTCGAGGTGCGCGCCGGTCGCTGGGCGCTCAGCGCGTTCGAGGATGAGAATGACAACGGCAAGCTGGACATGGGCGCCTTCGGACCGAAGGAGCCGAGCGGGTTTTGGCGGCCGTTTCATGCATGGCGCAAACCGCGGTTTGACGACGTCGCCGCGGAGGTTGATCGGGACGTGACAGACGCCGATATTCGCCTGGGGAAATAGCGATCGGTCATCCGTGCTCGGATCGCCTCGGAGAAGGTCAGTGCGTCGCGGCCACGGCTGCGGTGCGGATCGGCAGGGAGAGCACCGCGTCCGTGACGCGGTCGGCGGCGTGGCGGAGGACGTTGCCTTCGGCGGCGAAGTCGCCGGTGATGCACTGGACGCCGAGGGCCTCGACGCGGTCGACGTCGGCGATGGTGGTCTCCGCTCCTTCGGCGGCGTAGCGCTCGCGGAGTTCGCGGGAGACGGGAGCGGTGTTCACGAGGGCGTAATCGAAGATGGGACGCCCGGCGTGCTCGTAGATGCGCTCGATATGTTGCGAGGCGGTAAGGTGCAGGCTCTCGTTCGCCTGGGTCATGAGGTTGCAGATGAAGACGCGCGTGGCCTGGGCGGCGCCCAGCGCTTCGGGGATTCCTTTGACCAGCAGATTGGTGACGATGCTGGTGTAGAGCGAGCCGGGGCCAATGGTGATGAGATCGGCGCGGTCGATGGCGGCCAGGGTTTCGGGCGGCGGCGGCGGGCTGGGCGGATCGAGCATGAGCTCGACAATGCGCTGGCGGCTGGCCGTGATGTTGGTTTCGCCGCGGACCACGGAGCCGTCTTCCATGCGTGCGGTCACGGTGACGTTGGCCGAGGTGACGGGGAAGATGTGTCCACGGGTGGCGAGGATTTCCGCCGAGAGCTTGATGGCCTGGGCGAAGTCGCCGGTCATCTCGGTGAGAGCGGCGATGAAGAGGTTGCCGAAGTTGTGGCCGCCCAGCTCAGTTCCACCTTTGCGAAAGCGGTGACGGAAGAGGCGGGAGATGAGGCGCTCATCTTCAGAGAGGGCGACCATGCAGTTGCGCAGATCGCCGGGGGGCAGCATGTTGAAGTCGCGGCGGAGACGGCCGCTGGAGCCCCCGTCGTCGGTGACAGTGACGACTGCGGTGAGGTCGGCGATGACGGGCGAGCGCGCAGGCTGGGCGAGCAGGCCGGCGGCGTGAGGTACGCGGAGCTTAAGTCCGCGCAGAAGGGTGGAGAGGCCGGTGCCTCCGCCGATAGCGACGACACGCAGGCCTGCGGAAGGGCTGGGTTTCGCGGTTTTAAGGGTCACCGAATTGAAAGGAGCTTCCGCGTAAGAGTGTAAACCAGGGAGCGGACAGCAGGGAGCACAGAACAGGGAGCCGGCTGCAGCAACGAGTCCCGTAGTTATCCAGCAGCCGGGTCCAACCTTCCTGCTTCTACCTTCCCACTAAGAGCTTTCAGGGTAGAGGAGCTCGGTGAAGCGCGGATCATCCGCCATGTCGATGAAGTCGGGATCGCTGCGTGCCTGGATGCGGTTGGCGGGGTTGAGCTGAATGGCACGCGTGAGATGGTCGAGAGCTTCTTCGGCCTGGCCGGTCATGCTGCTGAGCAGGGCCATGCCGTAGTGGGCAAAGTCAGCGTCGGGGGCCTTGGTGAGAATCTCCTCGAACTGGTCGCGCGCTTCCTCGTACGAGCCGGTGTTGAGCAGAGAGACGGCGTAGTCGTACTGCTCCTCCGGGGTTGCGAACTCGAGCGACGCATCTTTGGCATTGCGCTCGCAAACGGCGAGGTAGACCCGGGCGCGCTCGAGCACTTCCGGCGAGCCTTCGCGGGAAAGCTTGTCAAACAGGGTGCGGGCTTTCTCGAACTTGCCCTGCTGCATGAACTGGATGGCGTTTTGGTAGTCCTGGAGCATCTGTTTATTTTCGCCTGAAGGCGTTTTGGATTTCGCTGCGGGTGAGCGGCGAGCCGTGGATGTTTCGCGTGCTTCCTGCATTCGAGCCATAGAGTCGATCTGCCTCGAAGACGCAACGGGGGGCGCGCGGCGTCTTCCCTGCTTCAGAGAACGTTTTATACGCACAATGTGGCGTGTCGTCAAATGATACTGCGCGCGAGGGAGAATTGCGCCACGATTTGCTCTCGGAGCCACGAGGTGCGAAGAATGGAGCAGACGATCGATGACGAGCATGGGGATCATGAAACGGGCAGGGTGTACGGCGGTAGTGATGCTCGTCGCGTTGAGCTCGCTGGCGGAGAAGAAACCGCCCCCGGCTCCTCCGGCGGATTTGAAGCCGTCGGTGAGCATCGACGTCGCTGCGCTGGGATATAAAGCGCCAGGCGCTTTCTATCTGACCTATAAGTTGTCGTCAGCGGCGATAGGCTTTTTCGACAACGACCATCTCCTGTTCACATTTCACAAGGGCGGGTTGATGCAGCGCATGCCGAACGATCCGGCTGAGGATGACGACCAGCAGATTCAGGCTCTGGTACTGGACCTCGGCACGGGGAAGGTGGTCGAGCAGGCAGACTGGCGGATGCACGATCGCTCAGAGTATTTGTGGCCGTATAAGGCAGGGCAATTTCTGGTGCGCGTGCGGGACTCTCTGTTCATAACGGATCAAACGCTGCACCGGGAGCCGTTCATGACCTTCCCCGCGGGCATACGAGCGATTCAGGTTTCCGCAGATCGCAAGCTCATGGTGGTGGAAACCAATGAGCCGGAGAAGCTGAAGACCGAGCCGACTGAGCCGCGGCGTCTGGGAATGGGAGAGCCGGTGAAGGTGATGATTCTCCCGGTGGGCGAGAAGAGACCCCTCGTGGAGATCGATGGGCAGGGCGCGTCGCTGCTGCCGCTCATGGGCGATGGGCTGCTCGATCTGCTGGAAGGGAAGGACCAGGGGTTGTGGGTGATGCGCGACGTGCCGTTCCATGGGGAACCGCGGGTCATCGCGCAGGTGAAGTCCTCGTGCCAGCCTTCGGCGCGGCCGCTGAGCGCGAGCGTGGCGCTGATGGTGGGTTGTTATGGCGATGGGGACGAGCGCGAGGTGATTGCGGTCTCAACCGACGGCGCGGAGCTGTGGCGGGATCACTGGCAGAACCGTTTTGTGTGGGGATGGTTCGATTCGGCCGCGAACGGAAGCCGGTTTCTGTATGAATCCATTGCGGTGACGCGGCCGATTTCGACGTTCGACGCACTGTATCCGGAGGACATCCAGGGGCAGATGGCCGGCGTGTACGACACGGAAAGCGGGAAGCTGGTGCTGGTGAAGGATGCAACGCCGGTGCTGACGGCGGGACAAAACGCGGCGCTTTCGCCCGATGGAAAGCGGTTCGCGATCCTGCGTCACGGGGCGATTGAGGTCTACGATTTGCCGCCCGTGACGGAGCCGGCACCCCGAAAGGCGCCGGAGACGGTGGCCAGGAAGAAGAAGTGAAGAACAGGAATAGGCTGTCGGAACCAGGGTATAGAGCACCGGGCTTGCGGCGCGCTCCCCGGCCCCCTTGTCCCAGGATCGAGACATGGGTGCCGGGACTGGATCGCACCTAGGACGACGGTGGGAGCAGCGCGCAGGTGCTGTGCAGCATGAAGGGTTTCGCTGGATCGTCGGCGGGTCGAGCGTGGAACGCCTTCTCAAGGCCCTTGATGCCCACCGGCGGCTGGAAGTTATAGACATTGCCGGAGCAGACGAGCTGGCCGTTCATGCGGAAGACGGCGAAGGTATCGACAGCGCCGCCGCCGAAGGTCACCTTGCTTCCAAACAGGCTGCTGTGGTGGTTCACGGAGCCGCCGGATTCAAGCGCCTTGAGCCAGAGCACGTGCTGCCAGGTGGCGTTCGAACCGCTGGCTCCATTGCCGCTGAAGCCGATTTGTCGAGCCACTTCGTCGGCGGAAAGGGCGGCGGTGAGGTGAGAGACGGGGACATTCGGCGACGATTGCGCGCCGGCAGGCTCATCAGGATTGGCTGGAGCGCCCGGAGCTTGAGCGCCAAGGGAGGTTTTGAGGAAGGACTCCATGCTGCCAAGCAGACTGTCGATGTCGGCAGAAGCGGCGGGTTTTGCGGATTCGCCGCCCGCCTCGGACTTGGCGATCTTTGCCTCCTGACACTTGTCGTAGTCGGCCGAGAGGGCGTCCAGATTCTTCAGGTAGGGTGAATTCGAGTAGTCGACGCCACCCAGGGCGTTGGGGTTATAGAGCTCGGGCACGATGACCAGCACGTTGAGAGCGCGAAGCTGGCGGGCGACTTCGTTGAGGAGCGCCGGATTTTCGACGGTGCCAACGACGGAGCTAACCGACTCGTTCTTACTGAACAGCGACATGATGGTGCCGGCGGCCGAGGCGGCCTGGCCCGGAACGCTGAGAGACGCGGCGCCGCTGAGCAGTCCGCGCGCTTTGATGTGCGGAGCGCCGTTGGCATCCTGTCCGTTTTCAGCCTTCGCTTCGGGAACGACGCAGACATGATCGGCACGCGCTTCGAGCGAGCTCATGGTCGCCATGTCCGTGCGCCAGAGCTGGAAGTCCGAAAACAGCGTGCTGTCAGACGAGACGAGGATGATGCCGGGCGTGGACTGCGAGCCTCCGCTGATGGCGCAGGGAGCGTGGGAGCCTTGCGGCGCGTCGACGACCTCACCCTGGTAAAGATAGCGCGCGATGTCGCAGGCGATAATCTGGCCGTTCTCTTCGACCGCTTTATAGGTGAACATCTCCGTCTCGATGGAGAAGGGACCGTCGGCAGCGAGGGTCGATCCGGCGGTGTTGGCCTGGGCGGAGGATCCCCCGGAAGACGATCCGCCCGAAGATCCGGAGCCGGACGAGCCGGATTTCTTCTTGGACGAGCTTTGGGCTGGGCAAAGGATGCAGGACAGCAACAGCACCCCAAGGACAAACAAAAATGAGCGTGACAAGCGATTCATACCGTGGCCTCGGACCTTCTGACACCGAACCGCAACTTTAGGTGCGTGCAATTTTAGTTGCGCTGGAGCAGTCGCCGAAGAACGGAGGCATTCTTCGAAGACGGAGGTTGCGGAGCGACGGGAACGCGCAGTTTCCAGCGGGGGGTTGAACCAGCATAGGCGAAAGACGCGGTTTCGGGAAGACGGAATGTAGCGGCCAAACGGAGACGCTGACAACCTCAACTGCAGCTTGGTGTTGACATGTGTAGGGAGGGGATGAAATTCTCTAAAGTTTTGTCAGGGGGTGGCGGATATGAATCCTCCAGGGGTGGCTGGAGCGCAGTCCAGGCAGGGGGGCGGGCCGATGACCGTGGCCGAGCCTTTCCTCATTGAACAAAAATGGGATGCGTACACGGCTGAGCAACATGCGGTCTGGGCGGAGCTGGTGCGGCGACGGATGCCGCAGCTGCGCGAGCACGCGGCCGAAGAGTATCTCAACGGGTTTGAGCAGATCGGGTTGCGCGAGGACACGATTCCCAACCTCGCCGATGTGAACCGGAGGCTGGGGCCGCGGACGGGATGGAATGCGACGCCGGTGAGCGGGTTTCTGCCCCCGGATGCGTTCTTCGAGATGCTGGGGGCGCGGCAGTTTCCCACGACGACCTATATTCGCGGCCGCGAGGCGATGGAGTACACGCCGGAGCCGGACATTTTTCACGATGTGTTTGGCCACGTGCCGATGCACGCGCATCCCGTGTTTGCGGATTTCCTCCAGCACTACGGGCGCGTAAGCGCGGCCCTGATGCACGACAAGGAAAAGCTCGAAAAAATGGGGCGGCTGTTCTGGTTCACGGTGGAGTTTGGCGTCATTCGGCAGAAGGGAAAGGTGAAGCTCTACGGGAGCGGGCTCATCTCATCCCATGGCGAGGGCACGCACGTGATCGAGGGCAAGCCGGAGATTCGCGACTTTAATCTCGACCAGGTGCTGGAGCAGAAGTTTCTGGTTTCGGAGGAGCAGAAGGTGCTGTACGCGGTGGAGTCGTTCGACCAGATTTACGAGGCCGCGCAGGAGGCGGAGAAGCGGCTGGGGTGAAAAGCAGGTGACAGGCTGCAGGTTACACGTCTGTTCGGACCGTGAGACGTTGGTGGGATTCTCGGACGGACTCCAGCTTCGTTACGTTGTAGCACTGCAAGCGTCGAATCTGCGTGCGGCTGCGACTCACAGGGGTAACGAAAAGAGCGCAGAATTTGCAGAGAATTTATGTGCGCGGATGCACAATACAAAGATTGATCTGTGTGGTGGGCGCGGGTTGACGCGGCCGGCACAGCAGGACGCGCAGGAGGGAAATTGCCTCGGATTCATTTTCATCAGCAACTGGCGGAGCTGAAAGACAAGCTGCTGGCCATGGCCGCGCTGTCGCAGCAGGCCGTGGAGTCAGCGGTGGACGCGTGGCTGCAGCGAGACGCCGGGCTGTGCCAGTACGTGCGCGAGAACGAGACGGCCATCAACACGGCGCAGCGGGAAGTGGACGAAATGGCGTACGAACTGCTGTCGCGCGAACAGCCGATGGCCATCGACCTGCGGTTCATCCTGGCGGTCATCAAGATTAACGGGGATCTGGAGCGGATCGGCGACATGGCGGTGAGCATCGCAATTCGCACGCTGGACCTGCTCGACGACGATCCGCTGGACCTGCCGGTGGACATTGCCGGGATGGGCGACTTTGCCAGCCGGATGATTCGGACGGCGCTGCAGTCGCTGCTGGACGGCGACGCGCTGGTGGCGGAGTCGGTGCGCGACATGGATGACGAGATCGACCGCATGAATCGCGTGGCGATCACCGATTTAACGAAGGTGATTCAGGAGCGGCCGGAGACGGCGGATCAGGCACTGCCGGCGATTTTGATTTCGCGCAACCTGGAGAGGATTGCGGACCACGCGACGAACATCGCGACGGACGTTATTTTCTGGGTGCGGGGCGCGGACCTGCGGCATCAGCTTTCGATGGCGGTTGATTAACCTCCGTCAAGCGTTCGGCGTTCAGCGCCTCGGAAAAACAAAAAGCAGGGATCACTTGCGAGCGTGGGTGAGGATCCAGGCGATCGCGGAGTTGAGTTCCGCCTCCGTCACATCTTCGACAACCATGGCGTTGCCAATGCCTTTGGGGAGGATGAAGCGCCGGGTTCCGGCGCGATGTTTTTTGTCGCGGCCCGCGGCGTCCAGCAGCCTGGTCGGTGTTGTCCGGAAAGGCGGGAGCGGTCCGTAGGCGAGGATCGTTTGCTCGATGCGCTGGGCCTGGGCGCTGTTCACGGTGCCGCGAGCGACAGCGATTTGCAATGCGGCGAGCATGCCCCAGGCAATGGCCTCACCGTGCAGCAGTTTGCGATAGCCGGTAGCGGCCTCGATGGCGTGGCCGAGTGTGTGGCCGTAGTTAAGGATCATGCGCACGCCGGATTCGCGCTCGTCCAGGCCGACAACCTGGGCTTTCATCCGAATGGATGCGGTGATAACGCGCTCGAGCGCGGCAGGCTCGCGGCGAAGGATAGCGGCGGAGTTCTGCTCCATAAAACGGAAGAGCGCCGGGTCGCGGATGATGCCGGCTTTGACGCTTTCAAAAAGGCCGGCACGCAGCTCGCGGTCGGAGAGGGTTTGCAGAACGTTGATGTCCGCGAAGACGGCGCGCGGATGATGGAAGCTGCCAACGAGATTTTTCCCTGCGGCGAGGTTGACGCCGGTTTTGCCGCCAACGGAGGAATCGACCTGAGCGAGCAGAGTGGTGGGAACCTGGATGTAGTCGACGCCGCGCATGTAGATGGCGGCGAGAAAGCCGGCGAGGTCGCCGACGATGCCGCCGCCGAAGGCGATGAGGAGCGAGGAGCGGTCGGCTCCGGCCTGGGCCAGCTCCGCTGCGAGGCGCTCGACCTGGGGCAGGCGCTTGAAACGTTCACCGGCGGGGAGAAAGAGGACGGTGGGCTGCTGAATTTTGGGGAAGGCAGCGAGCAGCTTCTTGCCCCAGAGCGCGAAGATTTCCGACGAGGTCACGACGAAGCATTTGCCGTCCGAACGCTGCCGAACCGCGCGTGCGATCGCCGGGAAGAGGTTGCGGCCGATGGTGACGGGGTAGCGGGCGGAGTCGGTTTTAACCTGAAGCGTGCGCGGCATGGCGTTCAACACTCAGGGTACAGGTTACCGGGTCCAACGTTGCAGGTCTCGGCTACGCGGCAAAGCTCTGGGTCAGGAAGGTCGAGGTGGTTTCCGGACGCAGTCGCGTTCGTAGCGCGCATTGAGCCGCTCGAGGGTGACGCTGAGATCGGCAATGAGGCGCGCATTGCGGACGCTGGGCGGTTGATGGCCCAGGAAATTGAGAGCGAGCATGGTGGCTGCAATTTTTTGCGCGAGGTCAGGGCAGTCCTGCGAGTGGTTTCCAGTCATGGTCCGTTTTGGCCGGTGGAATGGAGCTTCGGGGGCGGCTAAGACTCTAGTGACGGCCAGGCGGGAAACGTTTCAGGGAAATTGTCGGCCGCCCGATCCTGATTTTGATTTGAATCGGGAGCCCTTCCCAATCGCGCACAACCCCGGCTTCCGATCAGCCGCGAGGCTTCGGCACGCATTCCTTTTCGAATTCCGCGACGAGCTGCGCGAGATTGGCCCTGAGCTCTTCCAGGATCCTGGCTTTGGTTGGAGCGCTGTACAACGTGGATTTGGCTACATTATCGATCGCCACCGTAGCCTCTGCGATTTTTAGTGAAAGTGCGGAACACTGTGATCCGGGCATTGAAGATCTCCTTGTCAGGAAGTGAGAGCGATCGTAGGGAATGCTCTGCCTGAGATAGTGATCGGAACCGCGTGGACGTTTCAAACGAAGGCGCACCGAGCCGCAGGGGCAGCTCGTTTCTCGTTCTCACGGTTCAGTTTTGTTCAGTACCTGGCCAGGTCGGCGATGGTCTGGAAGATTTTTTCCGGTTGAGGCAGGATGACGTCTTCCAATAGCGGCTGGTAGGCGACGAAGGTATCCATCGCACCGATGCGGCGGACGGGCGCGTCGAGAGAGTCAAACAGTTCTTCGCCGATGCGGGCGGCGATCTCAGCTCCGTAGCCCCAGCTGATCATGTCCTCGTGGGCCACGATGACCTTGTTGGTTTTCGTCACCGACGTCGCGATGGCTTCCCAGTCGTACGGATTCAGGGTGCGCAGGTCGAGTAGCTCGACTTCGACGCCCAGCTCGCGCGCGGCGCGGTTGGCGGCCTGGAGAGCGCGGGGCACGATGGCTCCATAGGTGATCAGCGTCAGGTGCCTGCCTTCGCGCACAACCTTGGCCTTGCCGAAGGGGATGGCGTAGTCAGGGCCGGGATAGGGTGCGCGGCCGTAGGTTTCGCGGTAGAGGCGCTTGTGCTCGAAGAAGAGCACAGGATCGTCGCAGCGGATGGCGGTGCGAAGGAGTCCGTTGGCGTCGAGCGCGTTCGAGGGGAATACGACGCGGATGCCGGGCGTGTGCGTGAACAGGCTCTCGCCGGACTGCGAGTGGTAGATGGCTCCGCCGGTAAGGTAGCCGCCGATGGGCACGCGGATGACGGCAGGTGCGCCGTAGGTTCCGTTCGAGCGCCACCGGAGCACGCTGAGCTCGTTGCGCAGCTGATGCATCGCCGGCCAGATGTAGTCGAAGAACTGAATTTCGGCGACCGGCTTGAGGCCGCGGACGGCCATGCCAATGGCTCTGCCAACAATGGCGGCTTCCGCCAGGGCGGTGTTAAAGACGCGCGAGGAACCGAACTCGCACTGCAGGCCGGCGGTGAGCTTGAAGACTCCACCTTTGCCTTTGACCTGCTTCTGCGCGAGATATTCCTCGCGGGAGCAGTCGGCGACGTCTTCGCCGAAGACGACAATGCGGCTGTCGCTGCGCATTTCGTCGTGCAGGCAGGCGTTGATCAGGTCGGCCATGGTGCGTGCCGCGCCTTCAGATTCGGGTTCGGTCTGTAGCTCCGGCCGGGTAGGGTCGTAGTCCTCGGAATAGCGATGGCGCAGGATGGCGGCAGGCTCGGCTGAGGGGAACGGAGCGCTGAGGGCGCGCTCGGCGGCGTGGCGGACCTCGTCCTCGGCCTGCTTCTCGATGCGGTCGAGAGCTTCGACGTCGGCGATGTTCTCGTGCAGCAGATAAGAACGGAAATTCTGGATTGGATCGCGCAGCGATTCGGCGTCGCGCTCCGCTTCGGGCCGATACAGACGGGCGTCGTCAGAATGGGAGTGCGCGTAGGGGCGGATGACGTGGCCGTGAACCAGCGCCGGACCCTTGCGAGCGCGGCAGTGGGCGACAGCCTTTTCGAAGGCCTCGATGCAGGCGATGGGATCGGTGCCGTCGACTTCTGCGAAATGGAAATTGGGGAAATTCGTAAGCAGATGAGAGATGTTGCCGCCGGGTGTGTTGACCTCAACCGGGACCGAGATGGCGTAGCCGTTGTCTTCGACGACGAAGAGGACGGGGAGCTTGAGATTGGAGGCGATGCTGATGGATTCCCAAAACTCGCCCTGGCTGGTGGCGCCTTCGCCAATGGAGACGTAGACGACTTCGTCGCCGTGGAAATCGACGGGACGGAACTGGCGGTAGTCGGACGAGGCGGACCTCGGCTTGGGGGTCTCGCCGGCCTCGGGGTGGTGCGCCAGATAGAGGGACGCTTCGGCGCAGCCAACGGCCTGGAGGCACTGGGTCGCGGTCGAAGAGGACTGCGACACGATGTGAAGTTTGGGATCGGACCAGTGCGAGGGCATCTGGCGTCCGCCGCTGGCGGCATCGCTTGCCGCGCCGACGGACTGGAGGAAATGCTCTTCGACCGTGGTGCCGAGGGCGAGCGAGAGGCCGCGGTCCCGGTAGTAGGGGAAGAACCAGTCGTAGCCAGGACGCAGCGCAAGCGCGGCGGTGACGAGCAGGGCTTCGTGACCGGCGCCGGAGATCTGGAAAAAGACTTTCTGCTGATTTTTGAGGATGATCTCGCGGTCGTCGGTGCGACGCGAGAGGACCATGAGGCGGTAGGTCTCGAGGAGCCTTTCGGAAGAAAGGGCGTGGCCGGCGCCATTGTGGGTGGCAGCGTGTTCGGCCGTTTTCTTCACTTCAGCGCTGGAAACTACGGTGCGCGCCATGCGGACCCCTCGCCTCCCTTAGATGATCGCTTCTTCAGTTTAGAGTCTGGAACCGAGGTTGAGGGAACGTGTTTCGTTCCAACGGCCGGAGCCAGGGCGACCCCAGATTGTATCGCGGCGAGACGAGGAAAGGGGATGGTTGAAAAGTAATGATTGGAAGGTACGGGCGGGGGATGGGAGGGCAGGGTGCACAGAGCAGGAAGCAGGTTACAGGTTACAGGTGGCAGGGTTGCGGAGGCAGCGAGCCACCCATGGCGGTTCTGTACGGTGCGGCGAATCGCTGATATGTTGGCAGCCTATGGCGCGATCAAGAAGGCGTTGGTATGAGTGGCCGGATCAGATGCGCGCGTTTCGCGACGTGCCGCTGAAGCGGGCGTGGATCCTGTATTTGGCGGTATTTTTTCTGTTCTGCGTGGTGGGATTCTTCACCGATCTGATGAATATGGGTTCGATTCCGTACGCGACGGCCATCATGATCGCCGCAGTGACGGGCCTGGACGCGCTCTTGTGGCTGTTCATGATGAACAAGTTGCCGTGGCCCACGGTTTTTATCCTGGTGGCCTTGCAGTTTGCGATGGGGCCGATTTTGGGATCCATAGCGGGCTGGTTGGGACGGACGTTCGCACTGCAAAATCCGTCTGAGAGCAGCGGCATACATTTCGCAGCCGCGGCGACCCTGGCGGTTGCGCTCCTTTCCTATACCGCTTTTGTGATCTTTCTTCAGGCCGTAGGCAAGGAGACGCTGAAGATCCGCAATGAACTGGAACTGGCGCACGGAATCCAGAAAACGCTGGTACCGCCGGTAGCGCTGCGAACCGAGTTGTTCGAGGTCTACGGAATTTCCGAGCCGAGCGAAAAGGTTGGCGGCGATCTGGTGGACGCCCTGTTGCTGCCCAATGGCGATCTGGTGGCGTATGTCGCCGATATTGCGGGGCACGGGCTGTCGGCGGGGATCCTGATGGGGATGCTGAAGACGGCAGCACGGACGGCGCTGCTGGATGCGACGACCGGACATCCGAGCGGAACGCTGCCCCTGCTGCTGGAAAAACTGAACCGCGTGTTGCCGGATGTGAAGGAGCCGCAGATGTACGCGACTCTGACGGCGTTTCGTCTGAACGCGGACGGCAGCGCGTGGTACGCGACGGCCGCCAGCCCGCCGGTGCTGCACTGGAGCGCACAAGGGGATGCACGGCTGATGCAGGAGGAGCAGTATCCGCTGGGCCTGTTGCCGGTGGAGGGGTTCACCGGAGAGGCCATCGAGCTGAAGTCTGGTGATTTGCTGATCGTGGCGACGGACGGCGTTCTGGAAGTCTGCGACAAGGCAGACCTGGAATTCGGAATTGAGCGGGTGGAGAGGGCGATTGCGGCCCATGCAAGGGGGCCGCTGAAGGAGATGGCGGCCGCGATTCTGGAGAGCGCGCGGACCTTTGGGAAACAGGCAGACGATCAGACCCTGCTGGTGATTCGCCGTCTCTGAGCGCAGCTTAGAGATGCCGGGCATTCGGCGGTCAGCGGTCAGCGTTCAGAAAAACCTCGACGCCATTGACCGCAGCGATCAGTGCTCAGCGTTCAGCGTTCAGCGTTCAGAAAAACCTGGACGACAGTGGCCGCAGCGATCAGTGCTCAGTGCTCAGCGTTCAGCGTTCAGAAAAACCTGGACGCCAGTGGCCGGGCGATGGGGCGAAGTTCTGAGAGCTGAACGCTGACAACTGACCGCTGACAATTGACAACTGAAAACTGACAACCGGTGCTCAGCGGTCAGCGTTCAGAAAAACCTGGACACCAGTGGCCGGGCGATGGGGCGAAGTTCTGAGAGCTGAACGCTGACAACTGACCGCTGACAATTGACAACTGAAAACTGACAACTGATCGCTGCTTTACTGTCCATCGCGCATTTTTTCCTTGACGGTCTTGGCCAGCTTCTCAATCTCATTAGCCGTGTTGACGACGGAGAGGGACAGCTGATCCTTGCTGCTCTTATCGACAGCATCCTTGAGTTGCTGGGCGAGGTCGAGGAGGTGCTCGGTGTCGTCGACGATTTGCTTCTGGCGCATAGTATTGCGCTCGCGGCCCATGTCCTTGAGCATGCGCGCCTGTTCCGGATCGTGGGGGCCCGGATTAGTGCCGAAGCCTGAGGCGTCGCCGCTGGCCATACGCGGGCTTTGCTGGACCGCCGGGGCCGTCGTGTCTTGCTGCGCATAAGTGGTCACAGAGGCAAAGGCGACGGCGGCGAGCATCATCGTACAGAGGCGGGAGGTCCGGGCGATCGGGGCGTTGGTCAGCATCACTGTCTCCTTGTGCGCGGCCAGATGCGCTTTGCGCGCTGCGCTTCGAGGGTGGCAGCATTATAAGCCCGTTTCTGCAGAGAAAAAATGAACGCATGGCGACGTTATTCTGGGGAAGAGATGTGGACTGAATTGCTGATTTTGGGGCGGCAGGAATTCTTTGCGGGGCTGAAGGACAAGTATGTCCTGGACCTGCAGGATTTCCTGCATGACAAGCTGCCCAAGCTGCTGATCGTTGCGGTGATTTCGTGGGTCCTGATGTGGGTTCTCCGCCTGGTGACGGACCGCGTCCTGAAGATCGCGGACAAGCCATCCAGTTCCGTAGGGCACTATTCGCAGGTCAGGACGCTGGTGAGCGTGATCCGGGCCACCGGCATCGGGATCATCGGGTTCCTGGCGTGCCTGCAGGTTTTGCCGGTGCTGGGGTTCAATCTGGGGCCGCTGCTGACCAGCGCGGGCGTGGCTGGTGTAGCCATTGGACTGGCGGCGCAGAACATTGTGAAGGACTGCTTCAACGGATTTCTGATCCTGGTCGAAGACCAGTACAACGTAGGCGATGTGGTGACGATTGCCGGCGTGAGCGGCACGGTGGAGACGATGACGCTGCGCAGGACCCAGGTGCGGGGCGGAGATGGAACGCTGTACATCGTTCCCAACTCGCAGATCACGACCGTCGCCAATCTGACGCGCGACTTTTCGCTGGCGACCATCAACGTGGCCGTCGATTTCTCCGCCAATCCCGACGAGGTGATTGCGCTGCTGAAGGAAGTCGCAATGGGCGTGCGCAACGATCCAGCCTATAAGGACGTGTATCTGGCCGATCCGGTGCTGCTGGGAGTGGATGCGATCAAGGGATCGCAGGTGATTTATCCGGTGCAGTTGAGGACGAAGGCGAATCAGCAATGGGCGGCCTTACGCGAGACGCAGCGGCGGATCCGGCTGGCGCTGGACGAACATGGCATGTTGCCGGGGGATCCGATGCGGGTGTACACCAGGGGCGGCGCGCAGCAGTCGGCAGTCGGCGGCCACGAACACCAGGAACCCCCGAAGGCGGATCCGACCACCATCAAGCCAACGGAGACGAATCCGTTTACGGGCGAGGGATGATCTTCGAACCTTCGATCAGCCTTAGCGTTGTGCGGAAGGAATCTCGTCGAAGGTCAGGTTTTCGGCCGTGCTGCCCGTGTCTTTGCGCCACTGGTCGAAGAGTCGGCCATAGCTCAGGGTGAGGAACTGGGCCTGATCGATGCCCAGCTTGTGGCCGGTTGTGTCGATCCAGTCCGGGGGCCCTTCGAGCTCAGCGTAAACTCCGATGGGCGTCTCATCGAGAACACAATGACCGGTAGCGTCGGCAAACTCGGTACGCCATTTCTCATACGTGAACGACGGTTGGTAGCCGAGCTGAGTGAAGATGTGGCCGATCGCTTCGCCGTCTTTCACGGTGGTTTCGGTCTCTACACGATGCTTGTGGCGCGCGTCAGGATCGTTGTTGGGCGGCAGACATTTGTGGGTGACGATCCAGCGGTCTCCGTAC
>DATAZC010000021.1:0-25215 GCA_036272255.1 Acidobacteriaceae bacterium | reverse complement strand
CAGGGCAACGACGTCTACGGGACGGACACGAATCCGCCGTATGCGTACCAGCCCACGGCGAACTCCGTCTATTTCTCCAATCCACACGTCAGCGCTGTCGATGGATCGGTGGCCACCAACCCGGTATTCCCGGCAGGCATGGGAACACTGGCTTATTACTATCCCAACCCGGGCACGGCGCAGTACAGCCTGGGAATTCAGCAGCAGGTAGCGCCGGCGATCATGGCCATGGTGCAGTACGTCGGATCGGAAGGATGGAACCAGGACGATCAGCGCGCGATCAACACGCTGCCGCTGACCGATCTGACCCACCGCCAGGCGGTGACCCAGGGGGCCAACGCCAATCTTTACCGGCAATATCCGGGCTTTGCCGGCATTACGCAGGATGAGAACTCCACCAACACCTCCTACAACAGTCTTCAGGGGGCGTTGCGTATGGAAAATAAGCACGGGTTAACCGCGCAATTTTCCTACACCTGGGCCCATGAGATCGATATTCAGGGTGACGACCTGAACTCTGTTTCCGATCCCTTCAACCTGCGCTACGACCGCGCGTCGGGCACCTATGACCGGCGTCATATCTTCAACGCAAATTACGTGTACACCATCCCGGCCTTCCTGCATTCTTCCAGCATGATGGAACGGAGTCTGCTGGGCGGTTGGGTGTTCTCCGGCGTCACCACGTTCCAAACCGGACTGCCGTTGAACGTCACCTACGGAACCGACACGCTGGGCCTGGGCGGCGGCACGACCAACCGTCCGAACCTGGCAAGCAAAGTCAGCTATCCCAAAACGCAGAAGGCGTGGTTCAATACGTCGGCCTTTACCGCGCCCGCGGCGCCCTGGAACGGCGGCGGCAACAATGGCTTTGGAACGGCCGGCAGGAATGCCGTCGTCGGTCCCGGCCTCGACAACTGGAACCTCAGCCTGTTCAAGTCGTTTGCCCTGTCACCAAACGAGGGAACAAGGCTCGAGATCCGCGTCGAATCGTACAACACCTTCAACCACACCGAATTCAGCGGGCTCGACCTGGGATTTACCGATGGAAACTTCGGCCAGGTGACCAGCGCCAATGATCCGCGTGTCTTGCAGTTCGGAGGGAAATTCCTCTTCTGATTCACAGATGAACTGAAGGGCGCGGTGGAGCATCCCTCCACTGCGCTTTTCTTTTGTGCCGGGAACACATACCGATCCGCGACGGGTGGGTGGTCTAATCATTTTGAGGATCGGGATCAGAAATGCTGCACTCTTCGCGATGGATAACGCTGGTAGCCGTGGGCCTGCTCTGGGCATCGAGCGGCGCAGGGTTGGCGCAAACTCAGCCTGGGCACGAAGACCAGGTCACGAAGCAGGCGACGCAACTGGAGCAACAGGGCGACTGGAAAGGCGCCGAGGCCGCATGGCGGAAGCGGCTCGCGCAGAATCCTCGCGACCCCGTGGCCACCGCGCACCTGGGGCTGGTGCTGGCTCGCCAGACGGACTATCCCGGCGCGGTGGCTGCCTACCGGCGCGCCCTGCGCCTCGACCCGAAACTACCTGGACTGCAGCTCGACCTGGGGCTGGCGCTCTTCAAGCAGGGAAAACTGGACGAAGCGATCGCGCCGCTGAAGCTCGCGCTGGCGGCCGCTCCTGGCAATCCGCAGGCAGGCATTCTGCTGGGCATGAGCTACTACGGAACGTCGCAGTACGCGGACGCCGTCCCTTTCCTTCGCAGTGCGGTGGAGAAAGCGCCGGAGAACCTGGAGATGCGCGGCGTGCTCGCCCAGAGTTGCCTGCAGGCGAAGCAATACCCCTGCGTTCTCGAGGAATACAAGCAGATTCTGACGGCCAATCCTGATTCAGCCCAGGCCCACATGCTGGGCGGTGAAGCGCTTGACGGAATGAATCGAACGCCGGATGCGATTGCCGAATTTCAGGCGGCCGAAAAAGCAGCGCCCACCGAGCCCAATGTTCATTTCGGACTTGGATACCTGTTCTGGAAGCAGCATCGCTATTCCGAAGCGGAAAAGGAATTCAGGCTGGAGATTGAAAACGAGCCGACCCATGCTCAGGCGCTCGCGTACCTGGGCGACACGGAGATCAAACTGCAACATCCTGCCGAAGCAGAGGCCGATCTGCGGAGGGCCGTGCATCAGGCAGGCGCGATCCAGCTGGCCTGGCTCGATCTTGGGGCCGTCCTCGCCGACCAGGGCAGGAACGATGAGGCCCAGGCCGACTTCGAACATGCTGTCACGATCGATCCAACTGGAGTGGAAGCGCACTGGAGGCTCGCGCGGCTCTATCAGTCGATGGGCAAAGCCGACGCGGCCAAAGGGGAGTTTGCGAAGGCGCGCGCGCTGCATGAAAAAGAAGACAAGAGCCTGGTGCAGCAGATGGCGCCTGGGTCGGCGGCCGCGACCCATCCAAACTAGATTGCATCGTCAGCCATCAGTGATCTGCGAGCCATTCGCAATTCCTGCTCCCCGCTTACCCATCGCTGCGTGCCACAAAGGTGATCTGGGGCAGACGAAACCAGATGGCCTCTCCGTCCCTTGCAATGGTGAGCAGAGCCCGCAGCTCCGGCGAAGCTTCCGTGAAGAGCCGTCGCAGCTCTTCCACCCGCTCGGCCGGAGTTTTAGAGCGGCGAACCCAGTCATCGAAATCCATGCCGCGCGGGCTTTCGCTGTAGTGATCCGTCACCTCGCGCTGAATCGCCAGGCCGGCCCCGGTCAGGAATTTCCTCCACACGCTGAGCCGATAGCTACGAACATGCGACGGATCGCGCAGCTTCTCGATGTTCTGTAGCTCTGCATCGAGGCCGTCGTCTTCCGGTCCGTAATTATCGACAACAATCACTCGGCCCCCGGGCTTTGCCACGCGCGCCATCTCCTGCACCGCTGCGGCGTTGTCCGCAAAGTGATGCGACGCAAGTCGAACCGTGGCGATGTCAAAACTCGCGTCGGCAAAGGGCAGCTTCTCGGCCGGTCCCTGTCGCGTCGTGACGTTCATGAGGCCGCGATGCGCGGCGCTCTTTGCGGTCTCGGCGAGCATCGGCCCGGTCAGGTCGTAAGCAACCACCTGCGAGACGTGAGGCGCGAAAGCCAGAGCTGTGTGTCCGGCGCCGGTGGCGATGTCGAGCACGGTGTCTGTTGCCAGCGGAGCGGCGAGCCCCACAAGTGTCTGCAGAGCGGTCTGATCGCCGTGGCCTGCGCTCGTGGTGTAAGCCGCCGCGGTGGCGCCAAACTGCGCCTGGACTTTCTCATGAACGAACGTATCTGCTGTCTTCGCTGTCATCCATCGATCCTGGCTGAATGTCTCATCTTTGGAATATCAGAATTGGTTCCACGTGATTTCCGCAAGCCATCAAAGGGCCGTTGCATCGTCACGCACCTGCAGCACGATCTTGCCACGCGTGTGTCCCTCTATCGCGAGCTCGAACGCTGCACGCGCCTGGGCGAGCGGAAATACTTTCGCAATCTCAATTTTCAGGGAGCCCGAATCGATCAGGGCGGCGATGTGTTCCAGCTGCTCGCGGCTGGGCTCGACGATGAAGAATAAACCGCGCGCGCTATGTTGTTCGGGTTCACCCGCGGCGATGTCCTCCGCGACCGAAATGAGCATGCCATTCGCGCGCAGCACCTTCCATGACCGCTCCGCGGTATCCCCGCCCACCGCGTCAAGAACCAGATCGACATCGTGCACCGCATCTTCGAAGCGCGTCCTGGTGTAGTCGATAACCTCGTCCGCACCCAGGCCGCGCAGAAAATCGAAATTCCCGGCAGAGCTGGTCGTGATAACGTGTGCGCCCTTCCAGTGCGCCAGCTGAATGGCGAAGACACCCACGCCGCCCGCCCCACCGTGGATCAGAACACGCTGCCCGCCCTCAACACCGCCATGCGTGAACAGCGCCTGCCATGCCGTCAGTCCTGACAGCGTAACGGCGGCGCTGTGCAGATGATCGACGGATCGCGGCTTGTGAGCGAGATTCGTGGCCCTTACTGCCAGGAACTCTGCCGCGGCTCCGTCACGAGGAAAATCCGCAAGGCCGTAGACGGCGTCGCCGATCGCGAGACCGGGTGCGACGGAGGGCAGGCTCTCGACGATGCCGGAAAATTCATGTCCAGGAATTGTGGGGATCCGCGGCGATCCGTCGGCATTCTGGTAGGTCTGGTCCCAGGTGAGTTCGGTGCGTGTGATGGCAGTCGCGGCAACGCGCACTACCGCATCTCCAGGTTCCGGCGCAGGCTGCGGCGCGTCCTCAAACACCAGCTGCTCCGGGCCTCCGCGCGCATGCAGTCGTAGAGCTCTCACTCCGTATGCCTCCTTATAGGAAAGATGCCGCGAGCGAGATTTGGATGCGCGATTGTGACCATCAGCCCGGGCGAAAATTGTGATGCAGCGCACAGCCAAGCCCGTTTTTGAGCCGCTACAGTTCGGATAGTTCTGGACCGCACGCGCGCAGGTTCTGGGAGCCGGCTGAGGTAGTGCGTCGCGGTCGGGACCTGAGGTCGCGATCAAAACAGCAATCCAGCGAATCGTGGTGGCCGCGGTGGTCGCCGGTCTGTTCACTGCCTCGGGGCAGCAGACCACCCGTCTCGCCCGCGGAACTGCGGCCTTCAGCGAGTTTCTCACGCAGCATCGCGAAGAACTGCAGGCCGAAATTCCGCGGGCTGCTGGGATCACCGTCGAGTATCCCCGCCAAGGGTCCCTGTTTCCCGCGGACATGGCGGCGCCGTTGTTTCAATGGCGCGACACCACCGCCGATGCGACTATCTGGCGCATCGAGGTGGTCTTCGGCGAACACGGCCCGAAGATCCGCCAGTGGTCCGCCGGCGAAAAAATGCACGTCGGCCCCGTCGATGATTCCCTCGTCGGGTACGTGCCTCCCACGCTCACGCCGGAACAGGCAGACTCGCACACCTGGCGTCCCGACGCGAAAACGTGGGACGAGATCCGCAGGCACTCGCAACGTGCCCCGGCCGTGATCCGCTTTACCGGCTACAAAAGCCAATCCGGCAAGCAGGCAATCGCCTCGGGACAAGTGACCGTCGCCACCTCGCCCGATCCGGTGGGCGCGCCCATCATGTATCGCGATGTGCCGCTGATTCCGCCGCCGCCGGAGAGCGAGGAGCGCGGCGTCATCAAGCCGCTGCCGGATTCCGTGCTGCCGATGATCAAGTGGCAGCTCCGCTTCGTTTCCGATGCCGCAAGCAAAACCGTCATGACGGGCCTCCCGACCTGCGCGAATTGCCACTCGCTCTCGCGCGATGGCAAAACCCTGGGCATCGATGTGGATGGTCCGCAAAATGATAAGGGCTTGTACGCTCTGATCCCCATCAAGCCCGTCAGCACCATCAGCAACGACTACGTCATCCACTGGAGCGCGTTCAGCGAAGAGCGCGCGCAAAAACGCTTCGGCTTCATGTCGCAGGTTTCACCGGACGGCAAATACGTCATCACCTCGATCGATGTGCCCCGAACCCACGGCACCCGCATGGTCGACCGGCTCTACAACGGCTTCTATCGCAATTACGGATTCGGCCAGGTCTTTTTTCCCACGCGCGGCGTGCTGGCCTGGTACAGCCGGGAGAGCGGCAAGTTGACGCCACTCCCTGGCGCCGACGATCCCAATTACGTACAAACCAGCGCGTTCTGGAGCCCCGACGGAAAATACCTGGTCTACTCCCGCGCCGTGGCGAAGGATCCTTACGCGCCCGGCCAGACAGCATCGACCTACGCCAACGATCCGAACGAGACCCAGATCCAGTACGACCTGGTTCGCATCCCCTTCAACGACGGCAAAGGCGGAACGCCCGAGCGCGTAGTGGGCGCTTCGGAAAACGGGTTCAGCAACAACTTCCCCAAAGTTTCGCCCGACGGAAAGTGGATTGTCTTCGTGGAATGCAAAAACGGCCTGCTGATGCGGCCCGACAGCAAGCTGACCATTGTTCCGTTCGAAGGCGGCGTCGCGCGTCCCTTGGCTTCAAACCTGCCGGTCATGAATTCGTGGCACACCTTTTCGCCCAACGGACGCTGGCTGGCGTTCTCTTCCAAGAGCCCATCCTTGTATACAGAGCTGTACCTCACCCACATCGATGCCGACGGCAATGCGAGCCCGGCCATCCTGGTCGAAAACGCGACAGCCTCCAACCGCGCCGTCAATATCCCTGAATTCGTCAACGTGGCGCAGGGAGGACTCGAAAGAATCGACACCCCGGCGACCGATTTCTACCGGATGTTCGATGCGGCCGTGCAGCTCTCCGAAAAGAAACAATACGGCGCTGCGGTCGATGCCTGGCAGAAGGTCGTGCCCATGGATCCGGACGACGCCCGCGCGCACAACAACCTCGGAATTGCCCTGGCCGGCTCGGGAAAGATGACGGACGCGATCGATGAATATCGCAGATCGCTCGCCCTGAATGCGAACAACTCGCAGACCGAAAACAACCTGGGCAGTGCGCTGGCGGAAGAAGGAAACCTCGACGAGGCACGCCGGCACTTCGAGAAAGCACTCGAGATCAACCCCGACAATGCGTCAGCCGCGGTGAATCTTGGGAATGCGCTGGCGGCCGAAGGGGGCCACACTCAACAGGCGATCGAGCTCCTCACCAAAGCACTCGAGACGCTGCCGAATTCCCCCGACGGACAGAACGGCCTTGGCGTAGCGCTGGCGCATGAGGGAAATCTGGACGACGCAACCGCCCACCTGCTGAAAGCCGTCGCCCTCGCGCCTCAGGATGCGGGCTATCGCTACAACCTCGGACGAGTCCTCGCCGCGCAGACTCGTTTTGCCGAAGCGCTTCCGCAATTCGAGCAGGCCGCGGCCCTGACGAACAAGCAGGATCCAGCCATCCTGCAAATGCTCGCGGCGATGGAATCGGAGACAGGGCGTTTCGCTGACGCAATTGCTACGGCGCAATCGGCGCTGGATCGGGCGCGGCAACAACAGAACAGCGCGCGGGCGGTGGCGCTGGAGGCGAACCTGGCACGCTATCGGGCCCAGGCGCAGAGCAGTGGTGCGGGGGCGCCGCGTTAATCCAGTGGAGCGAGCCATGACAGATCAAAAGAAAAACCGCCCGCTTCCTCCCCGGGAAAACAACAGCAAACAAGACTCCGCTGACTCCTTCGTGCTCGACGAACTACACGAACGGCATGGCAAAATTCCACCTTTCGATGGAGGCGATGCACCGACGCCGGGAATAGTCTCACCTGTTCCCCAGAGAAGTGGAGCCCAGGTGGGCGGAGGTTGGCAGGATCAGTTTGCGGATGCGCCAGACGTTTTAAAGACCAGCCCCGGCCAGAAGACCGTGGTCCGGGCAGGCGATGTTGCCATCGGCGGCGATGCATTTGTAACCATGGCTGGTCCTTGTTCGGTGGAAACCGAATACCAGCTGATGGAGACTGCGGAGCGTGTGGCCGCGGCAGGTGCACAAGTGCTGCGCGGCGGGGCCTTCAAGCCGCGTAGTTCGCCCTATGCCTTCCAGGGTCTGGGTCTCGCAGGACTGAAGCTTCTCGCCTCGGCGCGCGCCGCAACCGGCCTCGCCATTGTCACCGAGGTGATGTCGGCAGCCGACGCGCCGATGGTCGCAGAATACGCCGACATCCTGCAAATCGGCTCGCGGAGCATGGAGAATTACGCTCTGCTCGAAGCGGCCGCGAAGACCGGCCGTCCTGTTCTGCTCAAGCGTGGGATGGTAGCGACCGTAGCGGATCTTTTGCGCTCGGCACAATGCGTAGTCAGCTACGGCAATCCCAACGTTATTTTGTGTGAGCGCGGCATTCGCACCTTCGAGACAGCAACACGCAATACCTTCGATGTGGCCGCAATCGTGGTCCTGAAAGAAATTGCCCGGCTGCCGGTGATTGCCGATCCCAGTCACGCCGCCGGCCGACGCAGTTTGGTGGCGGGGCTGGCACGAAGCGCCGTGGCCGCCGGCGCCGATGGGTTGATCGTCGAGGTCCATCCCCATCCTGAGAATGCCTGGAGCGACGGCGAGCAGTCCCTGACCTTCGGCGAGTTCGGCGCCATGATGGCGGACCTGGCTCCGTGGTGCGCGCTCCGTGCAGCGTGCGATTACGCCGTGGAGACGGTCGCGTGAAGCGGCTGGCGTCAGCGGCGACTGTGGTGGCTGGCATTTTGCTTGTTGCGGTTGCGCTGGCGTCTTCGGGCGGCACAAATCAAAAGCAGCCACCGTTGCCTCCCGTGATCTTCACGGCTGCGCCCGTGTACGAATCTCTGGCGGCGCTCGATGGCGGCGAACGCTTTCCCCAGGGCGCCCAACTCCTGCTGCTCACAGACGGGCAGATGCGTCCGCTGGTGCCGGGCTTTGCAGCCAGCGCCGATGCCACCATTTCCTTCGACGCGAAAACCGTGCTCTTCGCGGGCAGGAAGAACCCCGGCGATCCCTGGCAAATCTGGCAGGTTGCTGTGGATGGCGGAACGCCGCACCTGGTGCGGTCCGCTGATACGGACTTGATTCGTCCGCTGTCGATGCCCGACGGCCGTCTTGTCTATGCGCGTCGCCTGGCGGCCGGCTTCGGCCTGGAGACCGCCGGCCTCGATGGATCGAGCCCGCTGCGGCTGACCTGGCTGCCCGGCAACTTCGTCCCCGACGACGTTCTGCGCGATGGACGCGTGCTCTTCGAGTCGAAATTCCCCCTCGGTGCAGGATCGGTTCCGGAAATGTTCCTGGTTTACGCGGACGGCAGCGGCGTGGAAAGCGTTCGCTGCGACCACGGCGTGGCGCGCGAACATGGCCGCCAGTTGCTGAACGGTGACATCGTCTTCACCCACGGAAACACATTGGCCCGTTTCACGTCGCCGCTCGCGGCTGAATCCGCCATTGCGGCCCCTGCGGGCGACTACGCTGGCGATATCGTCGTCCTTCCGGACGGGCGCTGGCTCATCGCGCAGCGTAAGCCACGCGCAAAGCATTACGCGCTCCTCGCGTGGAAACCAGGATCTGCGGCTACAACCGCAGTTGCCCAGAACCCCGATCGAGACCTGGTCGAACCCGTCATCGTCATGCAACACGCAATTCCCAACCGTCACCCGTCGGGTTTGCACGACTGGGCCTTCGGCAATCTGCTGGTGCTCGATGCGCGGCAGTCGCGGACAGGCGCGCTGGATGGAACGCCCGCGGCAGTTCGAGCAGAAACGATGGCTGCGGATGGCAAGGTTATGTCGCTGGGCACAGCGCCGGTGGAGCAGGACGGTTCGTTCTTCGTCCAGGCGACCGGCGATCGCCCGCTCCGGTTCGTTCTGCTGGACGCGGCTGGCAATACCCTGCGCGAAGAGCACGGGTGGTTCTGGGTGCGGCGCGGCGAACAGCGAATCTGCGTCGGCTGCCATACAGGGCCGGAGCGCGCGCCGGACAATCGTGTCCCGCAAGTGCTGCAGCGCACCCAAATCCCTGCAGACCTGACCGGAACGCAAACGACAGCGCGCGCTGTGCCGGGAAGCGCGGGAGGCCACTCTCAATGAGACTGCGGTTGTTCCTGGTTCTGGGATTGGCTTCCGCGGCGGTGGCGCAAACGACGCATCGCGAACCGCAGGTCCTGCGTGCATCGCAATCCCCAGTCGCAAAGCCAGCCATTCGCTTTGAAGATGCGACGGCAAAGGTCGGCATCGACTTCACTCATAGCTTCGGATCGGCCAAACTCGGATCGCTGGTCGAAGGAACCGGATCGGGCTGCGTGTGGATCGACTACAACAACGACGGCTGGCCGGACCTGTACGTGCTCAGCGGACGTCCGATGGACGACTCGATGCATCCGTATCCGCTGAAGGAGAAACCTGCAGTCGCTCCGCACAACCACCTGTATCGCAACAATGGCGATGGCACCTTTACAGACGTGACAGACCAGGCGGGACTCAATCCTGACATGTACGCCGTCGCCGTAACCGCGGCCGACTACGACAACGACGGCTTTGAAGACCTTCTGCTCACCGGCTACGGGAAGACGATTCTCTACCACAAC
The DNA here is from genome assembly GCA_036272255.1 of Acidobacteriaceae bacterium. Lineage (GTDB taxonomy): Bacteria > Acidobacteriota > Terriglobia > Terriglobales > Acidobacteriaceae > Palsa-343. The sequence continues at coordinate 15,255 of DATAZC010000021.1, read as the reverse complement.
AACGGCAACGGCACCTTCACCGACGTTACTGCGAAAGCCGGGATCAAAGTCGATGGATGGGCCATCAGTTCCACCTGGCTCGATTATGACCGCGACGGATGTGTGGATTTGTTTGTCGGAAGATATGTCAGGTTCGATCCCAAATACCATAACTACTATGCTGCCGATAACTACCCCGGTCCACTGGACTACGAAGGCGAAACCAACCGGCTATTCCACAATAACTGCGACGGAACATTCACCGACGTAACCGATAAGTCAGCCCTCGGTACGTTCATCGGCCGCACCATGGGAGTTACTGCCGCAGACTTCGATGGAGATGGCTGGCCCGACATCTATGTCGCCAACGACCGCACGGAGAATTTCCTCTTCCACAACAAACACGATGGAACATTTGAGGAGATCGCGAACGACGCAGGTGTGGCGTACGGGCAGAACGGCGAAGCGACCTCGTCGATGGGGCCGGTGTTTGCCGACATCACAGGCAGCGGCCTGCTCGACCTGTGGGTGAGCGATGCCCACTACAACCGGCTGGTGAAGAACAACGGCCACGGCGGCTTCGACGACATCGGTATTGCCTCGGGTTTGTCCCAGGCGAATGCCCAGTACGTCAGCTGGGGTACGGGTGTCTACGACTTCGACAACGACGGTTCGCTCGACATCATGGTTTTCCATGGTGGCTTGATTCAGATGATCCCGCAGGAGCACTCCGTGTTCCGCGGTCTGGGCCAGGGGCGATTTGAGGATGTTTCCGAAACCGCCGGTCCTGCGCTGAACACCAAAACCGTAGCGCGCGGGGCCTGCTTCGCGGATTACGACAACGACGGCAAAGTCGATGCTTTTGTCGTAAACCTGGGCGGCCGTGGCGTGCTCCTGCACAATGCGTCGACCCCAACCGGCCACTGGATTGCCATCCGGCTCAAAGGGACGAAAACCAATCGCGACGGCATTGGCGCGCGCGTGGAAGTGTGGGCCAGCGGCCGCAGGCAGATGGCGGAGCGCGTGGCCGCGTCGGGGTATCTTTCCCAGGATGACTCCCGCCTCCACTTCGGCCTCGGGGCGGTGCAGAGGATCGAAAAAATCATCGTGCACTGGCCAGACGGGCGCGAACAGGCGCTGCAAGATCAACCGGTAGACCGCGTCCTCACCGTCGAGGAGCCACGATGAAGCGGCGCTTCATCATCGCCGCAGCCTGCGCGGCGGGTCTGTGCCTTGGCCTGCTGTGGCAGCCGGGAACCATGCGCGTTTCCGCCCAGCCCTCTTCGACGGACGATGAGCGCTACGCCTCGCCCCTCGAACTGTTGCTCTCTCCCGATGGATCGCGGCTCTACGTCCTTTGCCAGGGCTCGGATGAGGTTCGCGTACTCCAGGCTGCGACGGGCCGCGTGCTGCGAACGATTCCCGTCGGCCATCAGCCGCGAGGGTTCTCCCTGTCGCCGGACGGCAGCCGGCTCTTCGTGGCAAATTCCTGGGACGATACTGTCACCGTCATGGATACACAATCCGGCCAGACCAGGGCCACCTGGTCGGCTGGGTTTGAGCCCTCCAGCGTCGTTGAGAACCGCGCCGGCACTCTGCTGTATATCGCCGACCGCATTGGCAACAACGTTGCCGTGCTCGACGCCGCCACCGGCGAGCAAAAGACAACGCTCGCAGCCGGTCGCGGGGCCAGCTATCTCGCGATGTCTGCCGATGGCACTCGGCTCTATGCGACGCACGTCTATCCCAACCTCACGCCGCACCGCACACCGCCAAAGTCGGAGATCACCGTCATTGATCCTGCCCGCGCGCGGGTGGTTGACCGCATGATCCTGCCGGACATTGCCGGGGTGTTTCATCTGGCGCTTTCCCGCGACGGACGGCTCGGCATTGCAGCCCAGCTGCATCCCAAAAACCTGGTGCCGCTCGCGCACGTCGAGCACGGATGGGCCTTCGTTGACACGCTCACCGTCTTTGGCGCAGACGTCGGGCGCAGCGTCGAGGTCCCGCTGGATGAACTGGACCGCTCGTATGCAATGCCCTTTGGCGTAGCTATTGCTCCGGATAAGTCGCGCATCTATGTCACCCACGGCGGGTCCGATTGCGTAACCGTCATCGATACAAAAAGAATGCTGGCCTATATTCGCTCGCATCCGAGGCCCTTCGCTGAGGATCTTTCGGCCAGCGCAAATTATGTCGTCACTCGGATCGCGGTCGGAAAGAACCCGCGTGGGCTGCTTCTGAGCCGCGATGGGACCCGGCTCTACATCGCCAATCGGCTCGATGACTCCATCAGCGTCGTCGATACGCGGACCAACCATATTGTGCAGACATTCCAGCTCGCCGGCCCGAAGACAATTTCTCCGCTGCGTCGCGGCGAACAAACCTTCTACACGGCCAAATACGCCTTCGGTGGGCAATTTGGTTGTTCGAATTGCCACATCGACTCCACCTTCGACGGAATGCAGTGGGACCTCGAGCCGGATGGCTTCGGCAAAGACGTCGTCGACAACCGCCTGATCGAAGACCTGCGCGGCACCGAGCCCTTCAAGTGGAATGGCGGCAACCCTACGCTGGTCAAAGAGTGTGGGCCTCGGACCGAGACCTACTTCTTCCGCTCGCAGAGCTTCGACGACCGCACCCTGACGGACCTCGTGTTGTACATCCGCAATCTGCCTTCACGGCCAAATCGCTTCCGCGCAGCCAACGGCGAGCTCACTCCCAACCAGGAACGCGGGCAAGCGATCTTCTATCGGACAAAAGACAAGCTCGGCCAACCCATAGCAGACGCCAACCGCTGCTCCTACTGCCACAGCGGACCGAAAGGCACGAATCAAAAGTCGTTTGATGTGGGAACAGGCAAAGCGGTGGATAACAGCAGCGTGTTCGATACGCCCCAGCTGATGAGCGTCGCGCTCACAGCACCGTACTTGCACGACGGATCGGCGCAGTCGCTCGAAGAAATCTGGACCGTCTATAACCCGCACGACCGTCACGGACGCACCAACGACCTGACAAAAGATGAGCTGAACGATCTCATCGAGTATCTGAGGACGCGATGAAACGACTGGCCTGCATTGGCTTTTTGCTGTTGACCGTCGAGGTAGGAGCGCAGACCGCCCCTCCCGTCAGCAAGCTGCACGCGATCGCCCAAACACACGGCGTTCCGGCGATGCCGCGCTTCCGCTTTGAAAATTTCACCACCGCGAATGGGCTGCCGGATAACCACGTCTTTTCAGTATTAGTCGATGGCGATCGCGTATGGGCAGGCACGGAGAACGGGCTGGCAGTCCACGAGAACGGCAACTGGAAGACTTACACAACTGCGGATGGACTGGCGCATCGCGCCGTCTTATCCCTTGCGCTCGATAAGCGCACCGGAGACGTGTGGGCCGGAACCATGGCGGGACTGAGCCGCATCTCCGCCGGCCGCATTGACACCTATACCCAACTGAATTCCGGCTTGAGCAACGACGTAGTCTATGGCGTTTCCGTCGAGGGCGACAACGTGTGGGTGGCAACCGCCGCCGGAGGCTGCAGGCTCAACACCCGCACCGGCGAGTGGTCGCTCTACAACGAGCGCAATACCCCGATGGCCGAGATATGGGTCTATGGCGTCTCCGCGGCGGCGGACAAGGTGTATTACGCCGTCTGGGGAAGCGGGCTGCTCGAATACAACCAGAAAACCAGCGTGTGGGATAAGTGGGACGATCCGGACGGCGAAAACTCCATGGTGCTGCTCAAGGACCAGGGATTAATCCACGAGATTACTACGTCAGTCAGTTATGTTGACGGCGTGGTATGGGTGGCCACTTACTTTGGCGACAGCCACTATGACGGCCGTCATTGGCATAACTTCCTGACGAAGGACAGCGGGCTGCCAGGCAACTTCACCAACACGGTGAAGGGAATCGATCGAAACCGCGCATGGTTCGGGACAGACAAAGGCCTGGCGTACTTCGATGGCGCCAACTGGGCCGTCTATCGGCCGGCGCTCGATACGGGGAAACCAGAAATGACAGTGCGTGACGCAGCCGGCCACATGACCGAAATTCCCGTGGAGACAGCGCCCGCGCATAACTACATCCTGGGAATTGATTTTCAGGGCCGCGATCTGTGGGTCGCGACCGCAAAGGGACTAAGTCACGGGATCTATCAACCATAAGGAGAGTGTTATGAGTGCAGTTGCTGAGTTACTGGCCGGTCTGGCGCATGCGCCGATTGCAAGGCGCGCGATCACCAACCACGGAGTACTGAACGAGGCGTATGCCTACGCCAAACCAAGCTCCTTCTCGCGCGGGATGCGCATCGACCTGAACGGGCTGACCATCCTGCTGATCTCCGGCACCGCCAGCATCGACGAAGATGGGCGCAGTGTCCACATCGGCGACTTTCGCGCCCAGACCCAACGAACCTTCGAGAACATTACCGGCCTGCTCGCCAGCGAGGGCGCCACCTGGAAAGACATCGTGCGCACCAGCTGCTACATGCGCGATATCGATCGCGACTACGAGGCATTCAACGACGAGCGCACGCGTTTCTTTGCGGACCAGAAACTTGATCCACTTCCGGCCTCGACCGGTATTCAGGCCAAGCTGTGCCGCCCCGAACTGCTGATCGAAATCGAAGCGATCGCGATGTTCCGCACAAAGAAGGAAGAGGAGAAATAGCCGTGCGCAGCGATCGAGCGCGGGTTGCCGGCATCGCAGCCGCATTAGCGGTGGTGTTGATGTCCATCGCGTCGGCACAGACCAGCGCCGGCCCCGGATCAGCGGGCCCCGGAGCTCCTGCTCCTGGGCCAGCCTGCGCGTGTGGCCAGCATCCGCCCGGTCCGCCGCCCGATCGCACCGTCGCGCCCTATGCCGGCGAGCCTGCCGACCTGCTGCCGTACGCGAAATTCTCGCAGCCTTACGACGTCAACTACACGCAACCGAACCGGTATTTCGGTGCCGCCCGCGACATTCCCGATCCTGCCGACATCAGCGAAGTGAGGATCGGTTTCATCGGCCCCATCGCAAAACAGGCCGATCAGGTCTTCGGACTCCGCATGTTGCACGGCGCGCAACTGGCCATCGACGAAGCCAACGCGCGCGGCGGCTATGGCGGCAAGCCATTCCGGCTCATGATCCACGACGACTACAACAACTGGCAGCGTGGTTCCGAGTACGGGGAGCGGCCAACGGATCCCGCGATCTGGGGTTCCGCGTCCGACGAGGCCGTGAAGATGGCCTACGACGAGCACGACTGGGCGATCCTCGGCGGCATCAATTCAGAAACCACCCACATCATCCTGCGCGTCGCGCTGCGCGCGGAAATCCCCATCGTCAACTCGGCGTCCACCGACCCCACCATTCCCGAGACCTATATCCCCTGGTACTTCACCAATCTTCAGGATGATCGCGTGCAGGATTACACCCTCGCCCGCCGCATCTTCACCGAGTTGGGGCTCAGGCGAGTGGCGCTGCTCCGTGTCAACAACCGCTACGGGCGCTTCGGCGTCATCAAGTTTCGCGATGCGGCGCGACGGCTTGGGCATCCGGTGGTCATCGAGCAGAAGTTTTTGCCGGGCGATACAGACTTCCGTCGTGCGCTTCGGATCATTCAGGATTCGCGCGCCGACAGCATCGTGCTGTGGACCGATGAGGCGCCCGCTGCCGAAATCCTCAAGCAGATGCGCGAACTGGGCATGAAGCAGAAGGTGTTCGGCAGTTATCGAACCCTGGGTGATGAGTTTCTCGCCGACGCAGGTCCAGCCGCGGAAGGCTTCGAAGCCGTGTTTCCCTACGATCCCACCCGCAGCGATCCCAGGTGGTTGGATTTCAACCAACGCTATCAGGCGAAATTCCAGGAGAAGCCGGAGCAGTTTGCCGCCCTGGCTTTCGATGCGATGAACGCGCTGCTCCAATCCATCTGCAGGGCCGGGCTGAACCGCGCCCGCATTCACGATGCGTTGTCGCAGATCTACGAGTACGACGGCGTCACCGGGCACATGATCTTCGATCCCAATAACAAAAACGTGAGCCCCATGTACCTGGGCACGGTCCATGACGGAAAAATCACGTATCGCGTCGCGACGATGAATGCCGATCAGCTATCCGTTGTCGGTCAACAGCAGGAACCTCGGTCGCCGTCCCCCTACGCGCGCGTGGGAGAAGACGGCGTAAACTTCGCCGGTCCTCATCAGCCCGACATTCCAGCAGGGCAGGCAAAGATTGTGCTCTTCGGTCCTCATGCTGCCGAAGTTGCCGCAAATCTGCCTGGCGCAGCGCAGACCCTCATCCCCGTGGAGAGCGGCCAGAACTGGGGTGTGGCGTCCACGCAGCTGGTGCATGCATTGATGGATGAGCACGCCCTGGCCATCGTAGCGCTCGACCGCGACGCGGCGCACCTGGCGGAGCAGCTTGCACTCAAAGTATTTGTTCCCGTGGTGGCGCTCACCGACGATACGGCGGTCACGTCGGCCAATGTCCCCTGGATTTTTCGCCTGCCGCCAGGTGCCCGTCCCGCCGAAGCTGTTTACCTCATCACGCAAGCTGCCGACATCAGCGGCAACAATCCGGAAAAGCTGCGGGACGTGCTCGCCTCGGGTGTAACGGTCGCAGGAATGCGGTTCGACTCGACCGGGGAGCCGGTCCGATAACAACTACGCGGTCGCGAGACTCGGAGTCCGGGCGGGCGCGGCCTTCACCTTCGTCTTCTCCGTCCCCAAAGTCACCAGTTCCCACGCAGACCGGTCGCGCAGCAGCCGCGAAACCAGGGCAGTGTGCATGGCGTGTCCGGCGCGTTCCGCAACCACGTGGCCGAGGATGTGGTGTCCGGCCAGCGCGAGGTCGCCGATCAGATCCAGCACCTTGTGCCGGACAAACTCATCGCTGAAGCGCAAATTGCCGTTGAGCACGCCCTGGCGCGACAGCACGATGACGCTTTCTTCCGTGGCGCCGCGAATCAACCCCATGTCGCGCAGTTTCTTTTCGTCTTCGCGCCAGCCGAACGTCCGGGCCGGGGCAATTTCGCGTTCATACGCGCCGGTGGCCAGGTCAACCGTGTACCCCTGGCGCCCGATCGGTGCGGGAAAATCAATCTTGTACGAGACCGAGTACCCGTCGCCGGGATACACCCCGATAAACTTGTCCCCCTCGCGCACCTCAACGTCTTTCAGAATCCGCAGATACTCACGCCGCCGGCGCTGGCTCTTCAATCCCACTTCGTCAAAAGCCTCGGTGTAGGGCAGCGCGCTCCCGTCCAGGATCGGCAGCTCCAGGTTATCGAGCTCGATCAGGACGTTGTCGACCCCGGCGCCCAGCAAAGCGGAAAGCAGGTGCTCGGTCGTCGAAATCAGAACGCCCTGGCGCATCAGGCTGGTGGCGTAGCTCACTTTCGCGACGTTGCGTCCCGTCGCCGGAATCTCAAACCCGTCCAGGTCGGTACGGCGAAAGACGACGCCCGATCCCGCGGGTGCCGGCAGCAGGCGCATCCGCACAGGAGCGCCGCTGTGAAGGCCAACGCCGGCGAATTCAATCGGGGAGGAAATTGTGTTTTCCAGGTGCGATGATTCAGCCAAGCGTTTTCCTCAATGAAGACATAGACTACAACCGTGAAAGAAAAGTTGTAGTGTGGCAAAATCACCACACCACACATGCCAAAAGTCACAGTACCTGGGAAGATTACCCCTATGACAACCAAAACAAAACAAGCCGTTTACTCTGGAAATAGGCTCAAAAAGGCGGTCTCCACGCTCGAGCCGCAGTTGATGGATCGGATTCGCCGGATGGTCGAGATTGAGTCCCCCAGCGACGCAAAAGCCGCCGTCGACCGCTGCACCGATGCCGTCTCCGAGATGGCAACCAGGCTGGGCGGCCAAGTGCGCCGCCATCGCCAGCGGGCCTTCGGTGACGTGCTGGAGCTCCGCTTCGGATTCGCCCAAAAGGGCAAAAAAAATCCACCGCTGATGCTCCTCGGGCACCTCGATACGGTTTGGCCGCTCGGCACACTATCCAATATGCCGTTCCGGATTGCACAGGGACGAGCATGGGGACCCGGTGTGCTCGACATGAAGGCCGGTGTCGCCATGGGCCTCACTGCAATCGAGGCTCTGCTCGCGACAACCGGGCTCGAGCGGCCGGTCATTTTCCTCCTTAATGGTGACGAAGAGGTGGGCAGCACGGTCTCAAGGGCAATCACAGAGAAACTGGCTCGGCAATGCGCAGCGGTCTTCGTGTTGGAGCCGGCTCAGGGTCTCGGCGGCGCGTACAAGACGGCGCGCAAGGGTGTAGGCGGATATACGGTCCGGGTTACTGGAGTCGCGTCTCATTCCGGAGTCGATTTTGAGCGCGGGCACAGTGCGATCCATGAGCTCGCCTGGCAGTTGGAGAAGATTCGGGGTTTCACCGAACTGGACCGCGGGCTGACCGTGAACGCCGGGGTCATCCGCGGAGGTACAAGAACGAACGTGATAGCGGCTGAGGCAGAGGCGGAGATCGATGTACGCGTCGCGCGTGCCAAAGATGCGGCGCGGATCGACCGGCGATTCCGCTCCCTGCGCGTTCGGGACCGCGGCTGCGTCCTCCATGTGGACGGCGGAATGAATCGGCCGCCCATGGAACGGAGCCGTGCCACCATCGCCCTTTTTCGCCGCGCCGCGACATTCGCAGCACAGATCGGGTTCCAGTTGGAAGAAGCTTCGACCGGCGGAGGTTCCGACGGTAACTTTACAGCGGCCATCGGAGTGCCCACTCTCGACGGAATGGGTGCAGTCGGCGAGGGTGCTCACGCATCTCATGAGTCGGTATTACTGAAAAACCTGGTTCCGCGAACGGCGCTCCTCGCGGAGATGATTCGAACGAGTTGACGCAAGGCTGAGGGGAACTCGGATGCTGAAGCTGATGGAGATCGGGCTGCTCGCGGTGACGCTCTTAATCGTCCTTGGACTGGTCATGGCCGGCCAGCCGGAGGCGCCGCCAGTCGCCGAACATACCATCGGCGCGCAGGATCCTCCCGATGAGGCGGAGAAGGCCAGCTAAGAACGCGTCGTCAACCCCAGGCGAACTTCGATTCCCTCGACCATGCTGGCCACCAGTGCCAGCGGCAATCCCACCACATTGAAATAGCAGCCGTGCACGCGCGGAATCCATCGCGCCGCCTGCCCCTGGATCCCATACGCTCCCGCCTTGCCCTGCGGCTCGCCCGTAGCAATATAAGCGGCCAGTTCCTCCTCGGTCGGCGTCAGCATGGTCACGTACGTCACCTCCGCGGCGATTTCGGTCAGGGTGTCCGTGGCTCGCGGCACCAGCAGCGCAACCCCGGTAATGACCTTGTGCGTGGCCCCCGACAGCAGTTGCCACATGCGCGCGGCGTCTGCATCGTCCACCGGTTTGGCCAGAATTTCCCCGTTGGGCGCAACCACCGTCGTGTCCGCCCCCAGAATCAACAGTGGATCCCGCTGCGCGCTGCGCAACGTCGCGAATTCCGGCGAAGCCGCCACCGCCTCAGCCTTCTGCCGCGCCAAACGCAGCACATACCCAATAGGCGTTTCTCCCGCCCGAAGGTCCTCGTTGATGGCGGAGGGGATCACCTCGAAGGCGTAACCTGCCTGGGCGAGCAATTCGCTGCGGCGCGGCGATGCGGAGGCAAGCACCAGCATGAGGGGATTATTTCAGAGCAGGATTAAAGTCCTGCCCTTCGATAGACCACCGGCCCGCGAAGAAAATCGGTAGGCCCGCCCACCGCACCGCCGGCGAGGAACCCGATCACAGCGCCCAGGCCGATGTCTACTTCGCGATCGAGCCCGGAAAAGTCAAGAGTGTTGGAACTCGATTTGGGCGAAACAGCGGCGCCAATACCGACGCCCAACCCCGCGCCAATCCCCATGCCAACCAAAGTGGAAACGGTATAACGCGTCAGCTTCACGCTCCGCACTTCAGAGCGAGCAAAGCTGTAGCTCCTCCCACCGCCGCGTTTCCCTGAGCACACCAGGCTGGCGTCGTCGGCGGATTGGAAATAACAGGTATGGCTTTTCTTATCGGAAGAGACGTGGATGTGCGTGCCGGCCGGCAATGCCGGCAAATGAGGCCAGGAATCACCCCGGGATGCCTGCGCATGGCAGATCGCTGCAGGAGCCATCGACAGGTACGCCAGCAGCGGCAGTGTAATGGACCAAAACCGAAGGCAGCAGGAGGGCAAGGTGGGTTGTCCGTGAACGCGAGGATGACGGCAGGCCGCCGATCATACCAGCGCGCCACGGCACAAGCCACCCCAATATCTCCGCCCGGGCCGGAAAGAATTTACGAATGTTCCGGGCTCGACCCCGGTTCAGGAAAGTCCGAGTCGTTGTCCTTGATCTCTTCGTCGACGTCCCGATGCGGAAGCTGATTGGCCATGCGGTTGTGCGATTCGCCAGCTCGGGAGCTCCCGGACGGTGCGTCTTCAATCGCGCCTTTGTTCAGGTCCGCATCTTTCTCTTTCATCATTCCTCCCGGGGCTTGTTCGCTGTAGGCGTTCGTGGAATGGATGCGCTCAGGGCAGCGCGGCGATGCTTGCGCAGGCCCTTCCGCAGACCGCTGGTTCCTGGTGAGCCGCCTCAGACCTGTTATTTTGGACGCGATGAACTCACCCGTCAATCCACAGCAATGGCTCGACGTCGCCATCGAGCAGGCCCGCCAGGGGCTGGCGGAAGGCGGCGTTCCCATCGGTGCTGCCATCTTCACGCACGACGGCAGGCTCGTCGGCGCCGGGCACAACCGGCGTGTGCAACAGGGCGACCCCTCAGCGCATGCCGAAACCGACGCCTTCCGCAATGCAGGCCGCCAGCGATCCTGGCGCGACCTGATCATGGTCACCACCCTCGCGCCCTGCTGGTACTGCAGCGGCCTCGTGCGCCAGTTCGGCTTCCGCACCGTCATTGTCGGAGAAAGCCGAACCTTTCAGGGCGGAGTCGACTGGTTGCGCTCCTTCGGTGTCGAGGTCGTCGATCTGAATTCCGAGGAGTGCTTCCAGAGCATGACCCAATTCATCCGCGAGCACCCGGAAATCTGGAACGAAGACATCGGCGAGTAGGCGAGGTCACCGCACCCGTTGCGCGGCGACCTCAACTCACCCTCTACTGCGCCATCGCGTGCTCTTCTACCCACTTCTTCGCTTCGGCCGATTTCACCCATTCTCCGGCCACCTGGCGTGTGGCCACGTTCAGCCGGTTCCACACATTGATCAGGCCGATCGAGAGCAGCAGCGCCCCCAGAGCCTTCTCATCGTAATGGGCCGCTGCCTCATCCCAGATCGCGTCAGGCACAGGATCGGGTCGGTCGCTCAACCGGGTCACTGCTTCGGCCAGGGCCAGAGCGGCGCGTTCCGCATCCGTAAAGTAAGGAGCATCGCGCCACGCCGCAACCGCCAGCAGTCGCTCGTTGGTTTCGCCTCCCTGTTGCAGTTCGCGCGCGTGCATGTCCACGCACACGCTGCAGCCGTTAATCTGGCTCACGCGCAAATGGACGAGCGTTACGGTGGATGCGGGCAATCCTCCCTGATCGATTACCGCTTTCAGGGCAAACATCGCCTTGATCGCATCGGGAAAAATCATCGCGGGGTTGTTCATGCGTGCTTGCATGGTTGAATCTCCTTGTCTTCCGTTTTCGGTCTTCATAACCATGACGGATTACCACGCGGAGATGTGACCCTACCGCACGCCACCCCTGTTGCGGGCGATGTCGCACAGCATATCGGAATGGATGTTCAGCCCGATATTCGTCATGTTGTAGACGTGCTCGGTGGCCACCAGCCACACGATTTCGCAAATCTCGCGCTCCGTGTAATGGCGCTTCAGGTTCGTGAACACCTCCGCATCCACGCGCTTATCCCGCGTCAGATCCGTCACGTAATCGAGCGCGGCGCGCTCCGCATCGGTGAACACCGGATTGGTGCGATACTCGCCCAGCGCGTCGAACTTCGCCTGATTCATTCCACCCTGAATCGTGAAGGCACGCGCAATGTCAATGCAGAACAGGCACACATTCAGGTGCGCCACCTGTTCCCGAATCAGCATCACCGTTTCTCGTGACAGCGTGAGCTTCTTGTCGAGGCTGCCAATCTTGCCAACGAACTGGCCGAACCCCAGCGGCATCCGCGCTACAAACACCTTCAGCGGCGTCATCACCTTGCCGAATTGCCGTCGCGACATCCAGTAAACCAGTTTCAGCGCCAGCCCCTTCGGGTTTTCCACCGGCGCCAGCAGCGGGCCTTCCGGCAGCGCCGGGGCCAGTTCAGGGTCCTTCCTTGAAGTCAGCATCGCGAATCTCCAGCACCTATTCTCACGCGCCGCGCACTTGCCGTGTTCTGGTCACAAGGGCAAGCTCTCGTTCGTCATAATAAGGACGGATTCACCGCAGGAGTTTGTGACCGATGAATCAGAATCAGTGGCTGGCGGAGCAATTCGAGGAAAATCGCGGACACCTGCGTGGAGTCGCCTACCGGATGCTGGGCTCGGCGAGCGATGCGGAAGACGCCGTGCAGGAGTCGTGGCTCCGCCTCAGCCGCAATGGCGCCGACGGCATCGCCAACCTCGGTGGCTGGCTCACCACCGTCGTCGCCCGCGTCTGCCTCGATATGCTGCGCTCCCGGAATTCCCGCCGCGAAGATCCTCTGGAGTCCCCTGTGGGCGCCCCACCCGTTGCCCACCCACAGGCGAAAATGGATCCCGAGACCGAGGCCCTGATGGCCGACTCGGTCGGGCTGGCGCTGCTCGTCGTCCTCGATCGCCTCGATCCCGCGGAACGCCTCGCCTTTGTCCTCCACGACCTCTTCGATCTTCCGTTTGAGCAGATTGGCGAGATTGTCGGCCGTTCCTCGGCGGCTGCGCGTCAACTGGCCAGCCGCGCCCGCCGCCGGGTGCGCGGTGCTGAGGCGGACCCCGGTGAAGTGGTGACCCGCCAGCGCAGAGTCGCCGATCGATTCATCACCGCACTGCGGGCCGGCGATGTGCCTGGGCTCGTGGCGCTGCTCGATCCTGGCTTTACCGTCGTGGCCGACAAAACCGCCATGCAGGCCGGCCTGCCGCAGGAAGTTCACGGTGCCGAAGCCTGGGCGAAGCAGGCCGTGCAGGCCGCCAAAGGCGCGCGCTATGCGACCACAGCCCTCGTCGATGGCAGCGTCGGTATCGTGATCGCGCCGAAGGCACGCTTGTTCCGCGTGCTGCGCCTTACCATGGTCGGAGACGCGATTACCGCGATGGAAGTCATCGGCGATCGCGATCGGCTCCGCCAGCTGGACCTCGCCGCATGGAGCGACTAAGAAAGCGCGCGGAACTATTCGGTGCCTGGAAGGATCACAGCTTCACCCGGTGACGAATGGGAAGAAGAGTCTCCTCCACGCCTCGCGCGAAACCTCCCCGTTGCCGGCAATCGTGACATCCAGCCACGGGAGATCGATTATCGGGTCCGATCTGCCTTCAGGCGGGAAGCAATCCGGCGGTGCGATAACTTGCGATCAGGCTGTCGTAGAGTGCGATGTCTGCTCGGCTTCTCGCCATCAGTTGCGCGCCCACGGTTCCGGAGTAGATGGCGCGCGCTCGCTGCCCGGCCTCCCTGGGTCTGGCAAGCCTGGCGGCAAGTAACGTCTTCTGCAGCCACGCAACATTGACGTCGGTGAACGCCTGAACTTCTTTCTTCACTTCTTCAGGTAGGTCGTCGAACTGAGCGGCCATAAAGCTGCACAGGCAGATGCGATTGTCGTTTTCCAGCGCCCAGCGGAACGTCTCAGGATAACGGCGCAGCGCTTCCAGCGGCCCCGACGACTTCTGCAGCAGAGATTCAAGATAAGCTGCAGAATCCTGCCAGTAACGCCTGGCCACCGCTGTGGCCAGGGCGGCTTTGCTGGGGAAGTGATAGTAAATGCTTGGCGCCTTGATGCCGACCTGCTGAGCCAAATCACGAAAGTTCAACCCTGCATAGCCGTGAGCCTGCGCAACCAGCTTCGCGGCAGCCAGAATGTCTTCGCGGGCATTTGAGCTCATCGCGTCCCCTCCCGTCTTCCTGCAAAAAAAACTTCCCTGATTCATGAATCTACCACGTGGAAGGTAGAATCTCAATTCATACCTGCCAAGTGGCAGGTAAAGAGGGAACAATGAGCACAGAAGTGGTTTATTCAGACGCCACCACGCTGGCCGAACTGATCCGCACGCGCGAGGTCTCTCCGGTCGAAGTCATCAAGGCACACCTCGATCGCATCGAGGCCATCAACCCCACCGTGAATGCAATCGTTACCGTCGCCGAGCATGCGTTGCAGTCCGCCAGAGATGCAGAAGCCGCGGTTCTCCGAGGAGATGAAGTCGGCCCTCTTCACGGTGTCCCGTTCACCGCAAAGGATTCGATCGACACCGCGCAGGTGCCGACCCAGCGTGGATCGCTGATCTTCAAAGGACGCACGCCCCAGACCGATGCCACCAGCGTTGCGCGCCTCAGGAAGGCAGGAGGCATTCTGCTTGCAAAAACCAACCTCGCAAGCCGCGCATCGATATTCAGGTCTGCCATGTTGGCGACAAGAACGAGGCAGAGAAGGCACTCGCACCGCTCCGTCATCATCGCACCCTGTTGCATGACGGCGTCCGCACCATGCCTTATCTCAAGCTTGAACAGATGACACCCGCCGAGATCCCGCCCAGCTACGAGGAACATTACAGCGGCTTCTTCGCCGAATTCGATGGTCGCAGGATCGAAACCCTCGCGCAGGCGTTCACCAACCCGCAGCTACCCGTCAACTGCTTTCTCATCCATCTCCATGGAGCAGTGACTCGCGTCCCAGCAACCGCTACACCGTTTCCACTCCGCCGCGAGGGCATCGCCATCGACGCAGCCGCCTACTGGAAACCACCCCACGGCGAGGCTGTCGCTGTTCAATGGGTAGAGTCCCTTAAGTCGAAGATGCCTGCTGACCAGGACGGCGACTATGTCAACGTCATGGACCGCGTCGACGAAAATGAGGTTCGCCGCGCCTATGGGGGAAATTACGCGCGGCTCCAGCACCTCAAAGCGAAATATGACCCCGAAAACCTGTTGTCACTCAACCAGAACATAAGACCTGCGTGAAGAGTTCTGGAATGCAATTTTTCCCGGCCGGGAAACAGGCTGGCAGCCACTTCGCGTTCGGAGAGGATTGTTTGAATGTTAAGTCGAGGAGGAGCGCGAGGCGTTGCATAAGCTGAACTCAGCGGCAAGCTGATTCAGAGAACAACCTCGGAGGCTCCTCAGAGACGATATGTATTACATCGGACTGGATGTGCACAAGAAGACG
>DATAZC010000020.1:0-77385 GCA_036272255.1 Acidobacteriaceae bacterium | reverse complement strand
GGCGGAGGGGGAGGGGGAGGGGGAGGGGGAGGGGGAGGCGGCGGTGGGGGTGGTGGCACACAGAATCAAACGCCCGCCGGCACCTATACATTGACGGTGACCGCAACCATGTCCAACATCACGCACACGGCGAAGGTCACTCTCATCGTCCAGTAATCCCGCGCAGATAAAAAGGCCGCTCCCGGAGGGGCGGCCTTTTCTGTCATCTGTAACCTGTGATCCGGCTATTTACTCGTGCACGGTGTCCACAAACGCCCGCAGTTTTCGCGACCGTGAAGGATGCCGCAGCTTGCGCAGCGCCTTCGCTTCAATCTGCCGGATACGTTCGCGCGTCACCTGGAAGCTCTGTCCTACTTCTTCCAGGGTGTGCTCAGAACCATCCTCGAGGCCAAACCGCATCTTGACCACGCGCTCTTCACGCGGGGTCAGAGTGCGCAGCACCTGCGAGGTGTATTCCTTCAGGTTCACGCTGATCACGGCATCGGAAGGCGAGACGGCCTGGCGGTCTTCAATGAAATCGCCCAGGTGCGAATCTTCTTCCTCGCCAATTGGTGTCTCCAGCGAAATTGGCTCCTGTGCGATTTTCAGCACCTTCCGCACCTTCGCCACCGGAATATCCATGCGCTTTGCAATCTCTTCCGAAGTCGGTTCGCGTCCCAGCTCCTGCACCAGCTGCCGCGATGTGCGGATCAGCTTGTTGATCGTTTCGATCATGTGCACCGGGATACGAATCGTCCTCGCCTGGTCCGCAATCGCACGTGTAATCGCCTGCCGGATCCACCATGTCGCGTACGTCGAGAATTTGTAACCGCGACGGTATTCAAATTTATCCACTGCCTTCATCAGGCCGATGTTGCCTTCCTGAATGAGGTCGAGGAACTGCAGCCCGCGATTGGTGTACTTCTTCGCTATCGAGACCACCAGGCGAAGGTTCGCTTCAATCAGCTCCCGCTTCGCCTGTTCCGCGTCCATATCGCCCTGGATCATCTCGCGCTGTGTGCGCTTGAGCTCCGCGATCGCAACGCCTACTTCTTCTTCCAGTTTCTCCAGATCGATCTTGCAGTTCTTCTGTTGCCGGCGGTATTCCTTTTTCAGTTCTTCGCTGCGGCTCTGCTCGTACTTGGTGTCGAGCGAGCGAATCTGCCGCTCCAGCGTGCGCATCGCCTCGACGGTCTTGTTTACCTTGTCGAGAAGCCGCTTCCGCTCCGCATTGGTGTACTTCAGCTCGCGCACAATCCGCGAGACCAGGACCTTCTCCCGCGCGATACTCCAGCGCAGCCGCCGGTGATCCCGGGGTTTCGCCTTCTGATTCACGCCCTCCAGCTTCTCTTCCAGCTGCTGGGCTTTTTTCTGATGCTTCACCAGCGTGTCGGTCCTGGTCACCGTGGCGCGCACACGCGTCTGCACCACTTCTTCCGTCAGCTCTTCATCGTCGAAGATGACGACTTCCTTGATGTTGCGCACGCCGCGCTTCAGGTCTTCGCCCAAAGCCACAATCTCGCGGATCACCACCGGCGATCGCGAAATTGCCTTCATCACGCGCAGCTGCCCGCGTTCGATGCGCCGCGCAATTTCGACTTCGCCTTCGCGCGTCAGCAGCGGTACTGTGCCCATCTCGCGCAGGTACATGCGGACAGGGTCGTTCGTTTTCTCCAGCGTTCCAGGGGTGAGATCCAGCTCGACATCTTCGCCCTCTTCAGGCTCGAAGTCGTCTCGTTCCGGTCCGCCAATTTTGGGGCCTCCCTCGAGAATGTCGATTCCCTGGGTGCCAATGGTAGTGATCAGGTCGTCAAGATCGTCGGGCGAATTAACATCGCCCGGAAGCAGGTCGTTGACCTCGTTGTAGGTCAAATACCCCTTCTCCTTGCCGGCGTCGATCAGCTTCTGAATGTCTGCATCGTACTTGTCGTCAATTGCCAAGCGGATTGGTCCCCCGCGCTGAATTCGGAATCTGTCTCACCTGGAGTGGACGAGGTGCGGTCAGGGCCATAAGAGGCAAAACCCAGTCCGGCTCAAAGGCCGGTGGGCATAGGGCGCACGTCTCCCCGGGACGTTCAGAATACCACGAAAAATCCCTAACTCCGTCAAATTCTGGTATTTCGGGCCGTTTTCAATCTCTGAACGTCGACTCTCCGGAACAGGTTCCTCAATGATTTAGATGTGGAAATCGCCAAATTGTTTCATTTCACCCCTCTTGCCGGCTAAACGAACGTACTGTGACCCGTAACCGACCTTCGTTCCTGGATCCCCGGAGGTACCGTGACCCGTTGGAGAGGCGTTTCTGAGTGCCGACCCTAACCGCTTTGTCCCGCCCGCTGTACCCTATACCCGAACCCCCGCGACCATGGCCACTGATTTCGCCCAACAAGTCAAGGAACAGGCCGACATCGTCAAAATCATCGGGGACTACGTTCGCCTTCGCAAAGCCGGGGCGCAAAACTTCACAGGACTCTGCCCCTTCCACAAGGAAAAGACCCCCTCTTTCTCGGTCCATGCCGGCCGCCAGTTTTTCAACTGTTTCGGCTGCCACGAGCACGGCGACGTCTTCACCTTCATCCAGAAAATCGAAAACGTGGGCTTCTCTGAGGCTATCCGCACCGTCGCTCAAAAGTGCGGCATCCCGCTTCCCAAGCGCGAGTTCTCTTCGCCGGAAGAAGCAGCCGAGCATCGCCAGCGGGGGAAACTCCTCGACCTCCACGAAGCCGCCACCGCC
Organism: Acidobacteriaceae bacterium; assembly: GCA_036272255.1. GTDB lineage: Bacteria > Acidobacteriota > Terriglobia > Terriglobales > Acidobacteriaceae > Palsa-343. Next base: position 74,672 of record DATAZC010000020.1, on the reverse strand, counting down.
TGGTTTGAAGAACAGCTGCGCTCTCCCGAAGGCGCTCTGGCCCGCGAATACCTCACCGGCCGTGGGCTCACCGCCGATGGCATCGCGAAATTCCGCATCGGGTTCGCCCCCGACAATTTCCACGCCCTGCGCGAGCGCCTCCAGTCCCAGGCCGACCCCGAAACCCTCCGCGCCTCCGGCCTCTTCTCCTGGAAGGAACAGGAAGACGGTTCGCCTGGCCCCATCTACGCGCGCTTCCGCAAGCGCATCATGTTCCCCATCGCCAACGAGGGCGGCCGCGTGATCGCCTTCACCGCGCGCACGCTCGAAACGGGCGAGAAGGCCGGCCCCAAATACCTCAACTCCCCCGAGACGGCTCTTTATTCGAAGAGTCACGTCCTCTTCAATCTCGATAAAGCGCGCCAGGTCATTCGCAACGACGGCGGCGCCATCCTCGTCGAGGGCCAGATGGACTGCATCTCCGTCTATCTCGCGGGCATCCCCAACGTCATCGCGACCAGCGGGACGGCGTTCACCGAATCGCAGACGCGCCTGCTGCGACGCTACGCGACCAAAGTCATCGTCAACTTCGATCCCGATACGGCCGGGGCCAACGCCGCCGAAAAATCCATCGCCTTGTTGACGGAGGAGGGTTTCGAGGTCCGCGTGCTGACCCTCGAAGGCGGACTCGATCCCGACCGCTACATTCGCGATCGCGGCGCCCGCGCCTACGCCGAGGCACTCCGCGGTGCGCCATCGTTCCAAACTTACTTAACGGACCGTGCTCGCCAGCTTTTTCCCGCGCGCGATCCCAAATCCAAGACCGAGGCGCTTAACTTCCTGCTGCCCCACATCCGCCGTATTCCCAGCCGCATCGCCCGCGACGCTTTTGCCATCGACGCGGCCCAGGCCCTGGGCATCGACTCCGCGCTTGTCCGCGCCGAACTAAAAGACGCGGCGGCCAAACGTCGCGAATCCCTGACCGCCCAGAATTATCCGTTGACCCACGCCGAGCGTACTTTGCTCCAGGCCTTCTCCGCCCCGCGCTCCAGCGATTGCTACATCATTGCCGAAGGCAACTGGCATCAGCATCACGCAGAGTTCACAGCGCTCCGCTCCGACGTTCGCATCATCGTGGACGAGCTTCGCAACCGCGCTGACGGCGCCGACCCCATGACTTCGGTCTCCGCACCCGAGCATCGCCAGCTGCTTGCCGAGCTTTTTCTCTCCATTCACGACAATGAGCCCGGGGGTGACGACGTCGACGCGGCCATCCTCGCCATCCGCTGCAGCGCGTTAGAGCAACAACAGCGCCAGTTGAGGGTCGCCATTGAGCAGGCCGAACGTGCCGGTAAGCTGGAAGAAATAGCACGTCTCACTCGAGAAAATCAGGAAGTTACTCGCAAGTTACGTGATCTGGACTAACAAAGCTAACTCGTCTGCCTGGTCGCAGCACAAATCCTGCCCCAAACCTTCCACGCCGCCCATCCGGTAACCGCCGCCGCTGCCGCAACGCCGATGCCCACTGTGACAATGCGAGGCAGACCCGCACGCCGCGGAGCTTCCCGCGTGTCGCTGCGCACGTGTTCCGGCCGCGCGCCCATCCCGACCACGTATCCCAGAGCGCGATGGATTCCTGGAATGTGCTGAGCCGCTTTCATCTGCCAGGGAGCCTGCATGGGCCCGGGATTGTCAAAAACGTGTGCGATGCCGCGATGCGCGAAGATCTGGATGGTCTGCGTCACGCGCGTCGGAAAGGTTCGCCGCTGCTCGACGGCTTCCAGATCCGGCTCACAAAGCCGCCCTGCCAGTAAAGGTTCGGCCAGCAGGTTGGCGGTGGCAATGCCGTCCTGAATGGCCAGGTTGATGCCCACACCGCCTGCGGGCGACATGGCATGGGCAGCATCGCCGATGCACAGTAATCCTGGCCGATGCCAGCGCCGCAGCCGGTTGATCTGCACGGTCAGAATCTTGATCTGTTCCCAGTCGGTGAGCTCGTTAACACGATCACCCAGCCACGGAGCGATCTGGCGAACACTGCCGCGGAATGCGTCGAGGCCGCGCGCCTTGATGCTGTCGAACGAGCCCTTACGGATGAGAAGTCCCGCCTGAAAATAGTCTCCGCGATTGATGAGGATCAACGCCTTCCCGTAGTTGACGTTGCCCAGCACGTCCGCGGGATCGTTGGCATTGCGGCTGATCCGGAACCACAGCACGTCCATTGGCACGCCGTACTCAATTACCTCCAGCCCGGCTGCCTTGCGCGTCACAGAGTGGCGCCCATCGCAGGCCACTACCAGATCCGCGCGTATTTCGACCTCGTGTCCCTCGGTCCGCGCCACCACTCCTTCGATACGCTGACCGTTTTTCACCAGGTCAACAGCCTCGTGCTGCATGAGCAGGTGAAATGTCGGCAGCTTTTTTGCATGGCCCGCCAGGAAATTCAGGAAGTCCCACTGGGGCATCAACGCAATGAATTTGCAGTGTGTGGGCAAATGGCGAAAGTCGGCCACGTTGAAGCTGGAATTCCCGATCACCAGGTTCGCCGTCTCCACGCGCTGATGCGGCATCTGGAGAAATTCCTCGAGCAATCCGAGTTCTCTCAGGACTTCCAGCGTCGATGGATGCACCGTGTCGCCGCGAAAATCGCGAAAAAAATCCGCGTGCTTTTCGAGCACCGTCACTTCGACTCCCTGCCGTGCCAGCAGGAAACCCAGCATCATGCCGGCAGGCCCACCGCCCACCACGCAGCAATTTGTTTCCACCACGGCAGTCGCCATCTTTTGGTCTCCTCACCACCTGCTAACAATCTACGATGCGAATTCCGCCGCCTACCGTTCAAGGGTCCACCGTACCTCTTCCTGCGCGGACAAGGTCACCATCGATTTCGGCCCCACAATATCATTCCTCAACTTGCTGTTGAGCTGGTAATGGCTCGCCGCGAGCCCCAGAGCCGACAGATCCACCCTGAATCGCCGGGACCTGGGCGAGAGGTTCCTGAGGGTAAATCCGTTCTCGTCGTAGCTGTACCGCAGCGCATACTGCGGAATCATAAACTCGACGGCGCCATAGCCGGTCAGATGCGGAGCCACGTCCAGGTCCGCATCGCTGTCCGCGGAGAGCCCGAGATACTGATCGATCAAGACAGCCGCGAAGACGCTGGGGTATTCATAGTACTTCTCCGCGCCGTGCGCATCTTTGCCATCGATGTAGTAGACGTGGTCCATGTCGTAGCGTTCGCTCATGAAGTAGCCGTTCTTCGCCCCCTCCGCGGCCACGGCCCTGAGCTGATCGAGCAGGATGCTGTTTTGATTCTGCGAGCGGCGAAACGCCGCGTCCCAAAACCAGTAGCGTCCCGCCGCGCAAAGATCATAAGGGCCGGCGATGCCGATTTCCGACTTGTTGTAAGCGGCGATGTCCGCTGCTACAAAACTCGGGAATCGCTCGAACTCGGCAGCTTTTTCCTCGATCAGTCGCCGCACCGCTGCTGCCTGATCGGCTGCTGCATAGCCAAAGGTCAAAGGCAGCTCGTTCGCGAGCAGATGGATGTGATCGTGCGCGTTGCCGTTGCGGTCAACCCAGTCAATGAACCGGTGATTCCCCGGGTCCCAATATCCGATGGGCAGAGGCGCAATCAGCGCGTCAGCCATCTTCTTCGAAGCCGCGGCATAACGGGTCGCCTGGGTTCGGCGTCCCAACTGCTCTTCCATGCCCGCGAGCAAGGCGAATGCGTGGGCGGCGAAGGCCTGTGCCTGCGTCGCGCGTCCGTCCTTGATCACCTGGTCTTCGTAATACACGTCGGACCACACGCGCCCATACTCATCCGTGTTTTCGACCACCCAGCCGGCAGCGTGCTCCAGGTTCTCGATGTTGGACCGGAGCCACGCCCGATCTTTCCGCGCCTCGTAATAGCGCCAGCTTTCTCCGATCACTTCGATGTTTCCGGTGACCGGAAACATGGCGGCATTTTCATGCCGATCCACGCTGTCTCGGCGCACGTGATACTCGCGTCTCCCATCGGGTTGCAGCGATGTGGGTGCTCGATACAGGTGCTCCGGATCGTCTTTCATCAGGCTGAACTGAAGTTCGATCATGCGCTTGACTACCTCCAGATCGATCTCGGAGCCGATCGCCAGGCGTCCTCCAATTTGAAATTCGTGATCGACGGCCGGGTACGTGCCGGCATACGAATCTATATTCAGCGTGCTCAGAACGTAGCCGCTGTTGTACGGGAACTTCGCCGCCATGGTCTTCTCCACGACCGAGGGCAGCATGGTGCCCCAGTAAAAGGAGGCCAATGCAGCTTCCAGTTCGGGGCCGCTCGCAATCCGGAGCGAAAATCGATGACCGAAGGGATCGCTGTGCGGCCGAGCTTCCGCTTGCGACAGGGTTACACTCTGCGCGCGGACCGTCACGGTCAGCCTCGAAGCGCTGTTCTCCGCGTGTAAGTTGCCTTCGGGCAGCACCAGATGCCAGGAGCGATCCTTAGACGTCGCATCCATGGGGAGAACCCATAGCGCGCTGTTCGCGTCGATCGGTGAGCCCGCGACGCTGATGGGAAGCACCCACCATTGATTGTGTTCGCGCTGAATCCCCATTCCCACACAGCGAGCGAAGACGATCGTGATCGGCGTGTGGGCGTCCGTCGCGGTCAGCAGAAGTTCATCGCCGGCTCGATCGACGCTTGCGTTTGCAACCGACTGGAAAATTCCCTCGGGAGCATTCAGCGGCGGCGGCGGCGCTCCACTGCCACGGGCATAGACGCCCGTGGACACTCCCAGCATGAGGAAAATCGCGATCAGTTTCTTCATCGGTCGCCGGAATCAGATTCTGCGAATTGTCTCAGGCCTCGCGCTAGTGAAGTGTCTCGCTCAACGGCAGATCGCGCGACGAACCACCAACGCTCACCGTTCGCCCGGAAGTGGCCGTCACCCATTTCTGTTCGTTTGTGGACCAATACTGCAGCTGTCGCTCCGCAACGTGCAGGTTCACCGTCTTCGTTTCCCCTGCGGGCACCGCGACGCGGTCCATCGCGGCCAATGCGCGCGGCGGAAACTGCACGCCGTCGGGAATTTCGCTCGGTGCGCCAAGGTAGACCTGCGGCACTTCGTCGGAATCCATCGCACCACTGTTACGAATCTGAACCGCGACGTCGAGACCGCCATCGGCTGCCGGGGCAATCTTCAATCCGGAGTAGTTGAACTTCGTGTAACTCAGGCCGAATCCAAACGGGAACAGGGGCGCGACGTTTTCCTTATCGAACCAGCGGTAGCCCACGTTGACGCCTTCGCTGTAAGTAGTTTTGCCGTTCACGCCCATCCGGCTGCGTTCGGGATAACGCGGGTTCGTGGCAGGATAATCCGTCAGCTTCTTCCCCCACGTCACCGGAAGCCGCCCGGCCGGGCTCACCTTGCCCAGCAGAAGCCTGGCGGTGGACCAACCCCCTTCGTCCCCAGGCCACCACATCTCCAGCACGCCTTTCACCTGGTCTACCCAGGGCAAGGCCACCGGCTGACTGGTGTTGAGGACCACAATCGTGTTGGGATTGACCGCCGCAACATCTTCCACCAGCTGATCCTGATCGCCGGGCAAACCGAACACCGGCGTCAGCCGCGTCCATAGAAATACCACCGCTGTCTTCGCCTTCTTTGCTGCCGCAACGGCCGCATCGTGATCGGCCTTGCGTTGCTCCGGCGGATACCAGCTCAGGCGCATCTGCACCGGCGCACTGGAGGTATCGTCTGACGTCGTAATCTCGATCGCATGCGGACCGGCGGTCAGCTCCACCGCGCGACGCACGTTATCCAGCCCGTCCGGAGTGGGCACAACGTTGTCCTGATTCGCCTGGAGAATATCGCCGTGCACGCCGCCCTGGAATGCGCCCGTGCGCGCGAACGGCTTCCCGTCGATGAGCAGAGACGCATTCGCACCCAGCGCCTGAAGGTAGATCCAGTAATTGCCGGCGTGCGGCGGCGTCAGTGTTCCCTTCCAGGTAACGATGGAATTCGGCGGCAATGCGCGCCCGTTCCTGGTCGTAAAGTTCACCTGCGCATCGCTTTGCTTCTGATTGCCGGCTGTTCGCTCGAGCCCAGGCTTGCCGTCGTGGCTGAGTGCATTGGCGGGAACCGGGGTACCATTCATGTCGTCGGCGACGGCAAACTGAATCTTCTGATCGCCGGAGATTTGTTTCATCGCTGCCAGCGGGCCCACCTCGCGCGATGGCAATCCGACACTGCGCTCTCCATTGATGCCGATCGAATCCACCTGCCCGGCCGTGGGTCCGATCAGCACTACCGAATCCAACTCGCCGCCTTTCAGCGGCAGCACACCATCTTCATTTTTCAGCAGCACCGCCGCATCTTCGCCTGTCTTCTCGATCACCTTTGCGTTGGTTTCGATCTCCTGCGGCGTGACGGCGTGCTTCTGCATCCCGTCCATGTATCCGAACTTCACGATCTCGTAGAGCACTCGTCCAGCCGCGCGCGTGATCTCCGCTTCGGTCACCGTACCGTCTTTCAGCGCCTCCCGCATCTTTTCGGGGCTCAGTTTTGTGCCAAAGTCGCTGGGCACATCCGGCGCCGGCGGCGGTTCTTCCGGAATATGTCCACCGAACATCGCATTCAGATCGTCCATCGCGTCAGGCGGTGGAGGAGGCGGCATCGGTTTCAGATCGAAGAACGTTGGAATCGGCATCTTCGAGTCATCCGCGGGCTCGCCAGGCATTTCCATGTCCAGGCCCGCATTGATGAAGTTGACCGCATGTGCCGCGCCCCAGTCCGACGTCACAAATCCTTTGAAGCCTATCTGGTCGCGGAGAATCGTCGTCAGCGTCGCCTTGTTCCCGCAGGCGAAGGTGCCGTTCAGGCGATTGTATGAACACATGATCGACGACACGCCGGCGTGCACGGCTGCGTCGAAAGGCGCGACGTAAATTTCATGCAGCGTCTGCTCGTCCACGAAGATGTTGCTGCTGTCGGAGTCATAGGCCACGTAGTGCTTTACCTGGGCCATCACGTGCTGCGCCTGGATCCCGCGGATTTCAGCTGCGCCCATCACGCTCGTCAGGTAAGGATCTTCGCCGAAGGTATTGTAGCCGCGTCCGAATTCCAGGTCGCGATCGATGTTGACGAAGGGTTGCAGGCTCACGTCGATTCCGGCCGCGCGGTCTTCTCGTCCGATGACGGCTCCATTCTCTTCGGCATCGCGCGCACTGAAGGTCGCCGCGACCCCCATCGTCGCCGTCTCCCCCTGGCTTGGTTGACGCGTCAGCACTCCCGGCGGTCCATCGGCGAAGCGCAGCCCTGGAATACCCAGCCGTGGAATCCCCGCCAGGTAACCGGCCTGACCCTGATACTCCGCAGGATTCTCCTGCGTCCCGTGGATCATTGTGATCTTCTCTTCCAGCGTCATCTGGCTCAGTAGCTTGTCCACGCGTGCATCGCCCGTCACCACCGGGACAGCCTGCGCCGCTGCCATCGTCGCCATCAGAAACAGCCCCACCGCCACCCACGCGAGCCTGTGGCCCCCATTTTCGTTCATCATTTCCCCCGCTGAATCAATTCGGTTGAATTCGATTGCGCACCTGCGCGTAGTTTCCGGAAAGACTTCCCTTTTGTGTCTGGTCATCGTGTGTCATGAAAATCCAGTTTCGGATCGCGCGGCCGCCCGACCCGACCCCTGCCGCAGCCTACGCCAGCGTCAGCGCGTAAACAAGGTTACCGGCACAGCCTCGCCCATTGCACGATATCCGGCCGGGTTGGGATGGAGATGATCCCCGCAATCAAACGCCGGCAACAACCGATCGGGCTGTGATGGATCGGCGACCGCCTTGTCGAAATCCACCACCGCATCGAAATGCCCCGGCGCGCGAATCCACGCGTTGATCGCCTGCCGATCCCGATCGAAATCCGCGGCGTGCGAGTAGCCCGAGCCGCCATACGGCGTGATGGTCGCCCCAATCACCTGGATCCCGTGCGCGTGCGCCCGCTCCATCACCTGCGCATACGCCATCAGCATGCGGCTCACCAGCGCAGCATGATCGGCAGGCGTTGCGGTGCCCCCGCGCACAAGTCCACCTAAATCGTTCACACCTTCCAGCACGAACAACCACTGCACTCCCGCGCGCGCCAGCACGTCGCGATCGAAGCGCGCCAGCACATTCGGTCCCAGCCCATCCGTCAGCAAATGGTTCCCGCCTGTCCCCACGTTGATGACCGCAATCTTTTTCCCAGCGGCCGACGCCTGCAGGCGCTCTATCAGCACGTCGGTCCAGCGATCGTTCCCGTTCGTCGTCGTCGCATGGCCGTCTGTGATCGAGTCGCCCAGCGCGACCACAGCCGCCGCGCCCTCCGGCGCCAGCACATCGATCCCCGACACCTGATACCAGTGCTCCACCGTCTTTGCGCCGGTCAAATCCGTTGCCGCTACGAAATCTCCATGCACGTACCAGGTCGTCGCTCGCGATCCAGGATGGCTCGTTTCCCGATCCGGCGGCGCATCGAGATGGAAGGTGATCGCTAAGCTGGTCAGCGACGCTACCGCTTCCTCCGCCGGATCGGAAATCACTTCCGCCCCCGCCGGCACCGTCACTGCCGTCGCGCCGCCAAACGTCAAGGCCTTGTCCGTTGCCGGATCGATCGTCGACCCCGCAATCGAAACCGGGCGTGCTATATGCACCGACGTGAATCGCAGAGGCTCGGTACCGAAGGTATTCGCGATGTGGACCCGCAGCGCCGCGCCGCCCAGCGACAGGCGCACAATCTGCCGAACAGTCGCGTCGCGCAGATCGTCGACAGGCAGCGCATTTTGCGGCTCGGGAATCTGCTGCGACGCACCCCAACTCGCAACCCATGCCGTTCCGCGTGGTGCGCTCTGACCGACCGCCGCGGCCGACGCGGCACAAAGTAAGCCTGCAAAAACCAGAGTTTTTCTACGCATCGTGATCTAGTATGGGTGTCGAACTAAATTGGCCGACTCAACCAGCCCTCGTTAACGAAAGCAAGGGTACCACCGATGCAAATTGCCGCGCGTCTGCTGCCGCTCTCTCTCGCCTCGACCCTCGCCCTGGCCGCGCTCGCCGCATCGGCGCAATCCTCCGGCGCAGCGGCGCCCGTCACCTTCACCGCCGAACAGGATCACCAGAACATGATGGACCAGCTGGGCATCAAAGCCCTGCGCCCGGGTCCGGCCGGCGATGAGAAAGCGCCTAACCACGCGAATTACGATGAGTCTCTCGCCAACCCCTACCCCAACCTTCCCGACGCGCTTACCCTCAACAACGGCGAGAAGGTCACCACCGCGCAACAATGGTGGCAGCAGCGCCGCCCTGAAATCGTCGACGGCCTGGAGCAATACGTCTACGGCCGCATCCCGAAAAATCTTCCCAAAGTCTCCTGGACAGAAACCGCGAGCGAGCACGAGCTGATCGCCTTCCATCCTGTTATCGCGAAAGAGCTCAACGGCCACGTCGATAACTCCGCCTACCCCGCCATCGAAGTCGACCTCCACATGATGGTCGTCCTCCCCACCGACGTCCAAGGTCCGGTGCCCGTTCTCATCATGTTCGGCCCCAGCGGATTTCCTGCGCCCGTCCAGCCCTCAGTTGCCGACCTCGCCCGCATCAACACCGCGATGAAAGCGCTCCTCATCCAGCAGGACCCGTCGCTCAGAGACACCATCGCCCAACATCCTGGATGGGACCCGGTCCGCCCCGTCCCCTTCCAGTTTCCGCAGATGAACGCCGACGGCGATCCGCCCAGCGAGTGGGAGCTCATCGCGGCCGGCTGGGGTTTCGTGCGTCTCGATCCGCAGAGTGCGCAGCCTGACAACGGCCAGTCGCTCACTCGCGGCATCATCGGCCTCGTCAATCAAGGCCAGCCTCGCAAGCCCGAAGACTGGGGCGCCTTGCGCGCCTGGGGATGGGCCGCCGGACGCGCGCTCGACTACCTCGAAACCGATTCCGCCGTCGATGCAAAACACGTTGGCATCGAAGGCGTCTCGCGCTACGGCAAGGCCGCCCTCGTGACCATGGCCTTCGATCAGCGCTTTGCTATGGTTCTGGTCGGCTCCTCCGGCAAAGGGGGCGCCACGCTGCTGCGCCGCAATTTCGGCGAAGCCGTCGAGAGCCTGACCGGCGGAGAGTACTACTGGATGGCCGGCAACTTCATCAAGTACGGCGCCTCGCAGGCGACTTTCGGCAGCGGCAATCCCGGCCAGCTTCCCGTCGACTCCAATGAGCTCATCGCCCTGTGTGCGCCGCGCCTCACCTTCATCAGCTACGGCATCCCTGAGAAAGGCGACGCGAAATGGCTCGATCATCAGGGCAGCTTCATGGCCAGTGTCGCCGCCAGTCCCGTTTGGCCGCTTCTCGGAGCCAAGGGTCTTCCCATCGACCAGCCCTGGACCACCGCCAAAATGCCCGCCGTCAACGAAGGACTCCTGAGCGGCCAGCTCGCATGGCGTCAGGACGACGGAGGCCACACGGATGCGCCTAACATGAAGTACTTCATCCGGTGGGTCGACGGCTTCATCCACTACGCCCCGTCGCCCGGCGGTCAGTAAGGGGACTTTGTGCGGTGCGGCGCTGGATCCACGCTGCCGTCGGTTATTTTGGAGAATCGGCCGCCTGCGCGGAGAATTCTGATCGTCAGGCTTCTGCATCTTCGCGTTTCATTACCATCAACCTATGAGCTGGATTGGATGGGCCCTACTCTCCGCCCTCTTCGCGGCCGCGACGGCGCTTCTTGCCAAGGTCGGCGTCGCCCACGTCGACTCGAACCTCGCGACTGCCGTACGCACCACCGTGGTTGTCTTCTTCGCCTGGGGCATCGCGATTGCCCTCGGCAAACACGGTGAGTTCCGCACGCTCGACCGCCGCACGCTGCTCTTCCTCACTCTCTCCGGCCTCGCCACAGGACTCTCCTGGCTCTGCTACTTCCGCGCGCTCCAGCTCGGCCCTGCCTCTCGCGTCGCTCCCCTGGATAAGCTCAGCGTTCCCCTGGTCATGGTCTTCGCGTGGCTCCTGCTCGGCGAAAAACTGAACGGCGCAGCGATCGCCGGCGGACTGCTCATCACCGCCGGGGCCATCGTCATGGTCATCGGTTGAACCCAACACGGCAGCCCATGAGCTGGGCTCCGGGGCGCGCAAGTCGAGCAGCTCTCGAATCGTGAGGAAAATCACGCCGGGTCGCGGCATTCTTTTATCAGGGGCGATTCATCAGGCCCGTGCCGGAAGCTGGTTCAGTAAGCCTGCAGCGACTCGACGGGCAAGCGCACCTCGAAGCAGGTTTTGCCCGGCTCCGATCGCACCGTCAGAAATCCACGATGCTGCCGCACGATCCGCTGAGCAGTATCCAGCCCCAGCCCCAGCCCGCTGCCAGGCGCCTTCGTGGTGAAGAAGGGTTCGAAGATGCGCGCCTGAATCTCCCCGGGAATTCCCGGTCCGTTGTCCCAGATCTCAACCACCAGATATTCTCCGGAGGGATGCACCGCCAGCGTGATCTTGCCATGGTCCTGCATCGCGTCCAGGGCGTTCTCGAGCAGCGACATCCAGACCTGGTTCAGCTCGCTCGCGTAGGCGGAAATGCGCGGCAGGCCCGCCGCGTACCGCCGCTCAACCTGCACGTTTTCAAGGCGCGACTGCAGCATCGCCAGCGTCGTCTCCAGCGATTGCGGAATGTCCACTTCCTGAATGGGGGCCTGATCCATCCACGAATAATCCTTCACAGCGCCAATCAGTTCGAAGATTCGACTCGTCGAATCGAGCATGGCCTGCGCCATACGCTCGGTGCGCGCGGAAGACGCGAACTGCGACAGGACTACGTCCAGATGCTCGCCGCCCAACAACTCCGCCAGCTCGTCCAGATTTTCTTTCGTGATCCCCAGCTCTGCCAGATCGGGCACAATCTGCCACGTCTTCTCGACGCCGTGTTCGCGCAGCCATTGCTGCAGGTGATCCTCGCGTTGTGCCTGGGTCACCGAATTCGCAGGCTGCTCTTTCGTCTGCTGCTCCATGCGACATCGCCACGCGCGAATCTTCTCGAGGTGGGCCGCATCCAGGCACAGTCCGCCTAACATGAACTTCTGATGTCCGTAGGTCTTCAGTTCCTCAATCAATCCCGAGGCCGCGCGCTGCGCTGCTGAAGCGGGGTTGTTGAGTTCGTGGGCCAGATTGCCCGCCAGCTTGCCCAGCGCGTTCAGTTTCTCCGTCTGCTGTTCCAGGCGGGTCATCTCCCGAACGCGATCGAGGAGCACCGATACGCACCGCTGACCCATCGACGGAATCGCCTGCAGCATTTCGGGAAACCGGTCGCGATCAATCTCAATCCCCCAGATATCGGACGCCGCGAAACCCTGGCCGCCATGGGTCTTCATCCGCGAGAAGGGAAGCAGTCCCGTAATTTGTCCGGCGCGTCCGATGAATAAAGCCAGGCCGCCCTGGGACCGGCGTACGTGGGCTTCGCCCTTGAGCAGGATCCACATTTTCGTGGCGGGATCGCCTTCGCGGAAGATGACCGCGCCGGCCGGGACCGAGACTTCTTCGCCGCGCGTGCCAAACCACTCCAGTTCACTATCGGTGAGCCCGTGCAGGGTCGGCACGCGCCGCAGCGCCTCGACAATTTCAGGCAGCGGCGTCGAGGGGGCCGTACTTTGAACCGGAAAATCGGTAGCGATCGATGACTCCATAAGCCCTCCCCATAGATGAAATGGTATCTGAACCGCTGCCTGCGTGCCCTTTTCAGTGACTAATTGGCATGCGGCCGCTGCATCTCGGCCTTGCGCTGCGGAGTCTTGTCAATCAGCGCGTTCAGCCGATCGACGTTCACCGGCGCCGCGGCCCGCAGCTTCACGCTTCCATCCTCATCCACCAGCAGAACCGTAAACTCACCCAACGCGATGTGGAACTGCTCCCGCACAGCCTTCATTTGCTCCTTGCTCAGGATCGTGTACGGCGAATCTGCCGGCGTGGAAACCCGCCGCCCATCCGGCACAATCGGCGTGAAGAGCACAAACCTGTCCATCATGTCGTCCGCCGCGGCATCCAGCAGCGCCACCTGCCGCTTGAGGCGCAGATCGTCGCCGCTCGCGCTGAATACCAGCAACGGCCGAAAGCAATTCTTCATGGCGGCCAGCGACTTTGGCACGACCGGGCACGTTGGCCGCGCCTGCGCACACGCTTCGCCGCTGAGTGCCAGCGCCACAGCCGCGAGATAGAGACAGCGTCCGGTCATGGGGGAATCGACCCGTCGACAGCTTTGCGATCCGACATCGTAAGCCGAGGGAAGGGAAGCGTTATGCGCTTACCGTTTCCGCCGCGGCCGGTTGCGGTACTCCATCCTTCACCACGACTGGATCAAGGAACGGCATCGCTGCCCGCAACTTCGCTCCAACCTCTTCCACCTGGAGCCCGGCTTCGTTCTCCCGCATTTTGGTGAAGTTCTTCCGGCCCGTCTTGTTTTCCTCAATCCACTTCTTCGCGAAGGTGCCGTTCTGAATTTCGGTGAGCAACTTCTTCATCTCGGTACGTGTTTCGTCGGTCACGATCCGCGGCCCTGCGGTGTAATCGCCGTACTCGGCGGTGTCGGAAATTGAATACCGCATGTAGGCCAGGCCGCCGCGATACATCAGGTCCACGATCAGCTTCAGCTCATGCAGGCATTCGAAATAGGCAATTTCCGGCTGATATCCGGCATCCACCAGCGTCTGGAAACCCGCCTTGACCAGTGCCGACGTTCCACCGCACAGCACCGCCTGTTCGCCGAACAGATCCGTCTCCGTCTCCTCGGCAAAAGTCGTTTCCAGCACTCCACCGCGCGTGCCGCCAATGCCTTTTGCATAGGAGAGCGCCAGTTCCTTCGCCTTGCCTGAAGGATTCTGCTCCACAGCGATCAAACACGGCACACCGCCGCCTTCGATAAACACTTCACGCACGCGATGTCCGGGGCCCTTCGGCGCCACCATCGACACATCGACTTCCGCCGGCGGCTTGATCGCGCCGAAGCGAATGTTGAATCCGTGGCCGAACATGATGGTCTTGCCTTTCTTCATGTGCTGCGCAATTTCCTTCGTATACGTCTCACCCTGGGAGTGATCCGGTGTCAGGATCATGATCACGTCCGCCCACTCCGCGGCATCGCTCACCGACACCACCTGCAGGCCGGCCTTTTTCGCTTTCTCCACGGACTTGCTCGTCGCCGGCAAACCCACCCGCACATCCACGCCTGAATCCTTCAGATTCAGCGCGTGCGCGTGCCCCTGCGACCCATAGCCAATCACCGCAACCTTTTTCTGCTGAATCAACGACAGATCCGCGTCCGCATCGTGATACGTCTTCACCATTCTTTTCCTCTTCTCTGCATTGAAATCTTCTGTCTGATGCGGAAGCAGCACTTAGAACGCTATCCGCGTGGGGTAATCCCTGAACCCGAAACTCTAGTCTCCAAACCCTGTTTCTTCCGCCATCAACGCATCGCTTGGTGCGCCGGTAATTTCTTCGCCCTTCTCATCGGGCGTCTCCATTCCCGGTACCCGCATGGCCTCGAGGACCCGGCTCGTGTGCTGCCCGCGCCGCATCACCATCCGGCCGGTGCGCGAAATCTCGAGGATACGATCGCCATTCTCATTCAGAACCTGGATCAGACCCTCGATCTTGCTCTCGACGCCGGTAATCTCGATCATGAGAGACTCCGGGGCCAGATCCACGATGCGCGCGCGGAAAACCTCGACCAGCTCGAACACCATCGACCGCGTTTTTGGTGTCGCAGCTACTTTGATCAACGCCAGCTCGCGCGCCACGTGCGACAACTGCCCGACATCGTCAACCTCGAGCACATTCTCCAGTTTATAGAGACTCGCTGCGATGCGGTGTCCAGCGGTTGGCGACGAGTCGCAGACGATCGTCATACGAGATACGCCGACCCGCTCCGAATGCCCCACCGTGAGCGACACAATATTGATGTTCAGCCGCCTGAACAGCGATGCTACCCGCGTCAGCACGCCCGGCTTGTCTTCGACCAGTGCAACAAATGTGTGCAGCATAAGAACCTTTCTGATTGCGGCCGCTTTTCCTGTGCCCTGAGCCCTGCCTCAGTGGTCCTGCGCCGTCTCCACCAACGGGCTCTGTTCCGGCCGCCGAATCATCTCATGCAGCGCCGAGCCCGCCGGAATCATCGGGTACACCGAGTCTTCCTTCTCCACCATAAAGTTGATCAGGAACGGACCCTTGTGCGTCCGCGCCCTCTCGACCGCGGGAAGAACCTCAGAACGTTTGCTGACGGCAGTCCCGCGAATTCCGTGCGCGTCCGCCAGCTTTACAAAGTCCGGGCTCAGGAGTGGCGTCGACTGGTAATTCTTCTCATAGAAAAATTCCTGCCACTGCCGCACCATCCCCAAATACCCGTTGTTGACCACCGCAATGTTCAGATCCAGATTCTCCTGTGCAGCGGTCGCCAGTTCTGAGGATGTCATCTGGAAGCCGCCATCCCCCGCCACCACCCACACTTCCTTATCAGGGCACGCGATCTTTGCCCCAATCGCAGCCGGCAGGGCGAATCCCATCGTCCCCAGGCCGCCCGATGTGATGAGCGTGCGCGGCTCGTCGTGCTTGTAGTACTGAGCCTCCCACATCTGATGCTGTCCCACGTCGGTCACGACAATCGCCTTGCCTTCGGTCGCCTTCCACAAATCGTGCATTACGTGCGCCGCGTACAGATGCCCGCTGTCCGGCAGATTGCGAATATCCCGCACCGCGCACTGGCCCTTGCTGGCCTCAATCTGCCTGACCCATGTGCTCTCGTTCTTACCATCGCGCGGAGGCAGGTGGGGCAACAATGCTTCGAGCGCCTCTTTCAAATCGCCAATCAGCGCGACATCGACCTTGACGTTTTTGTTGATTTCCGCCGGATCAATCTCGATGTGAATTTTCTTTGCGTTCGGCGCATAGGTGGCCAGGGTTCCGGTTACGCGATCGTCAAACCGCATCCCGCAGGCGATGAGCAGGTCTGATTGCTGAATCGCCTCATTGACCCATGCCTCGCCGTGCATGCCCATCATGCCCAGCGACAGCGGATGCGACGCAGGAAATCCGCCCAGTCCCAGCAGGGTCGACGCCACGGGAATTCGCATCCGCTCCGCCAGCGTCCGCACCTGCGCGCCCGCGCCCGACTGCAGCATTCCGTGCCCGGCCAGGATCACCGGCTTTTTCGCACTCCGAATCAGCTCGGCGGCGGCAAGAATCGATGCCGACTCTGTCCTGAGCATCGGGTGCGGACGATGCGGTTTCGGCGCCGCCGCCGCAAAATCGAATTCAGCTGACGACTGTTGCGCATCCTTCGTGATGTCTACCAGCACAGGCCCCGGCCGTCCCGACTTCGCTACCAGAAAGGCTTCGCGGAGCATCGGCGCAATGTCTTCCGCGCGCGTCGCCACGTAGTTGTGCTTTGTGATCGGCAGCGTGATGCCGGTAATATCCACTTCCTGGAACGCGTCCGTTCCAAGCACCTTGCTCGAGACCTGTCCCGTCACGCAGACGATGGGCACCGAATCGAGCATCGCTGTTGCAATTCCCGTCACCAGATTGGTTGCGCCCGGGCCCGACGTCGCAACGCACACGCCGACCCGTCCCGATGCCCGTGCATATCCGTCGGCCATGTGCGCCGCGCCCTGCTCATGCCGGACGAGGACGTGACGGATCGGAAATTTTCGCAGCGCATCGTATGCCGGCAGGATTGCGCCGCCTGGATACCCAAACACCACATCGACGCCCTCACCCTCCAGCGTCGCCCACAAGATCTCCGACCCCGTCAACCGCGTCGAACTCGGCGCGCTCCCGGTTTGCGTCCCCGTCTGTCCTTTACCCTGCGAATGTTTCTTTGCCGTCCCCATTGCTGTTCCTTTCCCTGCACGCTCTGGGAAAAGCGCGCTCTGTTGAGAGATCCCAATTCTGTTCGGACCTCCTGATCCCTAAACTCCAAACTCTAAACTCTGCTTCTCACACCGTCACCGCACCCTGTGCCGCCGACGAAACCGTATCCACATACTTCTTGAAAACTCCGCGTTTGTACTTCGGCGCCGGCTTCTTCCACTGTGCCAGCCGAGCCGTCAACTCCGACTCCGGAATCTCCACGTCCAGTCTCCGATTCGGAATATCGAAATGAATCGTGTCGCCCTCATGCACCGCAGCAATCGGCCCGCCCACAGCCGCTTCAGGAGCCACATGCCCCGCCATCAATCCGCGCGTCGCTCCCGAAAATCTCCCATCGGTCAGCAGCGCCACCGTGTCCGTCAGTTCAGGAATGCCTGCCACCGCGCCCGTCACCGCCAGCATCTCCTGCATCCCCGGCCCGCCCACCGGCCCCTCGTAACGAATCACCATCACGTCGCCCGGCTTAATCTTGCCTGCCCCAACCGCCTCAAACGCCGCGTGCTCGGAGTCGAATACCCGCGCCGGCCCACGATGCTCCAGTCGTTTGTGCCCCGCCACTTTAATCACGCACCCATCCGGCGCAAGATTCCCCTTCAGAATCACCAGCCCGCCCGACGTCTTCAGCGGATTCGTGAGGGCATGGATTACGTCCTGTCCCGATGTCTCTTCCGAGGCGGCCGCTTCTTCGGCCAGCGTTTTGCCCGACACATTCAGCGACGCTCCATCGAGCAGCCCCGCCTCAATCAGTCGCTTTGCCAGCAATCGGCTTCCACCCGCCGCCTGATAGTCAACCGCGACATACTTTCCGCCCGGCTTCAGATCGCACAGCAGCGGTGTCCTCGTGCTGATGCGGTCAAAGTCGTCCACCGTCAGCGGAATTCCGGCCTCATGCGCGATGGCCAGGAAGTGCAGGACCGCGTTCGTCGATCCGCCACTCGCGGCCACGCTCGCAATTGCGTTCTCAATTGCTTTTGGCGTGATGTACTGCGACGGCTTTTGCCCCTTGCGCACCAGGTCCATGACGAGCCGCCCTGCCTCGCGCGATGCCGCCAGCTTTTCTTCGAGAAACGCGGGCACACCCGACAATCCCATGGGCGAGATGCCCAGAAACTCGCAGGCCATCGCCATGGTGTTGGCCGTGAACTGGCCGCCGCACGCGCCCGCGCCCGGACACGCATTCGCTTCGACGGCTTCGAGCCCAGCATCATCCAGCTTGCCCGCCGCATGCGCGCCCACTGCTTCGAAAACGTCCTGCACCGTCAGGTCTTTGCCGTTCAGGTGTCCCGGCGCAATCGACCCCCCATACAACATCAACCCAGGAATATCGAGCCGCGCCAGCGCCATCACCGTGCCGGGCATATTCTTGTCGCAGCCGGCGATCGCGACGAGACCGTCAAACTGATTGCCACGCGTGACCAGTTCCACGGAATCCGCAATCACCTCGCGGCTGATCAATGACGCCTTCATCCCCTCGGTTCCCATGGTGATGCCGTCGGAGATGGTGATCGTGTTGAACTCCATGGGCGTCCCACCGGCCTCGCGGATGCCCTGCTTCACCGCGTCGGCGATCGCACGCAGATGAAAATTGCAGGGCCCAATCTCTGTCCATGTGTTGGCGATTCCGATTATCGGCTTGGCCAGATCTTCGGGTGTGAATCCAACCGCGCGCAGCATTGCCCGCGCCGGCGCGCGACTCGGACCCTCTGTGAGCGCAATCGAATACAGCTTTCCGGAACCGTTACCGTTTTTCCCGTTCACACTCATGCCTGCGCCGTCTCTCCCGCACGGGGCTTCACCCAGAACGCCGCATCGTGCTGCTGTTCGAATTTGTCCAGCTCCGCCGCATGCCGCAGTGTGAGCCCAATGTCGTCCAGCCCCTCCAGCAGGCAATCCCGCCGAAAGGGATCGATGCTGAAGCTCGTTTTAAAGCCTTCGGTATCGCTGATCGTGTTTTGGTCGAGCGATACCGTTAATTTGTAACCGTCTTTGCTACTGGCCCGGTCCAGGAGTGTCTGTACCTCGCTCTCCGGCAGGGTCACCAGCAGAATTCCGTTCTTCCCCGCGTTCGAATGGAAGATATCCGCGAAGGACGGAGCAATCAGACAGCGGAATCCGTAATCGCTCAGCGCCCATGCGGCATGTTCCCGCGACGATCCGCATCCGAAATTTTTGGCGGCCACCAGAATTTTCGCGTCCCTGTAACGAGGGTTGTTCAGCTCGAATGCCGGATCCTTCCGCCAGTCGAAAAACAGAAAATCCTCGTACCCGGTCCGCTCAATCCGCTTCAAAAACTGCTTCGGAATGATCTGGTCGGTGTCCACATTCACCCGATCCAGCGGCATCACGGTCGACGTAAGTGTCCGGAATTTTTCCATTACGCCAGCACCTCAGTTTTCCTGAACTCCCACGTCCGAACATCGGTGAAGTGCCCCATCACCGCGGCAGCGGCGGCCATCATCGGGCTCACCAAGTGCGTTCGTCCGCCCTGTCCCTGCCGCCCCTCAAAATTGCGGTTGCTGGTCGAAGCGCAGCGCTCGCCCGGCTGCAGAATGTCGGGATTCATGCCCAAACACATCGAACATCCCGGCTCGCGCCAGTCAAAGCCCGCCTCCCTGAAGATTGCGTCCAACCCTTCTTTCTCGGCCTGCGCCTTGACCAACTGCGATCCCGGCACCACCATCGCCCGCACGTTTGCGTGCACATGATGCCCGGCCACAACTTTCGCCGCCGCGCGCAAATCCTCGATGCGCGAATTGGTGCACGATCCGATGAACACCCGGTCCACCGCGACTTCTTCCATAGGCGTGCCTGGTTTCAAATCCATATATTCCAGAGCCCGCGTGAACGCCCGGCGATCCGCGTCGTTCTGCGTCGCAGCTGGATCAGGCACAGTGTCTGTTACAGATACCACCATCCCAGGATTCGTCCCCCACGTCACAAACGGCTCCAGTTCCATTGCCGGAATCACCAACTCGCGATCGAACTGCGCGCCCGGATCGGTCGCCAGTTTCCGCCACTCCGCCACCGCCTCGTCCCACGCGGCACCCTCGGGCACAAACGGACGGCCCTTCAGCCATGCGAACGTGGTTTCATCCGGGGCGATCATGCCCGCCCGCGCGCCGGCCTCGATGCTCATGTTGCAAATCGTCATGCGGCCTTCCATGCTCAGCGACCGAATCGCCGACCCGGCATACTCGACGACATGGCCGGTGGCGCCATCGGTCCCGATACGCCCGATAATCCCGAGCACGATGTCTTTTGCGCCCACGCCCTCCGGCAATTCGCCTTCAATCGAAATCCGAAACGTCTTTGGTTTCGACTGCGGCAGACACTGTGTTGCCAGAACGTGCTCCACTTCCGATGTGCCAATGCCGAAGGCCAGCGCGCCCAGCGCTCCGTGTGTCGATGTGTGCGAGTCGCCGCACACGATCGTCATCCCCGGCTTGGTCAGCCCCAGCTCCGGCCCAATCACGTGCACAATGCCCTGTCGCGGCGACTGCACGTCATACAACTCAATCCCAAACTCCGCACAGTTTTTCCGCAACGCCTCAATCTGTTTCGCCGCAATCGGATCTTCGATCACCAGCCGATTCGCGGTCGTCGGGACGTTGTGATCCACGGTAGCCACGGAGCGGTCGGGCCGCCGCACTTTGCGGCGTGCCAACCGCAACCCATCAAACGCCTGCGGCGACGTCACCTCATGGATCAAGTGCAGATCGATGTACAACAGAGCCGGCTCATTCGCCGGTTCCGCCACAATGTGCGATTCCCAAACTTTTTGGAAGAGCGTCTTCGGATTTCCAGCCATTTTTACCAACCTTGTTGTCCCGAGCCTGTAGAGGATTGTGACTGATCCTTATTTCGCCGACGTCAACGCCGACTGGACAGCCATTCCGACCCTGCTGCCCGCTTCGGTTGTCGACAGCACTTTTGCGCTCTTGTCGCCGCGCGCCAGATCCGCGGTCCGGTAGCCGTCGGCGACCACCTGCTTTACTGCGGACTCAATCACCGCAGCTTCTTCTTCGAGGCCCGCCGAGTAGCGCAGCAGCATCGCCACGGTCAGGATCGCGCCCAGCGGATTTGCAATGCCCTTGCCTGCAATATCCGGAGCCGAGCCGTGGACGGGCTCGTACAGATTCACTTTGCCGCCGATTGTCGCCGAAGGCAGCATCCCCAGCGAGCCGGTGATCACGCCCGCCTCATCGGACAGGATGTCGCCGAACAAATTTTCTGTAAGCACCACATCGTAGTTCCGCGGCTGATTCATGATGTGCATGGCCATGGCGTCCACATACTGATGCTCCAGGGCGATCTCGGGATAATTTTTCGCGACTTCGGTGACGGTCGCGCGCCACAACTGTGAAACCTCGAGCACATTCGCTTTGTCGACTGACGTGACTTTGTTCCTGCGCTTTGACGCCAGCTCAAACGCCACCTTTGCTACCCGAACTACTTCGTCGCGGGTGTAGCGCATGGTGTTCCAGGCCTCTCCGGCCTGCTTATCCCACTCGCGCGGAGCGCCGAAGTAGAGGCCGCCCAGTAGCTCGCGCACAAACAAGATGTCGGCGCCCTCGACCACTTCCGATCGAAGAGGCGAATTCTGGCTCAAGCCTGGCCATGCAAACGAAGGCCGCAAATTCGCGTAGCCACCCAGTTCGGCGCGAATCTTCAGCAGCCCCGCTTCCGGCCTCTGGCTGGGCGGCAGCGCATTGAACTCATTGCTGCCGACTGCTCCCAGCAGCACGGCATCGCTCTCGAGCGCCGCCTTCAGCGTCTGCTCCGGCAACGGCGATCCATGCGCCTTGATCGCCACGCCGCCGATCAGCTCTTCACGAAACTGAAAGTCGTAGCCGCCCAATTCTGCCACCGACTTCAGCACGCGTACCGCTTCCCCGGTCACTTCCGGGCCAATGCCGTCACCGGCCACAATCAGAATTTTCAGTTTTTTCGCCATGAATCTCTTCAGCTGCTGCTTCGGTAGTTAGGTTTCCCGCTGGCCGGAGTTTATCTGGCCAGACCCTTGCTGATCGCTTCTCAGCTGCCCTCAGTTGACCGCAGGCTCCGTCGAAATCAGATCCTCGTGCCGCTGATGGTGCGCCACCAGGTTGATCAGGTCCTGGTCGTAGATTGCCTTTTTCCGATCCGCCAGCTCGGTGAATGCCCGATATGCGATGTCCAGATCCGCGGGTGACAGCCGATAGCCCAGCTCCTCCAGCCGCGAACGCAGCGCCGTTCGCCCCGAATGCTTACCCAGCACCATCCGATTCGCCGGCACACCGACCGATACGGGGGTCATGATCTCGTAGGTGAGGGGATTCGACAGCACGCCGTGCTGATGGATTCCCGCTTCGTGCGCAAACGCATTGGCGCCGACAACCGCCTTGTTGGGCGCCGCGCCAAAGCTGATCGTCCCCGCGAGCTGCTGGCTGACCGGATACAGTTTCTCCAGCTTCAAACCGCTCTCATAGGGATAGACGTCGGCGCGCACTTTGATTGCCGCCGCAATTTCTTCGAGAGCCGCATTCCCTGCACGTTCGCCGATGCCGTTGATGGTGCACTCCACCTGCCGCGCCCCAGCGCGAATCGCCGCGAGCGTATTGGCGACCGCCAGCCCCAGATCGTTATGGCAGTGCGTCGACAAAGTTACGCGATCGGCTCCCGGAACCTTCTCCAGAATGTTCCGGAACATTCCCGCATAATCCTCCGGCGTCGCGTAGCCGACGGTGTCCGGCAGATTGATGGTTGTCGCTCCTGCACTGATCGCAGCGCCGACAAACTGGCACAGAAATTCCGGATCGGTCCGTGTCGCGTCTTCGGGCGAAAACTCCACATCGTCCGCGAAGGTCTTTGCCAGGGCCACCATCTTCGCGGCCTGCTCGAGCGCCTCGTCGCGGCCGATCTTCAACTTGTATTCAAGATGGATATCCGAGCTTGCGAGGAACACGTGGATCCGAGGCCGCGCCGCCTTCTCCACTGCTTTCGCAGCCCGTTCGATGTCTTCTTTGCGCGCTCGAGCCAGCGACGCGACTTTCGGGCCGCGCACTTCCTGCGCGATGGCGGTGATGGCCGCAAAATCGCCGTCCGATGCGATCGCGAATCCCGCCTCGAGAATGTCCACGCCCAGATCGGCGAGCGAATGGGCGAGCGCCAACTTCTCATGGTGAGTCATGCTGCAGCCCGGCGACTGCTCCCCATCGCGCAGCGTTGTATCGAAGAAATGAATCCGATTCTGGGGCATCGAGTGTTCTCTCCGTCGAACCTGTGCGCTCGAAAGCGCCGCACCGAAACATCAACGGCAATCCTGCTCCGTACGTCATTAGTTTGGCAAAGCCCTGACCATAAAGCAAATTTGTAATTCTTTGCATTTACATAAATATCATTCATAATCGAGAAACACCCTGCAGGTTCAATCCGATGGACCTTTACCAACTCGAGACCTTCCTCGCTGTTGCCGAAGAAAAGGGCTTCTCTCGCGCCGCCGCACGCATGCGCCGCACGCAGCCCGCCATCAGCCACGCCATCCGCAAGCTCGAAGAGGAGATCGGCGAGCCCCTGTTCGAGCGTTCGTCCCGTGACGGAACACTGACGGCCTCCGGTAAGCTGCTTCGCGGCTATGCTGAGCGTCTGCTGCGGCTTCGCGGTGAAACTGTTTCAGCGCTTGAAGAACTTCGCTCTCTCGAACGCGGCCGACTGATTATTGCCGCCAACGAGTACACCTGCCTCTGGCTGCTTCCGGTGCTCGATGTATTCCGCCGCGCCTACCCGCAAATCGGTGTGACCGTGCAGCGCTCGCTGGCCAGCCAGATCTCCGACCAGCTGCTTGAGCGTGCCGCTGAGTTCGGCATCCTCTCTTTTCGCCCTGATGATACCCGCCTCCACGCAATCGCCATCTACACCGACTCCGTTACGTTTGTGGTTGATCCGAAACACCCGCTGGCGAAACAGCGGGAGGTTTCCATTCGCGAGCTCGGCAAGGAAAACTTTGTTGCACACACGGTTGCGTCCCCGCTCCGGCAGCGGGTCATCGAAACCTTCGCCCGCCATCAGACTCCCCTTAACATGGGCGTCGAGCTGCCCAGCCTTGAGGCGATCAAGCGCTTCGTGGCTCGCGGCAACGGTGTGGCCCTGGTCCCCGGCCTGACGGTTCAACCGGAGCTGGCGCGTGGTGAGCTGGTCCAGGTGGCAGTCCCCGAACTGAAAATTGCCCGTCGCCTTTGGCTGGTCCAGCGTGACCGCGCTGCGCTGTCCCACGCGGGAAGCGCCTTTCTGGAGATCGTTCGAACTCTTGCCGTGGATCGCGGCCATCCTTTTGTATTTCGGACCGAACAACCTCCCATCCGGGCTCTTCGTGCGTCCAAGCATTAACTCCCGCCGCTGACTGTAGAAATGGCCCGCGGCAGGTACAATGACCAGGTGGACATCCCAAAGATGTTTGCCATTTCAAGAAGCCTGGGCTTCTGAGGCGCGCGCGTGCGCGCGGCGCGAAAATTCCCGAAGGGCGTTGTGAAGAGGTTGACCGAAGAATGAAGAAATCGCTGTTTCTTTTCTTGCTGTTGATTCCCATTATGGCCATTCCGGCTTTTGCGCAGGAGAGCCGCCAGGATATCAGCGTTAGCGGCACCGCAATCATCCCGCCTTATGCTTCAGGGAACACTGTCCAGCTCCACGCAACCGCCGGATACGCCGGCGCGCTGGTGAGCTATCGTTACCTGCTCACGCCGCACGGGGGTCTGGAACTCAACTATCAGTACAACCAGAACGTGCAGCACTTTTGCTGCGTGTTTGGGTCGTACCACATTCACGACCGGTTCCAGGAGTTCTCTGGGGCGTACGTTTACAGTTTCAACTTCAAGAATTGGAACCCCTTCATTGAAGGCGGTGCGGCTGGGTTTATGTTCTCGCCCATCGACGATTCCAAGACCGATACTTTCGGCATCAGCCGCAACACCAACGTGGGCGCAATCTACGGAGCGGGCATTGCTTATGAGATCAGCCCCAGCTTTGATATTCGCGCCGAATTCCGGGGGCTGCTCATGAAGACCCCGACCTTCAACTATCCAGGCAATGACTTTCGGACCAACGTCTACTACAACATCTACGATCCGGTCATCGGCATCGCGTATCACTTCTGAAGAGCAGCGGGTCAGAGGTAGAAAGGGCTGGGCGGAATCGCCCAGCCCTTTTGCTTTTCTGCGCTCGCAGCTACCGTCCCAGGAAGCGGTAAATCAGGCCCACACTGAGCCCATTCGGCGTCAGTCCGCCACCATGTTGAACAACCTGGCCAGTAGTGGGGTTGAACGTCGGCGGCCCGACAAAGGAGGGCCAGAACTGCCATTCATAGTCGGCCCGAACGAACAGATCGCGATTTAAACGATAGTTCACGGTGCCGCCCGGAGCATAGATAAAGTAGCTGCCCTTCAGGCTACCGGCGGCCGGGTAATCGGGAGTGGTGATCCACCCGCCGCCGAACCCCAGCTTGGCCCAACCCGTGAGGCGACGATAACGGACGATCCGATAGCGGGGGCCGACGACATAATTCGACTCGATCTGCCCTGCGTTTCCGTGCCAGTGCAGCCAGCGAGCTTCTCCTTCAATCCCGTACTGCTGATGCAGATCGAAGTCGAAGACGGCGGTGGGACCGTAGAGTTCATCTGAACAACCGAAGGGAGCACTGTTCGCGCATCCCCAGTCGGGGTTAAAGGAGGAAAACTCCACACCGGCAGAGATGGAGGCTTCGCCTCCGGTTGCCGATTCCGAGTTTTGGGCGATTAAGGCGGCAGGCAGCAAAAGAAATACGATGAACCCTATTTTTCTGACCATGGTCTATCTCCGGTCATGCAAACTTACAAGCTTTCGGCGGACGTCGATGATTCCTTGTTATTGAACCCTTCTCGAACTCCAAAGGACGCGCTTTGCGGTTCAATATTCCTGAGCCGCAAAGCTTCCCAAATCTTTCAATCGAGCAGATTACTGTGGTGTTCCCTGCGGCTGCGCCTGGGCGCTCGCCGAAGGCTGCTGTGTCCCGGCATCCGCGGATGGCGGCACACTGGCTGCCGGTGTTGCGTTGGCAGGTGCGCCCGCAGCCGGCGGAGCGTCCGAGTAGCGCGTCAGCCGATAGAAAACCGGCGTCAATTCCAGCGGCATTTTGTCCCGGGCATTCAACAGGGGCGCAGGCTTCACATTCAGGGCGAAGATCTTGTCGTCCCACGGATCGATCTTCAGACGGCTGTTCAGCGGCAACGCAGCGATCTGGGTCAGGTTATCCATGTCCAGTTTCGGCGCTCCCTGGGTAAGGCCAACGAGCCAGGGCTGCCCATCGGCACGCACCAGTGAGTCGCCCAGCCGGGGGCTGAACAATGACGGAAGCTCTTTCTCTCTTGCCTGCAGCTGCTGGAAGAAGAGGCCGACGCTGGCTGCCTTGTCGTGATAGATCGAGTGGTTGTAGAGATCCACGGCCTTCTTCGCCGCTTCGTCATTGTCGGGCGTGGAGTGGTTCATCGTAATCC
This sequence comes from Acidobacteriaceae bacterium, assembly GCA_036272255.1. Classification (GTDB taxonomy): domain Bacteria; phylum Acidobacteriota; class Terriglobia; order Terriglobales; family Acidobacteriaceae; genus Palsa-343. Next base: position 48,266 of record DATAZC010000020.1, on the reverse strand, counting down.
GGCGGAACGTGGATGTATCCGGGAAGAGCAGCCGATCGTTAAACGCGTATCGCGTATCGATGTGGTGCCCGGTCACGATGTGCGCGAGCTGGAAGGCGATGACCGCAGCCAGTGCGTTCTCATCCGGCAGCGTATCGATCAGGCCCTTGCTGAGCAGGATGGTATTACCGACTGCCAGGGATTCCAGCGGGGTGGTGAGGATGACGCGGCAGTGAATATCGCCGGGCAGCTGCAGATTGCTCCCGATGATGATGTTGGTCGCTACCTGCTCCAGCTGTTTATCGAAGTCGCTCGGCGGCGCCACCAATCCGGCCTGAGTCAGCCGGTCCAGCACGTTTTGTTCCGCCTGCGAAATCCACTCCCGCTCCGCCTGCAGCGGGCTCACGTCCGTCGAGTTGTCGCTCTGATCCTGCGCGTTCTCGATTTCCATCGATTCCGCGTCGGACTCTTTGGTGGGCAGTTTGAGGGAGTAGCCCCAATAGCTGGTTTGTCCCTTGAAGCTGGTGGCATGCGCAACCTGGTTGTGGAGTGTGTCTTCGACGTAGACCGCGGCCGGCGCCCATACGCCCGGCTGCACGTTCATGCGCCAGCTGTCGAAATGGAAATAATGCGTCGCTTCGTCGTTGGGATTGCTGACAAACGTCCCGTTGAAGCGCACGACGTTGCCGTCTTCGTCCTCAATCCAGATGCGTCCGAAGAACCGCCCGGCGCCCTTCTCTTTGGGCCGCACATCGAAAACCCAGGTCTTCACCGTCCCCAGAAACTCACGGCGAACAAACGAAAAATCGTAGTGCTGCTGATCGAAACCGGTCGGATCGATGAACATCATCGCCATGAATCCGGTCGGCGAATTTTCCAGATGGAATGCTTTAGTCAGGTCCGACATGAAATGGAACGAGCCAGCAAACCAGCCGTGCGATTTTCCGCTCCGGTCCACCTGCGAGTACTCGTTGGCGGTGAAGGCTTTGCCGAAATCGACGCGCCCGATCATGTACTGGTCGGACACCGGAACCTGGTAGAGCTTCACATCCGGACGCAGATCCTGGATGTAGGACTGCACCACAGGCGTGCTCTTCTGAATCTCTTTGATGACGACCTTCTCGCGCGCAATCGCCTGCTGCACCAGCCGCTGCTGCTGCGGAGTGAGGGGCAACGGTGCCGGCCCCTTCGGTTCTTTCGCCTGGGACGCCGGAACGCCCAGCAATAATGTCATGCCCAGCATCAGAATCTTGCGATACATATTCTTATGACTCCTGACTTCCTACCTGAATATTTATGCCGCGAAACGCGGGCATCGATGCATTTCGTGCACAGCTTACTGCTTTACGCCATCTGGAATGTCACATGAATAATGCTGACCTGATCCACCGCATGCCCATCCTTCGTGGCCGGCTTGAACTGGATCCGTTGCGCCGCCAGCTTCGCCTGTTCATCCAGACCGTGCCCTAACCCTGCAACCACCCGCAGCACTTCTACCTGACCCGAAGCGGAGAAGCGAACCTGGAGCGTAACGTCCCCTTCAATCTTCAGTTGCCGCGCTTCGGCGGTATAGGCGGGCAATGGCTTCGCCAACACGACGATTGGCGTTGTCGCTGGTTCCTGCGGACGCGCTGCCGGGGCGGGGGCCGATCCGTACATGTTGTCGCCAAAGCTGCCTTTGGCAACAGTGCCCTTGCTGCCCGGCTGCCCGGTACCACCCAGAACACCGTTGCTGAACCCGGCGGACGCAACCAGGGCGCCCTTATCTTTGCCGCCCGGCACGCCATTGGCGACACCGGAGCCAAAATCCGTCCCATGCACCGCGCCCTGCCGTGCTGACCCTGCGCCAGGAGCACCAACTCCCGGTGCTGCATTGAAGGATCCCACGGCGGCAACCGTCGCCGTCCGCGTCGCCGCCGGATTGGGCTGCACACCTTGCGGATCGCCAAAACCGCCCGCCTTCGGAGTCGGAGCGGACATGTTGTTCGCTACGGTGGTCGGCGTCTCGCTCTTGAACATCCCCACCTTCGGTTGTGGCGGGGGCGTGAACTTCTTTGGTGGCGCCGGCTCCATCTTCGGCATCACCGGCGTCGGCAGCTTGACCTCCGCGATCTTCGGCGGTGTGGGCAGCGGCTTCGGCATCTCGATCTTTGGCTGTTCCAGCTTCGCCACGGGTGGCGGCGGAATGATCTTGATCTTCGGGACCGGCGGCACGTACGGTTTCGGTTGTTCTACCGGGAAGATCAGCTGCGTCGTCTGGTATTTGCGCTCCTGCACCTGATGCACCTGTGCAATGGTCAGCAGCAGCAGCAAGGCTGCGATGGTCACATTGATGACCATGCTCATGCCGAAGGAGCCCATCCGGCCTTCAGGTTCCGGGAGAAGTCCAAACGTCCCGCGTTTAAGTGAATTTTCTGTCGCCATTGCCCTGTATCTCCAACCTCACCTGCGATAAGAAGTTGCGACTGTTAGTTTCAGTGCATCCATCTACATGCACTTTGATGACCAGTAAATTGAATGTGGTGTGGCCCAATTTCAGACACGTTTTCTGCAAAGCGGGTTGCCCCTTGCCTGAGAATGCTCGCTTTGCTGAGGTGGGTTACCATTTCGATCTTCCTACAGGTACTTCTTATCGCGCAAGAGGGTTACTTGAGCGTACTCCTGTGGATTACCTCCAACAGTCACACGAACGAGGCAGAAGCGTGCCCATTTTGGGTCTTGCCCTATTGGAACGACGCCGGCGACGCCTTCTTCGTTCACTTTGTGTACTCTCTTGCGGTGAGCATCCGCAAGCCCTGATCGACTGCCGCTCAACGAATCCTCGGATAGAAAGGGGGGAGCGCCGCCCTCTTCGACAGTTACCGCAGTCAAGGGCCGTGTCCCGATGGATTATAAGAAGTGAGACGCAGCAGGGACTGAAATAGCATAAAGGATTGGAGGGCAGGAATTTTGCGAATTCTGGTCACCGGGGGCGCTGGGTACATTGGGGGGACAGTGGCGCTTACTCTTGCGCGGCAGGGCCATACTGTCGTGATTTACGACAACTTCTGCCATTCCACGCGCGCGCTGCTTCCTGCGGGCCTCGAGTTCGTTGAGGGCGAGATTGCCGACCGTACCGGCCTCGAAAAGCTTCTCTCCTCAGGATTCGACGGTGTGATGCATTTTGCAGCACTCATTGAAGCAGGGGAAAGCATGCGGCAACCGGAGGTCTATTTCCGCAACAACAGCGCCGCGACCCTCAGCCTGCTGGAAGCGATGATTTCCACAGGCGTCCACAGGCTTGTCTTCTCGTCTACCGCCGCGGTGTACGGAAACCCGGAAGCAACGCCAATACTCGAAGATGCCCCTCTTCGGCCGACCAACCCGTATGGCGAGTCGAAGCTTCTGGTGGAAAAAATGCTCCTCTGGATGTATCGAGTACACGGTCTTCGGTATGCCAGCTTGCGCTATTTCAACGTGGCAGGAGCCATGGCGGGGCGTGGAGAGGCTCACGAACCCGAATCCCACATCATCCCTCTGGTGCTCGACGTTGCCCTCGGCCGGCGGGATCAAATTAAGATCTACGGCGACGACTACCCGACCCCCGATGGCACCTGCGTCCGCGACTACATTCATGTCGAGGACCTGGCGAACGCCCATTTGCTCGCTTTTGAGGCACTGGCCAGCCGCGAGCAGCTCGTCTACAACCTCGGCAACGGAGCCGGCTTTTCTGTCCGGGAGGTCATCGAATCGGCCCGGCGCGTCACCGGCCACCCTATTCCGGTGGAAGTCGTCCCCCGGCGCCCGGGAGACCCGGCGATCCTGATTGCCAGTTTTGAGAAAATATCGCGGGAACTAGGCTGGAAACCGCGTCACACCAGCCTGGACGGCATTATTGAGAGCGCCTGGGCCTGGCACCAGATCCGGTATTCCTGAACGCTGTTCGTCGTCCGCTGGACGCTATTTTTCGACCTCGACACCGCGCCAGAAAGCGATGTGGCCCTTCACGTTACGGGCTGCAGGATTTGGATTGGGGTAATACCAGGCGGCGTCCTGATTCTCCTGCCCGTCCACCAAAAGGCTGTAATAGCGCGCCTGACCCTTCCAGGGACAGGTCGACGTCGTCGAGCTCGGCCGCAGATACTCCCGGTTCACCGCTCCCTCCGGGAAGTACACATTCCCCTCGACCGTCTCGTAAGTCTCACTTTCTGCAAGTACTTTCCCGTTCCACACTGCCTTCGCCATCGTTCGTTCTTCCTTCATCCGTTTCGCACCGACGTACCACATTAGCAGATGCGCGACCCCCCGCCAACGACGCGCCTTTCCTGCAGTTAGCCGCGTACCCGATCAGGCTCCCGGCAAAATTCGGCAAAGTGCGACGGAAGTGGCAATGGAGGTTGGTGACGGCACAGCCTAGACTTTAGACCTGAGCGCCGGAGGCGCCCCCATGGCTACATCCGTGAACCGCCGCACCGTCGATCTCTCCCAGTATCCGGACCTGGTGGTCGTTTATCTCGGCATGCGCGTCAACCGCATGGCGGGGCTCAAAACCCTGGTCGGCTTCGGACCCCGCATCAGCCAATCGGTCGAGGAGCAGCCGGACGGCCTCCTCTGCCATGAAAACTTCGTGTTCTCGCTGTTCCCGGTACATGCTGGCATGCGCCAGTACTGGCGCGACATGGATTCACTGTTGAAGTGGACGCGTTCGGAACCGCATCGCCTCTGGTGGAAACAGTTCTTACGAGATTCCGGGGGCACCGGCTTCTGGCACGAAACCTACACCATGCGCGGCGGCATGGAAGCCATCTTCGACGACATTGCTCCGAAGATCGGCTTCATGAGCTTTGCTCCTCTCGTTCCTGCCCGTGGGTCTATGTTCACGGCGGTCAGCCGCGGCGGCCTGTCGAAGAACGACACCGCTCCGGTCCTCAGCGAGGAAGACCTTTACGGCAAGTGAATCGGTTTGTTCTCTGCTGGGCGCCTCTATTCTCCAACTTCAGCGAAAAACTCAATCAGGCTTTCGATCCCGCGATGAAAATTCGCGATGTGGAACTTCTCGTTCGGCGCGTGCAGTCCGTCGTCGGGCAATCCAAATCCCATCATCACCGACGGAATCTTCAGGAACTTCTCGAAGTCCCCCACAATCGGGATCGATCCGCCTGAGCGGATGAAGACGGTGTCCTCCCCCCACACTTTTTTCAGGGCCCTGGTCGCGGCCTTCACGTAGGGATTGTCCGTTCCGATCACAATCGGCTCGCCCGAGTGGATCAGCCGCACCTCGACGCTGACGCCGTCCGGTTTGATCTTTTCGACGTATGCCTTGTACTGGGCGAAGGCCTTCTCCGGCGTCATGTCCGGGACCAGCCGCATCGACACCTTGGCCGTCGCTTTGGCCGGAATGACCGTCTTCGCACCGGCGCCAATGAATCCGCCCACAATCCCGTGCACGTCGAGCGTGGGGCGCGCCCACGTGCGCTCGATTGCCGAGAAACCTTTCTCCCCAACCAGCTTCGACGCGCCTACTTCTTTCGCGCGATACTCTTCTTCGTCGAACGGCAGAGCCTTCCAGGCCTTCAGCTCATCGTCACTCGGCTTCGCCACATCGTCGTAGAAGCCAGGAATCAGAATCTTTCCGTCGCGATCTTTCATGCCCGCGATGATCTGCGCCAGCGCCACAAATGGATTGGGCGCCGCCCCGCCATACATCCCCGAGTGCAGATCGGTCTTTGCGCCACGCACCTCGAGCTCGGTATAGATCATGCCGCGCAACCCAACGCACAGAGTCGGCAGCTCGGGCGCAAACATCTCCGTGTCGGAGATCAGCGCGAAGTCCGCCTTTAGCCGATCGGGATGTTCTCTGACGAAGGCGGCAATCCGCTCGCCGCCCACTTCTTCTTCGCCTTCGTAAATCACGCGCACATTGATCGGCAGTTTCCCATTGACCGCATGCAGGGATTCGAGTGCCTTTACCTGGGTGACGAGTTGCCCCTTGTCGTCGACGGCCCCGCGCGCGTAGAGGTTCCCATTCCTTTCCGTCGGCTCAAACGGTGGCGATATCCACTCATCCAGCGGATCGGGGGGCTGCACATCGTAGTGCGCATAACAGAGCACCGTCGGCTTGCCCGCTGCATGGAGCCAGTCCGCATAGACCAGCGGATGCCCGGCGCCAGCGCGAATGATTTCGACATGCTCCATGCCGATGCGTCTGAGCTCGGCGGCCACCCACTCCGCAGCCTTTTCGACATCGCCCTTATGCTCCGGCGTCGTCGACACCGACGGAATCCGCAGCAACGTTTTCAGCTCCTCCAGGAACCGTCCGGCATTTTCCTTCGCATAGGCCACAGCAGCAGCACTCATCTCTCACCTCGCAACCATCTTGAGCAAACAGGAAAGTATACGGCGGCTCACACCTTCCGCCTGATTCGTGCGCAGTACTTTTGCCGAAAACAGTCCTCTGCGTGATCATTCACGATCCCCGCCGCCTGCATCCACGCGTAGACGATCACCGGCCCCACAAATTTGAAGCCCTTCTTCTTCAGTTCCTTTGAGAACGTCTCGGCGAGCGGTGAACTGGCCGGCACCGGACCGCCCCGCACAATCTTGTTCTGGATCGGCTGGCCTCCTGCCGTCTCCCAAACCCAGTTCGAAAAGGTCTGCCCCTGCTTCTCCAGCTCCAGAAACACGCGCGCGCCGGCAATCGTCGCTTCGATTTTCGCCCGTGAGCGGATGATCCCCGGATTCTCGAGCAGCCGCACGATGTCCTCCTCGCCCATCTTCGCGACTTTCTTCGGATCGAAGCCTTTGAACGCCTTTCGAAACGCCTCGCGTTTGCGCAGCACGATAATCCACGCCAGGCCTGCCTGGAAGCCTTCGAGCATGAGACATTCCCACAGCGCGCGGCTGTCGAACTCCGGCACGCCCCACTCCTCATCGTGATACGCCTGCATTAGCGCGTCGTTTCCCGCCCATGAACACCGCACTTTCGATCCGCGACTCATCTTCCTCCTTGTTGCAACTCCGTTCCTGTCGTTCACAGTACCTCGCCCAGCAACCGGATCCCTTCCCGAATCTCCCGTTCTGTGAGACGCGCATAGCCCAGCAAAAATCCGGGCCGCGACGGGCGCTTCACATAGCAATGAGCAATTCCGTAGATGCCCACGCCGCGTCGCGCTGCCGCGGCAACCACCGCCTCTTCCGACACGCGCTTGCGAGGCCACAACATCACCTGTGCTCCTGCGCCCTCGCCGGTTATTTCGACGCGATCGCTCAGGTATTTTCCGACCGCGTCCAGCAGCGCCGCGCGCCGGGCTGTGTTTTTTCGGCGTAGCCTGCGTAGATGCCGCTCGTACATCCCCCCGGTAATAAACTCTGCGAGGGTCTGCTGCTCCAGCGTTGCCGAGTGGAGATCGCTCAACCACTTCGCCGCCGTTAACACGGGCACCAGCGATGCCGGCGCGATCAGGTATCCAATGCGCAGCGCCGGAAATACTGTTCGCGAAAACGTACCGATATAGATGATCCGTCCCTCGCGGTCGAGGCCCTGCAGCGACTCCAGCGGCCGGCCTGCGTAATGAAACTCGCCATCGTAGTCGTCCTCGACAATCACGGCATTGCGACGCCGCGCCCACTCCAGAAGCGCCAGCCGCCGTTCCAGGGGCAGGATCGCTCCCGTTGGAAATTGATGGGATGGCGTCACGAACACTATGCCGGCATCGTCGGGCAGCTTTGCCGGATTTAAGCCATCGCGATCGACGGGTACCGGACGCAGCCGAGCCCCCGCGCCTCGCAGCGCTTCACGAATTCCGTCGTAGTGCGGGTCCTCGATGGCGACTGCGTCCCCGGGATCCACGAGCGTCCGCATGACCAGATCCAGCGCCTGCTGCGACCCATTCAAGACAATCACCTCGGAGGGATCGCAAACCACTGCGCGCGACCGCCGCAGATGCGCGCAGATTGCCGCTCGCAGCTCGGCATTTCCCAGCGCCGATCCGTAGTCGAACTGTCGTGTCGATCCCTTCCGTGCCTGACGCAGCAGCATTCGCCGCCACTGCGCAAAGGGAAATGTCTCCAGATCGCTTCGTCCGTAGATGAAGTTGTAGTGGGGTGCTACCGCACGCTGCAGAGGCGTGTTCACGGTCGCTGTCGATCCTGCCACTGCGTTGCCGAACCGCGACAGGCGCAGCCGAGCCAGCCTTCGTTTGCCGCGGCCAACATTGCCTGCCAGACCGTCGGCAACATAGGTGCCGGAGCCTCCGCGTCCCGCGATGAATCCTTCCGCCAGGAGCTGTTCGTAGGCCAGCAGAACCACGGTCCGCGAAATCCCCAGTTGCTCGGCGAGGTCGCGCGTCGAGGGCAAACGGTGGCCTGCACTCATGGCTTCGGAAAGGATCGCGTGACGGATCCCACGGTAGACCTGCCGGAACAGCGGCTCACCATCGCGGGAAAGTGGTATCACCAATTGCATAAGAAGTGGCCCTATCAAACTACCATGCGATGCGTCAATCTGGAAGCGTTCGCGACGCGCCTCCGGCAGCGCACTATTCCCAGGTCATTCGAGGAAGTGCATGGAATCACAGCGGCGTCATCCTCTTCTGCCTTTCGCTCTCGCGAACTGCCTCGTCATCTGTGCGCCCGCCTTCGCCCAAACCAGTTCGGCTGCGCTTCCAATTCAGCCGCTTCTGCACGATGGCGCGCACGACTTCGATCCTCTCCTGGGCAACTTCACCTTCAACCTTCACTACATGCTTCATCCGCTGAGCAGTAGTCCGGACTGGACCGACATGACGGGCACTGGCGCCTGCTACAAAGTGTGGGACGGCCGCGCGAATCTCGACACCGTCGAGCTGGACAGCGCGAATGGCATACACATGGAGGGCCTTACCCTTCGCCTCTACGATCCCGAGGCCCGCCAATGGCGTCTTTACTGGGCCAACAGCCGCATCGGCCGCCTCGACCCACCCCAGGTAGGCGATTTTCGCGATGGCCACGGCGACTTCTACACGACCGATACGATCAACGGCAAAACCACGCTCATCCGTTTCGACTGGACCCACATGATCTCCGGCACTCCGCACTTCGAGCAGGCCTTTTCTGTCGATGGCGGCAAGACCTGGGAGGTGAACTGGATCACCAACCAGACCCGCACCGGCGACGCCGTTTGGGGACAGCCGGAGCCGGGCCGCCGCAGCACACCACCGCCGGGTACCGAAGCTCCGCCGCCTTCGACGGCGCGCGACGGCCAACACGATTTTGACTTCGACTTCGGCAAATGGAAGATCCACATTCGCCGCCTCCTCCATCCGCTGACCGGATCCACGGAATGGACTGAGATGGAGGGGAGCACCGTCACCGACAAGATCTGGGACGGCCGCGCCAATCTCGCCACGGTGGAAGCCGATGGTCCCGCCGGCCACCTGGAGCTTCTCTCCCTGCGCATCTACGATCCTCGTGCGAAGCAGTGGAACATCAGCTTCGCCACCAGTGACTCGCCGATTCTCGGCGTTCCTGCAGTCGGCGGATTCAATAATGGACGCGGCGAGTTCTACGATTCAGAGCTCTACCACGGCCGCAACATCCTGGTCCGCTTCTCCATCTGGCCGGTGTCAACAAGCGAAGTCCGCGCCGAACAAGCCTTCTCCGCCGACGGCGGCGCCACGTGGGAAGCCAACTGGATCAACACCATCACCCGTGTAAGCGACCAGAGCGGCGATTGATGCGGGACATCGCGTTGCCTTGACGCGTGAAAGCGAACCGCCTACCGTGGTGGGCGCCGGTAAACGTTATCTCGGTACCGCCGCGAACCACGCCATGCGCCCTATCCTCCCCGCATTCGTTCTTCTTGTCACTGCTTCTATCGGCGTCGCGCAAACCACCACGGCGACGCTTACGATCGACGCATCCCACCCCGCCGCGCCGGTCAGCCCCATGCTCTACGGAATCATGAGCGAAGAGATTAACCACGCATGGGATGGCGGCCTCTATGGCGAGCTCGTGAGCAACCGCACCTTCCAGCCGCCTCGCCGCGCGGGGCGCCCACCGCAAAACTGGATCGTTATCGAAAACGGCAACTCGGAGGCTACTCTCTCCGTGGATACCGACAGCGGTCCCAGCAAGGCTCTTGCAGCCAGCTTGAAGCTCGACGTCCTCTCGGCCGACGCGCACTCCACCGCCGGTTTCTTCAACACCGGCTACTGGGGGATCGCCATCCGACCGGCCACCACCTATCGTGGCTCCTTCTACGCGAAGGTCGCCGACTCCTACCTCGGCCCGATCACCATCCGCCTCGTCCACAATCAGACCAACGCCGTCGCGGCATCCACGACGGTTCCCGCACTCACCTCCGAGTGGAAGCAGGTCCATTTCACTCTCAAGACCGGCACCGTCCAGCCATCCGCTAACTACCGTCTGGAATTCCTGGCAACGCATCCAGGCACCGCGTGGTTCACGCTGCTCTCGCTCTTCCCGCCCACCTGGCACGAACAACCCAATGGATTCCGCCCTGATCTGATGGAGAAGCTGGAAGCGCTTCACCCTAAATTCCTGCGCTTCCCCGGAGGCAATTTCCTCGAAGGCCAGCACCTCCCGGATCATTTCGACTGGAAACGGACTGTCGGTCCGCTCGTCGATCGTCCTGGCCACCCAACACCCTGGATGTATCGCTCGAGCGACGGCATGGGGCTGCTCGAGATGCTCACCTGGTGCGAAGACCTGCACATGGAGCCGCTGCTGGCCATCTTCTCGGGCTATGCGCTCGATCACACCCACATCAATCCTGGCACCGATCTGGCTCCCTACGTCCAGGACGCTCTCGACGAGATTGAGTACATCACAGGCGACGTCTCAACCCACTGGGGAGCGGAGCGCGCCCGCGACGGCCATCCTGCGCCGTTTCCTCTGCACTATGTCGAAATCGGCAACGAGGAATACCACGATCCCTCCGGTACTTACGACGCCCGGTTCGCCCAGTTTTACCATGCGATCAAAAAAGATCATCCGCACTTACAGATCGTTGCATCGGCCCCGGTGACCTCTGCACATCCCGACCTCATCGATGACAACGATCACGAAGCGCAACGTCACTTCTATCGCACCGCGAAGCAGTTCTTTGACGACGTTCATCGCTACGACACTTACGACCGCAACGGTACCAAGATTCTTGTTGGGGAATGGGCTACCCGCGAAGGCACGCCCACTACGAATCTGGGCGCCGCTCTGGGGGACGCGGCCTGGATGACCGGCCTCGAACGCAACTCGGACATCGTCGCCATGGCGTCGTACGCGCCGTTGTTCGTCAACGTCAGTCCCTTTGCCATGCAGTGGGAGGGCGACCTCATCGGCTTCGATGCGCTCACCAGCTATGGCTCCCCCAGCTACTACGCGCAGGTGATGTTCTCCAATCACCTCGGCGATCAGATTCTCGGATCCACACTCAACACCGCCAACCCACTTCTCTTTGAATCGGTTACCTGCGACGCGAAAACCGGGCGCATCTACCTCAAGCTCGTCAACGCATCCTCCGAGCCGCAATCCGTCGACGTCAAAATTAACGGGGGCGGAACCATTCGCGCAGGAATGACCATCACGACTCTGCGCGGCGCGACCACGAAAGACACCAACTCCATTACCGATCCCCAACACGTCGTCCCCATTGTCAGCCACAAGAACACGGCCAAAGCCTCCTTCCGCCATCTCGTGCCGCAATACGCCATTCAGGTTCTCGAAATCGAGCGCAAGCCCTGATCTCTGCGACGCCCGCCACCACCCGGCATCGAATCAAACATGGCCCCACTCGATTCCCAAATTGCCGTCGTTACCGGTGCTGCTCGCGGAGTCGGCGAAGCAATCTCCCTGCGCCTTGCATCGGTTGGCGCCCACGTCCTCCTCGTTGCTCGCGACACAAAACGTCTCAACGCGGTCCGCGAGCGAATCCAAAATAACCATGGCCAGGGCACCGTCTATCCCTGCGACCTCACCAACGCGGCCGCCGTCGCACGCCTTGGCGAACAAATCGCAAGCGACCACAAACGCTGCGACATCCTCGTCAACAACGCCGGCATCAGCAGCGATTCGAAGCCGCTGCACGAAGTCAGTCCGGAAGAATGGGACCGCCTGTTCGCCACCAACCTCCGAGCACCTTATTTAATGATTCGCGCCATAGCTCCGCTGATGATCGCCGCCCGGGCCGGCCACATCATCAACATCTCGTCGCTCGCCGGGCGCAACCCGCTCCCCAACCTCGCTCCCTACGCCGCTTCCAAGTGGGGACTCAATGGGCTTACTTATTCGGTGGCCGAAGAGCTCCGTCCGTACAACATTCGCGTCAGCGTCATCGCACCCGGTTCCATCAATACTCACTTCGGCGATGGCGCTTCCGGCAAAGACCCTAACAAAAAGCTGCAGCCCGACGACGTCGCTTCTGTCGTGGCCTCCATCGTCACGCAGCCGGCGCAATCCTTCATCAGCGAGGTTCTTCTGCGGCCGACGCAGAAGCCGTGATCCGTCTGCGCCCTCGCCCGGCGATCCGCTCCTGCGCCAGCTTCTTCACCTGCGCGGAGCCTTACTCTGACGCTCGCATCGCATAGACTTCGCCTGCCGGCAGGTCTGAGTGCGCCTAGTCAAACAGAAAAAGATCCGCATGCGGATGCTGCTCCAGCCAGTTCTGGGCGGCGCGTACTTCTTCCTGCTGTTCTGCCGGGGGCAGCGCCGCGCGGCAGTGCGCCAGACTCCCGCGGGTCTTCGCTTCCGCCTCCGTCCCACCCTGTTTCACAGCAATGGTGAGCCAGCGAAACGCCTGGCCCATGTCCTGCCGTGAGCCTCGTCCATCGCGCGCCATCAGGGCCAGCATCGCCGAGGACTGCCACGTTCCGGCCTCTGCGGCCCGCTCCAGCAACGTTAATGCTTCATCCGGCTTCCGTTGCACCTCCGGATGATTCACCAGCAGAACCCCCAGCATGTACATCGCAGGAACGAATCCCGCTTTCGCGGACTCGCGCAGGAACTTCGCAGCCCTGGCGAAATCGTGCTCGTGCTCTGCGGCCACCGAGTACAGCTGCCCCATGGCGTATTCGCCTTCCGGATTCTTCCCCTTTGCCGATCGGCTGAACCACTGCTCTGCCGTCCGCGTGTCCTGCGCCACGCCGTTGCCGTCCAGATACATCAGCCCCAGATAATCTTCCGCGCGCGCATTTTTTCGGGCGGCCAGGTCCTCGAGCAACTGGCGGGCGAATTGCGGATCGCGGGTGACACCCATTCCGTGCATCGACATGACGGCCATGTTCAGCTTCGCCGGTTGCCAGCCGCCGCCAGCCGCCCGCGCGAACCACCTGAACGCCTGTGAGGCATCTTTTGGAACGCCGATGCCCCAGGTGTAGAGGTAGCCAAGCTCGTTCTGCGCGCTGGGATCGCCCTGGTCGGCCGCCTTCCTGAACCAGCAGGCCGCCTGCGCCGGATCTCGGGGCACGCCTTTGCCGGCAAGATAATTACCAGCCAGGCGAAGCTCTTCGCGGATCTGTGCCGAAGCCGGATTCTCTTCTTTGGGGGGCGCTGCAAGGTTGACGGCCGGCGAAAGATTGGCGGCAGGCTGCAGCTGACCGTTCATCGCGGCCGGAATGGCAACCGCGACCATCACGAGAACAGCGAAACACGGATGCGAGGAACGCACGTGATCCTCCCTGGGCCACCGGACGGGGGTGGCCATGCACTGCTTGCTCCGCAGCGGCAGGCGTTGCTGCAAAGCGTTGCGAACCGATTCGCTTTCTTCTTCGGTCCGCCTCAGTCTCGATCCATCACTCCGGATCGGACCGTGATCGCAATCACCGATACTCGTCTTACCAAACCAGGGTCGCGGATTCTTCCACCGCGCGACAAACCATCCGATAACCCACCGACAGGGATGGGATGTCGGTGGTCCAGAGAGAGGATGCGGTCAAAGCGCGCCAGGTTTCCAAATGACGCGCGGACCGTACCTCACCCCCCAACTTCTGTCGCGGGAAGACCTGAAACGACCCGCCAGCCTACTCCGAAAATTGTGAAAGAGGCAATCACCGCGAGGGGACCGCTGAGGTTCGGGCATCTTGAATGGCCTTCGTCAGGCAATCGCGGCAAAGGCATCCTTCCAACTCCTTCACCGGAACCGCCATCACTGGCGGAAGCTCGGCACACCAGCAGTGACTGGCCCCTGCGCACACCATCGGCAGGCCGCACCGCGAGCACGAGGTCTCCATGCCACGATTATCCCGCAGCGACGATACACTTCCAACCATGCAGTTCACCAAACGCCTGCGCGAAGGCGTCCGCAGGGGCCAGATTACCTGCTCGGTTCGCATCTGGATGCACCCCCAGGTCAGGGTGGGCGGCCGCTATCGCATGGAAGAGGGCGAGATCGAAGTCGATTCGATTGAAACCGTCGGGCTGCCGGACATCACGCCCGCGCTAGCTAGCGCAGGCTTCGGGCTTCCTCGGGGTGCTTGAGCTGCTGAAAGTCGCCCAACACGGCCGCGGCCAGACCATCTACCTGATCCATTTCCACTACATCCCGCCACGCGGCATCCGCCATTCCAGGAACGCTAATCGCTGAACGCTGCATTTTTGCGAGCGCGTTTCGCCTCTCATTCGTCTACATCATCAACGCGACCGTAATTGCGTTAAGGGTCCCTTCATCTTCCCCTGATATTCTTAGGTGTCACCTCAGACTTGTGACGTTGTGTCGTTGAGCCTCCAGGCTCTGCGAAGAGGAGAAGCACGCTCTCATGTTGTCTTTGCGCCGTTTGCGGCGATTCTGCCCAGTTCCTGCCATCCTGCTCGTCTCATTGCTGTTCGCGCCACCGCGCACGCATGCACAATCTGCGGCCCCGCAGTCGTCGAAGACGGCAGCCGCGGCGGCTACCGGCACCCTGACCGGCACGGTGGTCGATCCCACCGGAGCCGTCATTCCCGGCGCGTCGGTGACGGTCACCCGGTCGACCCCCGGCGTAGCTCCGGTCACGGCGACATCCGATGCCCAGGGAAACTTCAGCGTAAACGGCCTTGCTCCCGGGGCATGGACTGTCGCCGCCAGTGCCGACGGCTTTCGCTCCGTCCGGGTCGACCGCGTGGCCATCCAGGCAGGCCACACCCGCAACCTCACCCTGACGCTCATCATTCAAATGCAGCAGCAACAGGTCGTGGTCAACGGCGACGACAACACGCTCGACTCCAGCCCGGAGAAGAACGGCGACGCCATCATCTTCAAAGGGTCTGATCTCGACTCCCTCTCCGACGATCCGGACGAGATGCAGCAGGAGCTTACGATGATCGCCGGCGCCGATCCCGACGCGGGCACGAATTTCTACATCGATGGATTCTCCGGCGGCCGTCTCCCGCCCAAAAACGCCATCCGCGAAATCCGGATGAATCAGAATCCCTACTCGGCGCAATACGACCAGATCGGCTTCGGACGGATCGAGATCTTCACCAAGCCGGGCGCCGATACCTGGCACGGCGACTACTTCACCCAGGTCAACGAATCGAGCTTCAACTCGCGCAATCCCTTCGTCGCGACCCAGCCTCCGTACCATTCGCTGGAACTATGGGGCGATCTCAACGGTCCGATCACGAAGCACTCCTCGGAGTTCACCGAGGTCTGGCACGAAGGATCCTCCGACGATTCCATCGTGAACGCCTTCGTCCTCGATTCCTCCCTCGCGCAGACGCCCTTCACGCAGATCTTCCCCAACACCCGTGGTGAGACTGACTTCTCCACGCGCTACGATATCCAGCACGGCGACATTCACACCTTCAGCGTCCGCTATCACCTGAACCGGGAAACGCAAACCAACGGTGGGGTGGGGCAGTTCGCTCTCGCCTCCCAGGCCTACGACAGCAACAACACCGAGCAGGTGCTTCAGCTGACCGACTCGCAAACGTACGGTCCGAAGCTCCTCAACGACACCCGCTTCCAGTACATTCGCGATCGCAACCGCCAGACTCCGCAAAACCTCGGCCCCACGCTTGTGGTGCAGGGGGGGTTCACCGGGGGCGGCAACAACACCGGCCTCAACAACGACGCCCAGGATCACTACGAACTGCAGGATTATGTGCAGAGCACCATGGGCCGGCACACCCTGGCCTACGGCGTGCGCATTCGCGACACGCGGGACTCGAATTACTCGACCGCAAATTTCAACGGCCAGTACACTTTCTCCTCACTCAGCGCCTATCAGATTACGGAGCAGGGCATGCAGCAGGGCTGGACCCCGGCACAGATCGCCGCGGCCGGCGGCGGCCCTTCGCTCTTCAGCCAGACCACCGGTACGCCCGCCATTGCCGTGAATGTTTTCGATATGGGCCTTTACGGTGAAGACAATTACAAGATCAAGCCCAACGTTACGGTCAGCTATGGGCTGCGGTTCGAATCACAAACCCGCATCCCCGATCACGCCGACTTCGCGCCGCGTTTCGGTGTCTCCTGGGCGGTGAACGGCGCCAAAAACAAGCCGCCCATCGTCGTCATCCGCACCGGCTTTGGCTTTTTCTACAGTCGCTTCGCTTCGCTCAACGTCCTCAACGCGCAGCGCGAGAACGGCGTTACCGAAAAACAGCAGGTCGTCACCGACCCGACCTTCTATCCCACCGTCTGCACCAGCGATCCCACCGCGTGCTCCAGCGCCTCTACCGTCGCGCCCACCATCTTTCGTGTCAGCCCGACGCTGCACGCGCCGTATCAAATGGTGGGCGGTATCGGCGCCGATAAGCCTATCGGCAAATTTGCTTCGCTCTCCTTCAACTACCAGCTCACTCGCGGCGACCATCTCCTGCTCACCCGCAACATCAACGCGCCGCTCCCCGGCACCTTCAATCCCGAGGATCCCAACAGCGGGGTCCGTCCACTCGGCATCAACCAGAACATCTACGAGTACGAATCCGAAGGCGATTCCGTCCGCCATCGCCTTATCATCAACGCCCAGGTTCACACGAGAAACATCGGCGTGTATTCCAACTACATGTTCGGCAAAGCGAGCGCCGACAGCTCCGGCGTCGGCAACTTCCCGTCCAACGGCTACGATCTTCATCAGGATTGGGGCCGCTCGTCCAACGATTACCGCAACCGCCTGTTCTTCGGCGGATGGTGGCACGTCTGGCGCGGTTTCCAGCTCAATCCATTCCTCATCTATCAGTCCAGCGCGCCTTTCAACATCGTGCTCGGGGAGGACCTGAACGGCGATAACCAGTTCAACGACCGCCCCACCTTCGCTACCGACCTGACCCGGCCGTCCGTCGTCCACACGCAGTGGGGCACCTTCGACACCGCGCCGATTGCCGGACAGACCACCATTCCCACCAATTACGGCACGGGCCCCGACACTTTCGTCCTGAATATGCGCGCCCAGAAGAATTTCAACTTTGGCCCGCAGCTTCCTGTCGAAACGGCAGCCCCGGCGCCTGCCGGATCAGCCACGACCAGAGCACCAAAGAAGAAGCCCATCGAGCGCAAGTACAACCTCAGCTTCTCCATCCAGGCTGAGAACGTTCTGAACCATGTGAACCTCGCGCCACCGGTGGGCGTGCTCGACTCCCCGCTCTTCGGCGAATCCACGGCGCTGGCCAGCAACTTCGGCACTGGTTCCGCGAACCGCACGCTGAACCTCGGCACGTCGTTCCACTTCTGAGGAGCGTGTGGTCGGCAAAGTATACGTCCAACAAAAGGGCTCGAGGCAACAAGTGTTGCCCCGAGCCAATCTGCGATCCGAAACTCTGAATTCTGTTTCTCTAAAATCTGCTTCTCAGGCGACTGGACGCTCCAGAATCCCTGCCAGAGCGTGCAGCCGCGCAGCATCCGTCGCATTGGCTGAGCTTGCCTTCGATTCCAGGGACGGAGCCAAGCCCTGCAGCTTTTTCACTTTGCCGGCGTTGAGATGCGACTTCTCCGCCGCGCCAATCGCCTTCTCGAGCGAAGAGATTTCCTTCGGCGACAGCGTCTGAGAGCGCGCGAGCTGATCCACATAGGCCTTCGCCACCACCAGATGCGCGGGCCATTCGATCTTTTGCTGGTTCTGCACGTTCAGCTCCGCCACATGCACTGTCTTTGCCGCATCAATTTCGTTCTGCGTGAGAAACTTCGTCGGCGTCAGCTCAAACACATCCAGACCGCGCGCAATTTCCGATCCATAAATCGAACCGTTGTACCAATACGCCGACCAGTCTCCGCCGAGCACCAGCGTCTTCGCATCAATCGGGCCGCGATCGAAGTACGCAATCTCCTGCGGGTGCGCCGGATCGGTGAAATCCATCACCGAAATGCCGCCCTGGTACCACGCCTGCACTTCAATGTCGCGCCCCGGCACCGGAATCAGCGAGCCATTGTGCGCGACGCAGTTTTCCGTGTCTCCCTGCGCCGCGGGCAGCTTGTAATAACCGACCAGGCTCAGCTTGTCATCCTTCAGGTTGAAGATCGCATCCGCGCCCCACTTCACCGGGTCGTTCGGACGGCACCGCGCCCCCAGCCCCCCGCCCCACTCGTCAGTGAATACCACCTTCGTACCGTCATTCGAGAACGAAGCCGAGTGCCAGTATGCGTAGTTCGGATCGTTCACCGCATCCACGCGCTTTGGATGAACGGGGTCGCGGATGTCCAGCAAAAGTCCGTTGCCGGAACACGCCCCCGCCGCCAGGCCAATGGCTGAGTAGACCGTGATGTCGTGGCACTGGTTGGTGTCCGCTGGTTTTTCTGCGCCCTTGTCGTGGCTGCCGCCGTTGTTGAGGCCGTTCAACGCACCTGTCCGCGCATCGATGAACACGCGCGGGCTCGAGACCACCTTCGCATCCTGTGGAGACGCCACCGGAACCCTGATGACCTCGATGCGGAACAGCGCCGTGTTCGGATCCTTATCCGGGGTCTCGTCCGAACATCCTTCCAGCTCTTCCGACTGCCGCACAAACGATGTGCCCGAAACGTAGATGTAGACGTTGTCCTTATCGTTCGGATCCAGCACCAGCGTATGCGTGTGCGAGCCGCGGCAGGTCTGCACCGCTGCCACCTGCTTCGGGTTTCGAATGTCCGAAATGTCGAAGATTCTCACGCCGCGAAAGCGGTCCTTCTGCGCCGAGGGAATATGACGCGCCGGTGGTTGTCCCGCTGCCGGCGGAGGCGCCGGAGGATCTGCCGGAAATCCCTGCGCGCCGCAGTCCAGCCGCCCGTTGGGCATCTCGACCGACATGAACAGCAGGTTGCCGTATACCGATACGTCACCCTGCCCACCGGGGCACACCAGCGAGGTGAGGAGCGCCGTTTTTGCCGGATCGCTGATGTCGAAGATGTTCACGCCGTAGAAATTTCCCTGGAACAGATGAATGCCGGAGAACGCGAAGTCCGAATTCGCGAAAGCCAGCTGGGCGATCATGGGCTGCAGTGCCTTCGGCATATTCGCGCCCATGCCGAGTTGTCCAAGCACCTTCTGCACCTGCGGATCATCCGGCGAGGTTGCGTCCATCTGAAATGCGCCTGGCTTTTTCAGGAACAACACATGCTTCATGCCCATGGCCGCTTCGCCCGCGTCATACATACCCGGCTTCAGCGTGTAACGAACATCGTTGGTGTCGGCACCGGTCATCCCCGGCGGCAGCGGCGGCGCCGGTTGCGGGGCAAACGGATTCCGCTCCTCCTGTTGCGCAGCCGGAGCCTGGTCTCCAGCGGCCGGTGGAGGCGTCTGCTGCGCGCGGGCCCAACCTGGGTTGAAACAGAGAACGATCGCGGCCATACCGGCCAGATGGAAAGCAGCGTGCCTCACTTGCCTCAATGTTCCTCCTCCAGCATGCTCTGCATAATTTTGATCTCCGCCCGCTGCGTATTATCCGCATCGGTGGCGAAGTTGAAGATATCCGCATCCTGCCCCGCACCCGCCATATCGAACAGATCTTTCACCATGGTGAGCGCGCCACCGTGGTGCTGGATCATTCCCGTCAGGAACAAGTGGTCGAACTGTGCGCCGCGCGCCGCCCGGAGCGCCGTCATCTGTTCCGGCGTGAGCATTCCCGGCATCGGTGCCATCGGTTTGCCGCTCATGTCCATGTCGGGCATGCCCGGCATCGACATCGAGAGGCGCTCTCCGCGCGCGGCAAGCCATCGTTGCATGAAACGAATCTCGTCGGACTGCGAGCTGCTGATCTTCGCGCCCAGCGCCCTTACCTGCTTGTTCTGGGTGTGCGACTGGATGAGTGCCGTCATCTCGACGGCCTGCGAGTGGTGCATGATCATGCCCTGCATGAACTCCACGTCGGCTGGGACCACGGGTGGGACTGTGCCCCTGGTGGACGAAGGGAGGGTCCGGCTTGGCTGGCCTGGAGCTCCCGGCTGCACGACAACCGGCGCGGAAGCGGGCGCGGAATTCGTTTGCTGCGCGCGGGCATCGCACGCCACAAGAGCAGCAGCGAGCGCCAGGCCCGTCAGGACCGTCGGTTGATACCAGAGTTTTGATATGCGGAGAAATCCGCAGAACTCCACCAGGCAGCAGGACATTTTTTTGATTTCCCTACGCTACCACGGAAAACGGACGTCAACTTGTGAACCAAAGATACGATGGAGTAAGGTTTGCGATTCCTGACTTACCCGTAAGAGGTCTCTGTGCGCACCCCTATATATCAGGTCGACGCCTTCGCCACTCGTCTTTTCGCCGGCAATCCCGCCGCCATTATGCCCATGGAATCCTTGCCGCCCGACGCGACTCTGCAGGCCATCGCCGCGGAAAACAACCTTGCCGAGACCGCCTTTCTCCTGCGCGAGAACGGCGACTACCGACTCCGCTGGTTCACGCCGGAGACCGAAGTGCCGCTCTGCGGCCACGCCACGCTCGCCAGCGCCGCAGTCGTTATGGAGCGCCTCGAGCCCGCGCGCACCCGCGTCGTCTTTCACTCCGCCAGCGGCCCGCTTACCGTCACCCGCGCCGGCGCTCGCTACATTATGGATTTCCCCTCGCGCCCCTCGCAGCCCGTCCCGCCGCCGCCCGGCCTCGCCGAAGCCCTCGGTGTTGTTCCCAGCGAAGTCACGGCAAACGACTTCAACTACCTGGCTGTTATCGACAGCGAGCAGACCCTGCGCAAACTCAAACCCGACTTCGCGGCCATTGCGCGGTTCGACCACCCGGGTCTCATCGTGACCGCGTTGGGCGATTCAAACGCCGATCCGCACTACGACTTCGTCAGTCGCTACTTTGCGCCCGTCAAGGGGATCCCGGAAGATCCGGTCACCGGTTCCGCTCACTGCATGTTGGCGCCGTATTGGGCCCAGCGCCTCGGCAAAACCAGCTTCCGCGGCTTTCAGGCCTCTCCCCGCGGCGGAGAAGTCATTTGCCGTTTGAACGGCGATCGTGTCGAGCTGGAAGGATCCTGCGTTTTCTACCTGGAAGGCCAGGTCGAAATCTGACCAGGGGGCAAACAGCCCAGGTTGTTTCACTCAAAGACCGGCGTCAGCAGCCGCACCAAATGTTCCGGCTCGGCTAAAAACGCGTCATGCCCGTGGTTCGACGCCATCTCCCGGTAGTCGCACCGCGCCCCCGCGGCTGCCATCACCACCGCCATCGACCGCACATCCTCCGGCGGAAACAGCCAGTCCGTCGAAATTCCCACCATCGTCACATGCGCCTTGATCCGGCTGTAGGCGGCGAGGGGGGAGGCGTGCGCCCGCACCGGATCGAAGGTGTCCATGGTTCGCGTGATGGCGATGTACGAGTTCGCGTCAAACCGCCCATTAAATTTGTGCCCCTGATAGTCCAGGAACCCCGCAATGTCGAATCGCCCATTCTGTCCGGCCGCGGTGGAGATCCATGGATTCTCGCCGGTCCGGTTCGGCTTCCTTCCAAATCTCTGCTCAAACAACGGCACACTCTTGTAGCTGATCACGCCCAGAGCCCGCGCAATCGCCAGGCCCCCGTGCGGCTCATCGTCCGGCAAATAATATCCGCCTGCCCAGCTGGGATCGAGCATGATGGCCTGGCGCTGCAGGTGGTTCAGACCCAGGCCCATCGCCCCCAGGGGCGCGGCGCCAATGCTCACCGCCCGCGCGACGCGATCTGGAAACAGGACCGCCCACTCGAGCACCTGCATCCCGCCGATCGACGCGCCAATGGCGAGCTTCAGCTTCCTGATCCCCAGCGACGAGATCAGCTTCTCCTGTGCCCGCACGATGTCCCGCACGTTGATCAGCGGAAACGTCGGTCCGTATAGCCGCCCGGTATCCGGATCCACGCTGCCGGGCCCAGTCGACCCGTAACACGATCCGAAAATGTTGATCCCGATCACGCAGTCGCGATCCAGATCCAGCAGTCCGCCGGGTTTCATGAACAGCTGCGGCCACCACGTCGCTACCTCCGCGTTGCCAGAGAGCGCATGCGCCACCAGCACCGCGTTGTCGCGCGCAGCATTCAGTTTTCCGTAGACCGCATAGCGCTGGGTTGGCCGTGCCAGAACCTCGCCGCTCTCAAGCGGGACCACCTCATCAATCAGGTAGTCCCCCTCTACGTTCGGCCGGATCGCCGCCGCGGTATTGCCCGTACTTTGTGTTTCCGTATTCACCTGGCCCCGACAAGCTCCGGGCTCGGCACTGCCACCGTCAGCGCCTGGTCGATGTCCGCAATCAGATCGCGCACATCTTCGATGCCGACCGACAGGCGCACCAGCTCCGGCGTCACGCCTGTTCCTGCCTGCTCCTCGATTGACAACTGCTGGTGCGTTGTCGACGCCGGATGGATCACGAGCGACTTCGCATCGCCCAGATTCGCGAGGAGCGAGAACACCTTGAGCGCGTTGATGAACGCCTTGCCCGCGTCGTATCCGCCTTTGATCCCGAACGTCACGAGCCCGCTCGCCCCATCGGGCAGATACTTTTTCGCGCGCGCCGCATACTTGCTCGACGCGAGCCCGGGATAGTTCACCCACTCCACGCCCGGTTGCTTCTCCAGATGCCTGGCCACCGCCAGCGCGTTCTCTGAGTGCCGCTGCATCCGCAGATGCAGCGTCTCCAGCCCTTGCAGAAACAGCCACGCATTAAAAGGCGACACCGCCGCGCCTGTATCGCGCAGTCCCTGGACCCGCGCCTTGAGAATGAAGGCCAGCGGCCCGAACGCCTCAGTAAACGAGAGCCCGTGATACGAAGGATCCGGCTCGACGAAATCCTTAAATCGTCCCGATGCCTTCCAGTCAAACTTTCCTGCGTCCACAATGACTCCGCCAATCGAAGTTCCATGGCCGCCAATGTACTTGGTTGCCGACTCCACCACGATGTCCGCACCCCACTCGATCGGCCGCAGCAGGATGGGCGTCACGCTGGTGTTATCGATGATCAGCGGGAGTCCATTTTCGTGGGCAATCTTCGCCAGCGTCTCCACATCGGCAATGTCCAGCTTCGGATTTCCCAGTGTCTCGGTGTACACCGCCCGGGTCTTCGGGGTGATTGCCTTCCGCAGCGCGTCGAAATCATCCGCATCCACAAACTTCACCGCAATGCCGAGCTTCGGCATGGTGTAGTGGAACAGGTTGTACGTTCCGCCATAGAGCGAGGTGGTCGACACAATCTCATCGCCGGCGCTTGCGAGGGTCGTAATCGCCAGCGTCTCGGCTGCCTGCCCCGAAGAGGTCGCCAGCGCGGCAGCTCCGCCTTCCAGCGCCGCCACCCGCTTCTCAAAAACATCCGTGGTCGGATTCATGATCCGCGTGTAGATGTTCCCGAACTCCTGCAGTCCAAACAGCCGCGCCGCGTGATCCGCGTCCTGAAACACATACGATGTCGTTTGATAAATCGGGACGGCGCGCGACCCGGTCGTTGGATCGGGAACCTGTCCCCCATGAACCGCCAATGTTGCCAGATGCTGTTTTGTCTCTTCCGCCATTTGTTCCTCCTCCGCTACTCGCTTACTGCGATTCAAAAGCAAACGGCCCGCGATCTTTTCTGACCGTGGGCCGCCGGAACCTTCTTCGAACTCGCGCTTACTGCACTTGTCCGCTCCCGCGCACGGTCTTCCTGCACATGTTCATACACATGTCCAATGTGAGCGCCGTGCCATTGCGGAAGTTCATGGAGCCAGTATCAGGGCCTGCTCCTGGTTTCGTCAATCGGGAGCGGGCCGCAGGATCTTTGCTCCCCGAAGCGCTTCGGGTTCTTCTTCAACTCTGATTCGGATTTCTGCTCGTCAGGCAGTCACCATCACGCCTGGCCGTTTCCGCCACAGGGTCACGATCCCCAGCAACACCAGATGCGCAGCCACCGCGCCACAGAAATCGATGGCTACATCCCGCGGCGAGCTCGTTCTTCCGGGAAGAAAACTCTGGTGCCATTCGTCCCAGCTGGCCAGCAGCAGGGTTGAGAGGAGCGCCAGTCCGGCTGCATTCCGGAACCGCGTCCGCCCCTCTGTCCAGTGCCCTTCCAGCGTGACGCGCCAGGCCTCGAAAAAGCCGAGGCTCACCACGCCATAGCCGACAAAGTGGCCGGTCTTACGGATGTAGTGGTGGACCACATCCCACCGCGCAGCGCTGATGGGCCCAAACAGCTTCACCCACAGCGGCAGCAGCCATCGGCTGGTATTCTCCGACGACATCGTCGCGGTGGATTCCATAAGAATCACCGAAATTCCGATGAATGCCGGAATCCAGTGCAGCAAGAGTCGAAATCGAGGATTTTGCGCGATTTTGCCCAAAATTGCGTCCTTTCTCAGGATACATGGGGTGCGCAGGGGCTTCTCTTTTTCGCCTGGTCGGCCATACCGCAAAGGTGATACAACAAACCGTGACCCCCGGATTTACCCCCCGCACATGAGCACGCAGGAAAAAGTCCTCATCGTCGAAGACGAGCCGCACGCGTTGTCGGGCCTCGCCGAGCTTGTCTCGGGCTGGGGCTATCGCACTGAAACTGCGCGCGACGGCCTCGAGGCCCTGGAAAAGGTCAACGCATGGCAGCCGGGCATCGTTGTCTCCGATCTCAAAATGCCGCGCATGGATGGGCTCCAGCTGCTTTCGCGTATTGGAGAGACCAGCGACAAAATCGCGGTCATCATGCTCACCGCCCAGGGGTCCATCGAAGCCGCCGTCGAGGCCATGAAGAACGGCGCTTACGACTTTATCCAGAAGCCGGTCGATCCTACCCGCCTGCGCGCCATCCTCACCAACGCCGCGCGCCAACGCGATACCGAACGCGAGCTCGAAGTCACCCGGCGCAAGCTGCGCGAGACGGGCGTGCTTGGTTCGCTGGTCGGCGCCTCAAAAAAAATGCAGGAGGTCTTCGCTCTCATCGAGCGCGTCGCCCCCAGCAATGTCTCCGTGCTGATTACCGGCGAAAGCGGGACCGGCAAGGAGCTGGTGGCGCGCACGCTGCACGATCTGAGCCCGCGCCGCAACAAACCCTTCGTTGCCGTCAACTGCGCCGCCATTCCCGAGACGCTGATCGAAAGCGAGATCTTTGGCCACGAAAAAGGCGCATTCACCGGGGCCATCGAGCGCCGGGCCGGCTGCTTTGAATTAGCCGAAGACGGCACGCTTCTCCTCGACGAAATCGGTGAGATGCCGGTGGCGACCCAGGCCAAGCTGCTGCGCGTTCTGGAAGATCGCAAGCTGCGCCGCCTCGGCAGCAAGGTTGAATCGCCCATCGATGTGCGCGTGCTCGCGGCTACCAATAAGAATCCCGAAGAAGCGGTCGCTGACGGCCATTTGCGCGGCGATCTCTTTTATCGCCTCAACGTCTTCAACATCCACATGCCGCCGCTCCGCGAGCATAAAGAGGACATCCCCTCCATTGCCGACGCCCTGATCATCGACATGAACCAGAAGCACCAACGCAACGTGTCCGGTATCGACAGTGAAATGCTGGCGCGCCTCGTCGCGCACGACTGGCCTGGTAACGTGCGGGAGCTGCGCAATACGATTGAACGGGCCATTGTGCTGTGCAGCGACAACCAGCTTCAGTCTCGCCATCTGCCGCCCGGCTTTGGAACCAGGCCGATTCGCACCACGACTGAGCTGCCGCCGAACGCCATCCAGCTGGAAGTCGGAGCCACGGTGGACGATGCCGAGCGCATGCTGATCTTTAAAACGCTCGAGTCCACCCACAACAACAAGACCCGTGCCGCGGAAATCCTCGGCATTAGCCTCAAAACCCTCCATAACAAGCTGCGGGAATACGGAAGCACAGCCACTGCCGCGGGCGCGCTCGAAGAATAATGTGGCACGCGAGTAACAATTCCAGTTATTCTCCCATTACCGATTCCTGATTACTGTTGAGCGCGGATCCCCCCCCGACCATGCGCCTCAAGACCAAACTCGTCCTTGCCATCACCGGCCTGGTCTTTTGCGTCGTGGTGGTGTTCTCCTGGATCTGGCTGAGCCAGTTGCTCCAGCAGCATGTCGAGCAGTCCTGGGCTGCCAACGACATCCTGACCCACCAAGTTTCGTTCCAGGTGAATCGGGCTCTCGAGAGCGGCCTTTCCAGCCGTCACGTCAATGCCAACGACCCGGTCGCCGTGCGCGCCGCGGTAGCCGATGCACTGCGTCGCGATCCCGGCCTCAACGCGCTGCTCACATCCATCGTCAACTATTCGCCCACCATTCTCGACGTCTCGGTGGTGGACCGCCAGAATCGCGCAATCATCGCTGTGCCCGATTCCACGTTCGACGATCAGATTCTTCCCCGGCGTCCCGACTATGGTGTGCTGCGGCGCCAGACGCTGGTTCGGACCCTGCGCATCGTCTTTGGTCCGCCCCAGGTCTACAACGTTTCGCTGGGTATCGATCTGAACGGGCAGCCGTTCCTGACCATCCGCATCGGCATCCGCACCACGTTTCTCAGCCACGATTTTCGGCCCTGGCTCATCGAATCCTTCAGCTTCATGGGCCTCGCGATGATCATCTCCATGATCGTCGCGGCCTTCGTGGCCAATCTGGCTCTGCAGCCGATCGAGCAGATCAGCCACCGCCTCGACACGCTCGCCGCGCAACAGGAGGCCCTGACCGATCACGCGAACGTTCGCGATCTGCGCCGGGCCATTGAACCTGAGATGTCTGGCGCCGCCTCAGCTACTCCGGAAAAGGAGTCTCGCCGAGGCGACGACGCGGTCGCCCAGGTTTCGGGCAAAATCGAGCGTCTCGGCCAGCGCATCCGTAATGTCGAAGAGGTCTTTTCCGCGCTCCGCGAGAATCTCGACTCGATCCTCTCCAATCTGCAGGACGGGGTGATGCTGTTCACCCGCGATTCGCGCGCCGTGCTGGTTTCCAGCGCCTGCGAGCGCTTCCTCAACATCGGACGCGAACGTATCTTCGGCGCCGAAGTGCGCGAAATCTTCGATCGCACCACGCGCCTGGGCCGCATGGTGCGCGATGCCTTCGAAGGCGGTATGTCCATCGTCCAGGAAGAGGTAACCACAGAGACGGGCCGGCGCGTCGAGGTTTCCCTCGACTTTATCCACGACACTCAGTCGCGGGACCGCCATTCACTCGGCGCACTGCTTACCATCCACGATCTGGAGTCGGTTCGCGAAATCGAGTCGGAGCTCGAGGTCTCGCGGCGCATGGCGTCCATCGGCCGCCTCACCGCCGGCGTCGGCCACGAGGTCAAAAACCCCATCAATGCCATTGTGGTGCACCTCGAATTGCTTCGTAACAAGGTCCAGGTCGGCGGCGACGCGCTTCGCCACCTTGACATTATCCAGAGCGAGATTCGCCGCCTTGACCGCGTGGTGCAGACCCTGGTCGACTTCTCGCGCCCGGTCGAGCTCCAGCTGAAGGATCAGGATCTGCGCGGTGTAGTTTCCACCGTGCTGATGCTGGCCTCGGCCGAGCTCCAGACCCGTGGCATTACGGTCGAGAGTCACGCGCCGACGCGGTCGGTGCCCTGTCGTGTCGATGCCGACCTGATGGAACAGGCGCTGCTGAATATCGTGATCAACGGCGCCCAGGCGATGGCCACCGGCGGCCTGCTCGAAGTGCGGCTCACCGAAGATTCCCGCTGGGCTTATATACGGATCCGCGATCACGGTGAGGGCATCCCGGATGACATTCGCGCGCGCATTTTCGACCTCTACTTCACGACCAAAAAAGAGGGAAGCGGCATCGGGCTTGCTATGACGTATCGCATTGTGCAAATGCATCACGGGCAAATTGACGTAGAATCGAAGGCTGGGAGCGGAACTACATTTGTGCTGCGGCTCCCGCTTATTTCTGCCGGTTCGGGACAGCGCGTAGTGCTGGATGGCACAGGACACGCGATTCCCAGCGAGCTTGCTCGCCAGGGTGGTGAGACCCAGCCAGAAAGGTCCGGACCATGAGATCCGGAAGGTCATGCGCAGCGCTAGCCTTGTCGCTTGCGCTGCTGACAGGATGCGGCCCGAAGAAGCCAAGGGCTTCCATCGCCGCCGCGGCCGAGGTACCCCCTCTGCCGCCGGGGCGGATGATCGCCCTGGTTTCGCCTGTTCCGCCCGCAATGCCGGCAACCCGGCGTCCCGTGAAGCTCGATACCACCACTCCGCCCGAGGTCAAGCCTCAGGTTGCCATCGCAGAACCGCGCCACCCCGCCAAACGGCGTCCAAAACCTGCGCAGGATATCGCGTCGGCGGAAACCGCGAAATCCGCGCCCCCCCCGCAAACCCCGGCGCAGACTACCCAGGAGGCGACCGCCCAGCCTGCTGAAATGACCCCCATCGGGCAGATTTCGACCGCGAACGACAATTCCAATACCAACGACAGGCACGGCATTTCCACGCAGATCGATGCGACCGAAGCGGGCCTGAACGCCATCAAGCGATCCCTGAGCACGGACGAGCAGAAGACCGCCACGCTGATCCGCACCTACATCACACGCGCCCGCGATGCCCTGAATGCAGACGATCTCGATGGAGCGAACACTCTGAGCACCAAGGCCCACCAGTTGCTGCTTGAACTGACCAAGCAGTAAGTCGGCTTACTCGCCCCCCCGAAGCCACTTTTTGTTGTGGCCGTCTGCCATGGCTCTACTTCTCTCCCCACTTCAGTTTCGTGCGCAGGACGTCGAAGAAGCCATTCTCCCCGAGCCGAAGCAGTTTAACGGCATAGTCGGATTTCCGGCAGCGCAACTCGTCGCCGACGCGCAGCTGGATGGCCTCCTGGCCGTCGACGGTAAGAAATGTCTGGTCTGGAATGCCCTCGATGCGCACCAGGATTTTTGAGCTTCCCGGCAGGACCATGGGGCGGAGCGTGAGCTGGTGAGGGCAAATCGGCGTCACGATGAGAACATCGACTTTGGGCGCCAGCACCGGGCCGCCCGCCGCCAGCGAGTAAGCGGTCGAACCTGTCGGAGTTGCGACAATGACTCCATCGGCGCGGAAGGAGGCGGCCAGCTGGTCGTCTACCTCCACCACAAAATTGCCCATACGGGCGATGGCTCCCTTGGCCACCACCACGTCATTCAGCGCATCGTGCTCGCAGTTCAGCTTGCCGTCGCGCCACAGCTCGCTGTGCAGCATGGCTCTGGACTCGATGCAGCATGCACCCTGACTCCACGCTTCCAGATGCGCATAGATGTCGGTGAGGCGGACTTCGGTGAGAAAGCCCAGCGCGCCCAGGTTGACGCTGAGGATCGGCACCCCACTGCGCGCGAATACCCGTGCGGCCGCCAGCAGGGTTCCGTCGCCACCCAGGACGATAACCAGGTCGGGTTGGAGCGAAGCCAGCTCTCGCCGGGGGTGGACTTTCTCATCCGTCACGTAGTTCGCGCTCACGGGGTCCAGGAGCGGCTCGTGATGGTGCGCCTTCAGCCATAACACCAGTTCCGGCAGCATCTGCCGGAGTTCTTCCTTTTGCGGTTTCGAAATAATGGCGACGCGCGACATGGGTCCTAGTGTAAGACACGAAGGGCGCCAGCCTCTGGACCAGCGCCCCTCTGCCACCTGTCAGCCACGATCTGTTTTAGGTTGTGGGCCGGCTCTTCACCGCCAGGAATTGCGGCGGCACCGATACTCCACTGCTGTTGGTCAGCTTGGGATCGATGGTCTGCGTGTCCGTCAGCGTTCCCGTGTCGACCATGTGCACCAGATTGTCGCCGCTCGTGCTGGTGAAGAAGATGGATCCGTCCGGACTGAAGATGCCGGTGATCGGCACCTGCGCTCCGGTTGAAAGCTGCACGGTCGCCAATGTTCCCAGCGCACCCGTGTTCAGGGGCTGGTAGTAGGGCAGGACACCCGTTCCCGCTCCGGCGGAATAAGTAATGAACGCCAGCGAAGAATCCGGTGACGACACGACCTGGTCGATTTCCGTGGCCGTCACCGGCAGGGTGGCGGTAATCGGGTTCGTCGTGATCGTCAGAGGCGCTCCCGTGTACGCCGGGCAGGCGTTGATGGGTACGCCGCTCGGGGCTCCGGAAGTCGTCCCCAGCAGAATGTCAGAGAAGGTCGTGTTGTCCGCACCGAGAATGTGATTGCCGTCCGCCGTAGCTGTCAGCTTGGTCGTCGGAACTCCTGTATCACCGGCTGGGGGATAATAGGGCGGATTCGAGCTGCCGTTCGGGCAGTAGCTCCGCGCGGCCGTCGAGTTGCCGCTGAGGAACGCCGCGACGCTTGGCACGGTGATCGTCAGTGCGGGTCCGCAATAAGGGTCCCACGCGGGGTTGTAGGCCGGCACCGCCGCCGTTCCTGCCGCTTCCAGCCGACAGCTGTAGGCTGGCTGACTGGTGAGCGGATATTGAGACCACCCTGTACTGCTGCTGTTCACAAACAGCGTGTTTTGCCCCGTCGCGGGATCCACGCCCGAGATATAAACCGTGTTTCCATCCGGCGAGTATTGTGCTCGAAACGCTACACCCCCGATGCTGGTGAAGCTGCCCGCCGTCGTGTTGAAGAGGTAAATCACCTGGCGCAACTGATCGTTGATCACCGCCGTCGATCCCGTGGGTGAGACCGCCAGCACCACCCCAGGCACACCTGTCACTTCCTTGGAGAGCGAGTTCCCAACCGTGCTGTAGATCATCAGCTCGTGATAGCTGCCGAAGAACAGGGTATCGCCGCCCTGATCCATCACCATGGAGTTCGGAGTGTACGGAAGGCGAATCGGGGCCCCCGCTCCGCCCGTGGTCAGATCGACCTCAGAGAAATACGTAGACTGCGACGACGCCATCCAGATCTGGTTGCTGCTCCGTCCTGGCGAGCTGATGCTGACCCGGTTTCCTGCCACCGGCATCCCGTTGCCAAGGGTTCCGATCAGATTGACCGGGGCAGGATTGCAGGTAGGCGGTTGGCAAATTGCAGTCACCGTCGCATGGCTCGGGAACGTTGCTGTGACCAGGCCTGTGCTGGCGACACTCAGGTTCTGTGGCTCGGTCGATGCATAGCTGAGGCTGAGTCCGTTGAGGGTCGCACCGGTCGTATCGGTCACGCTGGCCACCACTGTCTGCGGCGAGCTGGTCGTCACCGTTGCCGAGGTTGAACCGTTGACGTTCAGCGCGATCTTCGCTGGAGGGCAGGTCGAAAAGTATCCAGCGGCCGACGTCACTTCTGCCGCGCTGGCGTTGATCACGGTAGAGCCTGGAAGATTCGCCGTTGCCGTTCCGTTTGGATTGGGTCCGGTCGTGGCTCCTGTCCCGGTCACGGGATTCACGCTGGTCGGGTCAGTTGTATTGTTGATCGTCACCACCGACGCGGTGACTGGGTTAAACGTGATCGTGCCCACATTCGCGCTCGGGCTGGTGCACGCCGTAGTGCTGGGGCTGCACAGCGTCACGCCCCCTGGCCCCGTCACCGTGGTTTCCGCCAGCAGCGATGTAGGCAGGGTCTTTCCCTGGGAGATGCAGGCGGTCTGGTTGGGTATGGTCATCGACGTAATCGGCGGATGCACATAGACATTGACCGGATTGCTGGTCACCGCCGCACCCGTTGCCGTGATCTGCACGATGCCGCAGGTGGTCTTCGAGCACCCGTTGAACGAGGAGAGCGAAGCGCCGGAGGGCGGGGTGCAAATGGAAAAGTCAGGAACGCCACCGGGGCTGTTGCGGTTCCAGGTGCCCGCGCAAATCGAACCCGTGGGAGAGATGTCCGCGAGCTGGAGGTTGGAGCTGGCAAACGTGTACTTGCTGACACTGGCGCTGCCGCCTGTGCAGTTAAAGGCCTGCGGTGCTCCCAAAGTCCCTGTCTGACCCCACGCCAGCGATACGCCCGTCACTTCGGGGCTCAGCGTGACGTACACCACCTGGCTGGTCGTAATGCCGTAGGCATGGCCATTCTTGATGCAGTAATTGTTGGGATTATGGCCACAGCCCGAGATGGAAAGACCAACCGGAAGCGAACAAGCAAACAGCACTACAAAAGCAAGGAACCGCCGCATGAAACCTCCCCGCCTGCGCGGTCCAGCCGCTCAGACGGTCCGAACACCAGATAATTCTGGGTGCGTCTCAGAATAACAAAGGAGGAGCACCCCGCACAGCGCAATAGACCGCCGGCAATCACCGTGAGAGCTCTCAAATGGCGGACGCGCGGGGCCTGCTTTCGTGAGCAAATCGTGCTCAATCCGCTGAGTTGGGCCCGTGCTGCCTGTCACCAGTCACCTGTTACCTGAGGGCTGCGCCCCGAGGCCTGCATCGGGCATGTACTCCTCAAACCAGCCCAGCGCGCGCTCAAGAACATCCCGCCGGTGTTCGGGGTTAACAAACCCGTGTCCCTCGTCGGGATACACCACCAGCTCCGTGGGCTTGCCCAAATCCCGCAGCGCGTGCCAGAACTCGAACGATTGCGGCGCCGGGCACTCCCCGTCCCGATCCCCGACCACCGACAATGTGGGCGTCCTGACCTGCTTGATGAAGTTGATCGCCG
The DNA here is from genome assembly GCA_036272255.1 of Acidobacteriaceae bacterium. Classification (GTDB taxonomy): domain Bacteria; phylum Acidobacteriota; class Terriglobia; order Terriglobales; family Acidobacteriaceae; genus Palsa-343. Next base: position 15,528 of record DATAZC010000020.1, on the reverse strand, counting down.
ACATTTTGGCGTACACCGCCGGATCGTCGTAGACCGAGGCTCCAAAGAATGGAATCATCCACTGATCGATCGCATTCTCTCCGTAATAGCTCTGCCAGTTTGAGATTCCCGCCCCCGCTACCGCCGCTTTGAAGCGATCCGTCTGGGTTACAGCGAACATCGTCATGAACCCGCCATAGCTCCAGCCCGTCAGTCCCACCCGGTGATCGTCGATCGGATACTTGTTCTCGACCGCGTCCACTCCCTTCAGAATGTCGCGCAGATCGCCGTAGCCGAAATCCTTGCGATTCGCCTGCGTAAACTTCTCGCCCTCGCCATAGCTCCCGCGCGGATTCGGCATGAGCACAAAGTAGTCGAGCGCGGAAAAGGGAACCGGCCCATACCCAACACCCGGCCAGCGCGGCGTAACGGCTGCCGAGGGTCCCCCGTGCACCTCGACGATCAGCGGATACTTTTTCTTCGCCGGATCGTAGTGGGCGGGTAACAGCAGCCATCCCTGCACGTGGAACCCTTCGTTCTCCCACTCCACCGACTCGGCCTTTCCCCAGTCCGGCTTCACTCCGTCGTTCACATGCGTAATCTGCTTCAGGTTCATCAAATCGCCGGCCCACACCTCAGGCGGTTTGTCGAACGAAGACCGGATCAATGCAACATTGTTCGAATTCGATACCGAAACGCTTCCCATGAGGCCGCCGCCACTCACTGACCCTGGCAAGGTCAGGTTGTACTCTGTCGAATCCTGATGGTTCGAAATGTCGTAGGCGAACAGATGCGCCGCCCCATTTTTAATTTCCGAAATCCCCATCTGGTGATCGTCCAGCCAAAAAAACCACGACGGGCTCGCCGCCCGATCCGGCGTCACATCTTTTGGCTCCCCGCCCGCTGCCGGCATCACGTAGATGTCGCCGCCCGTCGATCCCTGATCCGACATCAGCCCGCCAATCAATGCGATCTGTTGCCCATCCAGCGACCACCGCGGCACGGCAATCTGCAATCCATGCAGAGGGCCTGCGATCGTTGATGGATCCAGCGCCGGTTTTGCGTCCCCCTGCAAGGTCTGCGTATACAGCTTCGCGATCCACCAGTTGTTTTCCCCCGGCGGGGGCGCCGCCACATACGCCAGCTTCGAAGAATCCGGCGACCAGTCAAACTCAAAAACGTGCAGCTTCGCCGGAGTAATCTGCGTTAGCTCCCCGCTCGCCACATCCACCGTTGCCACGCGCTGCACTTCCAGTCCCTCCACCCCGATCACACCCGAAGGCGGCTTCTCCGCGGCCAAGGCGCCCGACGGCCGTGTCGCTCCTTCCACATACAGGAAGCTCAGAAGCTTTCCATTTGGCGACCACACCATTTCCTTCGCAAATCCGTTTAATGGCGCCAGCCGATGCGGCGCCGACCCTCCCGATGCATCCGCCAGAAAGAGTGCCATCTTGTGATCGCTCGTGCAGTCGGAGAAAAATGCCACCTGTTTCGAGTCCGGCGAGAACACCACATTGCTCTCCTGGCCGTGGGCCCCGCTCTCGCATGCCGTCACCCGTTTCGCCGCCTCCGGGTTGTCCACTGGCGCCACTTCGATTCCCGAGGCGCGTCGCCCTGCGACGTTCCATGCGATCCACTTCCCATCCGGTGAAAGCGCTGTTTCGCGAATGGTCTTTGCCTGGCTCAGCGCATCGATCACCTGGCCAATGCGCGGATCGTGCGCGGGTGCGGCTGCAGAGGTTTGCGCAAAAGCGGATGCCATCCCAACCGTGGCGCAAAGAGCCAGCACAAATACAGCGGAGCGAGCGTTCGTCATGGGCGCTGTTATATCAGGTCCAGCCCCCCGCGATCCAAGGCGCGCACGCCGGTATCATTCCGATATGCCCGTCATCCGGCCAGCCAGATTCACCGGTGAACCTGACGACGCTGACCTGTGCCGCACCCTCATGCGCGAGTACGCGCACTTCCTCAATGAATCCGTGGGCGGCGAGCATATCTGCGTCGCGAGCCTCGAAGAAGAACTCGCGGGCCTGCCTGGCAGCTATGTCGAACCTGCCGGCGCGATCCTGCTCGCCTTCGAAGGCGACACGCCCGCCGGATGCGTTGCGCTCAAGCCTCTGAAGCTGACCCTGCCATCGCGTCCGAACGAACGCGCCTGCGAAATGAAGCGACTCTGGGTTCGCCCCACGCAGCAGGGAACCGGCCTCGGCCGTAAGCTTGGCGAAGCCATCATGGCAAGCGCGCGCCGGCGCGGCTACACTGCCATGTACCTCGATACCATGCCGCAATCCATGCCAGCCGCCTATCGTCTCTACTGCTCCATGGGCTTCACCGCCGTCGATCGCTACAACCAGAACCCCGTCCTCCGCCAGTCCGACGCCCTCCAAATCGCCTTCCTGCGCAGGGAGCTCTGATGGGACTCGAGTTGCCCATCCTCAATCAGCCCGTGCTCAATCAGCCGCGTCCGCACGAGGCCTTTCAGTCGGCTCGCGAACTTGAGTCGAAACTCCGCGCCACCGTTCGCGGAGAAGTCCGCTTCGACCCGGCCTCGCGCGCGCTCTACGCCGCCGACGCCTCCAACTATCGCGCCACGCCCATCGGCGTGGTTCTTCCGCACGATGCGGCGGACGTCGAAGCCACCATCGCAGCCTGTCGTGAAACAGGTGCTGCCATCTTGCCGCGGGGCGCAGGCACCAGTCTCTCGGGTCAGTGTTGCAACGTTGCGGTCGTCCTCGACTTCTCGAAGTACATGCGGCGCCTCGTCTCCCTCGATCCCAGGAAGAAAATCGCCGTCGTTGAACCCGGCATCGTCCTCGATCGCGTTCGCGAAGCCGCTGAAGTTCATCACCTGACCTTCCCACCCGATCCTGCGACGCACTCCCGATGCACGATTGGCGGCATGATCGGCAATAACTCCTGCGGGACGCACAGCGTGATGGGCGGACTGACGGCTAACAACATCCGGGCGCTCGACATTCTGTTGTACGACGGAACCCGCATGACCGTCGGCGCGACCAGTGAGGAAGAGATCTCCGCGATTATCGCGCGCGGCGGACGCCCTGGTGAGATTTACGCCGGCCTGCGCCGCATCCGCGATCAGTACGCCGACGAAATCCGCCGCCGCTTTCCGAAGATTCCGCGCCGCGTTTCCGGCTACAACCTTGATGAGCTTCTGCCTGAGCGCGGCTTCCAGGTCGCGCGCGCGCTGGTTGGCAGCGAGGGCACCCTTGCAACGGTTCTGCGCGCCACGCTGGACCTGATGCACTCACCGCCCTGCCGCCGTCTCGCTGTCCTCGGCTTCCCTGACCCGTTCCTTGCCGCCGACGCTGCGCCTGAGATCATCCGCCACGGCCCCATCGGCCTTGAAGGCGTCGACTCCATGCTGCTCGACTTCATGCGCCGCAAGAATCTCGCGGTCGACGACATGCAGCTCCTCCCCGAGGGCGGCGCATTCCTCCTGACTGAATTCGGCGCGGAAACTGACGAGGAAGCTGAAGCCAAAGCCCACGCACTCCTTGCCGCCTTGTCGGGATTTCCCGGTACGCCCACCGGCCGCGTCTGCACCCTCGAGGAAGCTCCGCGGCTATGGCACATTCGCGAGTCCGCCCTCGGCTCCACGGTTTTCGTTCCCGGCGAGCCGCACGGATGGGAAGGTTGGGAGGACGCCGGCGTTCCGCCCGAGCGCCTTGGCTCCTATCTGCGCGAGCTTTGGGCGCTGATGAAGACCTATGGCTACCGCAGCCCCATGTACGGCCACTTCGGCCAGGGCTGCGTACACACGCGCATCAACTTCGATCTCGAGAGCGAGCCCGGGATCCGCAAATTTCGTGCCTTCCTCAACGACGCGACCGACATCGTCGTGGCCCACGGGGGTTCCATCTCCGGCGAACATGGCGATGGCCGGGCTCGCGCCGCCCTGCTGCCTAAAATGTTCGGGCCTGAACTGATGCAGGCCTTCCGCGAATTCAAAGCCCTGTGGGATCCGGACAACCGGATGAATCCCGCCATCCTCATGGAGCCGGATTCCTCGACGGATCTCGTCTATCAGCCGGAAGACAACCTCCGCCTTGGCGCCGGCTACGAGGCGAAGAGCCCTGCCACCTTCTTCCAGTTCCCCGACGACAACGGCTCCTTCGGCGAGGCGACGCTGCGCTGTGTCGGCGTCGGTGCCTGCCGCAAGGAGCATGCCGGCACCATGTGCCCCAGCTACATGGCCACTCGCGAGGAGCAGCACTCCACCCGTGGCCGCGCCCATCTGTTATGGGAGCTGATGGAAGGCAAAGTCCTCGGGGCCAGCGGCAAGGCCACGGACTGGCGCAACGAAAGCGTGCGCGAAGCCCTCGACCTCTGCCTCTCCTGCAAAGCCTGCAAGAGCGAGTGCCCGGTCAATGTCGATGTTGCGACGTACAAGGCTGAATTTCTCGCCCACTACTATGGCAGCCGCCTTCGCAAGCCGCAGCACTACGCATTCGGCTTCATGGATCGCCTGGCACACCTGTCGTCGCTCATGCCGGGCGTTACGCCGCGTCTCGCGAACCTTCCCCTCGCGACACCGGGCGTCTCCCACGCGATCAAAGCCGTCCTCGGCGTCGCTGCGCAGCGCACGCTGCCACGCTTCGCCCCGCGCAGCTTCCAGAGCGATTGGCGCGAAGCGCGTTCGGCCACGCGGCGGGTGCTGCTGTGGCCCGATACGTGGAACAACTACTACCACCCGCAATCTCTTCACGCCGCCGCTGAAGTCCTCGCGACTGCGGGCTTCGCCCCCGAAGTTCCCCGGCACCACGTCTGCTGCGGGCGCCCGCTCTACGACTTCGGCTTTCTGAAACAAGCCCGCGCTTATCTGGAAAAAATCCTCCGCGACTTCGCCCCGCAAATCGACTCCGGGCTCCCGTTCGTCTTCCTCGAGCCCAGCTGCGCCAGCGTCTTCCGCGATGAGCTCGTCAACTTCTTTCCGCCGGGTTCCGAGCACGGCCCGCGGGCGCAGCGGCTGTGTGACCAAACCCTCCTCCTCAGCCAGTTCCTTATGCGCCACGCGCCCGATTTCCAGCCCCCGCCGCTTTCGGGCCGCAAAATCGTACTTCAGGGGCACTGTCATCACAAGTCCGTGATGAAGATGACCGACGAGATGGCGATCCTGCGCCGCACCGGTGCTGATGTCGCGCTTCTTGATTCCGGATGCTGCGGCATGGCCGGTCCCTTCGGCTTCGAGCGCGACAAATTCACCGTCTCGCAAGCCCTCGGCGAGCGCGTCCTGCTCCCCGCTGTCCGTGCCGCTGCGGCCGACACCCTGCTCGTAGCCGATGGGTTCAGCTGCCGCGAGCAAATCGCGCAAAACACCGACCGCCGCGCCCTCCACTTCGCCGAAGTCCTGGTACCACCCGGCAACCCGACGGTATGAAAGCTGACGCAGCGAAACTCCACGCTCTCACTCTCACGCTCACGCTCCTCATCCAGTCCCGGTGGTACGATCCTTCCCATGCCGCCCGCTCCCCGCTCCACCCTCGAGCCGTGGCTCTCGGTCCGCGGCAGCGCGCGCGCTGTCGAGTTCTATAAGGCCGCCTTCTCCGCGACCGAAACTTACCGCATCGACGACGGCAGCCGTAAGGTGGTCTCGCGCCTCTCCGTCGGCAACTCCGAATTCTGGATCGGCGATGAGTCTCCCGACCATCACAACTTCAGCCCCGAATCTCTCAGCGGCAGCACGGCCCGCATGATCCTCACGGTCGACGATCCCGACGCCGTTTTCGCGCAGGCCTGCGCCGCGGGGGCCCATCTCGTCCGTTCCATCAGTGAAGAATATGGCTGGCGCGTCGGTCGCGTGGTCGATCCCTTCGGCCACCATTGGGAAATCGGCCGCGAGATAGACCCCGGCTCATGATCCTCCACACGCCTCGGTCCCGTCCCGACCCCTGGTTCGAGCGCCAGCGCCGCACCCGGCATCGCTGGCTGATTCCTTTCCTAGCTGTGGACTTCGCCTGGGAATGGCTGGCTTTCCTCCTCAGCAACTGGAGCTTCCTCGAGGTTCTTGAATACCTTGGCAGCTTTTCCATTCTTATCGGGGTCACCTTCTGGTTCAGCGAATCCGGCGACCGGATTCAGCAGCGCCACTACCAGGCCTGGCAGGTGATTAACACTGCCCAGGGCAAGGGCGGCAGCGGCGGACGCATTGAAGCCCTCCAGCAACTGAACGCCGATCACATCCCGCTTACCGGCGTCGACGTCTCTTCCGCCTTCCTCCAGGGACTTCACCTTCCCCACGCCCGCCTCACCCGCTCCAACCTCAGCGCCGCCGATCTACGCGACAGCGACCTCCGCTTCGCGGACCTGACCTGGGCCGACCTGCATTACACCAACTTTCGAGAGTCCAACCTCGAGCACGTCGTCTTCGACCACGCCAACCTGCACGACAGCGATCTCTCCAGCGCCAGCCTCATCGCCGCCGATCTCGACCAGGCCGACCTCACCAACGCCGACCTCCACTCCGCCGATCTTCAGAGCGTCGTCTGGCAACACATCGCAGCCGTCCTCAACGCCAACATCACCGGGGTTCGCAATCCTCCCGACGGCTTCGTCGCCTGGGCCCTCCAGCATGGAGCGATTCAAAAACCTGGCGATCCGTAACCTTGTCCTGTCCCGCGGGAATTCTCGCTCCCCCCCACGTTGCACCGTGCTATAAAACTGCTCACCGGATCGCTATGTCGCCCATTGGAGGGAGGCCCACCATGAAAATTCTCTTCGTCCCCCTGGCCGGGGTTTCGCTGCTCTGTGTCGTCGCTGCCGCTCAGGAGCTGATCCCCAACGTTGCGGCCCCGCCCATCAAAATGGGGCTCTGGCAGTCCACCATCAACGTCAGGTCCGGCATGGGTCCGGCAGGCGCCGCCGTCACCAAACGATCCTGTTACACCCCCGATGGCTGGCGGTGCAGTTCGGGATCGACTGCATCGGGCACGCCCACTTTGAGCATGGGCCAGGGCTCCGTTTCCAGAAGGAATACTTCGATGCTGACGCGGCGCGGGAGCAAGGAAGAAAGCGGAAGTAATGGAGGGAAGGCCCGCGCCGTTCAACGCTGATTGAGCGGAGGTTCGGATCAGTTCTTCTGATGGAAGAACTTGTTGTTAATGTCGGGCCAGAATTCCTGGAAGATGTAGGTAGCGCCATCGAGGCCGATATCGAGAACCCAGTGTTGGCCCGTCTTGGTCCAGGTCCGCTCGACCTGAGGATAGTAAAGATTAGCGATGCCAGCAGCTGTGCCGGCGCCGCCGATCTCCGAAATGTTGAAGGTCTCATGTCCGGAGTCGGTGCGTGTGATGGCGAATCGGCTGAAGGAATAGGCGGTGCGCCTGAAGAACCCACCGTGCCCCAGCGTGTAGTAGCGCGGATCCTCATGAGTGAGAGCCGGCCAGATGAATTCTGTCTGATAATCCTCGTCGACCTGATCGACCAGGCTATGCCAGTAGTAGCGCGCGTAACCAGCAGTACCCTGATGGAACTCAGGGTAGGAGTTTTCTGCCTGGCCGACGCCGGCGAGCATGGCGACATAGACGAAGTCGGAATAGTCAAAGGCGTCCTGGGTGGCTTCTCTGAACTTTTCCTTTGGCGTTTCAGGAGGGAGCTTTGCGTTCGCCGAGACAGAACGGAAGTTGGGAACGATGCCAAGGATGCGTTTGGTCTGCTTGCCCTCAATACTGCCGGTTTGCGCATCGTTTTGTGACGGCAACGCCTGCGGTTGCGCCGTTGCCGCGGACGGCGGGCTTGCGTTTTGGCTGACCAGCAGGGAACTGGGGTCGTCCGGCAGCGCGACGCTGTCGGACTGCGCGATGGCAGTCGCTGCGGACAGGCCCGCCCCGAGGAACAGGGCGAGCAGAAAGCAAGTAAATCGGCACCTTGCGGAAAAAAATGACAATGGGGACATAAATTAATGACGACGTTATAAGGCCGATGACATGGCGCGTGTAACTAGGACGCGGCTGAGGGGCGTGAGGATACACAAATATTGAGAATTCGGGACCGGGCTCGGGACCGGCTATTGAGGATTGGGAACCTAGACGATGGCGCGGGGCACGAAAGTAGCTAGCCTAATGCCTTACGCAACGCTTCCAGTCCCGCCTGGATGGCCTCAGGGGGCACCGCGTAGCTGAAGCGGACGTGTCCTTCGCCCTGCGCACCGAAAACGACGCCAGGGATAGTGGCGACATGCGCTTTTTCCAGCAGCTGTGCCGCGACGCGACGGCTGTCTTTGTGAATCGTGCGGACGCTGGGAAAGGCATAGAAGGCCCCGGCCGGCAACTCGCACTCAAGGCCCAGCTCGTTGAGTCCGTGGACCAGAAGATCGCGACGCTGGCGATACTGTTCGCGACGAGCGGCGATGGCTTCTTCAGGAACGGCCAGGGCTTCGAGCGCAGACCACTGCGTGGGCGTGGAGACGCCGTTGGTGGAGTAAAGAACGAGCTTTCGCAGTCCGGTCATGAACGGTTCTTTGGACACGGCATAACCTGCGCGCCAACCGGTCATGGCATAGGTTTTGGAAAACGTGTAGCAGGTGATGGTGCGCTCGGCCATGCCTGGAAGCGAGGCGATGGAGACGTGGCCGCCCTCGTAGACCAGGTCCTCGTAAGCTTCGTCCGCGATAACGACAAGATTGTGCTTTTTTGCGAACGCGGCAACCTCTTCGGCCTCTTTACGTGAAAACACGACGCCGGAAGGATTCTGCGGTGTGTTGTAGTAAATGGCGCGGGTCGCAGGGGTGGAGTAGTGCTCGAGCGAAGCGGTCAGGCCGTTGCGGCGCGCAGTGGACGTTGGCACCATGACAGGCCTGGCTCCGGCTAACGTGACCATGTCGCGAATCGGGGTCCAGTAAGGCGCGAAGAGCAGCACATCGTCCCCGGGGTCGAGCACGGCCTGGAAGGCGACGTAAAGGGCGTGGGCTCCGCCGACGGTGACGATAACGTCGTCAAGGCCGGCATCCATGTGGTTTTTGGTTTCGAGCTTGCGGACGATGGCAGCGCGGAGCGGTTCGATGCCGGAGGAGGGGGCGTACCGGGTCTTGTTCTCGGCGAGCGCTTTGAGGCCGGCGTACTTGATGGTTTCCGGCGTTTCAAAGAAGGGCTCGCCGCCATGAAAGGCATGAACGGGCTTGCCCGCGGCGCGGAGTTCGAGGACCTTGTTGCGGATCTGGACGATGTCGGAGAAACCGACTTCGTCGAGGCGCTTCGCGAGCTGGATGGATTTGGTCTTGGTGGTCATTTGGATGGATCCGCCGCACTGGACGTTTCAGCTTAGAGCATTTCTCGACAGACGGGGAATGGAAATCGCGGAGCTCTACGATCTTAGGTCACGAGGAGGCCGGAATAGACGGCCATCCCGGCGACGGCGTCGACCCCAAGCGCATGGAGAGCGTCAACCTCAGATTGCTCGCGAATGCCACCGGCGACGATGAGCTGGCGGGAGGTGAGCGGGCGCAAGCCCCGCGCGACATCGATGGGGAAGCCGCGCAGGGTTCCCTCGGTATCGACGTGGGTGTAGAGGAAGGCGCCGCAGTGAGGGCTGAGGGCGGCGATGGCCTGGGCCGGGGTGACGTTGACGTTGTCGGCCCAGCCGCGAACGGCGATCTTGCCGCCTTTTGTATCGATAGCTGCTACGAATTGCTCGGGGCCGATGCGGGCAGAGATGGTGGCGGCGGATTCGAGGTCAATTCCATCGGCGTGGAAGAGGACGGAGCCGAGGATGACGCGACGTGCTCCCGCCTCGAGGAGGGCCTGGGCGTCAGTCGCAGTGCGGATGCCGCCGCCGACCTGGACCGGAAGGCGCTTGGCAATTTGCTCGATCAGGGTGCGGTTGTGGCCGATTTGTTTGGCGGCATCAAGGTCGATGAGCTGGACCAGCGGGAAGCGAGAGAATTTGGCGATCCAGTAGTCGAAGTCGTCGAAGACGAGCCGCAGCTCTTCACCGCGTTCGAGCTGAACGATGCGGCCGCCCATGAGATCGATGGAGGGGATCAGCATGGGAGCCTCACGGGAATACCATCGCGCTGAATCTGTTCTTTCAGGGTGCGCACGTCAGCGATGCCGAAGTGGAAGATGCTGGCGGCAAGCGCGGCATCGGCGTTGCCTTCGCGGAAGACCTGGGTGAAGTGCTGCGCATTGCCGGCGCCGCCGGAGGCGATGACGGGAATCTGGACGGCTTCGCTGACGGCGGCGGTGAGCGCGCAGTCGAAGCCGGCGCGGGTGCCGTCGGCATCCATGGAGGTGAGGAGGATTTCGCCGGCGCCACGGGATTCGGCCTCGCGGGCCCACTCGACGACGCGCCGGCCGGTGTTGGTGCGGCCGCCGGAGACGAAGACTTCAGCGGTTGAGGCGGCGGCGCTGGGCTCGGATCGGCGGGCGTCGATGGCGACGACGACCGCCTGGGCGCCGAACCTTGCGCCGATTTCGCCGATGAGTTCGGGGCGCGCGAGCGCGGCGGAATTGATGCTGATCTTGTCGGCACCGGCGTCGAAGATGGCCGCGGCATCATCGGCGGTGCGTATGCCTCCGCCGACGGTGAACGGAACGAAGAGCTGGCGTGCCGCGCGCTGGACCGCGTCGAGGAGAGTGCTGCGGTTTTCGTGGGTGGCGGTGATGTCGAGGAAGACGATTTCATCGGCACCGGCGGCAGCGTGCCGGGCGGCCAGCTCGGCGGGATCGCCGGCATCGACGAGGTCGACGAACTGGATGCCTTTGACGACGCGGCCATTCTTCACATCGAGGCAGGCGATGATGCGTTTGGTCAACATGGGCGCCACTCCAGAAAATTGCGGAGGACGCGGAGGCCGGTTTCGCCGGATTTCTCCGGATGGAACTGGACACCCATGACGTTGTCCCGCTCGACGGCGGCGGAGAAGAGCTCTCCGTAATTTGTCACAGCGACGGTGGCATTTATGAGCGGTGCGCGGTAGGAGTGCGTGAAATAGACATAGCTGTTGTTACTGATTTCTGACATGAGGCGAGATTCGGGGCGAAGGCTGAGTGAGTTCCAGCCAACGTGGGGGATTTTTGGGCCGGGTGCGAAGCGATCGCAGGTTTCGGGGAAGACGCTGAGGCCAGGAGAGCCGGGGGCTTCCGTGCTGCCGGCGAAGAGCCATTGCAAGCCTACGCAGATGCCGAGAAACGGAACTCCGGCGGTGATGCGCTCCTGGATAACCTCCTTGAGGCCGCAGTCGTTGAGGAACTGGGTTGCTGCGAAATGGCCGACGCCGGGGAGGATGAGGCGCTCAGCAGCCTGGACGACGGCGAGATCGTCGGTCAGCGTGGGATCAGCACCGACGGCTCGCAGGGCCTTCACCACCGAAGTAAGATTGCCGGCCTTGTAGTCGATGACGGTGACGCGCATCAGAGCAATCCTTTGGTGCTGGGGAGCATTTCTTTGAGCTGCGGATCGCGCGAGCAGGCAAAGCGCAGGGCACGGGCAAAAGCCTTGAAGAGGGCTTCGATCTTGTGATGGTTGGAACGGCCGTACATCGTCTTGACGTGGACGTTGGCGCGGGCCCCGCGGGCAAAGCCTTCAAAGAAGTCTTCGACCAGCTCGGATTGCAGGTCGCCGACCAGGCGCGTCTTGACTTTGGTTTCGACAACGTGGGCGGCTCGGCCGCTGAGGTCGACGGCGGCGAGGCCGAGGGTCTCGTCCATGGTCATGAGGAAGTAGCCGGCGCGCAGGATGCCGCGCTTGTCGCCAAGGGCCTTGTCGAAGGCTTCGCCGAGCGCGATGCCGACGTCTTCGACGGTGTGATGCTGGTCGACGTCGATGTCGCCTTTGCAGCGGAGATCGAGGTCGAAGGCTCCGTGGCGGGAGAAGAGCTCGAGCATGTGGTCGAAGAAGCGGATGCCGGTGGAGATGGTGTAGCGGCCCTGGCCTTCGATGGTGAGGCGAAGGTGGATCTGGGTTTCGGCGGTTTTTCGATCGATGCTCGCGCTGCGCTTTTTTGTCATCGGGACCATCCGATTGCGGTCAGAGATTTTTCGAGGGCGGCAATTCCCTGCTGCGTCTGTTCTCGAGTGCCAAGGGTGATGCGAACGCAGCCATCGCAGCCTGGGTCGGCCGAACGATCGCGGACGAGGACGGATTGTGTGCGCATGGCTGTGACGAATTCGCGATGTTTTGTGCCGATGTTGACGAGGACGAAGTTGGCCTGGGAGGGCCAGTAGGGCACCCCCAGACGCTGGAGGGCGGATTCGAAGACAGACCGGGAGGCGAGGACTTCGTCCACATACCAGCGAAGGTATTCTTCGTCATCGAGGGCGGCGGTGAGGCAGGTAAGGGCGACGGAGTTGACACTGTAGGGGGAGATGGCGCGGCGCAACCACTGCATTTGACCCTCACCAGCGGCAAGGACACCAAGGCGGAGGCCGGCGAGGCCGTAGGCTTTCGACAATGTGCGGGCGACGATTACGTTTGGCGCGCTGCCAACGAGGTCGACGACGGTTTGGCCGTAGAAGTGAAAGTAGGCCTCGTCAATGAGGATGGCGGCGTGGGGAGCAGCGTCGACAATCTGCAACAAGTCGTCGCGTCGGACCACCTGGCCGGTGGGGCTGTTGGGGTTGGCGATGGCGATGAGGCGCGTAGCAGGGGTGACGGCGTCGAGCACGGCCGTGAGCGGAAATTGAAACGCATCCGAGGCCGGGACAGAGACGACGCGGGCCTGCGTCGCTGAGGTGTAGACCTCGTACATGGTGTAGGTGGGGACGGGGAGCAGGATTTCGGTGCCGGCATCGAGATACGTCTGGCAGAGGACGTGGATGGCTTCGTCGACGCCGTTGGTGAGAAGAACCTGCGCGGGCTGGAGGCCGAGGTGCCCGGCAACACGGTGCTCGACCGGCTCGCGTTCGGGATAGCGGGTGAGGTCGCCACGAGAGATACGGCCGAGTGCTTCAAGGACGCGCGGGGAGCAGGCGAAGGTGTTCTCGTTGAAGTCTAGACGGAGGCCGCTGCGATCGCCGAGAGGCGGGTGGTACTCCTTCATGCGGCGGACGGTCATGGATGGCTGTGGGCACTCGGAGGAGGGCTGGGGGCCCTGGATTTTTACGTCAGTCATGCGCGCCTCCCTTTCTCGGCGCCGCGGGCGCGAATGGATTCGGCATGGGCCGCGAGGCCTTCGGCATTGGCGAGGCGGATGGCGGTGGGGCCGAGTTGCTGGACGCCTTGTCTGGAATATTCCTGGACGGTGACGAGCTTGACGAAGTCGAGAACGCTGAGGCCGCCGCGGGTGCGGGCCAGTCCGCCGGTGGGAAGAGTGTGGTTGGGGCCGGAGACGTAGTCGCCGAGAGGCTGCGCGGACCAGCGGCCGATGAAGACGGAGCCAGCGTTGCGCACCCAGGCGAGATCGGCGGCAGTGTCGACGGTCAGATGCTCGGGGGCGATGCGATTGGTCAGGTCGTGAGCCTCTTCGGGGGATCGGGCAACGATGGCGAGGCCTTGATTTGTAACTGCCTCGGTGGCGATTTTGTTGCCTCGAGCCGCTTTTGTCACAGCGATAGCTACAGATTTGGCCAGGACGGGCTGAGTTGTAATGAAAATGGCGAGAGCATCAGGGTCGTGCTCGGCCTGGGCGACAAGGTCGGCGGCGATGAGGGCGGAATCGCCGTCTTCGCTGGTGATGACGGCCTCGGTGGGACCGGCGAGCATGTCGATGGAGCAGTCGAAGGCCACGAGTTTCTTGGCGGCTGTGACCCAGGCATTGCCGGGCCCGGCGATCTTGTCGACGCGGCCGATGGTCGCTGTACCGTAGGCGAGGGCGGCAATGGCGTGAGCGCCGCCAACACGGTAAAACTCATTGATCCCCAGCAAATACGCGGCCGCGAGGGTTTCTTTGGCGGGGTGCGGCGAGACGGCGACGATGCGCTCGACGCCTGCGACCTGCGCAGGAATGACGGTCATGAGCAGAGTGGACGGCAGCGGATAGCGGCCGCTGGGGATGTAGCAGCCAGCGGAGGCGAGGGGGATGACGCGTTGGCCGGTGGTAACCCCGGGGGCCGGCTTCAGATCGAAATCTCCTGGGCGCTGGCGGACGGCAAAGGCGCGAATGTTGCGGGCCGCGCTCTTGAGCGCCTCTTGGACGGGAGCGGGCGTGGATTCCCACGCAAGCTGAAGCTCGACCTGTGGGATGTGTAACGGTGTTTGTGACGAAATGCGGTCGAACCTGGTGCGGAGACGGAGAAGGGCGGGATCGCCACCACGGCGAACGGACGCGACGATACGGCGCGTCTGGGGCACGACACGCTCCCATGGCGTGACACGGCGATCGGTGAGCGCGGCAATGGCTGCCATGCCGCGCCCGGACGTTCGGACAATCTTCACGGAGCCACCTCAACCGGCCGGCGTTTCACAGAACCACCTTATTGAGCGGATATTCGACGATGCCGGTAGCTTGGGCTGCTTTGAGCCTGGGAATGACTTCGCGGACGGTGCTTTCTTCGAGGAGGGTGTTGACAGCGACCCATTGAGCGTCGCTGAGGGCAGAAATGGTGGGCGAATTGAGCGCGGGCAGCACGCTGAGGATGGCGGGCAGATTCGCTTTCTCAACGTTCAGCATGAGACCGACCTGGCCCTGGGCATCAATAGCTCCGCGGAGCATGAGGGCAAGGTTGTCGATCTTCTGTTTCTTCCACGGATCGGCGCAGGCGGTGCGGTTGGCGATCAGGCGGGTTTCGCTTTCCATGACCGTGTCGATGATGCGCAGGCGATTGGCGCGGAGGGAACTGCCGGTTTCCGTGACTTCGACGATGGCATCCGCGAGCGTCGGCGGTTTCACTTCAGTCGCGCCCCAGCTGAATTCGACCTTGACGGGAATATTTTTGCCGGCGAAGTATTTCTTCGTCACTTCTACCAGTTCGGTGGCGATGATTTTGCCGGAGAGATCTTCGGCGCGCTGCCAGGGAGAGCTTTCCGGAACAGCCAGGACCCAGCGCACGCGGCGGCGGCTCTGTTTGGCGTAGACGAGGCTGGTGATGGATTCGACATCGAGGCCGCTTTCGACGACCCAGTCGATGCCGGTGAGTCCCGCGTCGAGAACGCCGTGATCGACGTAGCGCGCCATCTCCTGCGCGCGGATGAGCATGCATTCGATGTCGGCGTCGTCGATGTTGGGGAAGTAGGAGCGGCCGTCGGCGTAGATATTCCAGCCGGCGCGCTTGAAGAGGGCGATGGTGGCATCCTGCAGACTGCCTTTGGGGATGCCGAGGCGGAGTTTGCTGGTCACGCGCGCACCTCGGTAGCGGATACGTTGTGAGCGGCGAGGGGGCGGGTGAAGCAGCTGACGGTGCCCTCGTGACAGACGAGGCCGTCGCCTTCGACTTCGACACGGAAGAGGAGGGCGTCCTGATCGCAGTCGGTGGAAACGTCGACGATGCGGAGGCGATTGCCGCTCGTTTCGCCTTTCATCCAGAGTTTTTGGCGGGTGCGGCTCCAAAATGTAACAAAGCCGGTATCTTTTGTTTTGCGCCAGCTTTCTTCATTGAGAAATCCGAGCATCAGGACCTGGCCGGTGCGCGCGTCCTGCACGATGCCGGGGGCAAGGCC
>DATAZC010000019.1:0-5137 GCA_036272255.1 Acidobacteriaceae bacterium | reverse complement strand
TGGCGGCAGCGGGATCGGCGGCCAGGGTGACCGCACCGGCGGGGAGCAGACCCTGGCCGGGAGTGAACTGCAGAGCGTGTGCGCTGGATGCAGAGAGCGCGACGACAACGATGGCCAGCAGACAACGATTCAACTTCATGCGATCCTCCCGGTGCGGTGATGGTGGACTGCTGCCTGCTGATCGGGGATGCGCGACCTGAGCACGCGAACCTCAAACAGCAGTCCGTCTGTATTCATCTCTTTTTGCAACTTCGCGATTGCGTCGGCGTTGAGACCGTCGGGATGGTTCGCGAGTTGAGTGAGTACGTCGTCCAAATGATCGAGTGCCGTGGCGAGGGCCGGATCGCCGGATGCTTCGGCCTCTTGCCGGCACTTGCGGTTCGCGGTGAGCAATCGGCGGGCCTCGTCGCGGAGGGGAAGGGCGAGCTCCTGATCGTCGGCGTTGGCGTGTTTGAGTTGAACCAGAAGGCGCTCAGATTGCTCAAGATGATCGCTCATGACGACGACCACAACGCGGGGCGGAGCGGGCGGGGCCGGAGCGACTGCAACTTGAGGAGGCACGGGCCGGCGATGTTCCCAGACGCGCCCCGCGTGAAAGGCCGCGATCACCACGACAGAACAGGCTGCGGCGGTGGCGAGGCCCATCCACAAGGGCTGCCGGAACCAGGACTTTCTGGGGGAGGGATAGATCGGCAGGCGATCGGCGATGGCCGACCAAACGTGCTGGCCGTAGGCCTCAGCGCGTTCGGGAGGATGGACGGGCTTCATGTCGGCGAGATCGGATTTCAGGGCCTGGTAGGTTCGAGCGCAGGCGGAGCATTGCTCCAGGTGACGCCGTTCGTCCCCGGGCCCGTCGTGGCCGTAATACAGTTCGACGAGCTGCTCGTCGTTTAGATGATTCATGCTCTCACCTTCAGCAGTGCAAGGCGCTGGCGCAACTTGTGCACGGCGCGATAGACCGCTTGTTTTGCCGCGTTGGGCGCAATATCGAGCGCCGCCGCAATCTCGTCCATCGAACAATCCTCCATGTGCCGCAGCGTGAACGCCGTTCGCTCGAGCGGCGTGAGGCTGTGCATGGCTGTTTCGCGAAAGGCTCCAAGTTCGCTGCTCAACAGCACCTGTTCAGGGCCCGGCGTGCGATCGGGAACCTGGATGGTATCCGGTTCCGCGTCTAACGCGACATTCGATTTTGCCTGCTCGCTGCTTCGACTGCTTACCTTGTCGAGCGCGCAACGAACAGCGATGCGATAGATCCAAGTGCCGAAGTTCGCGCGCGATTCGAAGCTTTCCAGCTTCCGGTATCCGCGCATAAATGCATCCTGCACCACCTCTTCGGCGTCTGCTTCGCTGCCGGTGATGCGATAGGCCACACGAAAAACGCTTCGGCTGTGGTGCGCGACCAACGCTGCGTAGGCGTCTCTGTCTCCAGAGAGAACCGCACGGATCGCGGCGTGGTCATTCGTGTCCATGCGACCCATTAGACACCAGGTCCTGGGGGACGGTTAGGGAAAGATCGGCAACCACTGCATCATGGGTTGGGACGGGACAGGGTGCGTCGATGCGGCTTTGAAAAACGCCTTTTGATGCGCGGGCCTAGCCGTCTGGATGTTGCTGTTGCAGAGGCTTCTGCAGGCTGACGGCCTGGCCGTCGTCGCGCTTGAGGCTGGAGAAAACGAGGGTGGAGACGATGGTCAAACCGCCGAGGGCACGGAAAGCGAGATGAATGCCATGAATCATCTCGGGAGGCCCCGAGGAGGCCGCGCCGGGAATAAAGAATGCGGTCGTCAGTCCAGCGGTGGCGACGCCGAAGCTGATGGACATCTGCTGGAAGGTGCTGGCGATGGAGCTGGCCGCGCTGGCGTCGTGGTCGCCGATGTCGGCATAGACCAGGGTATTCATGCTGGTGTATTGGAGCGATGTAAACCAGCCGTAGGCGAACTGGAGGAGCACGATGACCCAGACCGGGGTGTGCATGTCGATGGTGGAAAAGAGGGCGAGCAGCACTCCAATGATGACGGTGTTGGAGATGAGCACGCCGCGGTATCCGAGAAGAGCCAGGACGCGACGGAGAACGGCTTTGACGCTCATGGCGCCGAGGGCCTGGGGCATGATGAGCAGCCCGGACTGGATGGGCGTGTAGCCGAGGCCGGTCTGGTAGAGCAGGGGCAGCAGGAAGGGAACGCCTCCGATGCCGAGGCGGGTAAAGAGGCCTCCGTTGACCGAGACGCGGAGCGTGCGGATGGCGAGGAGGCGCAGCTGGAGCAGTGGAAATTGCAGGGACTTCGCGTGCAGCCAGTAGCCGAGCAGCAAGGCCACGGACAGGGCAAGCATGCTGGTGATCTCGCGGCCGCTCAGGGTGTGTTCGCCGAAGACTTCGAGCACGTAGGACAGGAGCGCGATTCCGGAGCCGAAGAGGATGAGACCGACGGCATCGAGGGGATGAGTTTCTTCAAGGTAGTTGGGCAGGTGGAGATAGACCATGACGAGGCCCACGATGCCGATGGGGATGTTGAGGAAGAAGATGAGGCGCCAGTGGAAGTAGCCGACGATGAGGCCGCCCGCGATGGGGCCGAGCATGGGCGCGACCAGAGCGGGGATGGAGACGAAGCTCATGATGCGGATGAGGTCGGACTTGGGGAAGGTGCGCACCAGGGTCAGACGCCCGACGGGGACCATGAGTGCTCCGCCCATGCCTTGCAGGATGCGGAAGGCGACGAGGACATGGATGTTGGCGGAGAGACCGCAGAGGAGAGAGCCGAGGGTGAAGAGACCGATGGCGGAGGAGAAGACGCGGCGTGTGCCGAAGCGGTCGGCCATCCAGCCGCTGATGGGAATGAAGACGGCGAGGCTGAGGGTGTAGCTGGCCAGCACCGCTTTCATGCTGAGGGGCGTGACCTGGAGTGCTTCAGAGACGGCGGGTACGGCGGTGTTGAGGATGGTCGTGTCGAGCGACTCCATAAAGAAGGCCACCGCAACCAGCCATGGAAGCAGCCTCTTGCTGGAGGCAGAAGGCTGGGGAGATTCGGCAGCACGATCAGGAGACGGGGATGCGGTCATGGGCGGAATTGTTCAGTCGGACTGGACGGCTCTGGTTTGGATGCGCCTGGATGCAGGGCAGAACCAACGGTGCAAGGGAAGATTTGATGGAGACTCAGACGAGCTGCTGGATGGTGCCGGTCTTGGTCGCCTGTGCAGAATGGGCGGTTGATTTGGGCAGAAGCCAGTAGTTGAATCCGTCGACGATGGCCATGAGCGCGGCCTGATTCATATCGCTGCTGACGCCTGCGGTGACCCAGGGTTCGTAGCCGTCGGCGTGGAAGCTGACGGTGACGCGGACGTACGCTGCTGAATCGTGGGCGGCAACATCGAGCGCGGTCACGCTGAAGGTTCCGAGGCGCATCTGGATGAGAGCGGGGTACCACTTTTCGAGTTCAAGGCGCATTGCCTTGGTGAGCGCATCGACGGGGCCGGCGCCTTCAGCGCGTGTTGTGGTCACGGAGGAATCGCTGACGGCGAGGGTCATGAAGGCCTGGACGAAGCGATGGCCGATTTCGTCGGATTCGTCGAAGACGCGCCAGCTGCGGATGGCGAAGCGGTTGGGCAGTGTGGCGAGGACGCGCATGCAGGCAAGGCGGAAGGAGATTTCGCTTGCGGTAAAACCACCGCCTTCGATCATCGGCGTGTTGGCATCGATGAACGTCTGAGCCTGCGAGGCATCGAGCGGGACGCCAAGGGCCTCAGAGAGGAGCATGATGTTGGCTTTGCCGGACTGTCGATTGACGCCGATGACGGGACTGGCTCCGACCGCACCCGGATCGCACCACAGATAGGCTCCGGGATTTTTGCGTTCACTGCTGCCGTGCATGCCGGCCCAGGTTCCGAAGGCTCCGGGGCCAACGATGGGCGCGCCGTGGGGTGGTTCGAGACTGAAGGCGGAGTAGGCGGAGTGCGCGAGGCTTGAGAGTCCGCGCAAGGATTCGGAAGGAACGAATTCTGCTTCGTCGCGCAGCTGCATGCCGCCGATGACGGTGGTGAGATTGACGTTTCCGCAGCGTTCTCCGGTGCCGAGAAGCGTGCCCTGGATTTGGACGGCTCCGGCGAGGACTGCGGCGCGGGTGTTGGCGACGCCGAGGCCGCGGTCGGTGTGGCCGTGGAAGCCGAAGTTGGCGTTGGGATGGCGGTGAAGGAGACCGCCGATCACATCGGACACTTCTTCAGGGCTGGCGCCTCCGGTGGTGTCGCAGATGACGATGCGGCTGACGTTTTGGCGCGCGCATTGTTCGGTGAGCTGATGGAAGTAGTCGAGAGTGCGGCTGCGGTATTCGGGATCGCAGGCGATTCCATTTTCGCGGCGCCCGCAGTTGGCATCCATCGCGTGCTCAAAGTCGACGATGACTTCGAGGCCGTTGTCTTGCAGGCAGTCGATGGTCTCCCAGGTCATGCGCAGATTTTCTTCGGGGGTGGTCTCGAGGGATTTTTCTACGTCGAGCAGGCGGGATTTGACGACCACCACGGCAACAGGAACGCGGCGTTTGTGGCGGACGATGAACTGGACGTCGGGCCACTCCTGCACCTTGGTGCCGCGGCCGCGGGTGCGACCGAAGAGAGCCAACTTCATTGCGCCGGTATCGGCAGAGGCTAGAGCCGAGGTGAGGTCGGCGACGAACTGGTTGGCGCCGGCAAAACCGATCTCGGCAAAGTGCACGCCGAAGGAAGCCATGCGCTGGAGCAGCAATACGGCGTTGGGTATGGAGATTTCGAGGTTGGGCTGCTGGAGTCCGTCGCGAAGACTGGTATCGAACAGCTCGACTCTTCTGGGTTCGGGGGCTTTCATTGGCTCACTGTCACCGATTGCCTGCCGTTGGTTCAGGAAGAGTGGCGCAGGTCGTTGGATGTCTTATGATATCGCGAAGATCGTGTGGGGGGCGCGCCCTGTCACCGGTGGACAGCCCTCGGTCACATGGCGGGGGCAACGGACGGCTCAGGAGAGGGCGCCGCGAGAACGCTGAGTTCCTGATCTTTGTATTGGAGTTGATAGAGCTTCCAGTAGAGGCCGCGCTGGGCGAGTAGTTCCTGGTGGGAGCCCATTTCGCGCAGGAGTCCTTTATGCATGACCAGAATGGTGTCGGCGCGCTGG
>DATAZC010000018.1:0-29725 GCA_036272255.1 Acidobacteriaceae bacterium | reverse complement strand
TCCGGCATCTCGATGTACGCGATGGCGCGCCTCATCCAGACCCTGCACGTCTTTGACAAGCTCTTCATCGATCTCGGCCTGCCCGTCGCCTGGATCTTCCACTTCGCCATCCTGCTCTCGGCCATCATCGTCCTCTGCTACATCTTCCTCGGCGGACTGACCAGCGCGATTTACAACGAAGTCCTTCAGTTCTTCCTCATCGTCGCCGGCTTTGCCCCTCTGGTCTGGGTGGGCCTGAGGAACGTCGGTGGATGGAACGGCCTCAAAGCGTCGCTTCCGGCGACGTATATGCATTCCTGGCAGGGGATGGGCAGCGCAACCACCAATCCGCTGGGCGTGGACTGGTTCCCCCTCGTCGCCGGCCTTGGTTTCGTTCTCTCCTTCGGCTACTGGTGTACCGACTTTCTTGTCATTCAAACCGCGATGGCCGCCAACTCCGAGGAGTCTGCACGCCGGGTGCCCCTGATCGCGGCGATTCCGAAAATGTTTTTTCCGTTTCTCGTGATTCTGCCTGGCCTGATCGCCATCGGCACCCCGATGGTGACGCGCCACGCGACGAGCCAGATCGCCCCAACCGGACTCGCCACCAGTGACGCAGCGAGTCTCGCGGCAGGCCGCGGCTTGATTCCCGCCAAGGTTGATCCAGTCAACGGCAAGATCATGCTCGACACGCATGGTCAGCCGGTGCTCGACTACGACCTCGCCATTCCGAACATGCTGCTGCATTACTTCCCTACCGGCATTCTCGGTTTGGGACTCACCGCTCTGCTCGCCAGCTTTATGTCCGGTATGGCCGGCAACGTCACGGCATTTAATACCGTCTGGACCTTCGATCTCTACCAGTCCTACATCAACAAACATGCCAGCGACTCCCATTATCTGAAGATGGGCCGATGGACAACCGTGGTGGGGATTTTGATCTCCATGGGCACGGCCTACGTCGTGCTCAGCTTTAACAACATCATGGACACGCTGCAGCTGGTGTTCTCAATCGTCAACGCGCCGCTGTTCGCTACCTTCCTTCTCGGCATGTTCTGGAAGCGTTCCACCGGCCACGCCGCGTTTACCGGACTGGCTGCGGGAACCGTGGGCGCCCTGCTGCACCATGGGCTTACTCTGCCGCTGGGCGATCATCCCGGCATCCATGGCGGCTGGATCCACGTCGTCCATACCTATCCCAGCGACATGGCGCTGAACTTCTGGCAGGCGATCTTCGCCTTCACGATTAATTTTGTGCTGACCGTGACTCTCAGCCTCGTCACCAAACCGCGCCCTGAAAAAGAGCTTGTCGGCCTGGTCTACTCCCTGACACCCAAACCGGTCGAGCACCATATGGCCTGGTATGCGCGTCCCAGCTACATCGCGGTCGGCCTCATTGTTCTGCTGGTCGGCCTGAACCTCATCTTCAGATAAAAGGACACCATGAGCCTCGATCTCCGCATCCCCCTGGGTCTGCTCTTCCTGATCGTCGGCGTGATGCTCTCCGTCTACGGCGTGTTCACGCGCGGCAGCGCCATCTACGAACGCTCCGCCGACATGAACATCAACCTGATCTGGGGGATCGTGATGATGGTCTTCGGACTCACGATGTTCCTGCTCGGCCGTTATTCTGACAGGCATCCCAGCACGCAGCCGCCGGTTGAAGGCACTTCGCGGCCTCTCGGCCACTGATGCCGGCAATGGCTCGGGGCGTATCGATCACTGCAGCTTCGCCATAAAGTCGCGCATCGCGCGCGCCACTTTGTCGGGGTTCGAGACGAAAATGTGGTGGTTCGCGTTGGCGATGCGCACCACAGGATCAGCCGGCATCGCTCGCTCGAACGCGTTGGACTGATCGGTGCATCGCTGCATATCGAATGCGCGAATCGAGGCCTGCGCCATTGGATCGTTCGCCAGCGGTCCTCGAAACATCGGACTCATGTCATGGGGACAAGCAAAGATCGCCATCGCAGGCGCATCGATCTTCGTGAACTTCTCCATGCCGAACCAGGCCGCAAGCGGAATTGCCGGAGGCGCGGGTGGCGCGGAAACATCCGGCATCTCTGCCAGGCGCATTTGTTCAGCGTCCAGATCCCTGTTCAGCTGAGCCACGCTCGCGCGCAGTCCGTCGACAAAAGCGCGATCGTACACCGCACCCGCGCGAAACCTGTCCAGCCGCTTTTTCACGTCCAGCAAGTCGATCTGCGTGTCACCGCGCACCGAGTCGTAGAATCCATACGCATCGGCCGCATCCAGGTAAATCAGTCCGGCGACCTTTTCTGGATGCCGCGTTCCCATCCAGCTCAGTTCTTCACCCGCAATCGAGTGCCCGGCGAGAACCGGCCGGTCCAGATGTAACGCCTCCGTCACCGCCAGCACATCTTCCCCGAGCCGTTCCGCGGAGTAGTTCGCGTCCGTCGGCTCCGGCTTGCTGGAGTTGCCAAAACCACGACGTGTAATTGCATAAACGTGGTTCTCTTTCGTGAATTGCGGCGCGAATGCGTCGAAGGCATGGGCCGTATCGCCGAGCCCGGCGAGAAAAACGAGCGGCCGCGCCTTACTTCCGTCCTGAGGCTCGCCCCAGTCCAGCACTTCCAGCTTCACGCTTGGCTCTACCGTGATGAATTCCGCCTTCGGCACCGGCGCAGACGAGCTGTTCTCCGCGCGGACAGCCGCTGTTCCGGCAGCCGCGGCGGCCAACAAACTCGCCATACTAACCAGAAAGACATCCCTGCTCCGCATCATCATCGCAAGCTCCTTATGCCTGCTTCCCGAGGGATGCCGTTGCCAGTGTGCCGCCCAGCCCCATCGTTTCGACAGCGGAAGAAGGAACGATGACCATCGAACCCTTTTCGCGGATCGCCTCGTACAACATATTCATGCCGCGCAGATGCAGCGCGACCGGGCTCTGCTCATACACATGCGCAGCCTGCGCAAACTGCTCCGACACCTGCACCTCCGCTTCGCCCAGAATCACGCGCGCCTGACGCTCCCGCTCTGCCTGGGCCTGCTGCGACATGGCATTTTCCAGAGCCTGCGGAATGCGGACATCGCGAATCTCCACCGACTGCACGGTAATGCCCCAGGGCGTGGTTTTCTCGTCCAGAATCTTTTGCAGTTCGTGTCCCAGCGCCTCGCGGTCGGTGATCATCTGGGCCAGCTGGTGACGTCCAATCGATTCCCGCAACGCAGTCTGCGATCCGAGGCTGATGGCCTGTATGAAATCCTCGACCTCGAGGATCGATTTCTCAGCGTTCCAAACCAGCCAGAAAATAATCGCGTCCACATTCACCGGCACCGTGTCGCGAGTCAGCGCCGACTCCGCGCTCACCGTGGTGACGCGCACTCGCTGGTCTACATAACGGCTGAGCGTATCAACCACCGGAACGATCAGGAAGGCTCCCGGTCCGCGCAGACCGCGATAACGGCCGAATCGCAGCAGCGCCACCTTCTCCCATTGATCGACGACCTTGATTGCGAACAGGCAGTACAGGCCCGCCAGCACTCCGGCCGCCGCATAGATTGCGTAACCCGTAAGCCGGTTTGCCGCCATTCCGGCGGCCAGACAAACCAGGAAAACTCCAATGCCAACGCTGCTGAATTGTTTCCGCCGATTCATGTTTATTTCCTCCTCGATCCCGTTTCTTCCACTGTGTCGCGCAACCGTCGTATCAGTTCCTGCGCGGTAAATCCCAACGAGCCCCCACGTGCGACAAATTCGCGGATCAGCTGTTCCAGTTGCCGTCCGCGCTCTTCGCTGGACCCGATAACTTTCGGTTCAGCGACAAACGTCCCGGAGCCCTGCTGCGTGTCAAGAATTTCCCGAATCTCCATCTCCCGATAAGCGCGCATGACCGTGTTTGGATTAATCGCCAGGTCGACAGCCACCTGGCGCACGGTCGGCAACTGATCGCCTGTGCGAAGCGTCCCCCGGGCAACCGCGGCCAGCACCTGATCAATCAGCTGCCGATACAACGGCACTCCGCTATGGGCGTCGTGGCGGAAGCGAAACTCCGCTGTTTTGTCAGGACCGGGAGCCTTCATACAATGACTAGTGTACTAGTGTTATGGCACAATGCAACGACGAATGTGAGAAAATTCGTGCTTTGCAGAGGCATTCGCGGTATATTTTGACTAACCAGTTAATTTAACTAACCAGTCAATCAATGCCTCGACTTCAGAACAACCACCCCGATCACTCCCGCGATCGTATCCTCAAGGCCGCTATCCGCGAGTTCAGCGAGCATGGCCTCGCCGGCGCCCGCACCGGCGCCATCGCTACGGCGGCGCGAGTCAACAAGGCCCTGCTCTACTACTACTTTCGCGATAAGGAAGCTCTCTACACCTCTGCCCTCGAAGAAGTAGCGGGCAAGGTAGCGGGCGACGCGCTTGCGGTGCTCGCGCTTGATTGCAGCCCGGGCGAGCGTGTGCTGCGCTTTGCACTGCAGCATTTCGATCGCAATTTCATCCACCGGGGATTTGGGGCTCTGATGCAGCAGGAGATGGTTCGTTTCCGAACCGGCCAGTCAAACTCCATGCGCGTCCTCGCGAAAAAAGCCTTCGAGCCGATGTGGGGCCGAAGCCTGCAACTGGTGGAAGAGGCCATCGGTACGGGTGAGCTTTTCGACGTGGACCCCATGCAGTTGATGTACGCAGCGCTGGGCGCCAATGTCTTCTACTTCCTCAGCGCGCCGATGGTTCGCCTCCTGACCAGCGAGGATCCGCTTGAGCCTGGCGCCAGGGCTGCACGGCGCAGCGCTGCCATCGAGTATCTGGGCCAAACCATCTTCACCGATCGCCGTCATGGCGCGCGCCTTGCCAAATCCGTACTCGCCGCGATGCCGTTCCCGGAGACCGCATTGCAGGAGAAAAAGACCGCATGAAACCACGCAATCGAATCTTCATCATCATGGCCGTGTTGCTCGTCATCTCCCTCTGCTGGTACTTTTTTTCCACCAGCCGGACCGGCGACCTGCAACTGATCGGCACCGTCGACGCCAACGAAGTTGTCGTCAGTTCGCGCATCCAGGGCCGGCTGCAGTCTCTGGCCGTCGACGAGGGGCAGAAGGTCACGGCCGGTCAACTTGTCGCTACCATCGAGGCCGACGATCTGGCTGCCGCGCGCAACGCTGCTGATGCCGCTGCCAGGAGCGCGGCCGCCAAGCTTGCGGGCTCGCGAGACAGTGAGCGCCAGACGGCGGGCAGTACGGCGTCCGAGGTCACCGCCGCTGAAGCTCAGTTGCGCGTCGCCCAGGCCGCCCTTGCCCAGGCTCAGGCCAATTACGATCATCAGGAAGCCGACACAACACGCGCCGTCGCGCTCGCCCAGGCTGGAGTCAGCAGCCAGCAGACGCGCGATGAGCAGGTCACCAGCCTGAATGCAGCCAAAGCTGCCGTCGACTCCGCCCGCCAGAACGTGGCCGCCCAGCAGGCAGCGCTGCAGACGGCACAGGCTAATCTTCTTCAGACCAAAGTTGCCGCTCACACCGTTAATTCCAGCAGCGCCGACGCACGCAATGCTCAGGACCTGCTCGACCAGGCCCAGGTCGAGCTTGGCTACGCGCAGGTCGTTGCACCGGTAACGGGAATCGTGAACGTGCGTGCGGCGCGCCAGGGCGAAGTGGTTTCAGCGGCAACGCCGATCGTCACCATCGTCGATCTCTCGCAGACATGGGTCTACGCGCCTCTTCCTGAAACGGAGTCCGATGCTGTCCAGCTCGGCGACAAGCTGCGGGTGGTGATGCCAAGCGGCGCAGCGGTTACGGGCACGGTCATCGCCAAAGCGGCTGAGGCCGCTTTTGCCACCCAACGTGATGTGAGCCGACGCAAGCGCGACATTGAAACGGTCCAGCTGAAGTTGCTCATCGACAACCCGGGAATGCGCTATGTCCCCGGCATGATTGCCGAGGTCTACGTTCCCAAAGACAAGCTGGTGAAGCCGTGACCTCTGCTGAGCCCACCAGGACCGCTACCTCCCCGCCGCCGGCGATCGCTGTCGAGAACATCGTCAAGCGCTACGGCACCTTCGAGGCGGTGAAGGGCGTGACGTTTGAGGTGGCCGATGGTGAAATCTTCGGCCTCCTTGGTCCGAACGGAGCAGGAAAATCCACGCTGATTCGCATGATGACCACGCTCATCCCTGTCACGGATGGCCGGGCGCTGATTGGTGGCCACGACGTGGTGAAGGAGCCGAACGCGGTGCGCCATCTGATTGGCGTCATTCCGCAGGCCCTGACCAGCGATATCGATCTCACGGTCGAAGAAAATCTTTCCATCTACGCCAAGCTCTATGGTGTTCCACGCGTTCAGCGAGAAAAAAACATCGCCGATCTTCTCGAAGCCGTCGACCTGACCAAATGGCGCGAAGCGCAAACCAAGACTCTATCCGGTGGAATGAGGAGGCGGCTCGAAATTGCGCGCGGCCTCATTCACAACCCACGCATCTTCTTCCTCGACGAACCCACCACGGGCCTGGACCCGGTTTCGCGTGTCGCCGTCTGGGAGATGCTGGACCGTCTGCGTACCAGCATGAAGCTGACCATCCTGATCACGACTCACTATATGGACGAGGCCGACAATCTCTGCGACCGCATCGCGATCATCGACCATGGCAAGCTGGTGGCTCTCGATACGCCGCTGGGCCTGAAGTCCAGTGTGCCGGGTTCGAGTGTCATCGAAGTGCAGTTTGGCAGGAATCAGATCGACCGTAAACCCCAGCTCGAACATCTGGGCGGCGTCACCGGCGTGGAGTCTCGTGGCTCGGGTGAATATCGGCTGATGACCTCCAACGGATCGCTGACCACCACGCAGCTGGTGGAAATGGCGGTTTCTTCGAAAGATCCGATTCAGGGTCTCAGCGTGCAAAACACCACGCTGGATGACGTTTTCGTGTATTACACGGGACGACAACTGCGCGACGAGCAGGTGAAGGCCGTAGGCTTCATGATGCCGCCGCGTCCGGGGATGCAGCCATGAATCGAATGTGGGCTATTGTCGAACGCGAGATGCGGAAGTTCTTCCGCTCTCCCACGCTCATGCTGATGTCGATGACCCTGCCGCTGGTGCAGCTCGTCATTCTGGGCAACGCCTTCGGCGGCAAAGTCACCAACGCGCGGATGGGCGTGGTGGATTACGACCACGGCGAAGAATCCCTGAAAATTCACGAGGCGTTCCAGTCGGTAGCCGCCAATATCAGAACCTTCACCACTGTTCCCTACACCAATGAACAGGCGGCGAAGGACGATGTGCGCACCGGCAAGATCGATGCCGCCGTGGTTATACCCGCGCAGTATTCCCGCCGCGTGCTCGCCGGCGAATCGCCGCACATTGGCCTGGTCGTCGACAATTCCGATCAGTTTGTCAGCGGCAGTCTTGAATCGGAGATGCAGTCGCTGGTTGATGCTCTCAACGCGCCTTTGATTCAACCCAAAGTCGTGCAGGCGATCACCCTCGATATCGTGGAGCTTTATCCCTACATCGAGTACATGAAGTTTCTTCTCGCCGGCTCCGTCGCTCTCGCCATGTACATCTCGGTGATGATTGGCGGAGGCATGCTGTATATCGACGACAAAGCGCGGGGAGTTCATGAAGGCTATCTGGTCACTCCCATCACCAAGCTCGAGCTTGTCCTTGGCCTGAACATCGCGGGAGCCATCAAGGCCGTTCTTTCCGGTATTAGTCTTTCAGTTATCGGCTCTTTGCTGGCCGGACTCGGCATCATCTTCCATCCAGCTGCCGTCCTTCAGCTGGCGCTGCTCATCGTCGCCACATCGATCGCCTTCAACGGCATGATGTTCCTGTTGATGGTGCGCGTCGAAGATCCATTGGTGCCGCGCGCCATGTTCGGCGTGCTCAACACGCTGCTGTTTTTCCCCAGCGGGGCAATCTACCCCATCTCGGCGTTTCCCAAATGGCTGCGCGCCATTGCTGTGGTCGATCCCTTTACCTATGCGGTACATGGCTTCAAGGCGATCCTCGTCAAAGACGGCGGCTTCGCGGCCATTCAGTCCGACATATTCTTTCTTTTCGGCTTTGGGATTATCTCGCTGCTGCTGGCCACGCCATTGTTTAAGCGCACCTTGTAGGCAATGGGGGCGGGCATTGCGCCCGCCCTCGCCTATGCAGCTTTGGCCGACTTTGCGGCGGCCTTGCGCCGCAGCGCCCAGCGGCGCTTCAACGCTTCGGAAATCCGTTTTCTACCTTCCGGAGTCAAATTACGCTTCCCGCCCCTGCGTTTTCCCGAAGATTTGCCCGGAGGCCTTCCCCGCCTCTTCCCCACTGGTCCGTCGCCTGCCAGAAGCGCGCGTGCTTCCTTCAGACGCGCAATCTGTTTCTCCAGCTCCGCAACTATGCCTTTAACTTCCACAGTACCCTCCGAAACCCCTCTGGATAGTTTCATGCTTTCCCGAAGCCAGGACGGCCCGGTTTCTTTCCCTATGAGACTAAATGGGAAAGGATAACTTTACAATTGCGGGACAGGAACGCGCGGTTCAGTTAGTGCCCTTCATCATCCAGCGATGGCCGGGGAGCGGGCATCGATTGATCATCGCGGCCAGGAGCGCGATAACTAATCCCCAACTGTGCGTCGCGGCCGCCTTCCTGCGTATAGCGCCGCAGATTCCGCAGAGTTTCCTGCTTATCGCGGGCATAGTCCATCGCCAGTCTCGTCAGCGCATAGGTCATGATATCGCTGTGATGCAGCCCCTGCATCTCGGGATCGCGGCGGAAGTTCAGCCACAGACGGTGCACCAATTGCACATCTTCTGCGCGTAACGAAGGCGCGTGCGGACCAATATGAAAGGCTTCCGCCTCGCCGTCGGGCATAATCACGTAGAAGGTAAACTGCCGTTTCGGCTCCGGCAGGCTCTCCCACGCCTGACCAATATGAAACGCCTGTTCCTGCGCAGACATTCGCGTGGATAATCCCGAGACCAGCGCGGCGACCTCCAGCGAGTTAGCCGCCTGAACCAGCGCAGCGAATATATCTCCGGCCGGAACCACCAACAGAGAAATATGTTTACCAAAGCTCTCCGCCACGGATACGGCCTTCGTAAAGAGCATCTGCTCATGCTCGCTGAAGATCTGATTTTCGACATAGTCCGGACCGCCGGCTCCCATCATCCTGGCCGTCAGAACCACGATGTCCTGCTGATCGGTGCGAGTTCGGGCCAGAGCCCACTTCAGTGCGAACGGGTTCACCGGATCGCGCATCGTGACCAGCACCCCGCCCGGCCGAACCTGCAGAGCCTCCCGTCCGATGGTGTCCTGCTGCTCAAGCTGGAAGTGCTCCTTCATCTGCTGCTGGGTTAACTGATGTTTTGCAAGATTGCGGCGTTCTGAAACGGCGAAGATCGTAAAGAACACCGCGGTGAAAGCGATGCCGCTTTCCGTAGCCACGCTCTTGGTCGCCAGGTTGACCAGCGCAATCGTGAGCAGCGTGAGAAATACGCAGAAGAGTCCGACCGGCAATTCGATATTGCCAATGCGCAGATTCACCGGCACCTTCCATCCGCGCTCGCCTTTGTACTTTTTCCGCAGCACGAGCATGGCAAGGGAATTGAAGGTGAAGCTCCAGATCACGCCGAACGCGTACGCCTCACCCAGGGTGATCACATTGCCGCGGCTCACGATAATCGTGAATAACTGCAGACCGGTAATCAGGTTGATAATGCGATAGCTCGTTCCGAACCGGCGATGCGGTTTCCGGAACCAGTCCGTCAGCACGCCATCTTCGGCGATGCGCATCATCACACCGGTCGAACCGATAATCGATGTGTTGACGGCCCCGGAAAGGATCAGGAATCCGACGATTACCACGAAGACCCGGAAAATAATGCGCAGAAGCTGGGGTCCCCACATGTACATCGCCATGCCGGCGATCAGGTTGTCGCGATAAACCGGCACGCGCACGGCGTCGGGGATAATCATCGTCGCCAGCAGCGTGCCAATTCCGGTAAAAACAAAACTGTAAATCGCAATGACGATCGCGGCGCGCTTCAGGTTTTTGAGCTTGGGGTGCTCGATCTCGCGATTGACCTGCGCCAGCGTTTCCTCACCGCTCATAGCCAGCACGGAGTGGCCGAACGCCATGAGGATACCGAACAGGCCAAGCATCGTCGCCAGCTTGGTACCGCTGAGAAATCCCAGGGAATCGGGAGTGAAATGCAGATTCGCGGGGATGGGTGACGGCGGCAATTTGGCGCCGTTGTGAAACGCGGTAATACAGCCCCAGGTCAGCAACAGCACCACCATCACGGTGGTCACCTGCATGACACTCAGTGCCTTATCGGTGGACTCCTCGATGCCCTTGGTGTTCTGCCACCAGTAGTAGATCGTCACGGCCGCGGCAAACAGCGCGGCTGTTTGATTGATGGGGAACCCCTGACGCGCTAGTCCAAGCATCCACGTCGGCGTCCAGCCATGCTTCAGGCCTACGCCCAGGATCTCGTTCATCAAACCGACGATGTATTGACCCGCCGACACGCCCGAGATTGGCCCCGTCAGGATGTAGTCGAACATCAGGGCCGAGACGCTGAGCTTGGCGAAGTTCCCGCCCAGTGCTTCCTTGACCACGCGGTAAACGCCGCCGCGCGTGAACATGGAGCAGCTTTCGACGTAGACCGAGCGCACGGCGAAGGAGAACAGCATCACGCCCAGGATGAACCAGGGAGCTGCCTTTCCTACAGCTTGTTCGGCGATGCCTCCAGCGTAGAAGGCGGACGATCCGAGATCGTTGAGCACCACAGCCGCCGCTCGCCAAAAAGAAATAAAGGTGAGCATGACCGAGGAAGCAACGACCAGCTTCACACGATCGGATGGCGGCGCGTACCGGGTGGTTCCTGAGGACATGGGGGGCGACGAGGCTCTTCGGCGGCCGGGGTTCTCTAGTGCCCTCCCTCCGACGCGCCCAGCGCTGAGTTTATGTCTATCGAGCAACCCAGTCAACGAAAACCGCCCGCGGGATGTTCCTGGCGGTTTGGCAGAGCGAGTCCTGCGGCAGGCACATCACCTGATCCGGGATGATTCCACTCAGTTTCGTCGCCCTTTTCCGCGCCACGGCGCAAAAACAGACTGTTACACTCATGCCGAGACACGAAGCATGACCGAAGTCGCGTTACGGTCGCTGACCGCCATTCTCGGTACGCCGATCACCAGCACACGCGGGCGCATTCGCGGGCGCCTGAAAGATGTTGCAGTCGGCACGGGGGAAGAAGCCGGCCGCGTCGCCGGGCTCGTCCTGAAGACCCGTAAGGGCCTTGAGATTGTGTCTTCTAAAGACGTTCACTGGATCCCCAGCGGCGCCCTGGAATTACGTCCTGATGCTGCCCTGAACCCCCTGCAGGGCGATGAGAATTTCATCCTGCTCCGCCAGGACCTTCTCGACCGCCAGATCATCGACGTTCACGGGCGCAAGGTGGTCCGCGTGAACGACGTCAATCTGCGCTGGCAATCGAACGGAAACGGCGAACAACTCTGCGTGATGGAAGTCGAGGTGGGGTTGCGGGGCGCTCTGCGCCGTTTGCTCAGCGGCACGTTGCCCAGGCGCACCCTCGACAGCCTCGTTGCTAAACTTCCCGCTCGAGTCATCCCGTGGAACTTCGTCGACATGATCGAAGTCGATCCCGCCCGGCGGGTAAAACTCAACATCGAACACGAGCGGCTGGCCCAGCTCCATCCCTCCGACATCGCCGATATCCTTGAAGACCTGCCGCCGGCTGAGCGCGAGGCTGTCCTGCGCACTCTCGACGAGGAAGTCGCCGCCGAAACCCTGGAGGAGGTCGAGCCGAAGCTGCAGAAATCGCTGGTGCAGGCGCTCGATTCGGAAACCGCAGCAGGCATCGTCGAGGAGATGGACCCCTCGGCCGCCGCCGACCTTCTCGCCGAGTTGTCCGACGAACGCTCCGAAGCCATTCTTGAAGAGATGGACCCTGAGGAGCGCCAGGAAGTGAAAGATCTCCTGGAGTTTCGCGAGGACTCCGCCGCGGGCCGCATGACCACGGAGTACATCGCGGTGCCTCAAAGCGCGAGCGTCGCCGACGGCATCCGTGCCTTGCGCGGCTTTGAGGGGGACCCGGAAACGATCACCGAGATTTACCTGATCGACTCCGGCGAAGTTCTCCAGGGAATCGTTCCGCTCGCGCGGCTCGTCCTGGCTCGCCCGGAAACGCGCCTCGAAGTGCTGACCGAACCCCGCTTCGTCTCAGTCCAATCCAACCAGCATGAAAACGAGGTTGCCGAGATTTTCGACAAGTACAACCTTCGCGCTCTGCCGGTAGTCGACAAGAACGGGAGACTGGTCGGCGTGGTTGAAGCCGACCATGTCATCGCATTTCTGCGCGCCCGCGGCTGATCAAACTCCGATCACGGCGCACAGCTCTTTCACTGCCTCAGCACTCTTCTTCAGCGCGGCATCTTCTTCCGGCGTCAGCTTGATCTCGATAATCTGCTCCAGCCCGCGCGATCCCAATTTGCACGGAACGCCGATGTAGTAGCCGCGAATGCCGTACTCGCCCTCGAGATAGGCTGCACACGGCAGAATCTTTTTCTTGTCCTTCAGTATGGCTTCGACCATCTCCGTCACCGCGGCCGAAGGCGCATAGTAGGCGCTGCCTGCCTTGAGATACTTCACGATCTCCGCGCCGCCATCACGCGTCCGCTGCACGATCGCTTCCAGGCGATCTTTCTCGATCAGCTCCGTAATCGGGATCCCGGCTACTGTCGAGTAGCGCGGCAGCGGGACCATCGTGTCCCCGTGCCCGCCCAGCACAAAGGCCGTCACATTCTCGACTGAAACCTTCAGCTCTTCGGCAATGAACGTACGGAACCGCGCGGAATCGAGGACACCAGCCATGCCGATCACTCGCTCACGATTGAACTTCGCCTGCCTGAAGGCCGCCTGCGCCATGGCATCCAACGGATTGGAAACAATAATCAGGATCGAGTTCGGCGACGACGCCGTCACCTTGCCCACCACATCCGACATGATCTTGTAATTCGTCTGCAGCAGATCGTCGCGGCTCATGCCCGGCTTGCGCGGGATGCCAGCTGTGATCACGACGATATCGGAATTGGCTGTGTCTGCGTAATCGTTCGTACCGGTGATCTGGCAGTCGCGCTTCTCGATCGGCATCGCCTCCTGCAGATCCAGCCCTTTACCCTGCGGAATCCCCTCGACCACGTCGATCAGCACCACATCGGCCAGCTCTTTCGACGCAATCCAATGCGCGGTCGTCGCGCCCACGTTTCCTGCTCCAACGATCGTTACTTTTTTCCGCATGTTTCTCCTCTTCAAACTCTGTCATCCCGAGCGTAGCGCGAGGCCGAGGGTCCTGCTTTTCTACATATTGCCGATCATGTGCGTCGCGAACTCGCTGGTTTTTACCTTGGTCGCGCCCTGCATCTGGCGTTCGAAATCATAGGTCACGAATTTCTGCTGGATCGTCTTCTCCATCGAGCTTTCGATCAGCTTCGCCGCCTCCGGCCATCCCAGAAATTCGAACATCATCACGCCTGAAAGCATGACGGATCCAGGATTGATCACGTCTTTGTCCGCATACTTCGGCGCCGTCCCGTGGGTCGCTTCAAAAACCGCGTACCCGTCGCCGATGTTCGCTCCGGGCGCAATGCCGAGGCCGCCCACCTGTGCCGCGCAGGCGTCGGAGATGTAATCGCCATTGAGATTCGGGCACGCGAGAATGCTGTATTCCTCCGGCCGGATGATCACCTGCTGAAAAATGGAGTCGGCGATTCGGTCGTTGATCAGCACCTTTTTCTTCCACTGCCCGTTGCCGTGGGACTTGCCAATCACATCCAGAACGCCCCTGATCTCCGCATACAATTGCTGACGGAATTCGTCGTTGCCGAACTCCAGGCCTGGCTCAATGAGCGCCGCATTCTGCTCCACGGTCAGCCCAGGATTCGCCTCAACGTTCCCGAGAATCCAGCTTTCGCGCTCTGTGATGACATCGCCGCGAAATTCCTCCACCGCGACCTCGTAGCCCCATTCGCGGAATGCACCCTCGGTAAATTTCTGGATGTTTCCTTTATGCACCAGCGTCACGCTCTTGCGGGCCGCCGCAATCGCATGTTTGATCGCATACCGCACCAGCCGCTTCGTGCCTGTAATCGAAATTGGCTTGATGCCGACGCCAGAATCCTCACGAACCTTCTTCTTGCCACCCTTCAGCATCTCGTCGTTCAGGAAGGTGATCAGCTTCTTCGCATCCGCCGTTCCTTCCTTGAACTCGATGCCCGCATAAACGTCTTCTGTGTTCTCGCGAAAGATGACCACGTCCAGTTTTTCGGGACGCTTCACCGGGCTTGGTACCCCGGCGTAATATTTCACCGGCCGCACGCACGAGTAGAGATCCATAATTTGCCGCAGCGCCACATTCAGCGACCGAATGCCTCCCCCGACCGGCGTTGTGAGCGGCCCCTTGATCGACACGCGGAAATCCGTCGCGGCCTTCACCGAGTCGTCGGGAAGCCAGTTTTTGAACTCGCGAAAGGCCTTTTCTCCGGCATAAATCTCAAACCACTTCACCGCGCGCTTGCCGCCGTAGGCCTTTTCCACAGCTGCGTCGAAGACCCGCTGCGACGCTCGCCAGATATCGCGGCCCGTGCCATCGCCTTCGATGAAAGGAATAATCGGATGATCGGGAACGTTGTACTTCCCATTCGCGTACTGGATCGCCTCGCCGTCTTTGGGCAGGGTCAACCCGTTATAGCTGGTCTGCATGTTAGGTGATTTCCTTCGCTGATTGTTTCTGTGGACGGATCGAATACCCAAGCTAACACTCCGCGAAGCGGCGTTGCAACGCCCTGCGCCCGCACGGTTCGGCAGCGGTAACATGAATGCATGCGCATGCGGCCGACCAAAATCGCCTGGCTCGTCGTCCTGTTCGTCTCCGGACTTTCCACCTCGAAGGCCTTTGGGCAGTCCGATCCCGTCCGCCTTGCGATCGTCGGCCTCGAACACGGCCACGTCACCGGCTTCCTGAATCAGTTTCCGAAGCAGAGCGATGCGCAACTCGTCGGGATCGTCGACGCCGATGCGACCCTTCGCGACAAGTACGCGCAGCAATTCCATCTCGATCCCAGCCTCTTCTACCCGACTCTCGACGACCTGTTCGCGCACCAGAAGCCACAGGCGCTGCTGGTTTACACCTCCATCGGGCAACACCGCCGCATCATTGAGGCAGCCGCCGAACACAACGTCGCGGTCATGGTCGAGAAACCCCTGACCCTCTCGCTCGACGATGCGCTTGTCATCCGTCGCGCCGCCCGCAGCCACCACATTCAGGTGCTGGTGAATTACGAAACCACCTGGTATCCCAGCAATCGCGCGCTCTACGATCTGCTGCGTCACGACAGCCTCGGCGAGTTGCGCAAAGCTATCATCCACGACGGCCACCAGGGACCAAAGGAAATCGGCGTTCAGCCGGAGTTTCTCAAGTGGCTCACCGATCCAGCGGAAAACGGCGCCGGTGCCCTCTACGATTTCGGCTGCTATGGCGCCGATCTCATGACCTGGTTCATGCATGGCGAAGCGCCCGTCAGCGTGACCGCCGTTGCCCAAACCGACAAGCCCGACACCTATCCGCATGTCGACGACGACGCCACCATCATCCTGCGCTATCCACGCGCCCAGGCCGTGCTCATGCCTTCCTGGAACTGGCCTTTCGGCCGCAAAGACGCCGAGGTTTATGGGACGAAGGGATATGCGATTGCCCCCAACCCTACGCAGATTCGCGAGCGCGTCGCTGAGGCCTCCCCTGAGGTCGGACTCAACATACCGCAACTCCCCGCCCCTCAGGACACTTCGTTGCACTACCTCGCGGCCGTAGTCCGCGGCCAGCTTGATCCCGACCATGACCTCACGTCTCTCGATACCAACATGGTCGTCATGCAGATTCTCGACGCAGCCCGTCAGTCAGCCCGCACGGGAAAAACCGTGCCCCTGCACCCGCTCCCGTAAAACGGCCCGGCCGCGGCGTATCCTGAGATGTGGTCCGTTTGCGCCCTTCCATCGGCGGCCTTCTTTTCGCGTTGAGCCTTTTGCTCGGCGGCTCGTCTGCGTACGGCCAATACTCTGCCGATCGTCCCGTCGGAGCCACTGCACAACAAAGCCCCGCATGGCAGAAGAACGCCGGAATCGATCAGAATCTCAATCGCCCTCTTCCTCTGAGCGATCCTTTTAAGGATGAATCCGGCCGCGACGTGAAGCTCGGCGGCTTTTTCAATCACAACCGTCCGGTCATGGTTGCGCTTATGTATTACAACTGCCAGATGCTCTGCCCTCAGGTGCTCCATGGCATGGCATCCGCTCTGCATCAGAGCGGCTTTAGCGCGGGACACGACTATGACGTTGTTGTCGCCAGCATCGATCCGGCGGATACCCCCGCCGCAGCCGCCGCGGAGAAAGAGCACTTCCTCGCCATGATCGACGCTCCCGGCGCCGCGGATTCCGTGCACTTTCTCACCGGCCGGCAGAACTCCATCACCGACCTCGCGCAAGCCAGCGGCTTCCATTACGTGCGGGTCCCCGGGCCCGACGGCAAGATGGATCAGTTTGCGCACTCCAGCGTGATCATGATCGCCACGCCCGACGGCCGCCTTTCGAAATACCTCTTTGGCGTCGACTATCAGCCGCGGGATGTGCGCCTTGCAATCATCCAGGCCAGCACCCACCACATCGGGACGCTCAGCGACCTGGTCTTGCTCTATTGCTGCAGCTATTCGCCTTCGCAGGGCCGCTACACGGTCGCTGTTCTGCGCATTCTCGGCCTGGCCGGCCTCGGGTCGCTCCTTGCTGTCATCGGAATGCTCTGGCTGCTCTCGAAGAAGCCGAAGAACACGCCCGTCGGCGTTTGATCCCCCCTTAACCGACGTCGAAGATGAAGCGACTGGTTTCAGGCCAGGCCCATCTCACCAACAGAGGAGATTGCGATGAAGGCGGTTGTTCTCTACGAATACGGTGACGTCAACAACCTTAAGTTTGAAAACGATTGGCAGGAAACGCCCATCGGTCCCGACGAGGTCCGCGTCCGCGTACGAGCCACCAGCATTAACCCGATCGACTGGAAGCTACGCAGCGGAGCAGCCCAGGCGCGTATGCCTCTGAAGTTTCCCGCCATTCTCGGCCGCGACCTTGCCGGCGAAGTCGATCATTTTGGTCCCGACGTCACCGGCTTCAAAAAAGGTCAGCGTGTTCTGGCGCTCGCCAACGCTACCTACGCCGAATTCACAACTGTGAAGGCCAACATACTCGCGCCCATTCCAGACGGCCTTAGCTTCGAGCAGGCCGCAGCATTGCCCCTTGTTCTGACCACCGGCGCGCAACTCATCGAGCGAGCCGTGCAGGTGCAGTCCGGCTGGACCATTCTCGTCACCGGAGCTCTGGGAGGCGTCGGCCGCACTGCGGTTCACGTCGCGCGCAAGCATGGCGCGCACGTCCTCGCAGGCGTCAAATCGTCACAGCGCGAGGAAGCTGCAAAGCTGGGCGCCGAACGCGTTATTGCTCTTGACGACGAAAAAGACATTGCCAGTCTAAGCAATCTCGACGCCATTGCGGACACCGTCAACGGCGAAACCATCGCCAAACTTCTTGGCGCCATGAAGCCTGGCGGGATTCTCGGGTCGGTGCTCGGCGAGCCGAAAGCGGCGGCGGGCAAAAACATTCAGGTTCGCGCCTTCATGGCTCAGCCGGACGCTTCCCGGCTCTATCAACTGGCCGAGGATGTGGCGCACGGGGAATTTTCAATCCCGATCGCGAAGAAGTTTCCTCTTGAGAAGGCGGGGGAGGCTCAGGATTTCGCTGAAAACGGCCATGCCGGCGGCAAAGTGCTGCTCATCCCATGATCAGCGGGTTCGCGTTGTCGCAGCGGCCAGGCCATTTTCCGGTTGCACCACATCCGCGCTGGCGGCCGTCTGCGACCTGACCATCATGGCCGCCACATACGCCGCGCCGAATCCGTTGTCGATATTCACGACGCACACGTTGGGTGAGCAGGAGTTCAGCATCCCCAGGAGTGCCGCCACGCCCCCAAACGCCGCACCGTAGCCAACGCTGGTCGGCACCGCAATCACGGGAGCAGCCACCAGGCCGCCGACCACGCTGGGCAGCGCGCCCTCCATTCCCGCGCACACGATCACCGCTCGTGCAGTCGACAATCCTTCGCGCGCTGCGAGGATCCGGTGCAGGCCCGCCACCCCGACGTCCCAGATGCGCGCAACCTCACACCCGAGGTATTCGGCCGTTGTCGCGGCCTCTTCCGCAACGGGCAAGTCGCTGGTGCCCGCACAGACCACCGTGATCGGTCCCATTTTCGCGCCTTCGGTTCCCGATCGGAGACCGATCATGCGCGCCTGCTCGTGATATATCGCGTCCGGCACGCGGGCCTTCACTGCTTCATAAGCGCCGGCATCAGCCCGCGTTGCCAGAACGCTGCCGCCGGCAGCAGCCATGCGCGCAAAAATCTCCGACACCTGCACCGGCGTTTTCCCAGCTGCGTAAATGACCTCCGGTAGTCCCAGCCGCAGCGCCCGATGGTGATCGATCCGCGCAAATCCGGCATCTTCGTAGGGCATTCTGGCAAGATCCTGCAAGGCCTTCGCCGGAGTCGTCGCCCCTGTCTGCACGCTCTCGAGGAGTTGCAGAATCATCTCGCGCGTCATGCCTTCACCTTCAAGCTGCTGACCTCGGTGTAGGCCGCCGTCGCGGCTTCCATCACCACCCGCAGGGCAACATCATGTTCCCGCCCCGCGCGCCGGCAGTCTTCGTATTCGGGCATCGCATTCAGGACCTGCCCTCCTCCAAACGCGATCTTCATCCGAACCTTGCCATATTGCGTGTCGACCGTTACAAATTCGCGATCCAGAATCACGCGCTCTTCCTCACGCCGGCGAATACCCAGCGTCGTAGTTTCGCGAAACAGCAGATTCTCGATGTCCATTTCGTTTTCCGGCTTGACGAGCACCTTCAGCAAAGTTCCCAGGCGGCCCTTTTTCATGGTCACAGCCTCAGCCATGACGTCGAGCGCGCCATGTTCCAGAGCCAGTTCCATGGCGTGGGCCACAACCTGCGGGGTTGCATCGTCGAGCGCGCATTCCAGCACCACAACGCGGTCCCGCGAAAACGAACCTTGCGCCAACGAACCCTCGGCTATCGTCCCCACCGAAATTCTCAGAACGTTCGCAAATCCATTGGGATTTCGTGCGCCCGCTCCATAGCCCAATACAGCCACCGACAGCGGCTTCGGCGCTTCGAAGCTGCACCCCAGTGCGCGGAGCATCGCTGCTCCCGTCGGCGTGGTCAGCTCCATCTGCGGACCCGCGGAATACACCGGTACGCCCTTCAGCAATTCAGCCGTCGCGGGAGCGGGCACGGGCATCAGTCCGTGCGCGCACTGCACAAAGCCACTGCCAACATTCACCGCAGACGAGTGCCACTTGTCGACACCCAGCGAATCGAGGCCAACCGCCGCGCACACGATGTCCGTAATCGTGTCTACTGCACCAACCTCATGAAAATGCACTTCCTCCGGAGCGATTCCGTGCACCTTCGCTTCGGCTTCGGCCAGGAGCGCAAAAGCTTTCAGCGCAATTGCCTTCGCTCCCTCGGGAATCGCTGCTGCTGTGATCAGTGCACCAATCTGCGGCCAGTTCCGGCCGTGGGCATGTGCATGTTCGCCAGCGCCCCCAATCTGTGGCGCATGCGAATGCTCAGGGCCGTGGTGGTGATGCGTTCCATGAGTGTGATGGTGGTCGTCGTGACGATGCGGCGGCTCGGCTCCGTGCTCATTCCCGTGCGCAGGATTCTCGTGTCGCTCAACGAGCGCTCCGTTCTCCAGCACATCCACCTTCGTCGCCCGGATCCCACTGCGGCTCACCGCGTGGATCTGCAATTCAGCGCCAATATGCAGCGCCGCAGCCGCATTCTGCAGGATCTCCACCGGCACTCCCGTATCGATGAGCGCACCCAGCAGCATGTCTCCGGAAATTCCGGCGAAGCACTCAATGGTCCCAATCGTCATAGAGAATCAGGTTGCCCTCGTCCCGCTTCGGACATTGCCCGCCAGCATTTCCGGCGGCAGCAGCTCGTTCATCGAGCCGGACCGATAGCCGTCGCAGTCCACCGCAACATACGGAAATCCGGCCGCGCGAACCGCCTCTGCCATTCTGCGGAAGAATTCGGGCTCCAGGGCCGCCGCCATTTCCTCCTCAGCAATTTCAATCCGCGCCACGCTCCCGTGATGCCGTACCCGAAATCGCTGCAATCCAAGCGCGCGCAACCCCTCCTCGGCATCCTCCACCTGGCGCAGAGCCTCAGTGGTCACACGCCGCCCGTATTCGATGCGCGACGACAAACAGGCCGAGGCGGGCTTATGCCAAACCCGCAAACCGGCCGCCTGCGCGAGCGCTCGAATATCCGCCTTGCTTAACCCAGCGTCGGCCAGTGGCGATGCCACATGATGCTCGGCCGCCGCT
Source organism: Acidobacteriaceae bacterium (assembly GCA_036272255.1). GTDB lineage: Bacteria > Acidobacteriota > Terriglobia > Terriglobales > Acidobacteriaceae > Palsa-343. The sequence goes on along the minus strand of DATAZC010000018.1, from coordinate 9,259 downwards.
CGTTGTCCGGGCCGGAAATCCTTTCCGTCATCAAGATTTAACCCGTACGCCACCGCGGCAAAGCTTCGGGCTGCCCGTTCCGCTTCCAGCACCGTGAACAGCTCATCTTTGCAATGAAAGCAACGGTCTCCGCTATTGGCGGCATACGCCTCGCGTGCCAGTTCCTTCGTCTCCAGAACCAACAGCGGAATGGCATGCTCCTCCGCGAACGCCACCGCGTCACGGTAGTGACTTCTCGCCAGCGAAGCTGAATCGGCAATGGCTGCAAGCATCTCTTTCCCGAGGACGCGATGCGCGGTCCAGGCCAGCCAGGCCGAATCGACTCCACCCGAATACGCCACAATGACGCTGCCCAGCTCCCGCAGCCGCGCCTCCAGTGCCGCCTGTTTCTCTTCAGGATTCATGCCTTCCATCCGGTCCGCATCCTCATCCTACCCCTGTAAACAGATGATTGGAAAACTGCAGACTTCTTCTGGGATGCGGGAATTGGTCGATAAATCTGGGAAGATGGAGAGGATGGCATCGGTGCATGCGGGTACGATCCTCACTCCGGAAGAACGGCTCGCACGCCGGAATCTCATCCTGCGCGACGCTGCCTCACTTCTCACCCTCTTCCTGATCACCGCCGTTATTTTTGTCCTCACGCTGCTTCTGTTTCGATCATTCACGAACCATCAGCAGGAACTCGGGGCGCGGTGGAAGGTCCGAGGCGAGACCGCTCTGCGCACCGGCCACCCCGCTGCGGCGATCGAAGCTTTACGTTCGGCGCTGGCTTACGTCCCCAGCCGTGACACGGAGATCGAGCTGGCCACCGCGCTGGCCGATGCCGGAAAGCTCCAGGAAGCATCCGTCTACTTCACCACCCTGTGGGAGTCTGCCCCGGGCGACGGCACCATCAACCTGCAGCTGGCTCGCCTCGCTGTGAAAGAAGGCAACGAAGATCAGGCGATCCTTCACTACCAATCGGCTCTGGATGGCACCTGGCAGGGCAACGGTTACGATCGCCGCCGTGAAGTTCGCCTGGAGATGACGCGCTACCTGGTCTCACGCGGCGAGTACAGCCGTGCCCGCAGCCAGTTGCTGATCGCTGCCGGCAATGCGCCCGACGACCCGGCCATCAAGCTGGATATCGCCGGCCTTCTGGAACAGGCACACGCCCCCCAGGATGCCCTCGGCATTTATCGTTCCCTGATCGCGCGCCGCGATCCTCCCATGGCCGCGTTCGAAGGCGCCGGCCGGACCGCCTTCGCTCTCGGCATGTATCGCGTGGCCGCCGATTCACTCAGTCGCGCCGTGGCCAGTCCTTTCGCTGCTCATTTCTCCAACGACGAAAGGACAGCGAACCGTGCCATGCTCGACACGTCTCTTCACGTCCTTGACCTCGACGCCGCCTTCGATCTTGCGCCGCGCGTCCGTGCCGAACGCGTCCTTTCAATAAGAAAACTCGCCCGTCAGAGGCTCAGCACCTGCATGGCGTCCGTCTCCCCTGCGCCTGCCACGCTGGCCAGCGTGGCCTTCCAATGGGCTCAGCTTCCTTCCAGCCTCACGGTGCAGCAACTCGAACGGCAACAGGATCTGGAGCAAACCGTCCTCCAGCTTGGATACCAGTCCGAAATCGCCACGGAGGCGGTTTGCGGTGAGCCCACGGGCGACGACGCATTGCTGTTGCGCATCGCCCGCAACCCCCAGGCGGTAGAACAACAATAATGACCGAGCCACCGATTCAGTCAGTTGCCATCCCGCCATCCGCTGCCGGCTTCGGAAGTTCCGCCACGCCTCCGTTTTTGCCCGGCGCCGCTCCGCCTCCAGTCACGCAGCCTCGCGCAACGTTATCCGCAACGCTGGAAAGGATTGCGCCCACCCGCGACGAACGTCTTTTCCTCGTCCTCTCCATCTTCATCGGGGTCATCTCCGGCCTGCTGGTCGTCGCTTTTCGCATTGCCATCGAGTGGATCCGGCTGCTCACGCTTGGATCGGCCCCGCACGGTGGTCAGTTTCGTCTCCTTTTTGTTCCAGCCATCACCGGTCTCGTCGTCGCGGCGCTCGTCGTCTGGTTTTTTCCTGCAGCTCGCGGCAGCGGAGTCAACCAGACCAAGGCCGCCTTATATATCTATGACGGTTACATTTCCTTCCGGACCGTGATCGGCAAATTCCTCACCTCTGCACTTGCCATCGGGAGTGGTCATTCTCTGGGCCCCGAAGACCCATCGCTCCAGATCGGAGCCGGCGTCGCTTCCATCATTGCCCGCAACCTCAACCTTTCACGGCGCCGTCTCCGCATGTTCGCGCCCATCGGCGCGGCTGCCGGACTGGCTGCCGCGTTTAACGCGCCAATCTCCGCCATCCTCTTTGTCATCGAGGAAGTGATCGGCAGCTGGAGCGCCGCCGTCCTCGGCTCCCTCGTTCTCGCGGCCATCTCCAGCGTGGTGGTGGTGCGCGGCTTCATGGGCGCCGAGCCTATGTTTCGCATTCCTTCCATCACTGTGCGCGACCCGCGCGAAATGCTGGCATACGCCGTGCTTGGCGTCTTCGGCGGTCTCCTCGCGCCCGTTTTCTCTCGCATGCTCGGCTATCTGCGCCCGCGCCTGCGCGCCCTTCCCCGCTGGACTCTCTACCTCCAGCCGGCAGTTGCCGGTCTCCTGGTCGGAGCCATTGGCTTCTTCGGCTTTCCCCAGGTTATGGGCGTCGGTTACGACGTTATCGATCAGGCACTGCACGGCCAGTTCATCTGGCAATTGCTCATCGCTCTCGTGTTCCTGAAGCTGCTTGCCACCACGTTTTCTTTTTCCAGCGGAACCCCTGGGGGTATGTTCGCTCCGACACTCTTTATCGGCGCCATGCTCGGAGGCGCCGTGGGCGGCTTCGAGAAGCACTTCTTTCCGCACCTCACTGGCACCGTCGGCGCCTACTCACTCGTCGGCATGGGCGTTCTCTTCGCGGGATTTCTCCGTGTTCCCCTGACCTCAGTCTTCATGGTGCTTGAGGTCAGCGGCAACTACTCCATCATTCTTCCCGTCATTCTGGCCAACACCATCGCCTTTCTTCTTTCCCGGGCGCTCCAACCGGTCGGCATCTTTGAGATTTTTACGCAGCAGGACGGCCTCGACCTTCCTTCCATGGAGGAGCGACGAGAAGAATCGGTCCTCCACATCGAAGACGCGCTCCAGCCCGTCACCGTCCCGGTCGTGTCGGGCAGCGAGAGTCTGGAGGCCGTCTCCCGCACGGTCTCTGAAGCGCAGGCGACGGCTTGCCTCATCCGCCTCCCTGACGGTTCGTGGTACGCCATGAGGGCGGACGAGCTAACCAGCGCGGCCGCGACGCTCACCCTCGATACGCCGGTGCAGCGCGCCCTCAAGGCTGATCGAATCCCTCTGCTGTTTCCTGACATGCCTCTGGACCATACGCTCCACTTCTTCCCCCAATGGCCGGTCCTCCCGATTCTCAATCGAGCGAGCCGTGGAACCCTCGAGGGCATGTTGACCATCGACGACGTACTGCGCCGCTATCGTGGCGCTGAATAGCTTGCATCATGGTGCTCACCCCACTACGCTCAAGATTCAGGGATCTTCTGTGTTCCCCTCATGCTGAGCCTCTACCAAAGGCTGATTCTCGGCTGTCTCCTGCTCATCGCGCTGGTCACCACCGTCAGCCTGCTGGTGCGCACCTCTTTCGTACGCCTGGCGGCTCTCGATGCGCAAGTGCACGTCGCGGAAGCCGCAGTCGCTTCGCTCGCCTCGGCTCAGGGCGCTCTTGCTCATGAGGAATTGATCGCCGCTCGCATCGCCACCGGAAGTTCTTCGCTCTCAGAGCTCCATGTTCAGGCCGCGCATACCCAGATCCTTTTGCGCGCCGCCGTCGATGACGTGCGCAGCTTCGATCCCAACCTTCCCATCGAACATCTTGCACAGCAACACGCGCGCCTGACGCAGCACCCTCCGGCCGAGCCCGCCGACCTGACCCGGATCCTCGAAGCGCTTCACTTCGAACTGCGAGCCGATCTGGATCAGCTCTCGACACTCCGCTACACCAGCGTTACTGCTTTGCGCGGCCAGCAGAACGCGCTGCGCGCCCGCCTGATTGCCGCCTGCGGCCTCTCCATCCTCGCCGCCACGATCATCTCGGCGATTATGCTCATCCTGGTCATCCGGCCGCTGCGACACACCGCGCGCGTGGCTCGGCGCATCGGCCAGGGCGATCTGCATCAGCGCGTCGAGTGGCGCTCAAAAGATGACCTCGGAGCGATCGCCACCGAACTGAATCGCCTTGCCATTCGCCTCCGCGACCTGCGGGAAACCGAATCGGGTCGCAGACAAATGGAGTTCCAGCTGGCCGACGCCATCGTCCGCTCCATCTTCGAACCCGTCATCGTCACAGACGGCAAGGGACAGGTGCTCAAGCTCAACCAGGCTGCCGTCGAGGTTCTCGGCGGCTCATCACAAGGCGCGGAAGTCGACCGCATGGTTCTGACCAACACCCCGGGCGGTGACAAGATCCTCGACGCCATCCGCGCGGCGGTTTCCATGCAGCGCGCCACCACCGCCAGCGAGGGCGAAGCGGCCCTTCTGCCGATGCGCATCGGCAAAGCCGAACGCAGCTACCGGCTGCGCACCACCCCGATGCGCGACAGCGAGGGCAGGCTGCTGGGTGCGGTCACTCTTCTCGAAGACGTTACAGAAATTGCACATGTGGATCGCTTCAAATCGCGCTTTCTCTCCGTCGCATCGCAAAAATTGCGGGAGCCCATTCGCCGTCTGCGTCTTGCTCTTTACGCACTCACCCAGAACCACGCCGGCGAGCTCCGCCCTCTGCAGATGGAACTCGCGTCGAGCGCTGCACACGAGGCTGAGAACCTCGACGACCTGATGCTGGACCTGATTGAGGTGGCTGAGCTCGAAACCGGACGCCGTCAGCTGCGTATCGACAAGGTTCGTCCCGTCGACGCTCTTCGCGACGCCGTCGTACGCTGCCGGGATTCGGCGCACGACAAGAACATCGACATCGAGCTGATGGCCTTCGAGGACGTTGCCTATGTTCAGGCTGATCGTCGAGCCCTGCGCACCATCCTCGACAACCTCGTGACCAATGCTCTGCGCTACACGCCGGAAGGAGGACACATCCGCGTCGGCGCCGCCGAACAGCAGGACCGTGTTCAGTTTTTCGTGCATGACAACGGCCGCGGCATAGAGGCCGAGCGGCTGCCCACCATCTTCGGCCGCTTTACCGGCGACCCCAACAGCGGTAGCTCCGGCCTCGGCCTTGCGCTGGTTCGCAGACTCGTTGAATCGCAGGGAGGTGAAGTTCTGGTCGAAAGCCGTCTCGGCGCAGGAACCACATTTCGCTTCACGCTGCCCATCGCTGTCGCAGAACCAGACCGTCATCCGGTGGAGGTGGGATGACAACTCCTCCGTCCACACCTCCTCCTGAACAGCCAGAAGGCGCGTCCACCGATTCTTCTTTGCCGACGGCAACCCCGATTCCCGTTGTGGCCGCGAAGGAGACGAACGAGCCCGGACGTCTGCGCATCTATCTGGGCGCGGCTCCCGGCGTAGGCAAAACCTACCGCATTCTGGAAGACGCGCACCTTATGCGCCGTCAGGGAGTCGACATCGCCATCGGCCTTATCGAGCCGCACGGGCGCGCGGATACGGCAGCGTTGATCGAAGGCCTCGAACTCATTCCTCTCCAGGAGATCCAGTACCGCTCCGTCACGCTGCGCGAAATGAACATTGAGGCCGTTCTCGCGCGCCATCCTGCCTGGGCGATCGTCGACGAGCTGGCCCACACTAACGTTCCCGGCTCCCGCAATCACAAGCGTTACGAAGATGTGCTGGAGTTGCTCGACGCAGGCATCAACGTCATGACCGCGATGAACGTCCAGCATCTTGAGACGCTCAACGACGCGGTGGCCCGTTCTGCCAGCACGCAGATTCGAGAAACCGTTCCCGACAGTTTCCTGCGGCGCGCCGACGAAGTCGTCAACGTCGACATCACCATCGACGAGCTGCGCGATCGCCTGCGTCAGGGCAAGATCTACGCTCCGGAAAAAGTCGAACAGGCGCTCGCCAATTTTTTTCGCAAGGGCAATCTCAACATGCTCCGGGAACTGGCGCTGCGCACCACAGCCGAGCAGGTTGGCACAGCCGCGGCCGAATACCGGCGCAATCAGGGCCTTGAACAGGCGCCCATCCCCGAGAAGGTGATGGTCTGCCTCTCGTCGCGCGTTGGCATGGAGCGACTCATCCGCGTCGGCGCCCGCATCGCGGGGCGCCTCGCCACCAACTGGTTCGTCGTCTATGTCGAGACTCCGGACAGAGACAACCGGCACGGCGATCCTGCGGCGTTCGCGCGTCTCGAGGAGTACGAACGCATGGCCCGCGATCTTGGCGCCCGCATCATCACTCTCAAGGACAGAAAAGTCGCCGATGCCCTCATCGAGTTTGCCCGCAAAGAGAACATCTCTCACGTCGTCTTCGGGCAATCCGCACGCACACGCTGGGATATCCTCCTGCGCGGCTCCATCATTAACCGCTTCCTGAACGAAATGCGCGACACCACGGTCCAGGTCGTTCCGGTCCAGAAGGAACGCAAATAAGGAGCCGGCGAGCGGCAAACACAGGAGGCGGCCCGCGAAGGCCGCCTCCTGTGTTTTGCCTGCTTCAGATGCCTACTGCTTCTTCAACACTGCGTCACTGTTCTCGTCGGTGGTGATCGCCGCTTCCAGCTTGTGCAGCTTTGCATAGTCGGCGGCGTCCAACTCTACCTTCTTCAGAACGTATTCACGCTTGTAGTGCAGCTTTCCGCCTTCCACCTTCACTTCGCTGTGATAGGTCGCGAAACCCACATCGATGTTGACCGGATCCGGCATATCATCCACGGCATAGCCTGCCGGAATCGCGACATCGAAGTCGTCACGCCACGTCCCAACTCCGTCAAAGCTGATCGGCACTTTGCGTGGCTTGTCGTCCAATCCCTCCGCATCGGTGCCCACAATCCTCGGTCGGACCAGCAGCAGCGATCCAGCGCTCTTGGCATACAACGGCGCCGTCACTGAATAGTCCATCTCCAGCGGCTGATCGAGCTCACGCACGTGCGCTACTTTCTCATCGCCCAGAGTAAAGGTCGAGAAATCGTGCTGCAGCAACCGCTCCACCCGCTGCCGTTGCTCCTTGTCGCTGTCCATCGCCAGTCTGTCGCGCATCATCCACGCCGAAGGCCCTGCGCGCAGAACCGTGACGTCACCCTTCAGCGTGCCATCGGATGCCAGCTCGAACGTTGCCTTGCGCTCTGTTCTGTCCACATCAGGATTCAGGACGGGCAGCTGAATCACCTGGCTGTCCGGTCCCGCCGCCAAAAGTCCCCAGCTTCCTTGTTCGTACTCAGGAAGTTCGCCAACCGGAACATATTCGTTGGTCGGGTCGAAAATCAAATAGCGCTTGCCGCTTTTGGCCGTGACCACCGCCTGCAGACGCCGGTTGTCGTAACCCCTGGGGATTTCGACCGCCATGATCATGTGATTGCCGATCATCGACGGCGCGGCCGGGTCGACGACGCCGCGGCGATCATCCACCGGCACCCAGGTAGCTCGAATCCCCACAGCATCGAGCATCGTGATCATCAGCGTAGCCTTGTCTTTGCAATCGCCGTATCTGCTGTGGAAGATATCTTCCGCAGAGTGCGGTTGCCAGCCGCCGATCCCAATCTCAATCCCTACATAGCGGATCTGCCGCTGCATGAAATCGGCGACCTTCGACAGCCGGGCCATGAAGTCGCCATCACCGGCAACGGACTTCGCGGTCGATGCGATGTCCGATCCGCCTTTGCTCCGTGGCGCGGCCAGCCTCGTGTACCAATCGCCGATCCTCGCCCACAACGCATCGCCCTGGGGGAGCGAATCCTGTGAAAAGTGGACTGTCATCCGCCCTGCCAGAGCCGACCAGTCAGGATGCAACGGCACGTCCGACAAATCGATTCCGTCGATGTTCGATTGCTCCCATCGAAAATGATTGCCCGCCCCTTCCGCCGGCTGCATCACGTCGTGCCGCGACCACACAGCTTCCTTATGCCATCCTCCGGGCAGATCGATCTCATAAACCGAATGCACGGTGGGCACAGAATTCTGAAAGCCCCACGTATCCTCGGTCACGTAACTCGGCACCTGCTCCTCTGTCTCCCATGCAACGACCCCTCCCGGATCCGCACCGGGCGGCGATGCGATCTTCGTTCGGAGGTCGACGTAGAGCATGCCGTAGCCAGGATCGCCCGCTTCCACGTATTCGGAGTCCTTCATCGTATAGCGGTGCCCGTCCGGAGCGATGCTCCAAACGTGAAACGACACCAGCTTCGAGTCATTGGAGAAATACGCTGCAGGGATTGCCAGCTCACGCCCCTGCGGACGCAGAATCTTCACCACTGCCCGATACCGCCTCACGGCCCGGCCGTCCGGCTGTACGGTCAGCAGTGTGTCTTCGAGCAGATACACCGCCTTCGCATCCCGCCATTCGCCTTGCAGCGGCGTGCTGGTCGACGCCTGCAGGACCCATTCCGGCAATTGCACATCTTTCGACGCGTGCGCTGCGATCGCACAGCTGGCCAACCAAGCCATTGCTAAAACAGCTCTTCGGTGAACCCGGAATAATGAAGCCAGAAGGCCGCGCTCATTGTTGGCCCTCACCGATTAGCTCCTGATCCGTCCGCCGCGCTGGCTGCCACCGGGTTCCGCTGCAGTACGAGCTGCTGCTGATCCTGCGTTACGGCCTTCTGAAAAAAGTCGCGTAACTGCGGGTAGTCGTCTTTGCTGTAAACCGTTTTACCTAGCGCCATCAGTCGTGCCTGTTGGTAAGTGCTGCCTGACGCTGCGTATTTCACAACAAAGTCCGCATTCTTCGAAAAGGGGACCTGAGCGTTCGTTGGAGCACTTTCCACCGCGAATCCTGGAGCCAGAGTGATCTTCACCTGATCCCGTACCGCATAGGGATAATGCAGATCCACGGGATTCTCACGTTTGGCTTCCGGAAACAACGGCTTTTCATTCGCCTCGAAGAACGATCCGGGAAGAATAATTCTGTTCGCACTCCGGGTGCCCATGCCCCCGCTCACCTCCAGCGTCGCCATCAGAGGCTGCGATACATCGGTGAGCCCGGTCAGGGTCGCAGTCTTCACCAAAACGCCGTTCGGAACCAAACTCTGCAGTTCATCAGCGATCCGCTTCCTGGTTTCTTCCTCGTCGTCGCGCAGCGCCAGCTGTCGCCACCGCAACGCC
>DATAZC010000017.1:0-45108 GCA_036272255.1 Acidobacteriaceae bacterium | reverse complement strand
GTTGATCAAATTCGTCGTCGCCACCGACTTGGCCACGCCATTTTTCCAGCCGCGAGTCTCCACCAGATAGTCGAACAGCAGCGCGATAATGTAATTCGGCTGGATAAACGTTCCATCCGTGTCTACGATCCCGAACCGGTCCGCGTCACCGTCGGTGGCAATGCCAATCGCCGCCCCCGTCTCCTTCATCTTCGCTTTGCACGCATCCAGCAGTTCACCATCGGGCTCCGGTGCATGGCCACCGAACAGCACATCGCGATAATCGTGCACCGTTGCCGTCTCCACGCCATGCTCGCGCAGAATGTGGCAGCTGTATCCCCGCGCCGCTCCCCAGAACGGATCGAACACCACCTTCATTCCTGACTTTTTGATCGCCTTCAGATCCACCAGCTCTGCCAGCCGCTTGAGATAATCCGGCTTCACATCGACCTGTTCATATTTCGCACCCGTCTCCGCTGGTGCCGGCACTTCTTCGAGCGCCTTTACGTTCGCCTCAATCTTGTGGGTCACTTCTGGCAGCGCCGGCGCACCATCCGGTGTCGAGTACTTGATTCCGTTGTATTCCGGTGGATTGTGCGACGCCGTAAAGTTGATAGACCCGCCTGTCTTCAGCCGCCGCACGCTATAGGCAATCGCCGGCGTCGGCGCAGCCTCCGGAATGATTACCGGCGTTACGCCATTTGCCGCCAGAACCCTGGCTGCCTCGGCTACAAACATTTCGCCTAAAAATCGTGGGTCGCGCCCTACCAGCACCGTCTTCGGCCCATTCTGTGCCGCGACATACTGGCCAATCCCGGCCACCGCGCGCCGGATGTTCGCCAGCGTGAATTCCTCCGCGACAATCGCGCGCCATCCCGACGTTCCAAACTTAATCTCGGCGGACATAATTCCCTCAATGAGCATTCGGCCTTATGATGCTCCCAACCGCGTCGTCAGTCGCATCGCCGAACGCACCGATGATTGTACCCGCCACCGAAGCCCGCCTGATCCTTACCACCGCCCCTTCGCACCGGGAAGCCGAGCGCATCGCGCGCGCCCTCGTCGACGATCGCCTCGCGGCCTGCGTCAGCATCCTGCCTGACCTTACTTCCGTCTATCGCTGGAAAGGTGACGTGGAATCCGCGGCGGAAATCCTGCTCCTTATCAAGTCCACAGCTGGCAATCTCGACCGGCTCGAAGAAGCCCTCCGCCGCCTCCACTCCTATGAAGTCCCCGAGTTCCTCGTCCTCACTCCGGAATCCAGCAGCAAACCCTACCTCGACTGGCTGATCGGTGAGGCCGGTCCGCCGAAATAATTTTCAGCCTCGCCGCTCAGCGCTGATCTCCGGCCAACCGGTCCCCTATAATTTTCGTTTGCTTTTCGATCACTGCTCTCCCCAGGGATCGTCATGTCCACAGAACGCGACGACAATCCGCGTCTACAGGAAGTCGACCGCTTCATCTGCGATGAGATCGACAGCGTCCCTCATCTTGAAGCACTCCTCCTCCTGTGGAACAGCCGGCCCAAACCGTGGCCGATCGAGCAGCTGTCCGCGCTGCTCTTTCTTCCTCCGGACCGCACCCGCCAGATTGTTGAAGATCTGCGACAGCGCTCGCTCATCGTCCTGGACGTTCATGGCTACGCATATAACTCTGAATCCCCCCGTGACCCTCTCTTACAGGACATCGACAGAACCTGGCGCCGCGAACTGGTGCGCGTCTCGAATATGATCCACTCCAAAGCCTCGCCTGCCGTACGTGAGTTCGCCCGCGCCTTCAGGTTCAAGAAAGACAAATCATGAAAGCCATCGCCCCGGCGGTCTACATTCTCGGATTTCTGGTTACCTTCGCCTGTGGAGTCATGCTACTGCGCGCATGGGCCGCCGTTGGCAAGCGCCTGCTCCTGTGGAGCGCGGTCTGTTTCTGTGGCCTCGCAATCTCCAATCTGCTCGTCTTTGTGGATCTCGTGCTGCTGCCTCAGATCGATCTCTATCCCCTGCGCCTCATCACTGCCGCCGCGTCCATGCTGGTGCTGCTCTACGGACTCATCTGGGAAGGCCAGCAATGATCCACAGCCCACTCTTTGAAGGATTCCTCGAAGGCGTGATCGCCACCAGTTCACTCGCCGCCGGCGCCTTCTTCCTCCGCTTTTGGCGGGACACCCGCGACTCCCTCTTCCTCGCCTTCTCGCTCGCATTCCTCATCGAGGGAGTCAATCGCTGCGTTCGCATTTTTTTCACCAGCCCCAATGAAGCCAGCCCATGGGTCTTCGTCGTCCGCGCCTTTGCCTTCCTCATCATCCTCGCCGGTATCGTCGGCAAAAACCGGTCCCGCGTCTGAACCTCAACGCACCACCGCCAGGCCGCAAAAGCAAAAGGTGCCGGAATCAAAAATCCCCACACCCTCTCAATGCTCAACGCAGATTGCTACGCTTCGGTCGCCCCGTGGCACTTCTTGTACTTCTTGCCAGACCCGCATGGACAGGGATCGTTGCGCCCAACTTTCTCACCCGTCCTTCTCTGCGCCGGACTTGATGCATCCCCCGCGCCCGCCATGCGCGCGTGTTCCAGCTCCTTCTGCTTCTTCCGCTGGAATTCCTTCTCGATGTCGTCGATCGTTGTTGAGGGCGCCCGGCTCGGAGCCAGCAAAATTGGCGGCGCACTCGGCTCGCGGTGTCCATTCCCTCCACCGTCCGCCGACGCCACGCTCGGAGCAGCTGGAATCACCGCCCGAGGCCGCGCTGGGATCTCCACCGGCTGCCCATCCGGCCCAACAATCCGCATCTGGAAGAGGAAGCGTACGGTGTCTTCCTGGAAGCGCGCCATCATTCCCTCGAACATGTCGAAGGATTCTTTTTTGTACGCCACCAGCGGATCCTGTTGCGCATATCCGCGCAGCCCGATCCCTTCCTTCAGGTGGTCCATGTTCAGCAGATGATCCTTCCACAGCCCGTCGATCACGCTCAGCATGATCATCCGCTCGTGGAAGCGCATCTGGACGTCGCCAATCAGCTGCTGCTTCGCGTCGTACTTCGCCTTCAGCCGATCGAAAATGGCTTCGCCGAGTTCGTGTCGCGTCATTTGCTTCGCGTCGATGCCCTCGGCATCGAGATCGAATCCGAACTGCGCGATGAGCTTCGCGTTCAGGCCCTTCACATCCCACTGATCCGGATGCACCCGCTCGCTCGCGAACTCATCCAGCATGTCGCTCAGCAGGTTAGGCACATAATCCTCGACGATCAGCTCCTTCTGATCCAGCCCTTCCAGCAGCTGGCGCCGCAATCCGTACACGGCCTCGCGCTGCTTATTCATCACGTCGTCGTACTCCAGCAGGTGCTTGCGAGCCTCGAAGTTCTGCCCTTCGACCGCTTTCTGCGCGGCCTCGATCCGGTTTGAAATCATCCGCGACTCGATGGGCATGCCTTCTTCCATCCCCATCTTCTGCAGCAGCGTCGAAACCCACTCTCGCGCAAAAATGCGCATCAGGTCGTCTTCCAGCGAGAGATAAAACCGCGAAGCTCCAGGATCGCCCTGGCGTCCCGATCGGCCGCGCAGCTGGTTGTCGACCCGCCGCGACTCATGCCGCTCCGTTCCGACAATGTGCAGGCCGCCTGCCGCGATCACCTGTTCGTGCTCCTCTGCCGCAGTGGCCGCGTGTCCCTGGTACACGCGCTCCCAATTCTCCTGGGATGTTTCAAACTCCTGTCCCTGGTAATAGAACCGCAGCATTCCTGCCGGGGCCGATGGATTGATGGCACCCTCAGCGGCACTGATGGCCCGGGCCATCGCTTTCTTCACCAGCTCCTGCCGGGCCACAAACTCCGGATTCCCGCCCAGCAAAATATCCGTGCCGCGTCCGGCCATGTTGGTGGCGATCGTCACCATGCCCAGACGGCCCGCCTGCGCCACGATTTCCGCTTCACGCTCGTGATACTTCGCGTTCAGCACCACGTGCCGCACGCCCTTGCGCGCCAGTATTTGCGACAGCAGCTCACTCTTCTCAATCGAAGTGGTTCCCACCAGCACGGGCTGCTGAACCTCGTGCAGCTTCGCAATCTCATCGGCCACGGCGTAGTACTTCTCCTTCGCCGTCCGAAACACCACGTCGGAGCTCTCGATCCGCCGCATCGGCTTATTCGTGGGGATCACGACGATGTCGAGCTTGTAGATGTTATCGAACTCCGAAGCTTCCGTTTCCGCCGTACCGGTCATGCCGGCGAGTTTCTTGTAGAGGCGGAAATAATTCTGGAACGTGATCGTCGCCAGCGTTTGATCTTCGCGACGGATGTTCACGCCTTCCTTCGCCTCGACCGCCTGGTGCAGCCCGTCCGACCAGCGCCGCCCCGGCATCATGCGTCCGGTGAACTCGTCGACGATGATCACCTCGCCGTCCTTCACCACATACTGCACGTCGCGCCTGTACAGGTTGTGCGCCTTGATCGCTGTCTCGACGTGGTGCTTCAGATCCCAGTTCTCAGGATCGGCGATGTTCCCAATCCCCAGAAGCCCTTCGATCTTTTCCCAGCCCTCATCGGTCACCGTGATCGTCTTGTGCTTCTCATCCACCACGTAATCGCCGGTCAGAATCTTCTCTTCCGGACTCTTTTCGATCTCTTCGCCCAGTTCCAGGGACGGGATAATGCGGTTCACGCGCGCATACTTGTCGGTGGTCTGATCTGTCGGCCCCGAAATAATCAGCGGCGTTCGCGCTTCGTCAATCAGGATCGAGTCCACTTCGTCCACGATCGAGTAGTAATGACCACGCTGGACACAGTCCGCCAGCTCGAACTTCATGTTGTCGCGCAGATAGTCGAACCCGAATTCGTTATTCGTTCCGTAAGTGATGTCCGACGCGTAGGCCTTTCGGCGCTGGTTATCGTCCAAATCGTGGACGATAACGCCGACCGTGAGCCCAAGAAATTCGTAGATCTTTCCCATCCACTCGGCGTCGCGCTTGGCCAGATAATCGTTCACCGTGACCACGTGCACGCCGTGCCCGGCCAAGGCGTTCAGATAACACGGCAGCGTCGCCACCAGGGTCTTACCCTCGCCGGTTTTCATCTCGGAGATCTTGCCCTGGTGGAGGACCATACCACCCACCAACTGCACGTCGAAATGCCGCATGTTGACGGCACGCCATCCGGCCTCGCGCACTACCGCAAACGCCTCCGGCAAAATGTCATCGAGCGCCTGCTTCTCCGCAGCGACCCTCGCCTCTTCGTCCGTGATTCCTTCCAACATCGTCGCAATGCGCGCCTTGAATTCGGCCGTTTTCGCGCGCAGCTGCTCATCGCTCAGAGACTGAATCTGCGGCTCGAGCGCATTAATCTCCGCCACCCGCGGAAGCAGACGCTTCACCGCCCGCTCGTTGGCGGTTCCGAAAACCTTGTTTAGAACTTTAGTTCCGATCAAGCTTGATTCTTCCTTTGGCAGCCGTGTCGACGCCTCGCGCCTGTCATCCCGGGGAAGTCCGCTCGCAAATGCGAATGACGACGTCCTCGCGTTCGTACGACGGCCGCTGCAACCAGCGCTTCCCCAAAAAAAGCAGGGCACTTCTTCATTTTAAGGTACCCGCGCGAATCTTGCTGAAGGCTCTCCGTCGACCGCAAGCCGTCTCTCCTCCGGCGGGATCTATCCCCACGCTGGCTGTTTCCTACTCGCTATTCCCTCGCCCTGCAGGTGCCAACCCGCGCTGCCCCATAGACCAGTACCAGCGTATATTGCAGCAATCACCACCCCGCCATCGCGCATGACGGTCGCCGGCGCGCCAACCGAACGCCGACGGCTCGTTTTTCAGAGCGTCTTCAGATACGCCTTCGCCCGATCCAGTTCCGGAAACAGCTTCTCTTCTGCCTGGAAAGCCGACGAATGCACACAGCGCCGCCCGTTCTTCTGCTTCACCGGATGCTTCAGGTGCAGCATCTCGTGATACATCAGGTATTCGATCGCATACCGCGGCGCGCCCCTGCGATCGAACACGCGGCTCACCATGATGGTGTTGTGGGCGGGATCGTAATGACCCAGCAGCCGCCGCGCCGTCACTTCGCTCCACGTCAGCACCGGGCGTCCCATCAATCCGTGAAAGAACTGCAGGTTTAACGTCTCGAAAACTTCATCGAGATCGTAGTGCTCGCCCTGGGCCGAAAGAATCTTTTTCCTGCCGCGCGTCTGGCGAATGCGCTCGCTTTGCCGCACCACCGCTTCGCTCGATGTAAACCTCCGGTAACGCCGCGCCTGCCCGGCATCGATGGGCTTGCGATACAACTTCGCCAGCAGGATGTGCGCAATCGCGCGCAGCACCGGCTCCGGGGCTCCTTCCAGCAAATCGGAGAGGCTCACGCGGATCCTGTCCTCTCGGAGCCGAATCGTAGTGTTGAGAGAAGTGAACCGGTAGAAACGAACGTCAATGGGAGGCATCGGAGCGCGCGGTCGAAGGGCTCGATACTCCTCGGCAAACATTTCGGACAGATGTGTGCTCACTACGATCCCGAATCTCGCATAGCGCAGCGAGGAAATCAAGCCGTACATGGGTGCCCCATTCAAGCCCGGTGCTGGGCTCGAGTGGGAGAGCGGCCCGAAGCCGCCCTGTACCCTGTTCCCTGCTCCCTGTACCCTGTTTTTATATGCAGTCTGTCGCAATCGAACGCATCATCCAGCCAGCCCGCAACATTCAGGGAAGCCTTCGCCTGCCCGGCGACAAAAGTATCAGCCACCGTTACGCATTGTTGGGCGGCCTGGCGGAAGGCACCACCCGCCTTACCAATTTCTCCACCGGCGCGGACTGCGCTTCTTCGCTCGCCTGCGTCCAGGCCCTTGGCGCACAAGTCACCCGCAACGAGAATTCCGTTGAGATCACCGGTGTCGCTGGCCAGTTCCGCCCCTCCGGCTCGCCTCTCGACTGCGGCAACTCCGGATCGACCATGCGCATGCTCTCCGGTCTCCTCGCCGCGCAGGGCTCCGGATCCTTCACTCTCATTGGCGACGCCTCCCTCTCGCGCCGCCCCATGGAGCGCGTCCGCAGGCCGCTCACACAGATGGGTGCGCGCATCGATCTCACCGACGGCCACGCACCCGTGACCATCCACGGCGCGCCGCTTACCGGTATCGACTACACCACGCCCATTCCCAGCGCCCAGGTCAAAACCGCGCTGCTCTTTGCAGGACTCCAGGTCAACGGCACCACCACCGTCCGCGAATCCGTCCGGACCCGCGACCACGGCGAGCTGGCTCTTCGCGCCTTCGGAGCCACCGTCGACCGCACTAAAGATTCCGTCTCTATCACGGGGGGACAGCAACTGCGCGCCATCGACGCCGCGGTCCCGGGCGACATCTCTTCCGCCGCCTTCTTTCTCTGCGCAGCCGCGCTCTTCCCCGGCTCCAATCTCATCTTCGACGAGCTGGGGCTGAACCCAACGCGCGCCACCCTCCTCGACGTACTCACAGTCCTCGGCGCGCACATTGGCGTTCTCAATCTCGAAACCAAAAATGACGAGCTGGTCGGCACCGTCCAGGTCAACGCCCCGCCCGCGGGCCTCACCGGCACCACAATCTCCGGCGCGCTCTCCGCGCAGCTCATCGACGAACTCCCCGTGCTGGCCGCCATCGGCCCGTACACGCAGACCGGCATCCGCATCCGCGACGCTAAAGAACTTCGTGTGAAGGAATCGGATCGTATCGCGCTGGTGGCCGCCAACCTCCGCGCCATGGGCGCCGAAGTCGAAGAGTTCGACGATGGCCTCGACGTTCCCGGCGGCCAACACCTTCATGGAGCCACCATCGACGCCGGCGGCGATCATCGCATTGCTATGGCTTTCTCCATCGCCGCCCTCCGCGCCGCAGGAGACACCCTCATCCGCGGCGCCGAATCCGCCGCCATCTCATTCCCGGAATTTTTCGATCTGCTCGACCGCGTCGCCGAGCGCTGACGCGAGCCATCCACCAAAACGAAAGAGCACAGGACTTTCGCCCTGTGCTCCAGGTTTTCTACAACCTATCCCCTATCCCCTGGTTTTACTCCACCGCTTTCAAAATCTCATCCAGCCGGTCGGGCGTCCCTTCCACCCGCTCCAGGTGCGGAATCCTCAACCCTCCGTGGTAATCCAGCGCTACCGTCCTCACCTGGTCGCGATCCTTCACCAGCAGCGTGACCGACTGCGTTCCCTTCTCCGCTTTTAGAATCGCTTCCCGCAGCTTCTCGGTCGAGTAAACCTGCCCGTCCACCGCCAAGAGCTGAACACCCGGCACGAGACCTGCTTTGAATGCGACACCATCCCACCACACGCCGCCCAGCGTCCCGTCGCTCATCACTGTGAACCCCACTGAGGTCGCGAAGCTCGATCCGTACCGCGGATTCTCCGCATGCTTTGCCCACGGAGAGATCGTGTCGTTGTACACCAGCTTGTATCCGCCCTGTGTGAACCCGTTCTCCGGCACCTGGGGATGTAACTCATAAACGCGCGTCCGCAGGAACGTCGCCCAGTCATACGGCTGCACCTGATTCAGTGCCGCCACTACATCCTGAAGCGTGTATGTATCGGTGATGGAGCTGCCGTTATTGACGCCGAAGAAGAGCTTTGCAAAATCATCCAGCGACTTCTTCTCATCGCTCAGCTCACGGATCCTGGTATCCGCATCCAGCCAGATCAACTGGCCTTCTGTGTAGTAATCCTCAGGCCGTTGCCAACTCACCCAGCTGACCGGCCTTCGCTGCGAGACAATTGGCTGGTTGGTCGTATCCACCAGCGGCCGCCAGTCGCGTCCCTTGCTCGCCTCAAACCCCGCCGCCACCTCCGCCAGGGTGTCGCGCGCCGACTCCGCCGTTACCAGTCCCGACCGTGCCGTCAGCACCAGACCCCAGTACTGCGTCATCCCCTCGTACACCCACAACAGATCGTCGCGCATGGGGACGTTGAAATTCGGCGTCCACAGGTCCGCCGGCCTGCGAAATTTTCCGTTCCACGAGTGTGTATACTCGTGCCCCAGCAAATCGCGCTCGGCCGCGCCCGCCGCCCAGTCCGTGAAGTAGTTCGCCCCGGTGCCGTCCTCGCTCGACTGGTGATGTTCGAGACCATTGCCGCCCACCACATCCGTCAGCATGAACAGAAAGTCGTAGTGATCGTAGTGGTGCGAGGCATACAGCTTTTGCGCCTGGATCGCCAGGTTCCTGTGAGCCTGCAACTCCTCCGGCGTGATCTCCAGATCTTTTGGCTCATCGGCCACCACATCCAGGTAGACTTTGTTGTCCGGTCCAGTCGACAAGTCCACGCGCTTAAAGTTCGCGCCCGCAATCAGCGGCGAGTCGATCAGCGTGTTCAGCGTCGTCTCTCTGAAGTGAACTGTGCCGCCCTCCTGCGTTCCGGTCTCGAGTGCGGTCGCATACTTCCACCCAGTGGGCAACACGACGCTCGGCGTAAACTTGATTTGCCGGGAGAAATGTCCGGCGGGATACAACACCACCGTGTTCCACGCCAAATCGACCAGTTGATTTGAAATTTCAACCCTCCCATCCTGCGGCCGAATCGGTGAAAGGTAATCTAAGTCCACCTCCACCGATGTCGCACCCTTTGGCACAGGGATATGGAACGCATAAACGTCGACGCGATCGCGCACCCACGGAATCGCCTTCCCATCCGCTTTCACGAACAAGCCTGCCACCTTTTCAATGGGCCCGCGTGGTGAATGCGCTCCGGGCAGCCATTGCGGATAGAGAAGCGTCAGCTCGCTTCCCTCCACGGGAATCGTCTCGTGGATCTTCATCACGCGATCGACCGTGTTGGTAACGTTCACCGTAAGGGCGATCGAGCCTGGATAGGGAGTGTCGAGCGGCGACGCAATCGGTGGTGGCATCGGCACGGGTTGCGGCCCCGGTGAACTCTGCGCAAATCCCCTTGAGGCGAGAACAAGTACAGCAACAGCCAGGCAGCCACCACGCGTCATCAGCAATCTCCCAGGAACATTCCTCTGTCCACCACGTTCCGCAAAATTCTACAGGACCAATTGCGTCTCACTACTCTGTACCCTGCATGCTGTTCCCTGTACGCTGTCTTGCGTGCCCTCTCGTCGCGGATTTCTCAAGTCCACCGCAGTCGCATCCGTTGCAGCAGCACTCCCTTTGTCCGCCCAATCCAATGAGCTCGCCGTCCGCAGGGATCGCATCCATCAGTCTGCCTGTCGCTGGTGCTACAAAGAGACGCCGCTCGATCGGCTCTGCCAATGGGCCGCTCAGCTCGGCCTCAAGGGTGTCGATCTGCTCGAAATCGACGAGTACGAAATCCCCCGCCGCCATGGTCTGATCTGCACCATGGGCTATGCCGGCGGTGGCACTATTCCCGATGCGCTCAATCGCCCTCAAAACCACGCCGCCATCGAAGCCGCCTTCCGCAAAAATATCCCCGTCGCCGCGAAGGCCGGCGTTCCCAATGTCATCACCTTTGCGGGAAATCGCCGTGGCATGTCCGACGAAGAAGGCGCCCGCAATACCATCGCCGGCCTGAACCGCCTCAAACCGATCGCGGAGGCCAATGGCGTCAACATTTGTCTCGAACTGCTCAACAGCAAAGTGAACCACCCCGACTACATGGCGGACCACACCACCTGGGGCGCGCGCGTGGTGCACGAGGTCAACTCACCGCACATCAAGCTGCTCTACGACATCTACCACATGCAGATTATGGAAGGGGACCTCATCTCGACCATCCGCCAGAACATTGGCGTCATCGGTCATTTTCACACCGGAGGTGTCCCCGGCCGGCACGAACTCAACAGCACCCAGGAAATTCAGTACGCCGCAGTCATGGCTGCCATCGCGGGCGCAGGCTACTCCGGCTACGTCGCCCACGAGTTTCAGCCCACCGGCGACCCGCTCACCAGCCTCCGCCAAGCGGTCGAACTCTGCGACGTCTAGGACCCGGTCAAGGCCGCTCGTTGCGCCTTCTGGCGTTCGAAAAACCGCTCCATAAACTTCGTGTCGAACTCTCCGCGCTGAAACTCCTCGTCGCGGAAGATTCTCTGGTGCAGCGGAATCGTCGTGTGAATGCCTTCAACCACGAACATCTCCAGCGCTCTGCGCATCCGCGCCATTGCTTCCTCGCGATCGCCACCGTGCGCAATCACCTTCGCGATCAGTGAATCGTAATAGGGCGGCACTACACCCTCGGAATATTGCGCCGTATCCACGCGAATCCCATTACCACCGGGCACATTGAAGGCCGTAATCTTTCCTGCTGAAGGCGTGAATTTCTCAGGATGCTCCGCGTTCACTCGGCATTCGATCGCATGACCGCGGATCGGCACCACCTCCGGCACCACGGTCGAGAGGCTCTCCCCCATCGCGATCCGCAACTGTGCTTTCACCAGGTCGATGCCTGTGATCATCTCCGTTACCGGATGCTCCACCTGGATGCGCGTGTTCATCTCGATGAAGTAGAGTTGCCCATCCTCATCCATCAGGAACTCGATCGTCCCCGCGTTCTGGTAGCCCACCGCTTCCAGGCACCGCTTCAGTGTGCGTCCGATCTCTTCGCGCATCTTCGGCGTCACCTGCAGCGAGGGCGCCTCTTCGATCAGCTTTTGATGCCGCCTCTGAATCGAGCACTCGCGCTCACCCAGCGACATCGCCGTGCCATGCTCATCAGCCAGAATCTGAAATTCGATGTGACGCGGCCGCTCGATGAATTTCTCCATGTACAGATCGCCGTTGCCAAACGCATTGGCCGCTTCGCTCTGCGCCGCCTGATACAACCCCGGCAACTCCTCTGCCGAACGCACTACCCGCATGCCGCGCCCGCCGCCGCCCGCCGAAGCCTTCAGAATGACCGGATACCCAATCGTCTGTGCCCACTCCAGGCCCTCGCCCTCGCTCTCGATCACTCCATCCGACCCCGGGAGAATCGGCACGTTCGCCGCCTTCATGGTCTGGCGCGCCTTTTCCTTTTCGCCCATCAGCCGCGTCACTTCTGGCGGCGGTCCAATAAATTTGATGTTGGAAGCCCGGCAGACTTCCGCGAAGTTGGCGTTCTCACTCAGGAGCCCATATCCCGGATGAATCGCGTCGACGTCTGCAATCTCGGCCGCGCTGATCACCGCCGGCACATTCAGATAGCTCTCCGCCGAGCGCGGAGGCCCAATGCAGATCGCCTCATCGGCAAAACGCGCGTGCAGAGAGTGGCGGTCGGCCTCGCTGTAGATGGCCACCGTGCGAATGCCCATTTCCTTGCAGGCACAAATAACGCGCAGCGCAATTTCGCCGCGATTGGCGATCAGAACTTTACGCATGATTATCGGGAACGCACCGCAAAAAGAGCCTGCCCGTATTCCACCGGCTGGCCATTCTGCACAAACCGTTTCACAACCTCACCGGCGCCGTCGCTTTCGATCTCATTCATCAGCTTCATCGCTTCCACAATGCAAAGCACCTGCCCCACTTCTACCTGATCGCCAATCTTCACAAACGCCGGCGATCCCGGTGAGGGCGACTCATAGAAGGTTCCCACGATGGGCGACTTCACAACATGCAGTGAAGCATCTTGATCAGACGCTGCGGCCGCAGGCGCTTCTGCGCTCGTAATTGCGCCAGCCGCATGCGCAGCAGGCACATAGCCCGGTGCGGATGCCGCCTGAACCGGCCCAGTCCGCGCCGCCTGTGTGCGCAGCGCATGCGCGAGGCCAGCCAGGTCGGCGCCGCCCTCCTGCTCAAACTTGATGCGAATCTTCAGCTCGCCGCGCTCAAGATCGAACTCACCTATTTTGTTTTCCTTCAGGAACTCGATCAGTTCCTTCAGCTCTTTTAATTCTTCGGCTTTCATCGTTTGCTCTCGTGGTCCCCCAACAACCTACAGCTCAATCCAGCCCTTCGTCACCGGCGTCAGTATCCGATGCCCTGTCTTCGTCACCGCCACCATGTCTTCGATCCGTATGCCAAACTTTCCCGGCAGATAAACACCCGGCTCGATCGTGATCACCATGCCGGACTCCAGCCGCGTCTGCTGTCCTGCTGCCACGCGCGGCTGTTCGTGAATCTCCAGTCCCACTCCGTGTCCGGTTGAATGCGTAAAGAACTTCCCGAACCCGGCTTTTTCCAGAACGGCCCGCGCGGCCCTGTCGATCTCGCCGCACGTCGCCCCGGGCTTCACCGCGCTCACCGCGGCTTCCTGCGCTTCAAGCACCGCCTCGTAGGCGGCGTGCTCCTCGCGATTCGCGCCGCCCAAGTGCACGGTGCGCGTCATATCGGAGCAATAACCATTGAGGATAACACCGAAGTCCAACGTTACGAATCCCTTGCGCGGCAACTTCGCCGCCGTCGCGTGCCCATGCGGAAGCGTCGACCGCGGGCCAGACGCAATGATCGTCTCGAATGACATCCCCGCCGCGCCCCGCCGCCGCGCTGCAAACTCCAGCTCGGCCGCCAGCGCCACCTCCGTCTTACCACTTTCGATGCGCGGCAGCAGTTCCTCGAATAAAGTGCACCCCAGCTTCGCCGCCTCCCCCATCAGCCGCAATTCACTCTCGTCTTTCACCATTCGCAGCGCGGACACGAGGGGCCGACGCAGCGCCACAAAGAATCCCCGGCTCTTCTTTCCGCTTACTCCGGCCCGCATCAGGCGCAAATCCGCAACCATCGCATGTTGCGGATCGAACCACGCCTTCTTCGCCGATTCACCCAGCAACGCACAACACTCTCGCAGCGCCGATTTTTTCGCGATCACCACCCGTGCGCCCTGCGTTTCCTGTCGTGCCTGCGTCGTGTAACGGCCGTCGGTGAACAGTACCGCCTGCTCTGGCGTCACCGCCACTGCGGCATTCGATCCGGTGAAACCGCACAGCCACCGCACATCCGGCAGATGCGTCACCAGCAGCGCGCCGATACGCTCGTCCGCCATCGCGCGCCGCACCGCAGCCCACCGGCTCACAAACGAATTCTGTGCATTTCGCATCAGGATCGATACTAAATTCTCTCCGCCAATTTCCCAATGTTCTCGATCCCCCAAACTCGGGGGAACCGTCGCAGTTGACCGATCCCCGATGTACACGCCCTCGCAAAGAAGCATGTCCGGCCCAACCTCGGCGGTATACTCACCACGCACGCTCCAGGAGACCCACGTAATGAACGTTCATCGTACTTTTCGTCCCATTCCTGTCCTTCTCTTTGCCGCTCTTGTCGCCGCTCCGCTCGCCGCCTCCGCCCAAGCCACGATTCTGCACGCCCCCGAAGCGCAAAAGCTTCTTCCTGATGCCGTTTATTACGCAGGTAAATCTGCGAATACGCAGCTGCGTAATTCCGCGGGGCTCCACTATTCCGATAACCTTTACACCTTCGCCGTTCTGGTTGACACTTCCGGCTACTCGACTGCCGTACAGGAGAAATACCAGGGGTATCTCCTCACCGAAGCGGCACTGACCATCGGCGATCACACCGTTCCTCCGGGCGCTTATGGCATCGGCTTCGTCGGCGATCACTTTGGCGTCATGGACATCGGCAACCACGACCTTCTACAGGCCCACGCGACCCGCGACGATCAGATGAAGCGCCCGCTCCCTCTGCAGATCCTCGAAGGCACCTCGCCCGGAGCCTATCAGCTCTGCTTTGGCCGCACCTGCGTCGATTTCCGACGCAAATGACAAAGTCCGGACGCGACTTGAGACGATTTGGCTCAATTCCCATCTAACTGACTGTGGATAGAAGAGGAAACATGAGCCAATCGTTCAGAACGCTTGCCGTTCTTGTTACAGGGTTGCTGGTTTCAGCGCCCTTTGCGTTCTCGCAAACCGAAGGTCAGGGGCAGGGACAGGCCGTTGTCACCATCCTGCCCAAAAAGACTGATGCCGCTGCCCCCAACATTCCGCAACAGAGCCTCCGGGTTGAGGTGAATGGCAAACTGAGCCAGATCTCCAACTGGCAGCCTCTGCGCGGCCCCCAGGCCGGTGTAGAACTGGTCCTTCTTATCGACGACGGAGCCCGCGTCAGTCTCGGCCGGGAGTTCGACGACATCCGGCAGTTCGTCCAGAGCCTTCCCCCTAACGTCAAAATCGCCTTCGCCTACATGCAGAACGGACGCGCAGCGCTCTCCGGCCCGTTTTCCGCCGATCACGCAAAAGCGGCGCAGCAGCTTCACCTGCCGTTGGGAGCACCTGGCTACAGCGCCAGCCCCTACTTTTGTCTCTCTGACCTGGCAAAGAGCTGGCCCTCCGCCGATCGCAGCGCGCGCCGCGAGGTGATCATGATCACCGATGGCGTCGACTACTACCATCTGCAGTACGATCCTGAGGATCCCTACGTCCAGGCGGCTATTCAGGACTCCGTCCGCGCCCACCTCGTCGTCTACTCCATCTACTGGCGCAACGCCGGTCCCGCCGATCGCAGCTGGTACCAGAACAACGCCGGCCAGAACCTTCTGCTCGCCGTCACTGACTCCACAGGCGGCAACTCCTACTGGGAGGGTTTCGGCAACCCCGTCTCTCTCCAGCCTTTTTTCGACGACTTCGACCGGCGCATTAATAATCAGTACGAGCTGGACTTCACCGCGCCGTTGCGAGGAAAAGCAGAAGTCGCCAGCCTGAAGGTGAAAGTCAACGCCAACGATGTGAAGACGACCGCGCCTCAAAAAACCTGGCTGGCGCCGGCCGGAATGGCACGCGAATAACGTTCGGTTCAGCGCAAAGCAAAAGGCGCATCGAGAAGATGCGCCTTTTTCGCCCCAAGAGTCTCGCGGCGCTCTCGCGTCACACCACCAGTTGATTCGCTGGCAGGCTCTCCACATCGTCGGACTCAGTCCCGTCGTTCAACCCGCCGTAGCGCCGCTCGCGCCGCTGGTAGTCTTCGATCGCCTCCAGCATGTGAATGCCGCGAAAATCCGGCCACAAGCGGTTGGTTACATAAATCTCGGTGTACGCGATCTGCCACAGCAAAAAGTTCGAAACTCGCATCTCCCCTGAAGTCCTGACCAGCAAATCAGGATCGGGCATCTGCGCTGTATACAAGTGCCGGTGAATATCCACTTCGCTGATTTGCTCCGGTCGCAGTCCCTTCCGCTCGATCTCCGTGGCGAGCCGCTTAAAGGCATCCACCAGCTCCGACCGTGCGCCATAGTTCAGCGCGAGGGTCAGCGTTGTTCCGGTGTTGTGCCTGGTCGCATCGGCTGCCCATTGCATCCGCTCCCGCACTTCGTCCGGCAACTCCTCGGTCCGGCCAACGTAGCGGATACGCACGTTGTTGTCGTTCATCCGCTGCACGTTGTTGGTCAGATAACTCTTCAGCAACCGCATCAGGAAATTCACTTCCGTCTTCGGCCGCTTCAGATTATTTTCCAGCGAGAATGCATACAGGGTCAGCCACGGCAGCCCAATCCTCGACGCCGTTTCCACCACATACTGCACCGCCTCGGCGCCCTGCTGATGTCCGAAGAATCGCTTCAGGCTCCGCTTCCCTGCCCAGCGTCCATTGCCATCCATAATGATGGCGACATGCTGTGGCAGCCGTTCCGGGTCGAGACGGCGGTACACCCCTGCCTCATCCGCGGGCAGTTCATGAACTCGGCTGGAATTGAGTAACAACGCGTCCTTTCGAGTGGCTCCCCGGGGGACGGACTGAAGGCACATTCCTTACCGCAACGTGCCTGCGCGCAGCGGGTCGCGCAAAAAACAGCGGAAGTTGGGAGCAGCTCCCTCTGCGAGATTATACAGACCAAGGCCGATCCGGGACGCGGTTCTTCCGCGCCCCGTCAGCAAAACCGAGCCTTACCGTCTCATGCCGTACGCCGCCGTCCGCCAGCCATCTCGCGCACCTGATTCAGGAACATCGAGCGCTGGAAGGCATCCAGCTGGATAACAAGAGGCGCGATCTCCGCGAGAAAGGGATCGGCCAGTACTGACGCAGCTTCGCGCGCCCTCCGGCTCTGCCCATCATGCAGCAGATCGCAGATGCCCACTTCCAGCGCCGTAGCCAGCCGCTGCAGCGACGAAAGTGTCGGCACCGCTTTGCCATTTTCGATTTTCGAGATGTAGGTGCGCGGCACCTGCATTCGCCCTGCCAGCTGTCTCTGGCTCAGGCAACGGCCGTGACGCACTTCGCGCACCGCTCGCGCCACGTCGAAGCCCTCTTCTTCCTCTGCCCCCGTCGAACTGGTAGTGACCAGTTGTGGAGACAGCGGTTCGGGCTCATCAATTTCGAGGGGCTTGCGGCAACGTCTGCACATGGAGTTCGACGTACGAAACTGCACCAGGCTACAGAAGTCGCAACGAAGTACCTCTCGGGCCTCAACAGTTGCTAACGTAGTTGCCATAGGTTGTACGGAACGCCAGAGCGTGCGATCCGGGCTGACTGCGCTGGCGAAACTTCCGGCAGAACAAATCAGCCTTTGAGATACATTGCCGGGAGGGTATCCTCCTTGTCAAGTAAAAACTGTGAGTCTTACCAAAAATAACCAGGGATTGCCAGGAAAACCCGAAAAGGAAAATCGAGTCCAAATGTCCTCTTCTCATTTTTCACGCGAACGCGCATGGTCGCTCCTGAACGAACACACGCAATCCGCAAGCCTCCTCAAACACGCACTTGCTGTTGAGACGTGCGTTCGCTCCTATGCGCAGCGTCACGCGGATGCATCGGGTCTGGTCGGTGACGATCGCGATGCGCTACTGGCAACGTGGTCGGCCACTGCGGTTCTCCACGACTTCGATTACGAGAAGCATCCCTCGCAGCAGGAGCATCCCTTCGTCGGCATTGCCATCCTCACTGAACAGGGCTGGCCCGAGGAAATTCGCACCGCCATCCTCGGCCACGCCGAGTATTCAGGCGTTGCCCGCGAAACCCAGCTCGCCAAAGCGCTCTTCGCCTGCGACGAGCTCGCCGGATTCCTCACAGCGTGTTCTCTCGTCAAGCCCACCAAATCCATTCACGACGTCGACGTTACCGGTGTGAAAAAGAAGATGAAAGACAAGGCCTTCGCCCGCGGCGTCAATCGCGATGACATCGTTAAAGGCGCTGCCGAGCTGGAGTTGCCACTCGAAGATCACATCGCCAACTGCATCGCCGCCATGCAAGCCAACGCCGAAGCCCTCGGCCTTCAGGGCATCCCGCCTCAATGCTGATAGACCTCGCTTTTCCTGAAACGCTGAGTGCCGAACGCTGAACGCCGTCTTTCGGCGCATACTTCCTCCATGCTTCTGTGGCTCCAGGGACTCGTCTTCAGCGTGCTCGTCCCCGGCGTCGTCGCCTTCTACATCCCGCAGGCGATGCGCAGTGGCCACGCTGCTGCCGGTGGCTGGTGGGCCCTCGGCTGGATCCTCTTCGCCATCGGTTCCGTGATCTACGTCCTCTGTCTCATCAACTTCCTGCGTCATGGCGGAACGCCCGCCATCTTCTTTACTCGCCCCATCCGTGGCGTCCTGGGCGAAGAGCCCCAGCAAGTCGTTCGCAGCGGCCTCTATCGCTACTCCCGCAATCCCATGTACGTCGGCGTCATTACCGCCATTGCCGGCCAGGCCATCGTCTATCGCTCGCGCGGCATTGTTGTCTACGCCCTGGTCGCCGCCCTGGTCTTCCATGTTGTTGTGATCTTTCTCGAAGAACCGCACCTGGCCCATGCTCGCGGCCCCGCCTACGACGACTACCGCCGCCGCGTCCCCCGCTGGCTCGGCCTTCCGCGCAGGTGAATCGACCCATCGATCGCCGCCAACCGATCTTACCTGGGGAGTCGACCACCTGTCTGACGTCATAAGCGAGGCGTCAAACGCCCTTTTCAGAACGCCGATAGCTGAACGCTGTTGTTGCGCCACTGTCCCCGCTCCGTTAGAGTGGTGCCGCGTGCTTCAGCTTCAAACGCTCAACGATATTCTGTTCACCATCGCGGGCAGCCGCCGCGATCGCGCCATGCTGTTTCAGAACGGCGCCGGCACCTGGGAGCCTATCTCCTCCGCGCAGGTCTATCAGCGGGTCCGCGCGGTCGCCTCCGCACTGCGCTCCTGGGGCATCGGCAAAGGCGACCGTGTCGCCATCCTCTCCGAGAATCGCTGGGAGTGGGCCATCGCTGACTTCGCCTGCCTCGCGATCGGCACCGTCGATGTGCCCATCTATCCCAACCTCCTTTCCGAACAAATCCTTCCGCTCCTCGCTGATTCTGGTTCGCGCGCCATCTTCGTCTCCACCCGCGCGCAATACGATAAGATCGCTCCGCACCGCGCCGCCACGGCGCTCGAGCACATCGTCCTCATGGACGACGCCCACGATCCCGCGATCGAAACCTTTTCCTCACTCATCGCTGGCGCCGACAATCGTTGTCCCCAGCGCGACCCCGATTTCGACGATGCCACCCACGCCATCCGCCCCGCCGATCTCGCCACCCTCATCTACACCTCCGGGACGACCGGCGAGCCCAAAGGGGTTCTCCTCACCCACGGCAATATCGCCTGCAACGTTAATTACTCCCTCGACGAGTTCGGCCTTAACGTCACCGACTCCTGCATCTCCTTCCTTCCTCTCTCCCATATCACCGCGCGCCATCTTGACTACGCGCTCTACGCGAAAGATGTTGCCGTGGCCTACTGCAACAGTTTCGATAAGCTTCCCGCGACCCTGCTTGCTATACGCCCCAGCATCCTCGTCGCCGTGCCGCGCGTTTTTGAAAAGGTTCGCCAGGTCGCCGAACAGAAGGCTTCTGCTTCCGCCCTCAAGACGAGGCTCTTCGGCTGGGCTATCGCCGCTGGACAGAAACATCGCGAAGAAGTCGCCGCCGGCCGCACCCCGACAGGCTTATCCTGGAAACTGGCCAACGCCATCGTCTTCAAGAAACTCAAAGCGGGTTTCGGCGGTCGCGTCCGCTATGCCATCGCCGGAGGCGCGCCTCTCGGCCTCGACACTGCCCACTGGTTCGCCAGTGCGGGCGTTCGCATCCTCGAAGGCTACGGCCTTACGGAAACCTCGCCTGTCATCGCACTCAATACGCCCAACGCCAACCGCATGGGTTCGGTCGGCAAGCCGCTTCCCAATATCGAATGCCGCATCGCCGAAGACGGCGAACTCCTCGTCCGCGGCCCCAGCATCTTTAGGGGCTACTGGAAAAAAGAGGGCGAGGCTGGCTCGATCGATGCTGAAGGCTGGTTCGCTACCGGCGACATAGGCCACATCGATCAGGACGGCTACCTCTTCATCACCGACCGCAAAAAAGAGCTGCTCAAAACTTCCGGCGGCAAACTTATCGCGCCTCAGCCCATCGAGAACAAACTCAAGACCAGCTACCTGATCGCCTACGCCGCCATCGTCGGCGATCGCCACAAGTTCGCCTCCGCCATCATCGCGCCGAACTTCGCCGCGCTCGAGCCTTGGGCCACGGAACAGGGCATCGCCGCTTCCAACCGCTCCCATCTCGTCAACGATGCGCGCGTCCAGGCCGAATTTCAGGCCATTGTCAGCAAGGTCAACGCGACCCTTGCCAACTTCGAAACTATTAAGCGCTTCCGCCTCGTCCCCGATGACTGGGCCGTCGATTCCGGCGAGCTTACCCCCAGCCTGAAACTCCGGCGCCGCATCATCACCCAGAAATACGCCCGCGAAATCGCCGAGTTCTACTCTGACGAAAACACGTCGTCGCGCTAGCTGCAGTCATCCTGAGCGAAGCATCCGCATCTCTTGCGCCTGCCTCGATCAATCTCAATTCAGCCGCGAGTCGAATGGACCCGCATTTGCCTCGACTGCTTTGGCTTTCCGACTTCCTGCTCCCTGTACCCTGCAACCTGTCCCCTGTACCCTGTTCTCATGCCCGAAACACCGCCTTTTCCGCTCACGCTCGACGGCGCCAGCCTCCTCCATCAAATGTTTCGTTTCGACTGGGCCGCGTGGCGGCGTGTGGACGCGTCTGCGCGTCGCCGCGCCATCGCCGAAGCCTGCGCACTGCTCGCCCCCATGGAAGCGCACTCTTCTGAAGGCCGGCCCAACCAGTCCGCCGTTTTCGCGCAGCTCGGCCACAAGGGCGACCTCCTGCTCATCCATTTCCGCGACTCCATCGAGCTGCTCGCCGAAGTCCAGCGCAACATCGCTCGCACCGAATTCGGCAGTTTCCTCCAGCCCACGCATTCCTATCTGTCCATTGTCGAGCTCGGTCTCTATGAGTCCTCCGTCAAAACCTACTCGCAGCTCAGCGGCGAAAAGGTCGAGCCCTATAGTGAAGACTGGGAGCGGCAGATGCAGGAGATGGTCGACCGCCAGTTGTCCGCCATGTCCTCGCGCCTCTACCCGTCCATTCCGGAGACGAAGTACGTCTGCTTCTATCCCATGGACAAAAAACGCGGCGAGCACGTCAATTGGTACAGCGTTGCTATGCAGGATCGCGCCCGCATGATGCACGAGCACGGAATGATCGGACGCCGCTTCGCCGGAACCGTGAAGCAAATCATCTCCGGCTCCATCGGCCTCGATGACTGGGAGTGGGGCGTCGACCTGTTCTCCGATAATCCCGGCGTCTTTAAAAAACTCATCTATGAGATGCGCTTCGACGAAGCCAGCGCCCTCTACGGACTCTTCGGAGCCTTTTACGTAGGGGTGCGGCTTCCAGTCGCTCAGCTCGGCTCCTGGCTCACTGTGGAGAACAAATGATTGACGCGCCGGCAACCGGCTATCGATTCGTGCCTGCTGGCTATTCGCTCGCTGTCGCATGAAAGTCTTCCTCACCGGCGCTACGGGATTCGTCGGCGGCCACGTTGCCCGCGAGCTCGCCAGTCGCGGTGCGGAGCTTCGGCTTCTCACGCGACGCACCAGTAACCTCGCCAACCTCGAGAGCCTCATCCCCGGAGCCAGCACCATCTCCGACGCCGAAACCGTCATTGGCGATCTGCTGCAGCCCGATTCGCTCCGCAACGCCATCCGCGGCTGCGATGCTGTCATGCACGTCGCCGCCGACTACCGCCTCTGGGTCCGCGATCCCGACACTATGTACCGCGCCAACGTCGAAGGCACCCGCGCCCTGCTCCGCCTCGCGCGTGAAGAAAACGTTTCGCGCTTCGTCTACACATCCTCCGTCGCTACCATGGGCTTCAAATGCGACGGCACCATCGTCGACGAAAACACACCGGTCACCATCGACGAAATGGTCGGGCACTACAAGCGTTCTAAATTTCTCGCCGAACAGGTCGCGATCGAAGCTGCGCACGCCGGCCAGTCGGTTATTCTCCTCAATCCGACCACGCCTATCGGCGCCGCCGACCTGAAGCCCACGCCCACCGGTCGCATCATCGTCGACTTCCTCAACCGAAAATTCCCCGCTTATGTCGATACTGGCCTCAACCTCGTCGACGTGGCCGAAGTTGCCCGCACTCACGCCGACGCGCTCAACCCCGCCACCGGGCATCCCGGCGAGCGCTACATCCTCGGCGGAGAAAACCTCACCCTCAAGCAGATCCTCGACAAGATGTCCGCCATCACCAGCCTTCCCTCACCCACCATGAAGGTCCCACATTCCGTTGCAATGGTCTTCGCGTTCTTCGATGAAAACATCACCGGTAAGCTCCGGGGCAAAGAACCCCGCGCCACGATCGAAGCCGTCCGCATGGGCAAAAAGAAAATGTTCGCGTCGTCAGCAAGAGCCGAACGCGAATTGGGTTTCCGCGTCATGCCTGTCTACGAAGCCCTCCGCTCCGCCATCGACTGGTTTCGCGCCCACGGCTATGCGCCCGCGGGATAGAACCCTTTCCATCCGTGCTGTCATTCTGAAGGGAAGCGGAAAGATCTGCGGTTGTTTTTCTGCAAACGACAAACCGCAGCTGATCTCGCGATCATTGAGAGACCGCGATTCTTCGCCGCCCTTGTCAGCTGGATCTCCCTGGCCACTCCGAAGTCCGCCCATACCGCAGCCGGTAGCCGAGCCTCAACACCCGATTCGGCAACCACACCTGAGCCCGCGGCAGCAGCATCGGCCGCCCTCCTGTCCGAAAGAAATTCACGTACCGGCTTTGTGTCTGTTCTTCGGTCAGCGTCTGGCCCGCCACCATCGCTTCTGCCATCTTTCGTTCGAAGCTCGCAAAATCGCAGCGGGAATATCCCGCCCGGGTGGCCCACCGAATGCATTCGTACATACAAACATCGTTTGGCGAGAGTTTTTTCGCCTCGCCGTTCCAGCCCTTTTTCCAGAGCGTGAGCGTCTTGCCAAAAAGGACATCCAGCTGCCCGGCTACCGGGCCTCCGTCACCCTCAACAACATGCAGGCGTATAGCTCCCTTCGGATGCGCGGCATCCCATAGCGCCAGCAGATGTCGCAGATGCGAAGGGTTAGGACTGACATTCTGGCGGCGGCAGGAAGAAAGCATCAGCTCATAAAAACCGGCCAGATCCGATCGTTCCCCCTCCCGCACCCGCAGATTTCCACGCTCCGCGCGATCCAGGCATTTCCGGAAGGCTCGGTCCATCCGCCGTTCCACCGCTTCGAACCCGTCTGACACATCCACTATCCAGGTCGCGTCGTTCACTCCCGCGGACGTTCCTGGCAGCAGGCCGGCAAGTTTCAGGGGCTCGCTCAGCTCATCACAGAGATCCGGAGGCTGAATGATGAGCACGCGGAGCTTATTCCTGCGCGCAACTTCCTTCAGCAACCCAGCTGCGTACTGCTCGAGAATCCGCGCATCGGCCGGGTTCTCCGGCCGCTCCAGAACCGGTCCCTTGCTCAGGTAACCAATCCTGCCGAATCGCGAAGATCGCCACAGCAGCTGGAACCCTCCTATGAGCCTGTCTTCGCCGGCGACCAACGCACGAACGCACGACCAGCTTTCAGACGCTTTTGCCTGGGCCCACATGGAGGATTGCTGAAATTGCCCTGCGGGATTCTGCTCCAGGAACTGGTCCCACAGATCGTCTGCGGCTTCCTCGCCGATCCACGCGGTCATCTGCGTGCCGTCGATCGTAGCCTCATCGAACTGCCGGTAGGCGCCTGCAGACTCCCACCATCCCGTTCTTTTGTCCGCGATGAAAGCCACGATCTGTCCTTTGTTTCTCCTGTAGCATGACCGGCCAGGTCACACCGATAGTATCCAGCGGGCAGAAGCCGGCAAATACCCGTAAGGGGTCATCGAAAACGCAGCAGCGCGTACCTCTTCAGTGCTTATTCCCACCCCGATGCTGTCTTTCGTCGGCGCAATTTGCCGCGCCCAGGTAGAATTTTCTTTTCCCCGGAAAGCAGAAAAATACCCACCATGAATCGCATTCGCCTCATCGCGCTCCTGCTCACTTCGATCTCCCCCGCCCTGGCCCAGCAACCGAACATGCCAGCCGACGACCTCGGCAACCACTTCAAGGCTCCCGAGCAGACCCGCGATTACGACAAGCGCGTCGTCATGATCCCCATGCACGACGGCGTCAAGCTCTACACCGTCATCGTCGTTCCCAAGGGCGCGCACGACGCCCCCATCGTCCTCACCCGTACCTGCTACAACGCCGCCGGCCGCGCCGAGCGATCCAAAAGTCCGCGCATGATTGAGGCCCTGCCTCTCAGCGACGAAGGCTTTGTCCAGGCCGGCTACATTCGCGTCTATCAGGATGTCCGCGGCAAGTACGGCTCCGAAGGTCCCTACCTCATGACGCCGCCGCCGGTCGACTCCGGTTACAACCCCTCCGGCGCCGACGACACCACCGACGCATACGACACCATCGACTGGCTCGTGAAGAACGTCCCCGAGTCCAACGGCCGCGTCGGCATGATCGGCTCCAGCTACGAGGGCTTCACCGTCGTCATGGCTCTGCTCCATCCGCATCCGGCGCTCAAAGTCGCCGCGCCCGAGAGCCCCATGGTCGATGGCTGGATGGGTGATGACTGGTTCCACTACGGCGCCTTCCGCCAGCCCAACATCGACTACGTCCTCGGCCAGACCTCCGAGCGCGGCGAAGGCGAGTCAGTGCCGCATCCCAACCACGACGACTACACCGGCTACCTCAACGCTGGATCCGCTGACGCTTTCGCCCAGTCCGAAGGCCTCGCTCAGCTTCCTTACTGGAAGACCATGGTCGACCACCCCGCCTACGACCGCTTCTGGCAGAGCCAGGCTCTCGACCACCTCATAGCAAAGAGCGGACTCACCGTCCCCACTCTCTGGGAGCAGGGCCTCTGGGACCAGGAAGACATGTGGGGCGCCATCCACAGCTATCGCGCGCTCAAGGCCGTCAACGCGCCTGCCAACCTCAAGCACATCGTCATGGGCCCCTGGTTCCATAGCCAGATCAACCGCGAAGGCCGCAGCCTCGGCCCGCTCGTCTGGGCCACCGACACCGCTGCGCAATGGCGTCGCGAAGAACTGCTGCCGTTCTTCAACCAGTATCTGAAGCCCGGCTCGCCGGCCGCTGACATACCCGCCGCGCTGATCTACAACACCGGCGAAGATCGCTGGGAGCGTCCTCCCGTTTGGCCCGCGGCCTGCGAGAACGGCTGCCCCGCCACGTCAAAGCCGCTCTACCTCGCCGCCAATGGCAAGCTCTCCTTCGACGCACCATCATCGTCCGAAGGCAAATTCGACGAGTACGTTTCCGATCCGGCCAAGCCCGTTCCCTATCGCCCGCGTCCCGTCGATGACGCCGATGGCATGGGGTGGCGCACCTGGCTGGTTACCGATCAGCGATTTGTCGATGGCCGCCCCGACGTCCTCACCTTCGTCTCCGATCCGCTGACCGAACCCATGAAGCTCTCCGGCGAAGTCATGGTGCATCTCATCGCCTCAACCACCGGCACCGACTCCGACTGGGCTGTCAAGCTCATCGACGTCCAGCCCGAATCGACGCCGGCCACAGCAATGAGCGGCTACGAGCTGCCCATCGCGACGGACATTTTCCGCGGCCGTTACCGCACCAGCTTCGAACACCCTGAAGCCATCACGCCCGACAAGCCTCTGCCCTACGTCTTCGCGTTGCCCATGGTCAACCACACCTTCCACCCCGGACACCGCATCATGGTGCAGGTGCAGTCCACGCTCTTCCCGCTCTACGACCGCAACCCGCAGAAGTTCGTGCCCAACATCATGACCGCGCAGCCCGGTGACTATCAGAAAGCTACCCAGCGCATCTGGCACACAGCCGGCCAAGCCAGCTTCATCAGCCTGCCCGTCGTGCCCACCACGGAGCCCTGAGCTTCTACTTTTTTGGATTGGCCGCCGACAGCGCTTCGCGTCGACCCACTCGCTCACACGCCACGGTCGGGTTCAGGAATGCATTTTGCCCAGGCATTTGACAATCGCATACAGCAGTAGTAATTGTACCGACAGCAGTATGACGAGGTGCGCTTGCCAGCCCCGAAGTTGTCCAGGATGGAGTACCAGATCATGGAGGCGCTCTGGGAGAAGGGCGAGACTTCCCTCCGCGAAATTCAGGAGTTCTTCCCCGCAAAACAGCGGCCCGCTTACACCACCGTTCAGACGATGGTTTATCGGATGGAGGCCAAGGGAATCGTGCGGCGCGTGAGGAAGGTCGGCAATTTTCACCTCTTCTCGGCGTCCATCACGCCAGACGCGGCCCAGCGCCGTTTGGTGGATGACTTGTTGACCCTGTTTGGTGGCCGCTCTCAGCTGCTGATGGCCCACCTGATCAAGGGCGGCAAGCTATCTCTCGCCGACGTCAAAGAGGCGGAGAAGATGGTGCGCCAGCTTTCGTCGAAGGAGAAGCA
This sequence comes from Acidobacteriaceae bacterium, assembly GCA_036272255.1. GTDB lineage: Bacteria > Acidobacteriota > Terriglobia > Terriglobales > Acidobacteriaceae > Palsa-343. The sequence continues at coordinate 18,512 of DATAZC010000017.1, read as the reverse complement.
GCCATGATGCTCGCCGAATTCTGGAAGGAAAGTTGGTCGCCAGCGATCATCAATCATCTGTGGCAATCCACGCTCGTCATGCTGGTGGCGTGGCTGCTCACGCTGCTATTGAAGCGCAACCGCGCCCGCACCCGCTACTGGGTGTGGATAGCGGCGTCTCTGAAGCTCCTGGTGCCCTTTTCGCTGCTGGCTGCTGTCGGTCGCTGGCTTCGTCCCTCGAGCGTGCCTCCTGTTGAGAGACCGCAGTTCAGCAGCGCAATGGCGAAAGTGGCCGATCCTTTCCTGTCGAACGCCCATGGCTCCGGGTCCTTGACGGTGGCCTTTCCCGCGTCATCGGCCCCGGTTCTGCACCATGGCAGTCTTCTCGCCTGGATTTTCGCAGTTGTCTGGCTGTGCGGCTTTTTGTTTCTACTTTTGCGCTGGTCGCGCGCCTGGTGGATGATCCGCGCAGCGGTGCGGTCGGCCTCTCCTATTGCTTTGCCGATGGACGTGCCAGTCCTCATCGCCCCGCGCGGGATCGAACCTAGGGTCGTCGGCGTTTTTCGTCCCGTTCTCCTTCTGCCCGAGAAAATTGTGGATCGACTTTCGGCTCCCCAGCTCCGCAGCATCCTCGCGCACGAGAGTTGCCATGTCCGCTGCCGCGACAACCTCACCGCCGCCATCCACATGGTGGTGGAAGCGATCTTCTGGTTTCATCCCGCGGTCTGGTTGATTGAGCGGCGTCTCATTGAAGAATGCGAGCGCGCGTGCGATGAGGTCGTTTTGTTGCTCGGCAACGAAGCGGAAGTTTATGCCGAAGGCATTCTCAATGTCTGCAGGTTCTACACCGAGTCCCCTCTCGCCTGCGTTTCGGGTGTGACGGGTTCGGAACTGAAGCAGCGCCTGGTCCGCATCATGCTAAGACAGACCGGGCGCAAACTCGACCTCAGCCGAAAGCTTCTTCTCATAATGATTGCGGTGGTGGCCGTCGCAGCGCCAATCGCCTTCGGTCTTGTTTATGCCACTCAGGTCCGCGCTCAATCCGTGACCACTAAACTCGCCAGCACTATCGCCGCCAGCTGGCAAGGGATCCTGCACACCGACAGAGATTTGCGCATCGTGCTGACAATCACCGTGAGGGATGGGTCGTTGAGGGTTACTTACTTCAACCTCGACGGGCCACCGGGAGGCATACCTGCCATTTCCGGCGCGCTCAATGGCTCTCAGCTGAAAATCGAGCTTCCCTTTGGTACTTACGAGGGCACTCTCAGCGCAGACAACAATGCCATCATGGGAACGTGGAGGCAGGGACAGAATCCGTTGCCGCTCAACCTGGTGCGCGCCACGCAGGAGACCGAGTGGACGATTCCCCAGCCCCCGGCGCACTTGCCACCGATGGCCGCCAACGCAAATTCCACATTCGAAGTTGCCACGATCAAGCCGGCCGGTCCGGAAGAACATGGGCCCAGATTCTTATTCGAGCCGCGACGCTTTTCCGTCATTCACGTTTCTCTCAGCCAGCTGGTCCAGTTCTCCTGTGCGCTGCAGGAACGCGAGATCGTAAACGCACCCGACTGGTTCACCACGGAGTCGTACGACATCTCCGCTGAACCCGACGGCGAAGGCGAACCCAGCATTCAACAATGGCGGTCGATGGTCAAAAGACTGATGGTCGATCGGTTTCAGCTCAAATTTCATTACGTCAAACGAGAACTCAACGTGTACGCGCTCACCGTTGCAAAAGCTGGCCCCAAACTCAGCAGGAGCCAGGGAGATCCCAACGGGGCTGCAGGTATGGGATTCGGTCCCCCCGGGAACTTTGGCGCGACGAACGCAACCATGGCAGATCTCGCCGAAGCCCTGCAGCAGGGCGCGCTGGATGCGCCCGTCGTCGACCAGACCGGACTCACAGGGAGATTTGATCTGAGGCTGACGTGGACTCCGGATGAACTGCATGCGGCGACGGAAAGCGCCGATGCGGCGCCCAATCTCTTCACAGCAGTCCAGGAACAGCTGGGATTGAAACTGGCGTCAGCCAAAGCACCGGTAGACGTGATGGTGATCGACCGCGCGGAGAAACCTTCCGCGAATTAGAAATGAGCGGCTCTCCCATCCCGGAATTCTGAGGCTACCCTCCGCGTGCATCCTCTGCATCTCGTACCGGCGACCGGCCTGGCGATACAGTAGAGATGCACTCCGTCTTCCGTGCCAGCCTCTCATGAAACGCATCGCCCTCATTGCCGCACTCCCCTCCGAGCTCAAGCCGCTCATCCATCACTGGACCCATCACGCTCACCTCTCTACTGGCCGCATCGGCAGCTTCGAAGTCGTCGCTGCCTGTTCCGGCATGGGCGAAAAGGCCGTGACCCGCGCGTGCGAGCGCGCCGTTTCCGCCGGCAATGTCGATGCCCTCATCTCGATCGGCTACGCCGGCTCGCTTTCCTGTGGGCTTCGCGCGCCGGAAGCCGTCTTCGTCCGCGAAATCATCGACGACCGCACCGGCGAGAACTTCCCCACCGACGAACTCCCCAGCTCAACGCCTACCCAGCCCAGAGGTCAGCGTCTCGTCACCCTCGATCACGTTGCCGGACCCGAAGAAAAGCGCCGACTCGCCCAAACCCATCAGGCCGCTCTGGTCGACATGGAAGCCTCCACGGTGGCGCGCTTTGCCCGCGCCAAAAATCTGGGATTTCTCTGCTTCAAAGGCGTCACCGACGGCCCCAACGACAAACTCCCCGACTTCAACCGATTCACGACACCGGAGGGCCGCCTCCGGACCTCCGCCTTCGCCACCTGGGCTCTTTTCCATCCCCAATATTGGCGTGTTCTGGGTGAGCTCGAAAAAAATAGCCGCCTCGCCGCCAAAGAGCTCGCAAAGCTCGTCCTCGCGAATTTCGCTTCCCCGTCTCCTTCAGCTTCGGTAAGCTGAAGGTAGAATTCCCATGGCGACTGCGACCACTAACGACCTGCAGAAAAATACTCTTGCGCCTCTCCCTACCGTCATGCGCGCCGCCGTCTATCGCGGCGTCAACGACGTTCGTGTCGAGACCGTCCCCGTCCCCGAAATTGGAGCCGGCGAGGTCCTCATTCGCGTCCACTCCTGCGGCGTTTGCGGCACCGACCTCAAGAAGATTCACACCGGTTCCCATTCCGCGCCCCGCATCTTCGGCCACGAAATCTCCGGCGTCATCGCCGCCACCGGCCACGGAGTTCAGGGATTCGCCGTTGGCGACCGCGTCATGGTCTTCCACCACACTCCCTGCGGTCGTTGCTACTACTGCCGCAAAAAGACCCCTTCCCAGTGCAACGACTACAAGCGGGTTGGCGTCACTGCGGGTTTTGAGCCCTCCGGTGGCGGCTTTGCCGAGTACGTCCGCGTCATGCCTTGGATCGTCGGCCGCGGCCTGATCAGGATTCCCGACGCCGTTCCCTTCGAGCAGGCCGCCTTCGTCGAGCCTGTCAATACCACTTACAAGGCCATTCGTAATCTTGCGCTCGAACCCGATGAGACTGTATTAGTCATCGGCCAGGGACCCATCGGCATCCTTCTGGCCGCTCTGGCAGCCCGGACCGGCGCTAAAGTCCTAACCTCCGACCTCTATCCGGAGCGTCACGAGATCGCTGCCCAGTACGGCCTGAACCACCCCATCGACGCCAGTAAAGAAGACGTCGTTGCCGTAGCCCATCGCGAAAGCGAAGGCCGGGGAGCCGACGCCGTTATCCTCGCCGTCCCCGGTAATGGCCTTATCAAAACTGCGATGGATGCTGCCCGTCCCGGCGGCCGCGTCCTGCTCTTCGCAGCGACTCAGCACACCGAGGCTATCTTTGACCCTGCCGTCGTCTGCATGGACGAAAAGACACTGATGGGCTCGTACAGCTCCGCTTTTGAACTCCAGCCGGAGGTAGAAAGCGTCGTTTTCGGGGGGTACCGCAACGGTTTTGACCTCACCCAGCTCATCTCTCACCGTTATTCGCTTGAGGACGCTGTTGAGGCTATCCGTGTCGCTTCGAATCCCTGTCCCTCTTCTATGAAGGTCTTCGTCCAACCATAACTTCCCTAACTTTGAGACAATAGAAAGATGGCAGCGCAAATGACAGCCGCCGTCCTCCACGGCCGGGAGGACCTGCGTATTGAGCAGGTTCCCATGCCGAAGGCGGGTGCAGGCGAAATCGTCGTACGCGTCCATGCTGCGCTTACCTGCGGTACCGACCTCAAGGTCTACCGCCGGGGCTATCACGCACGCATGCTCAAGCCCCCCATTCCTTTTGGCCATGAACTGGCAGGCACCGTCCATCAGGTCGGACGAGGCGTCGCGGCCTTTCGTCCGGGCGACCGGGTCGTCGCTCTCAACTCCGCGCCCTGCGGCGAGTGCTATTACTGCCGCCATAACCAGGAAAACCTCTGCGACCGCCTCATCTTTAACAACGGCGCTTACGCGGAATACCTCCTCATCCCCGCGCGTATTGTCGCCAAGAACACGCTGCGTATTCCCACCGGCATCTCCTTCGAGCACGCCGCCCTCACTGAAGCGCTGGCCTGTGTCGTCCACGGCCTCGACGAGTGCCAGCCGCAACCCGGCGACACCGTTGCCATCATTGGCGCCGGTCCCATCGGCCTTATGTTCATGCACCTAGCCCAGCTTGCCGGCCTCAGCGTCATCGCTGTCGTCAAGCGCGATGAGCAGGTTGTCGCCGCTAAACGTTTCGGCGCCTCTGAAGTCATCCAGATCACGCCCGACACCGATCCCGTCGCCGCAGTTCGTGCTCTAACCCCGCAGCGCCGCGGCGTCGATATCGCCATCGAAGCCGTGGCCAAGCCCGTTGCCTGGCAGTGGGCCGTCGATATGGTCCGCAAAGGCGGTACGGTTAATTTCTTCGGTGGTCCCGCCGCCGGGACCAAGGTCGAGCTCGATACCAATCGGCTCCACTACAACAACATCACCCTGCGCGCCAGTTTCCACCACACCCCCTCCGCCGCCCGCAAGGCCTTCGATCTCATTGTCAGCGGAAAATTCCGCTCCAGCGATACCATTACCAGCCGCGCCCCGCTCACCGAACTCAACCGCGTCTTCCGCCGCCTTATGAACCGCGCCGGCGACATCAAGACGGCGATCATTCCCTGAAGTGGTCTCGATGGTGATGCCGGTCGATGTTGCCCACAACGAGTTGATCGAGAAGGCATGGTCTGCCCTACCGCCGGGCTACCGCATTCCCGAAATTCCGCCTTCCCTCGACGAAGCCCGCGCCTGGTGCCGCCACCTCGCCGAAACCCACTATGAAAATTTCCACGTCGCCTCCTGGTTTCTCCCCCAGCGCCTGCGACCCCACTTTCACGCCATCTACGCCTACTGCCGCGTATCCGACGATCTTGGCGACGAAGTCGGCGATCCCGAACAATCCCTCGCCCTCCTCAACCTCTGGGGCCAGGAACTCGATGCCTGCTATGAGGGCGTCGTCCGTCACCCCGTCTTCGTCGCCCTCGCCGAAACCATTCGCGCCTGCGACATTCCCAAACAGCCCTTCGCCGATCTTCTCGTCGCCTTCCGCCAGGATCAGACCGTCACTCGGTTTGCGACCATGGACGACGTGCTCGGATACTGCCGCTACTCGGCCAATCCTGTCGGCCGCATCGTCCTCTACGCCTCCGGCTACCGGGATGAAGAGCGCTTCGCTCTCTCCGACAAAACCTGCAGCGCCCTTCAGCTCGCCAATTTCTGGCAGGATATCCAGGTCGACTATATGAAAGGCCGCGTCTACATCCCCCGCGAAGATATGGATCGCTTCGGCGTCGACGAGGCCAATATCGCCGTTCGCAGCTTCTCGCCCCAGTTTCGTGAGCTCATGCGCAGCGAAGTCGATTACGCCGCCGGGCTCTTCCGCGCCGGCCTGCCTCTTATCGGCATGGTCGACAGCGAACTCGCCATCGACCTCGATCTCTTCTCCCGTGGCGGCCTCGAAATCCTTCGCGCCATTGAGCGCCAGGACTACAACGTCCTCCGCGCTCGGCCCTCCATCTCCAAAACCCGCAAAGCCGCTTTGCTCCTCCGCGCTCTCATGCACAAATTCACTTCCCGGAGCGCTGCTTGACCCCGGGCCGTCGCCTTACAGATCTCAAAATCGACGCGGCCTACGAAAAATGCACCGAGATCGCCCGTCGCCAGGCGAAGAATTTCTACTACGCCTTCCTCGCTCTGCCGAAACACAAGCGCAACGCCATCTGCGCCGTCTACGCCTTCATGCGTCACGCCGACGACATCTCCGACGACGAATTCCGCTCCCGCGACGACCGCCGCGCCGAACTTGCCGCATGGCTCGACTCCTGGCATAATGCCGCCGCCGGCGAAACAACGGACGATCCGGTCTTCCTCGCCCTGGCCGATACCCAGCTGCGCTTCAATATTCCTCCCGAACTCCTCGACCAGCTGGTCCGCGGCACCGCCATGGATCTTGAGCCGGCCATCGAGCCACCCACCCTAACCGCCGGTAACACCGCCTTCGACACCTACGCCACCTTCGACGACCTCCGCCGCTACTGCTACTACGTCGCCTCCGTCGTAGGCCTCGTCTGCATACGAATCTTCGGCTACACCGATCTCCGCGCCGAACAGCTCGCCGAAGCCACCGGCGTTGCCTTCCAGCTTACGAATATCCTCCGCGACGTTCGCGAAGATGCCGGGCGCGGCCGCATCTATCTCCCCCTCGAGGACTTTGTCCGTTTCAACGTCCGCGTCGAAGACCTCGCCAGCCTCAGCACCGGCGCCCATCTGACCGACAACCAGCGGGAACTCCTCGAAGCCCTTGCCATGCGGGCCGAGGACGATTACAAATCCGGCTTCGCCCTTCTTCCCCTGATCGACCCCGACTCCCGCCCCGCCCTCTGGGTGCTCATCACCATCTACCACGACCTGCTCCGCCGGATCGAAGCCCGCCACTACGACGTCTTCACCGAGCGGGTCACAGTCCCCAACCGCGCCCGCCTTGCCATCCTCGCGCGCGGACTCCTCCAGGTCATTCGCTATCGCCTCACCCGCTCCTCCAGACTCGATGACTGACGACCCGCGCAAATCCGTCACCGTTGTCGGTGGAGGCCTCGCCGGCATCGCCGCAGCATGCGCCCTTGCCGACGCAGGCTACCGCGTACAGCTCCTCGAGCGCCGCCCCTACCTCGGTGGCCGCGCCTCCTCGTACGAACATCCCGGCACCGGCGAGGTCATCGATAACTGCCAGCACGTCCTCATCGGTCGCTGCACTTCCCTCATCGATCTCTACCGCCGCCTCGGCGTTCTCTCCTCCATCCGCTGGTACGACCGATTCACCTTCCTCACCCCCGCGTCGCCGAGTCAGGCCAGCGCGCAGAGCATCATCGAACCCGGCCCCCTTCCCGCGCCCTTCCACTCCACGCTCGCCTTCCTCCGCGCGACCGCATTCTCCTTCGCCGATAAGATTGCCATCGCCCGCGGCCTCGCCGCGTTCATGCCGGGCCTTCCGCCCGATACCTCGGAAAACTTCCTCCGCTGGCTCCAGCGTCACCGACAGACCCAACGCGCCGTCGACCGCTTCTGGAAACCTGTTCTCGTCTCCGCTCTCAATGAGGAGCTCGACCGCATCTCGGTCCACTACGCCGCCAAAGTATTTCGCGAATCCTTCCTCGTCTCGCCACAGTCAGGTCGCATGGGCATCCCTTCCATTCCACTTAGCGAACTGTATGGCGTAGCCACCGGCTACCTCGGCGAGCGCGACGGCGAAGTTTCCCTCCGCTCCAGCGTCGAAGGCATCGTTCCCTGCGGCGACGGCTGGACCACCACCGCCTCCGGCCGCAGCTATGATTCCGATGCCGTCGTCCTTGCGCTCTCTTTTGAAGCCATGAGCGACCTGCTTCCCACCCTGCCTGAGAATCCAGGCAAGCAGTCCCTCGCGGCGAGCCTCGCTCAGTTCGAACACTCCCCCATCACCGGGATCCATCTCTGGTTCGATCGTGAGATCACCGACCTCGACCACGCCGTTCTTCTCGACACCACCATCCAGTGGATGTTCAATAAGTCGCGCCTTCAGCCTTCGCACCGCCCTCCTGGAGAAGGCAGTTACCTGGAGCTTGTAGTCAGCGCTTCGCGCGCACTGGTTCCCCTGCAACGTCAGCCCATCATCGACCTCGCGCTTCGCGAACTCGCCCAGTTCTTTCCTGCCGTCAGCTCTGCGACTCTCGTCAAAGCCGCCGTCGTCAAAGAGGTCCGTGCCACCTATTCCGTTCGCCCACTTCTTGACGAGTTCCGTCCCCCTGCCAAAAGTCCCTGGCCTAACATCTTTCTCGCCGGCGATTGGACAGCTACCGGTTGGCCCGCAACCATGGAAGGCGCCGTTCGCAGCGGTTACCTTGCCGCCTCGGCGGTAACCGGCGCACTGAACAGGTCGCTGAACTTTGTGGCACCCGAACTTCCAGCCTCCGGCCTGATGAAGCTACTTCCTGGTCGGTCAACGTAACAAACCTATTGTCATCACGTTAGCCAATACCTGCGAACCGTCACTTTCATTTCCCTCGCCACAAAAATTCAGGGACTTCATCCCAATTGTGGAAAATCTGAATCGAATCTCTGGTTACATACCTAGAATGTGATTGTTCATTCCCTCAAAAGAATGCAACTATGGCAGTCATTCCTCCCCGAATGAAGGAAACCTGAACACGAATTCAGGTTTCATAATCAACGGAGCTGGAATGCGGTTCCTGAATATGCATGATCTTGTCTCACATTTGTCGGGTTTGAGCAGTTATCTGCCGGCCATCCTTATCACTTTGGGGATTGCCGCCCTCATCAGTTGTGCCGTCGGCTGCACCGCTTCGCCCTGTGAGGAGAAGGACGAACTCTTCCATCGCGAAGTGTATTAGCGCAGCGGCCACCCGGGAACGGCGGTCAGCCCAGCCTGATTCGCTTCCGGATCCAGCACGCGAAGAGCGGGTCGACGAAGAAATATTTGTCTTTGTACCGGTCCAGGATGTCCTTCGTATTTAAAGACTCCAGGGCCCGCTGTACGCTTGACGCCGGCCCCAGTCCAAACTCTGTCCTTACTGCCTCGGAAAAGATGTTTACCACGCCGCGCTCGGCAACCGCCTGCAACGCCACCCGCTGCCCTGCCGACAGCTGTTGCCACAGCAGCTCATAGTATGTCGACTGGCCTGCCACCAGGCTGTCCGTCACCGCATGCACATCGCGGATGTCCAGATCGCGTTTGTTCCGCAATTCTGCGTAGTCCCACAGCTCGTGCGCGATCCGCTGAACGTCATAAGGAATCAGGTCCGCCGTTGCCAGCACTCCATCCAGCGCGCCTTCCTCCAGCCTTCTTCCGCGCCTCGCAAATTGCCCGCTGATGAAGACCTTCCACTCCGCCGCCGGTATCTTGTCGAGAAACATCTGCGGACCCGCCTTGTGAAAAGGCCGCCTCGCCGACAACATCTCCTTCATCAGCGAGGGCTGCGATCCGGCGAAAACATAACCCACTTCCCTCTGCTTCTGCGCCTGATTGCGCAACACATTCTCCACCGTTCCGCTGTCAAATTCCGAAATCTGCTGGAATTCATCGAGACAGATCGCCATCCGGAACCCCGCGTTCCTCGTCAGTTCCCCCGGCAGCGCAAACACGTCCGGAGCAATTGGCATCGGATCGAACCCGGGCCCTTTGCCCAGCGACACGCTGACCTCACCCGTCGTCATGTTGTAACTGATATCGGGCTTGACGTTCCTTCCGAACCGGGTCACCCAGTCCTTCACCCGTTCCCACGGGCCCGCCGCCCGCAACACCTTCTCCGCAAATTTCTCCAGAAACTGCCCGTAGTTCGCGTAGCTGCTCACCGTCAGGCTCACGGTGCGGATGTGTCTCTTTCTCAGCTTCAGCAGGGCCAGGGCGGCCAGCGAGCTTTTCCCGAAGCGCCGCGGGGACAGCAGGAAAACCTTCTGCCCATCCGCCAGATCTCTGACCAGCTGTTCCAGCTCGTTGGTCCTGTCGACGAAGTTCGGCTCCTCGATGATCTCCCCAAAGACGAACGGATTCTCGATGGTCGACGCCATTACGCCATTTAGCGTAACGCATCCCTGCGTAATCCACAATCTTATTACGCATTTATGCGTAACGCATTTTTGCGTAATCCCTATCCCAGCCCACTCGAGATCTCCTGCCCGTTCGGCGATCCCAGCCCCGTGCATGTGTCCCACCCCGGCTCCGCCGAATACGACCCGTTATTACCCTGAGTAATATCGTGAAAATCCTTTGCATTCGCATACAATGCCGGATTCACGAATCCCACGGGCCCGCCCTTCATCTGGTTGATCAGCGCAATCAGGGCTGCCCACAACGGAGCCACCGCGCTCGTTCCTCCCACGACCTCCTGCTGCCCATCCACCAGAATGTTGTACCCGCTCTCCGGCGATGCATCACCCGCCACATCCGGCACGCCCCGTCCGCTTCCCGAAATCCCTGCGCTCGACTGCCACGTCGGCAGCGGAAACAGCGTGCTGAACCCTCCGCCCGACGCCCCGCCCTGAGTCCCGTCATTCCATACCGTCTCTGACTGAATCGTGGTGCCCGATCCAATCAATTGCGTCCCCCCGCACGCCAGCACGTGCGGACTCGACGCCGGGAAATCCACGTGGTTCTCCCCGTCCGTGACCCCATCCGACGATCCGTTATCGCCCGACGCCACCGCGATCGTCACCCCCAGTGCCGCCGCCGACTGGCAAGCATCGTCCAGCGCCGTCACCGAAGCCTGCGCCCAGCTCGATTCCGGACCGCCCCAGCTGATCGAGAGCACAGAAGGCCTGTTCGTCGTGTCGTGCACCGCCGTCGTGATCGCGTCGATGAATCCCTGATCCGTGTTCGGAGCAAAATAAACCGCCAGCCGAGCCCTCGGTGCGATGGAGCCTGCTACCTGAATATCCAGCGCCACCTCGCCATCCGCGCCATTCGGATCCCCCGGCGAGTTCGTTCCCCCATCCACTGACACCGCAACCACCACTGGGGGCGTCAATCCCAGCCCACCAAAATAAGTCGTGATGTCGCTGGTGGTGTATCCACCGCCCAGCTCGATAATCCCAATCGCCTGCCCTGCTCCATTCGCGCTTGGATAGTCATACAGCTCGGCCACCTGCGGCGGATTGAACGTTGTCGCCTTGGCAGCCAAGGGCTCGCCCACCGCCGAATTCTTCCTCACATCCTTCAAATACCGAAAGTGCGCCTTCGCCACCGGCCTCGCATCCAGCCCCAGCACCGCATCCACCAGCGGAGCGTGCGCATTCGGCAAAGAAACCTGTCCCGTGAAGCAGTGGTAGCGCCTCTTCGTCGTCGTATCTTCGTAGTCGTGCAGTTCCACGCCAAACGCCTGCTCCATCGCCTTCGCAGGCCCGCGCAACACAAGGGTCCGCCGCGACAGGCTCGATGCCGACTCATCGACCGACAGCCCGTATTGGTGGGCGAACGTCCGTAGCGCTTCAAAGCTTGCCGGATCGGCCGCAAATTGCGCGTCGAAATCCGCCGGCGACACAATCTGCCCGCCCAGCGCGTGCAGGTCCAGAGGATTTCTTCTTTTCACAATGACCGAAACGCTGATGATCTGCTGCGCATCGGTGCGTCCGATGTGGTTTGCTTTTACAGGAGCCGAGCGTTCGGAACGGGGCAGGATAATGCGACTGGGAGCGGGGGAACTCATGCCTTACCTCCTCATGATGTTCCGCCATCCTATCGCAAAACCAGCTACAAAACGGTCAGCCGATGACAAAACCATGGTCTGCGGCAAAGTAGCGGACGCGAGCAGCCAGGAGCCGCACAACAGCAAGCGGTCGACAACCGGCCTCGGACCAGCCGCCTGCTTTTCAGCTGGTCGCTTTTTTAACCGACAGCTTTCTGGCTCCGCTCTGATCAGGTCTTTCGTTTCAGAGTGGAATATTCCCATGCTTCCTGGCAGGCATCTTTTCCCGCTTGCCATCCAGCATGTCCAGCGCCGCGCACAGCCTTCGGCGCGTTTCGTGCGGCATGATCACGGCATCCACGTATCCGCGTTCCGCCGCCACATACGGATTCGCAAACTGTTCTCGGAATTCGTGCACTCGCGCCGCCCTGGCCTCGCGCAGAATGTCCGCCCGCCGCTCCTCGCTCAGCGGGCCCTCGCTCTTCTCCGCCAACTTCAGTAAGTGCGCCAGTTCCCGCCCGTAAACGATGTTCACCGCCCCCTCCGGCCCCATCACCGCGATCTCCGCCGTTGGCCACGCCAGGTTCACATCCGTCCGCAGATGCTTCGAGCTCATCACGCAATACGCGCCGCCATAGGCCTTCCGCGTGATCACCAGCATCTTCGGCACCGTCGCCTCTGCAAATGCGTAAAGCAGCTTCGCGCCATGCCGGATGATCCCGCCATACTCCTGCTGCGTCCCCGGCAAAAATCCCGGCACATCCTCGAGCGTGATCAGCGGAATATTGAATGCATCGCAGAACCGCACGAACCGCGCCCCTTTTACGCTCGCATTGATGTCCAGCACGCCCGCTAAAAACGCCGGCTGGTTCGCCACAATCCCCACCGGCCGCCCATTCATCCGAGCAAACCCCACCACGATGTTCTTCGCGAAGTGCTCATGCACCTCGAAGAAATACCCCTCATCCACGATGTGCGTGATTGCCTGCTTGATGTCGTAGGGCTGGCTTGAGTCCATCGGTACCAACGTGTCCAGATTGCGATCCGCGCGGTCCACCGGATCGGTGCACGGCCGCCGCGGCGGATCATCCAGGTTGTTCGACGGCAGAAAACTCAGCAACTCCCGCACCATCGTCAGGCACTCGGCATCGTCGTGTGCCTCAAAGTGCGCCACGCCCGAAATCTCGTTGTGCGTTGCTGCCCCGCCCAGCGCCTCCTTCGTCACCTCTTCATGCGTCACGGTCCGGATCACGTCCGGCCCCGTCACGAACATGTACGAAGTCTTGTCAACCATCAAAATGAAATCCGTGATCGCCGGCGAATACACCGCCCCTCCTGCGCACGGGCCCAAAATTGCCGAAATCTGGGGAATCACTCCGCTCGCCATTGTGTTCCGCAGAAAAATGTCCGCGTACCCGGCCAGCGAAACCACGCCTTCCTGGATCCTTGCTCCGCCTGAATCGCCCAGGCCGATGATCGGCGCACCCACCTTCATGGCCATATCCATCAGCTTCACAATCTTGCCCGCGTTTGCCTCCGACAGCGACCCGCCGAACACCGTGAAGTCCTGCGCGTACACAAATACCGTGCGCCCATCGGCGCGCCCGTACCCCGTCACGATCCCATCGCCGGGGTAGCGCTTGTCCCCCAGGCCAAAATCCGTCGCTCGATGTGCCACGAAACGGTCTGTCTCCTCGAACGTTCCGTCATCCAGCAGTAGGTCGATACGCTCCCGCGCGCCCAGTTTTCCCTCGCTGTGCTGCCTTTTCCGCCGCTCTTCGCCGCCGCCTTCTTCCGCCTGCCGATTGCGCCGTTCCAGCTCTTCTATCAGATCGTTGTTCATCGTCACGGATTATAGTGGCCCGCACGCACGTCTCTCGTGCCCGCGCTCACAGTCCTGCGCCATAAGTCCGTTGCCACGAGCAGATCCCTCAGTTCGATGACGAACGAATGTCATCCTCGGGGAAGCACTCGCACCCCAAACGCCCTCTGTCAGTGAGGAACATGCGTAGCGGCGGTAGATCGTTCGCACCCGATAGTCTTTCCTCGGCCCATGCACCATGTGCTCTACAACCAGGCAATCGGACCCCTCCACCACATATTCCGATTCATAAACATCGGCCCCGCACAAAAATTGCGCCTGCGCCCGCAAGCCACCGGCTTCCTCGCGAAAGTCCAGCCGCTCGAACAGCTCCCCTGTCTCGCAGAATCGAACCTCGATGCCATTGGCACACGGATCCAGTCGCCGATACTGATAACACTGCGTCGCATGCAGTGTGCCGCCCCGCGTCAACGAGACAATCGCCTTCTCCGAGTAGCGCGCGGCATTCAGTCGCTCTGCCTTGATCCACGCCTCACCCCGCACGCTGGCGTACCCCGGAATTTCCCGCAAAAATGTCCACGACCCCAGCAGCCAGTCGAAGACGCTCGCCGCTTCCGCCACCTTCCCAGTGCGCAAACTTCTTCTCTCCCCGCCTTCGAATGCAGACTACGTTCCTGAGATCGGATATAAAACCGGCGGGCAGCGCTGCCCTGAATTCCAAATCAGCTTCCCGCCTTATTCACCTGGCCCGGCCGGTTTCGCCTCCGCCGTGACGGCCGGTTTCACTAACGGCATCCTGCCGTTCGTCAGGTTGTAATCTATCCGTTTCCTGAAGTCCCCCTGATCGTCGTGTCCCCACCCGCTGTAGTTCGAAACCACATCCATCTCGCATCCCGAATCCTTCGGAACCAGCTTCACATGGTTCATCCGCTGTAGCAGCGTGCCCGTAATGTCTACGTGCACCGTATGCTTCGGCTGGAAATCAGCCTTCATCTTTTCGTCGTTGATGATCACCTTCGCATAGTGATCCTGATCCGCCAGGGTCGCCTTCACCGCAGGCCATATATCCCCGCACCCGATCGAAAACGGGCTCTTGTATGTCTCGCCGGCTACCGGCCAGACGCCCAATAGCATCACCACCGCCACAATAACAATGCTGACCCGCTGCACCATAGTGCTACCTCCTCTCCGCTCGCGGAGATTCCCCAGGTAGCCAGGCCAGTCGCGCGGCTCCGACTCCAGCAGGTTCCAGCACGCATCGGAGCCACACCATCCGAGCAACAGGAACGCCGAGCCGGGCAACTTGCAGGAACGATTTTCTGCCGAGAATCCTACTCCCCTTCCAACTGGATGCAAGCCACAAAATCAAAACGGTCTGCGCGTTGTTGATTCAGGACGCCTCCAGCCAAGCGAACGGAGTGATGATCCGCTGTTCCGTCCCCTTCGTGGGTCAGTTGTGCCGAGGCCTGTCCAAAATAAATTTTCACCTCCGACCCGCAACACGTCGCAACGCCCCAAAATCCGGCTAAACTTCCTTCAAAAATTTCCCGGAGGCTCGAACCCCATGCAACGATCCCTGGTTCCTATGCTGTTGGCCGTGCTCACATCCGCCGCCCTTTTGCCTGCCATGCCCTTGCACGCGCAGGTCAAGAGCCTGCCCCAACTCGGTACTCCCGTCCCCGCTCAACTCCTCACGTCCGACAAAAAAGAAAAACGCTGCCACACCAGCCAGACCAGCGAAGATCCCTGCACCGAAATCGCAATCGGCCATATCCGCTATACCATCGCGTGGGACGCCAACACCAGGGCCGTCACCTACCTGTTTACCGACGATCACCACGTCGTCACCGATAACGGCCTCGCCGTGGGCAATTCCCTTCGCGTCATCGACGGCGGACACTCGGATACCACCATCCCCTATATGAAGTGGATGATCGATCCCAAATGGAAAGACACCGGCGCGAGCCTCGATCGTGCTGTCTGGTACGCCGCCCTTCACCAGGACTACGACCACCACTTCGGCGACGTCGTTGGCTTCGTCCAGAGCCGCTATATTCAGCTCAAGCCTTAACCGTTGTCCCTACTCTCTCACCGCGCCAAAATCTCCTCGAAGTAAGCCAGCGCCCGAGGATCGTGCGTCTGCCCCAGCCAGAAGATCGCCTCTTTCCGCACCGCCGGGTCAGAGTTGGTCTGCGCCACCTGCAGCAGCTGCGGCACCGCTTCGTCCTTTGGCAACTGGCTCAGCGCAAACACCGCCTTCCGCTTCACCGCGACCTCCGGATCGTTCTCCACCGCGTCCCTCAACGCCGCAATTGCCTTCGCTCCCGCCTTCTGTCCCATCCAAAACAGCGCCTGCTCGCGCACGCCGGTATCCGCGTCCGACTTCGCCATCCGAATCAAATCGTCAATCGCGGCCGGATCGTGACTCGTCGAAATATCGAACGTCAGCTTCTTCCTGAACTCCGCATCAGTGTCCTTCTGCGCAAGCTGCTCCAGAACCAGCACCCCCTCGTGCCCGCGCTCAGCGCCCAGCCAAAACGCTGCCTTCTCCCGCAGCCATAGCGGACTGGTCGAAGAAGCCGAAGCCGCCAGAATCGCCGTCGCCTTCGGTGTAGCGTGCACCGCAATCGCCGCCAGCGCGTCATCCGTCCGCCGCTTGTCGTCCACCTTCGTCAGGCTCGCCAGATACGTAACGCTGTCGTCGGCATCTACTCCGGTCAGAAACGTAAACGGCAGGCCGCCCGCGTTCAGCCGGCATCCAGCACCCACAAAACGCACCTTCGTCACCGCTCCCTGATCGATCCGCAGCAGCACGTCGATGTTGTTTTGTACCTGAGCATCGCCGTCCGACGACCGGAAGCTGGTGTCCGAATCCTCTAATCGGTATTCACCGCAACATCCATCGTCCATCGATCCCTGCGAGTCCCCCGAACACACAGAGAGATGCGACCGTGCCAGAGCAGGAACCTCATAGCCAAGCCAGAGTGGTCCATTCGTATGCTGAAATCGGTCCACCGTCGCGGACAGTCCTGGCCCCACCGGCTCAGTGTGAAACTGCGCATTCACTACCTTCGGCTGCTGCTGCGCCATCGCCAGCACCGACGCGCCGAGAACCACTGCTGCGAATACTTCCTGTCTCATGGGAACCGCTCCTCGATGTACAAGCTTCCGTTACTTGTTCAGAATTTCCAGCATGTAGTCAGTGGCTTCTTTGTTATGGATCAGGCTGAGCTGCTGCACCAGGTATTTCTTCATCTCCAGATCTTTCTCGCTGCGCGCCAGCGCCACCAGATCGTGCGCGTCGTTGGCCAGGAAGAGTGCCTGGGCCGCCGCCTTCTTCGTCTCCTCGTCGGAGTTCTTCTGGTAGGTCGCCAACAGCGCCGGCGCCACTGACGATCCGCCCGCAATCCCTAAATCCCGAATGGCTTTCCGGCGCAGTTCCGGATTCTGCTCCGACTGCGCTATCTCCGTTAGCGGCTCCACCCCGCTGCGCCCCGCCGGAATAAACGAGTTGATGATGTCCGCCTTCGCCTGCGCGTTGTTCGTGGCCTTATACAGCGTCAGCAAATCCTGCGCCGCGCCCATCGCCCCCAGTGTGTGCACCGCCGTCCTTACCAGTTCCGGATCAGTCTCGGTCCGCGCGGCCTGCAGTTCCTTTTCCGGATCTCCGGATACCAAATAGGACTGCAGAATCGCCCGCTTCACCTCCTGGTCAGTGGTGTGTTGATAGATCTCTGCAAGCGTGTCGTTCGCCCGCTTACCCTGGGTCGCCAGCATACGAATCGCTCTGATCTGCAGCGCCGGCCCCGATTGCCCCCGTGCAATTTTCCCAATCAGCGCCTGGGCCTCGGACGACTGGTTCTGCGCCAGCACGAACAGCGCCCGGCTCTTCAGCTCATCCGATTGATTCCCCGCGAGAATCTTTTCCAGAATCGGCAACGCCTGCGCCGAATCTTCCTGCATCAGCGCATTCAGCGCCAGCAGCTTCAGGTTCTCATCGGCCTCCGCCTGCGGACGAACCGGATCGCCGCTCTTGCCACGAATTTCGATCTCCAGCGCTCCGCACTCATCCAGCCACTTGCTCTGCGGATAATGCTGCCGCAGCTCGCCGCACGTGCTCAACGCAGTCGCTGACTGCCCTTCCTTGTTCTCGGCGTACGCTTTCCAGTAGAGCGCGCCTTCCGCATGCTCTCCATGCTCCGCCGCTACCTTCCCGAACAAGCCCACCGCATCCCGCCACCGGCTCTCATTCACCGCGCGCGTTCCATCGGCGTACAGACTGGCATCGTCGCTCGCCGTCCGTCCCGTCGCCGCAGGCTGCCAGCCATCGGCCGCATACACCCGCCACGGCGCAATCGCCAGCCCCGCCGCGAGAACCACTGCCACCGCCATTTTGTTTTTCATCAGATCGTCGCTCCCTTTGTGTGTACGGTGGCCCTCGCCTCATCCGCCGTCCTCGACTGCAGAACGCGAATTTCGAAAAGAACGCCTTCCGTATTCATCTGTGTCCGTACTCGATCCAGATCCGCCTCACTCAGATCAGGATCGTTCGCTACCTCCGCCAGCACGCGCTCCAGCCGGTCCAGCGCCCCGGCCAGCGCCGGATCGCCTGCCTCCGTCGCGCTCGCGCGATACAACCGGTTCGAGGCCAGCAGTTCCCGCGCCTGGCCCTGCAATGCAGGCGCATCGCTCGCATCCGCATGTTGCAATGCCACCAACAGACGCTCCGTCCGGTCCAGATGGTCAGTCAGCACCACCAGCACCACGCGCTGCGTGGCATGCGCATTCGCCCCGCCCGCCGCGTTCTTCGCGAGATTGGTCCCCCGTCGCTCCCAGTACCGCCCGCCCACAAATCCCAGCGCGATCAGCACCGCGCACGCTGTAGCCAACCCCGCCGCTTTCCACGAAATCCCAAACCAGCTTCGCCGCGGCCGCTCATACGCCACCAGAGAAGGCCGCAGCGCCTGCCACACCTGCTCGCCATACTCCACGCCCCGCGGCGGAGCCTCCGCCGCCTGAATCCCTTCCAGATCCTGTTTC
>DATAZC010000016.1:0-14722 GCA_036272255.1 Acidobacteriaceae bacterium | reverse complement strand
GTAGCAACATAATCAGTTCGCGGCTCCACTCCGAAGTACTCCCCGCTGAATGCCCGGCGCATTTTGGGAAACCCTCCCAGAAACCGGCTCCCGACAAAGCGCCGGACTTCAACAGAACCTCCCTTCAACAAGCACCAGACCCAGCAAGCACCGGACCCAGCAAGAACCCAACCCGACCAGCACCAAACCTCAACAAAACCTGCCTCCCAACAAAAACCGGCCCCAACAACAGCGCCAAACCTAACCCGCAAAAACCCCCGACCCCCCATAGACGCGGCCAGGTTCACCCCACAGCAAGCAGAAGACTCTCCCCCGACCCCAGCAGCAACAAAATCAGCTCGCGGCTCCACTCCGAAGTACTCCCGGCTGAATGCCCCGGAGTCATTGTGGGAAAAAACTCCAACGTCCTCAATGCATCTCCTGCTGCTTCACTGTCAAAGCAACTCCATGCAGCCCACCACCAACCGCCCGACGGCGCGAAAGTTCTCTCAATGTCCGCTTTTGGGCTTTGCAGCAAAACACCATTGAACTCGTGCCGTAGAATGCCGAATGTCCCGGCTTCGCCCCAGCCAGGTTCCTTATGCTCAACGCCGTCACCCCATTCTTCATCGTTGACGACCTGCCCGCGACCCTCGACTTCTACCAGTCCAGGCTCGGCTTTGCCGTCATCCATCACGGCGGCGACCACTCCGGCGACTTCTGGGCTTTCGTCGGCCGCGACCAGGTCATGCTGATGTTCAAGGCCATCACGCCCGAAATCCATCCTCTGCCCAATCACGCCCGCCACCCCTGGGCCCGCTGGGATGCCTACATCCTCACCAGCGATCCGGACGCGCTCTATCAGGAGTTCGTCGCGAAGAGCGTTCCTGTCCACAGCGAACTGGCCGACACCAACGACGGCCTGCGCGCCTTCGAGATCATCGACAACAATGGCTATGTCCTCTGCTTCGGCCGTCCGCTCGAAAAATAGAGCCGTCTGGCTCTACTTCTTAAAAGGCTGCTGATCCGTAATCTTCGGCCGCTCTGCCCCCTGCCCCGCCTGCAGTTCCTTCGCCGTCGCCTGCACATCCCCAAAGAACCGCAGAAAATTCGCGCCCAGAATCTTCCTGCAATCCTCCGCCGAGTAGCCCCGCGCCATCAGCGCCGCCGTGATCTTCGGCAGATCCGCAGCCGAGTCCATCCCCTCCGGCGACGACGGAATCCCGTCGAAATCCGATCCCAGCCCCACATGGTCGATCCCCGCCACCTTCGCCACATGATCGATGTGGTCGATCAGCAGGCTCAGCGGCGGACGAGGAATCTTCGCCGCCCACTCCTTATCCATCGCGTCCGTCATCCCGTAGGTGACCGTCTTCCCCTCGGCCTTCCACTGTGCCACCTGCGCGTCTTCCGCGGCCTGCCGCCCCTTCGCCTTTGCGGCCCACGCATTGCGCCACTCGTCGCTGATGAATCCCGAGTAGAAGTTCACCATCACCACGCCGCCCTTGCTGTGCGGACCCCCGCTGCGCGCCACCGCCCGCAGCATGTCGTCCGTCATGTTGCGCGGCGCGCTGCTCAATGCCCGTGCCGACGAGTGCGACGCAAACACCGGCGCCCGCGATGTGATCACCGCACGATAAAACGTCTTATCCGAAACGTGCGAGATGTCCACCGCCATGCCCAGACGATTCATCTCGTACACCACGTCCTTGCCAAAATCCGTCAGCCCATCCTGCGTGTGCTTCACCTTCGGATCGTCCGCGTCGCCCGAAGAATCCGCCCAGTCATTCGAGTTCGACCAGGTCAGCGTCATGTACCGCACGCCCAGCCGGTAGTAGTCCCGCAGCAGCCCCAGCGAATCCTCGATCGAGTGTCCCCCCTCGATCCCCATCAGCGCCGCCAGCTTGTGTTCGCGATGCGCGCGCTCGATGCCCTCCGCGCTGTACGCCATCATCATCTGATCCGGATGCTTCCGCGCCTGCTCCAGCACCGCGTCGATCAGCTCCAGCGTCCGCCGTGCGTAATGCCCCTCGTTCTGCTTCGGCTCGACCCAGATGGAAAAAAACTCCGCGCCCAGGTTCCCCTGTTTCGCCGCCTCAAAATTCAAATATCCGCCCTTCAGCGGCTCCGTCAGATCGTAATGATCGTCGAGCATCCGCTGCGGCGTGTCCGCATGTGTATCGATCACGATGGCCGACCGATGAACAGCAGCAGCGCTCACCGCACCGTGCGGATGCTCCGCCGTCTTCGCAGTGGATTCTGGTTTCGATTGAGCTGAAGTCGTCAAAGTCAGGGCAAGAATCGCAAACAGCCAAAGGCTCTTCATCGCTGGATGTTCCGGTACACACGGATTGTAGCAACGCAGACATGCAGCTCTTTCGAAGTCAATTTTGTCGTTGACACTTGGTACGGCTTAGCCGTACCATCATCAAAGATGAAGTCACATGAGAAGACCAAAGAATAGATCAAGAAAAACGAGGCTTAAGAGTATGCGGAGTTTTAACTCCCATGGATGCTCAATACGTACGCTACAAATGGGACCCGAATAAAGACGCAGAAAACCGTCGCAAGCACGATCTTTCACTGGAGGATGGCATTCCAGCGCTCGAAGATCCGGGCGCACAATCCTGGATTGACGATGGACCTCATGAAGAATGGCGTTTCGTCACTGTGGGAGTAGCCTATCCGAATGTGCTCGTCGTCATAACCACCCAGCCCGTCGAACGGACTACGCGGATTATCTCCGTGAGAAAGGCCGAACCGCATGAAGAAAACTGGTATCGTTACGGTCACCCGGAAGCCCGGTGATCCTCTCCGTGATACGGGAACGGATTGGGCGAAGGTCGCGGCTCTGACACCAGAGCAGATTCACGCCGCCGCCCTCTCCGATCCTGACGCTCAGCCTCTGCCCCGCGACATGCGTGGCTTCACCAGGATCGTCAATGTGAAGAAGCTTCGCGAAAAGCTCCGCATGACCCAGGAAGCGTTTGCATCCGCCTATAAAATTCCGTTGGGCACATTGCGCGACTGGGAACAGCGACGCAAACTACCCGATGCTCCGGCGCGCGCATATCTCCTGGTGATCGAAGGAAATCCCAAAGCCGTCGCAGCACTGCTGAACAAAGCAGCGTAGACACCGTCCGATTTCGGTGTTCGGTGTTCGGCTACTTCTCGAAATCCCACCCGGTGACCGGCGCCACCGGCACCACTACCTGCTTCCGCTCCTTCCACGCGCCCAGCAGATAGTCGTGATTCATCTTCGCAATCTCTTCCAGCGGAATCTCCTTCGGACACACGCCCGTGCATTCGCCGATGTTCGTGCAGCTGCCAAAACCCTCCACGTTCATCTGCGCCACCATCCGCACCGCCCGCCGATCCTCCTCCGGCTTTCCCTGCGGCAGGATCCCCAGATGAGCAATCTTCGCGCCCGTAAATAACGCCGCTGATCCGTTCGGGCACGCCGCCACGCACGCGCCGCACCCAATGCACGCCGCGGCATCCATCGCCCGATCCGCATCTTCCTTGCCCACCGGAATCGCATTCCCATCCGGTGCATTCCCCGTCGAAACCGAAACGTATCCGCCCGACTGAATGATCCGGTCGAACGACCGCCGATCCACCACCAGGTCCTTCACAAACGGAAACGCCCGCGACCGCCACGGCTCCAGCACCAGCTCTTCGCCGTCTTTAAAGTGCCGCATCGTCAGCTGGCACACCGTCGTCGCCTTCTCCGGCCCATGCGCCACACCGTTGATCATGAACCCGCACGATCCGCAAATTCCCTCACGGCAATCGTGCTCAAACGCTACCGGCTCCTGTCCGCGCTCGCTCAAATCCTCGTTCAGCACGTCCAGGCACTCCAGCATCGACATCTCCGGGCTCACCTCGTTCACCGGATAGCTGACAAACTTGCCTTCGCTCCCAGGCTTACCCTGCCGCCAGATGGTCAATGTCAGTTTCATTACTTGTAGCTCCTCTGGCTCGGGTGGACGTACACAAATTCCAGCGGCTCCTTCGTCAGCGCCGGCTCGCTGCCCGCCCCCGTGTAGCCCCACGCCGCCACGTAGCTGTAGTGCTCATCGTCGCGTTGCGCTTCGCCATCCGGCGTCTGATACTCCTCGCGAAAATGCCCGCCGCACGATTCGTTCCGCTCCAGCGCGTCAATGCACATCAGCTCGCCCAGCTCCAGGAAATCCGCTACTCGCCCGGCCTTCTCGAGGCTCTGATTCAAATCGTCGCCCGACCCCGGCACATTCAGGTTCTGCCAGAACTCCGCCCGCAGCGCCCGAATCTGGCCGATCGCCTTCTTCAGCCCCGTCGATGTGCGCGACATCCCGCAGTCGTCCCACATAATCTTCCCCAGCTCCCGATGGAACGAATCCACCGTCCGCTTGCCCTTGATCGCCAGCAGCTTGTCGATCCCTTCCTGCGTCTGCGCCAGCGCCTCCTGCGCCGCCGCATCGCTCGCCTTCACCGGCTTCGGCTTCGCGCTCGCCAGATAATTCCCCACGGTGTAAGGAATGATGAAGTATCCATCCGACAACCCCTGCATCAGCGCGCTCGCGCCCAGCCGGTTCGCGCCGTGATCGGAGAAGTTTGCCTCGCCCAGCACAAACAATCCAGGGATCGTGCTCTGCAGCTCGTAATCCACCCACAGCCCCCCCATCGTGTAGTGGATCGCCGGATAAATCCGCATCGGCACCTTGTATGGATCCTCGTCCGTGATCCGCTGGTACATGTCGAACAGATTCCCATACCGTTCCCGAATCGTCTCGATGCCCAGCCGCTGAATCGCCTCGGCAAAATCCAGATAAACCCCCAGGCCCGTCTCGCCTACCCCGCGCCCTTCATCGCATACCGCCTTCGCGTTGCGCGAAGCCACATCGCGCGGCACCAGATTGCCGAAGCTCGGATACTTCCGCTCGAGGAAATAATCCCGCTCGTCTTCCGGAATCTGATCTGGCCGCCGCTTGTCGCCCTTCTCCTTCGGCACCCAGATCCGCCCGTCGTTGCGCAGCGATTCACTCATCAGCGTCAGCTTCGACTGATAATCCCCCGATACCGGAATGCACGTCGGGTGAATCTGCGTAAAACAAGGGTTAGCGAACAGCGCGCCCCGCCGATGCGCCCGCCAGATCGCCGTCGCGTTCGAACCCTTGGCGTTCGTCGACAGGTAATAGACGTTCCCGTATCCACCCGTTGCCAGAATCACCGCGTCAGCCAGATGCACGCTCAGCTTGCCGGTGATCAGGTTTCGCGCCACGATGCCCCGCGACTGCCCGTCGATCACAATCAGGTCCAGCATCTCGGTCCGCGGAATCATCGCCACCTGGCCCAGATCTACCTGCCGCTCCAGCGCCTGATACGCGCCCAGCAGCAATTGCTGCCCCGTCTGCCCGCGTGCATAAAATGTCCGCGACACCTGCGCGCCGCCAAACGAACGATTCTCCAGCGACCCTCCGTACTCGCGCGCAAACGGCACGCCCTGTGCCACGCACTGGTCGATAATGTGCACGCTGTTCTGCGCCAGCCGATACACATTCCCCTCGCGCGCCCGGAAATCGCCGCCCTTTACCGTGTCGTAAAACAACCGGTAAATGCTGTCGCCGTCGTTCTGATAATTCTTCGCTGCGTTGATGCCGCCCTGTGCTGCAATCGAGTGCGCCCGCCGCGGCGAATCCTGGAAGCAGAAACACTTCACGTTGTAGCCCAGTTCGCCCATCGTCGCCGACGCTGATGCGCCCGCCAGGCCCGAGCCCACCACAATAATGTTGTGCCGCCTCTTGTTTGCTGGATTCACCAGCTTCATCTCAAAGCGCGCCGTGTCCCATGCCTGCTCAATCGGCCCCGTCGGAATTCTCGCGTCCAGCTTCTTCGTCTCCGTCATCGCACCCACCCCGCCAGCACGCTCACCGGAATCGAAATGTAACCGGCCGTGATCAGAATCGCTATCCACAGAGCCGCCTGTTTCAACACCGGCGTGTGGCGCGGATGATTCATCCCCAGCGTCTGGAACATGCTCCAGATCCCATGCCGCAGGTGAAAGCCCAGCAGGATCATCGAGAAGATGTACCACGCCGAAACCCACCACACGCTGAATCCAGCCACCACGTTGTAGAACACGTCCTGCTCGCTGAATGCATCCGCCCCCGGGTGCAGCGTGCCCGCTGTGAACTCCAGCAGATGGAAGATCACGAACGCCAGAATAATCGGCCCGCTCCAGTACATGGTGCGGTCGGCATACGACGATGCCACCGACTTCTTCTTCTTGTACCCCACCGGCCGCGCCTTCTGGTTCAGCAGCGCCAGCTGGATCGTCGCCACAATATGCAGCAGCACACAAACAAGCAGCGTGCCGCGCGCAATCCACAACAGCTCGCCCAGATTCTTCAGAAAATGGCTGTACGCATTCAGCCGCGCCGGCCCGTCAAAAATCTGCAGATTGCCCAGCAGGTGTCCAATGACAAACAGAAACAGGATCGCTCCCGTCACCGCCATCACCGCTTTTTTGCCGTTGGTCGATTGCCAGAAACTCGGCGCACGGTTCTCGCCCGGGCCAGCCACCGCTATACCCATTGCGCCTGTCCAGTTCCGTTGGATTTTGTCACTCGTTCCTTCTTCTTCGCTGTTGTCAGCGCCGCACGCTGCCGCCACCGGACACTGCCCGGCCAGCTGCTCAGCGCAAAAGCGCGTTGATTGTTTTTGAGCACTTCGTCAATCCGGATGCGAAGCGGTGTCACCAGAAAGCGCCTGAATCACTCTTCAAACGCAGGATAAGCGGGGGATGCCTGGACTCATGAATGCGAATCCTTATTATTCGCGTCCGGGACTTTGAGCGTCAACCTGGTCAGCCCGTCCCGCAGCCTGGGATCACGTTCCCAACCCAATTTGCAGTCTTCACCAGGCGCTCGCAAAACAGCCAGGATAGACTCCCGACTCCCTACTCCCGACTCCCGACTGGCTATTGGCTACTGGCTACTGGCTACCGGCGACTCCCGACTCCCCACTCCCGACTCCCGACTCCCGACTGGCTACTGGCTACTGGCTACCGGCGACTCCCCACTCCCGACTCCCGACTCCCGATTCCCGACTCCCGGCTCCATACCCCCGACTCCCGGTTCTTACACACAATCCGGGCAATCTGTAGCTCTTCCTCACTCACCAGCACCCTCACTTTCGCGCACAGCGCGGGATCGCCGCTCGTGACACCCAGAAATTCCAGCCCGTCGCAGATCCAGTCGCGCACTGCCGCGCTGTGTTCGCCGATCCCGCCCGTGAATACCAGCAGGTCCAGCCCGCCCAGCTCTGCCGCGTAAGCGCCAATCATCTTCCGCACCGCATGCGCGAAAACGTCGATCGCCAGCTGCGCGCGCTTGTCGCCCTTCGCCACGCATTGCTCCAGCAGGCGCATGTCCGATTCGCCGCCCGACAGCGCACCCAGCCCCGAATCGTGGTTCAACAACGACTCCAGCTGGTCTGCCGACAACTGCTCGGTCCGCATCAGAAACAACACCACCCCCGGATCGAAATCCCCGCTTCGCGTCGCCATCGGAATCCCGCCCACCGGCGTCATCCCCATGCTGGTATCCACGGATTTGCCCTTGCGCAAAGCCACCAGGCTCGCGCCCGAGCCCAGATGCGCGCAAACCGTCCGCTCCGGAATCGACGCACCCAGCCGCGTCACGACGGACTCATACGAGAGCCCATGAAATCCGTAGCGCTCGATTCCCATGTCGTAAAGCCGCTGCGGAAGAGGGAAGTGACGTGCCTTTTCCGGCATCGTGCTGTGAAACGCCGTGTCGAAACACGCATACTGCTCGGCCGCGGGCACCAGCTTTTCTGTCTCGCGGATCAGCGCCACCGCCGCCGGAATATGGATCGGCGCAAACTGTGTCGCCGCTTGCAGCTTCTCAATCAGCTCCGGCGTAATCAGCTGATGCTCGCGCAAATGCGGTCCGCCATGCACTACCCGATGTCCGATCGCCGCAGGCCGCCCATGTCCCCGCTTCTCAATCTGATCGAGTACTTCCTTCAGCGCGTGCCCCTGCGAGTTCAGCGTGTACTTCTCGTCCAGCAGCGTCGCCCCCGCCGCATCCTGCATGGCAAGGCGCCCGTTCTCATGCCCGATGCCGCTCGCTCCACCGGCCAGCAGCAGTTCCGGCTTGCACTCACCCGCCGCCTGCCGATACAGCCCGAACTTCAGGGATGATGAGCCGCTGTTCACGGCCAGAATCACCTCGCCCTCGCCCACCTCGCTCACCGTGGCCACGTCCAGTTCCGGATCTCCGGCTTGTCGATCCCCCATGTGTGCGCATATTGCACACTCTCGTTGATCTGGTCCCGCAGCCACTGCTGCGTGTGCGCCCCAATGTCCCGCAGCCGCGGCACCCGTTCGATAATGTCGATAGCCAGGTTAAACCGGTCCACATTGTTCAGAATCGCCAGCTCCAGCGGCGTGTTGATGTTCCCCTTTTCCTTGTAGCCGCGCACATGGAAGTTATCGTGATTCTTCCGCCGATACGTCAGCCGATGGATCAGCAGCGGATATCCATGGAAGTTAAAAATCACCGGCTTGTCGTAGGTGAAAATAGAGTCGAAGATAGCCTCCGACAGCCCGTGGGGATGTTCACTATCCGGCTGCAATCGAAACAGATCGACGACATTAACAAAGCGAAGCTTTAAGTCCGGGAAATGCTCCAGGACAATTGCCGCCGCCGCCAGCGCCTCCATCGTCGCGATGTCCCCCGCGCACGCCAGCACCGCATCCGGCTCAACACCGATGTCCGTACTCGCCCACTCCCAGATCCCAATCCCCTTCGTGCAGTGCAGGATCGCCTGATCCATATCCAGATACTGCAGATGCATCTGCTTGTCCGCCACGATCACATTGACGTAGTCGCTCGACCGCAGACAATGGTCGGCCACGCTCAGCAAGCAGTTCGCGTCCGGCGGCAAATAGATCCGCGTCACCCCGGCGCTCTTGTTCGCCACCACATCCAGAAATCCAGGGTCCTGATGCGAAAAGCCGTTGTGGTCCTGCCGCCAGACCACGGAAGTGATCAGCAGGTTGATCGACGAAATCGCCGCTCTCCACCGCAGCTCGTTCTTCGACTTCTCCAGCCACTTCGCGTGCTGGTTAAACATCGATTCAATCACGTGAACGAACGCTTCGTAGCTGGAGAAGAATCCGTGCCGCCCCGTCAGCACATAGCCTTCGAACCATCCCTCCAGCGTGTGCTCGCTCAGCATCTCCATCACCCGGCCGTCGGGCGCTATTTCGGTTCCGTCCGCATCTTCAGGAAGAATCTCCTCCATCCACGTCTTTGGACTCGCCTCGTAAATCGTCTGCAACCGATTCGAAGCCGTCTCATCCGGCCCGAATACCCGGAAGTTCTCCATGTTCTTCCGCATCACATCCCGCAAAAACTGCGCCAGAATCTCCGTCGGCCCGGCATACTCCGTCCCCGGCTTCTTAACCTTGCACGCATAATCTCGAAAATCCGGCATGTGCAGCGGCTGCCGCAGCAAGCCGCCATTGGCGTGCGGATTCGCCGTCATCCTCCGCTTGCCCTCCGGTGCCAGCGCCTTCAGCTCCGCGACCGGCGTCCCGTTCTTGTCAAAAAGCTCTTCCGGTCGATAGCTCTTCAGCCACCGTTCCAGAATCTGCAGATGTTCGGGATTCTCCGCCACCTCGAGAACCGGAACCTGATGTGCGCGCCAAAAGCCCTCAAGCTTATGTCCGTCAACCTCCTTCGGGCAGGTCCAACCCTTCGGCGTCCGCAGCACGATCATCGGCCACCGCGGCCATCCGCTGTCCGCGCCCGCTCGCTTGCCGTTTTCCCGCGCCTCCCGCTGGATCGAACGAATATGCTCCACGCAATGCTCCAGCGTCGCCGCCATCGCCTGGTGCATCACCTGCGGATCATCGCCCTCCACAAAGTGTGGATCCCATCCGTACCCGCGAAACAGCCACTCCAGCTCCTCATGCGGAATCCGCGCCAGGATCGTCGGGTTCGCAATCTTGTAGCCGTTCAAATGCAGGATCGGCAGCACCGCTCCATCCCGCACCGGATTCAGAAATTTGTTGCTGTGCCACGACGTCGCCAGCGGCCCCGTCTCCGCCTCGCCATCGCCCACCACGCAGTTCACAATCAGGTCAGGATTGTCGAAAGCCGCGCCAAAAGCGTGCGACAAACTGTAGCCAAGCTCGCCGCCCTCGTGGATTGAGCCCGGCGTCTCCGGCGTGCAATGGCTCCCAATCCCTCCAGGAAACGAAAACTCCCGGAAGAACTTCCGCAGCCCTTCAAGATCCTGGCTCTTGTCCGGATAAATCTCCGAGTACGTCCCCTCCATCCACCCATGCGACAGCATCGAGGGCGCGCCATGGCCAGGACCCGCGATGTAGATCATGTCGAGGTCGTACTTCCGAATCAGCCGATTCAGATGCACCCACAGAAACGTCTGCCCCGGGTCCGAGCCCCAGTGCCCCAGCAGCCGCTTCTTGATGTGTTCCGGCTTCAGCGGCTCGCGCAGCAGAGGATTGTCATAGAGATAAATCATCCCCGCGCAAAGATAGTTGCAGGCGCGCCAGTACGCGTCCATTCCATGCAGTTCTTCTGCGCTCAGTGTCTCGGGAAGAGTGGCTAAAGACGCGGTCATTGGGACCTCGATGCTCCGTCGATACGGAAAAGTCTTCTGCTTCAACAGTAAGACGCTCCCCATGGCATGTCGAGACGCCCTCTGTAAATTTACGAAGCGCTCGTGCCTGCGTTCCATGCCTTCTCGATGCCGGCGATTTCCAGCTCCAGCCCGCCAAATTCCGGATGGTCGTTCTCGCGTAGTCGCCATGCCAGATCCACCACCGAGTCGGTGCCGATCTCCAGCTCCCGAACCCGATCCGCCAGCTTCCACCCAACCGCCGAAAACGTCGCATCCTGCACCACGCGCAGCCGGACGTGCTTCTCCTTCATAAAGAAAGGCGGAGCTGCCACGCGCACGTTTCGCGAAACAAAGATCGGCTCCGTGTTCTCCATACCAAACGGCTCCAGCCGCCGCAGCCATGCGTAAAGACTCGGCGTAATCTCCCCCAGCCCCATCTCCGCCTCGTATTCGAGCGCGCGCCCAAGGTCTTCCTCGCGCAATCGCTCCCCAGCGTACGTGTACAGCCGCTCCCGCAGCTCCTCCACGCGATCCGAAGGCAAAGAGAAACCAACCGCATGCGCATGCCCGCCAAAGCGTGTGAACAGCTCGTGGCAGCTTTCAATCGCTTCCAGCAGATGAAACGCCGCGATCGAGCGCCCCGATCCGTACGCCTCTCCGTCCTCGCGAGAAATCACAATCGCCGGCTTGCCCGTCTGGTCCACAATGCGCGACGCCAGGATCCCAATCACCCCCCGATGCCAGTTGTCTCCGTCCATCACAATGCAGCGCGTCTCCTGGAAGCACGGATCATCGAGCCGGCTCGTCACCTCGGCCAGCATCGCCGCCTCCGCCGCCCGCCGCTCCTGGTTCAGCTGCTCCAGTTTGGCCGCCAGATCCTTCGCGCGGTTTCCATCGCGAGTCGTGAACAGCTCAATCACCTCGGAAGCCACATCCATCCGGCCTGCCGCGTTGATCCTCGGCGCCAGCCGAAACGCCACGTCCACCGGCGTCAGCGGCCGTCGCGCCGTGTCAATCTGCGCCTCGCGCATCAGCGCCCGCAACCCCAGTCCCACCGGCCGCCGCAACTCCTGGAGCCCCAGCGCAACAAACACCCGATTCTCCCCCAGCAATGGAACCGCATCGGCAATCGTCGCAATCGCCAGCATCTTCAGGAACGACGGCAGCACCTTCCCCCGCGCGCGTTCCAGATCCCACGCCTCCAGCAGCGCCTGCGACAGCTTGAACGCCACACCCGCGCCGCACAAATGCCGGCACCCGTAGCCGCATCCCGGCTGGTTTGGATTCAGAACCGCCAGAGCCTGAGGAACGCCCAGCTCCAGTTCCGGCAAATGATGATCCGTCACGATCAGATCGAGACCCAGCTCGGCCGCGGCCTCGGCAGCTGCAAAGGCTCGAATCCCCGTGTCGACGCTGATCACCAGCCGAACGCCTTCGCGCGCCGCCGTCTCCAGAATCTCCCGCTGCATGCCGTACCCTTCGCGCAGCCGATGCGGAATGTGAAAACGAACGCTGCCTCCCAGCATCTCGATCGCTGTCTTCAGCAGCACCGTCGCGGTCGTGCCGTCCACATCGTAGTCGCCGTAGATCAGGATCAGCTCGCTGTCGGCTACCGCCTTCCGAATGCGCTCGACAGCGCGATCCATGCCCAGCATCGTGAAGGGGTCGAGCAGGTGTTCGATGCGCGGGTTCAGAAACCGGTCCACCTCGCTCGCCGTTCGCAGCCCGCGAGACCACAGCAGCCGCGCCATCAGCGGCGGGACTTTTGCTTCCTCCGCGAGAAGCGCCGAATCATTCGCCTTTTCCGGGTTCGGAATCCAGCGTTGCCGGGGTCGGGAAGGGATGGGCGCCGCACCCGAGATCGCCGCACCCGAGAACACCGCGCCCATGGCCGGCGCGCTCCGAGCCTCGTCAGGTGCGCTCAAGGCCCCTCGTCTTCGTCCTCATCTTCAAAGACGATGTTCCCGAGATCGCCCACCGAATCCAGCAGCTGCTGATAGCGCTCGTACCATTCCGTCGACGTCTGATACAGCAGCATCACGCCCTGGTGCGGAAATCCCAGCTGCAGATGACCGATCTTGCCGATATGGCTCACCAGCGTCTGCGCTTCGTCCAGTTCTGACGCCGTCGTGGCCGATTCGAGGTTGTACTCCTGCTCCTGCACCTCTTCAATCAGCAGTTCGACATCTTCTTTTTCCAGCACTACCTCGCTCATGATGATGAAAGCGGTGCCGGCGGCCTTCGCCGTTTCGACAAAATCCTTCCAGCTGTCGGGATTCGCCTCGTCTTCCCACACGATCGACGGGATGTCCTCGCCGGCGTGCGCGGGAACCCGGCGAATGCCGTGTCCTTCGATGAAGGCGACCATGTCGTCCTTGATCGACGCCAGATTGTCGACGTGCATAGAGAAAGGATTCATCACAGGAACGACTCAGTGTATCGGAAACCAGGGCGCATCGGCCCGGTTTCTCCGCACGCCTCCGCTTCAAAAAGTTTTCCGCGACCTCTCCGAAATCCTCGCGCTCTCATCCTCGGGAGCGGAGCAAGGGCCTTCAGCCCCTGCGCTCTCGCTCTGCCTCAGCTCCGAACAGAGGAACGTCAAAGGGAAGGGGCACGAGTTCACTCGTGCCGCAAAAAAGCCAAAGAAGAACCGGGCCTCCAGCCCCCGCGCCTCTCGATCTGCCCCAGCTCCGAACAACGGAACGTCAAAGTGAAGGGGCACGGCTTGTAGCCGTGCCGTAAAAAACCCAAACAAGAACCGGGCTTCAGCCCCTGCGTCCCGTAACAGGGCCCGACTTCAGTCGGGCCATTCAGCCAGAAACAAGAACCGGGCTTCAGCCCCTGCGCCTCTCGATCGGCCCCAGCTCCAAACAAAGGAACATCAAAGTGAAGGGGCACGAGTTCACTCGTGCCGCAAAAAACCAAACAAAAGCCGGGCTTCAGCCCCTGCGTCCCGTAACAGGGCCCGACTTCAGTCGGGCCATTCAGCCAGAATCAAGAACCGGGCTTCAGCCCCTGCGCCTCTCGATCGGCCCCAGCTCCAAACAAAGGAACATCAAAGTGAAGGGGCACGGCTTGTAGCCGTGCCGCAAAAAACCCAAACAAGAACCGGGCTTCAGCCCCCGCGCGCCCAAATCCTTCCAATGTGGAAAATTTGTCAAGCTTTCCTGGTACGGTACCGAAGTGTTCTCCCTCATTGCAGACCATTTCCCAACCAAAAAGCCCAAACAAATTTGGCAGGTTTATTCCCTCAACTTGATATCCTGAAAATAGGAGCAAAAAGAAAGAGTTTTCAGCTTTTCTGACTCGAGAAAGAACCCTCCTTGCCCGCACATCACGGCAAGGATTTTTTATTGCCCACAAAAGCCCGCCTGAGAGCGGGCTTTTCTCTGTCTGGAGGACGCACCGATGGAATGCCGCCAATTCTTCACCAACGGAACACGCTGCCGCTGCCGCGCGACCGCTGGCCACGTCTTTTGCCGCCACCACGCCCCGCAACCACGCCCCTTCACCCGCCGCCCGCGCAATAAGAGGTTCGGCCACTGGCGCGATGTCGAACGCAACCTCGCCACCCTCGATTTCCCCGAGATGCCCGCCACCATCCTTCTCGTCCTCGACTCGCTCTTTGAAATCGGCCCTCTCGGCATCTCCGACCGCAAGGCCGGCTATCTGCTGCGCGCGCTCCTCCGCCGTCTCGGCTCCATACCTTTCCGGCTCCCCGACGATCCCGAGCCCCAGCCCGATCCTGCCTTCGCCCTCTCGCAGTCCATCGACCGGATGGCCGAAATCATCCGCACCTCTCCCACGGTGGGGACAGCGGGATCCGACGCCTCCTGACCCCCTCGGTTCACCCCAGGGTTCAACCCCGGGTCCAAGGGGGTTCACATCAACTCAACCCCAGCCACATCAGCAACCACCCCGCACCAGCGGTCGAATAAAAAGAGGTGGGTTTGGCAAGTAATCTTGGCCCACTTGTGGCAGTTAACTCTGGCCCATCTGTGGCAGCTTGCTGGACAAGGTAGCGGGATAGAGATGCGCTGTGCTTCGGGCTGGAGCGTAGCGGAAGCCCGGAGCACAGCGCGGG
>DATAZC010000015.1:0-2394 GCA_036272255.1 Acidobacteriaceae bacterium | reverse complement strand
CGAGCCCAGCCGCCTCGATCTGGATGAGCACGGCGCGGGCGAACACGGCAAGCGCCTCTGGGTCGATCTCAGCTCCTATGACAAGGCTAACCTGCCCACCGGCACGCTCGAGACATTTCCCGCCCAGCGGGAGGATCCCGCCATTCAGCGTTTCAGCGTGCAGATCGACGTCGAGCGCTTCTCCGCGAACGGCGCGCATGTCCACCTCATCGCTTCGATCGACAGCGATCATCCCGATGAATTGCGGCTCTCCGTCTATCAGGACAACGACAGCCCCGCGATCGAAGAGCTGGCGCTCACTGCCACCATGGGCAACTACGCACGCCTGCGCCGCCTGTGGCTGCATAGCTGCGTGGTGGATAGCCGCGAGGTCATGGGCTCCTACACCGGCGACGCCTTCGACGACCCGCCCAACTATCCCTTGCGCGACATGCTGCGCACCGGCGATGGCGACGCCATCGTCTTCGCCACCACCAACGAAACCACGCCGTCCGCGGGTCCGGCGCCCGGCCACTGGCACTACGACCTGCCCAGGCTCACGCAGTACTGGCGCATCGCCGCGCACGAGATTCAGCCCGATCTGCGCGTCCGCGTCAATGGCCGCCGCGTCTACTGGGCATCGCACAACGTCGTCCCCGGCGGCATTGCCTACGAAAACTTCGACGTACGCCAGCGCTACATTCCGGGCCAGACCTTCATCTACGGCATCACCGGCAAGAGTCCATGGCAATTCGAACCCGCCGTTCCCGGAGTAGAAGCGCCTGACGCCGCAGCAGCACAGGATGAGGGCATTCACTCATCCAAGGGATGCGCCTTGTAGAGCATTTTCGGTAAAGGTGTAGAGTGTCCGGCGGGCGCTCTGGTGGCTTTTCGTTAAGGAAAAGCCACACGGAATGTGGCTCGGCGGCTCACAGAATTACCGAAAATGCTCTAACGCATTCCTCATTCATTTCCGCTCCGCAGCGGCGGGCTGCACACGATATTCGCCGTAATCGATGGTCAGCACCGCGGTGCCGCCCAGCCGCAGTTTGCTTTCACTCCGATTCCGCTCGGGAAGCCAGAACTGCCCGGTCTTCTTGTACACGTGATCGATCCGGGTCTTCCTGATCCAGAACGACGGATTCTTCGCAGGCTCTACTGCAATCTGCGTGACCGCGAAGTCCTCTGCGTCGACATACACCTTGCCGCGGTAGAGGAACTTGTTATCGTGCTTCGGATCCACATGGAATACGTAACAGTGCCGGCCTGCGACCTCACCCGTGCCGAGAAGGGTAAAGCTATAGTTGGCGCTCGTAAGAGCCGTACGGTCCGGATTCTTTGCTGCGTCTTCTTCACTCTCCAGCAGCTTCTTCAACACCTGATTGATAAGCACCTTGGGTCCCGTGGAGGAAAGAATCCGGAACGCCTTGGTGGACGGTGCCTCATAGGTGGCGTCCACTACCATCGTGGCGGTGACGCTCTTCGGAATGCCGTGATAAGTCAGGGTGTAATGGCGTTCGTCGGTATAGCTTTTAAGCTGTTTTGCCCGCTCCGCATTGCGTTCCACCATGCGTTGCACAATCTGGTCCGAAGTGAGACTCGGCGCAGTCGATAGGACAGATGGACGCGGAGTTTGTCCCTCGATGGTGAGCACCGTCGACCAGAGCGTCGCGACGGCGAAGGCATAAGCAAGCAGAAAGGAGGCGTTTCGTCTTCGATGCGGTCCAACCGGAATGCCCTTTGCCAAATTGACGCTCCTCTGCTGTTGCATTAGATCAGATTGACGAACACGCCCTCCAAATAGCGACATTCCAGACTTAAAGGTGATCGCATGGCCGCGCGGGTCACAGCATGTGAACCGCACTAAGCCTTCGCCATCGCCGGATCGGTCATGCTATCCAGTCCAGTCTCCACATGGCCCGCGAAACGCCTTCGGAAATCTGCGTCACCCTCGGCCTCCACCAGCAGGTCATACCAGCCAAAGCTTTGTTCCAGCGGACAGTCCTTCCTTTCCGTCGTTCCTGCGGCTACTGAAACCGTCTCCGTCCGCCGTGTGTAACCGTCGCGGATTGTCAGCGTCTGAAGGCTTTCACCCGCATTGCGCAGCATAAGGATGATTCCAGCGCTCGCCACTCCACCGCCCGAATGCGTGACGGCAACAATCGCGTCCACCTCGACCTCCACGGCGCTCCCATCAATATCCCCGCTAAACATGCGATAGAAGCCATTGGGTCCGTAAACGGCAAAGCTGTACGCCGTTCCAGTTGCCGGAAAGCTGTCCTTCAAATCTGCGCCCGGTCCTACTGTGTAACTCCACGCTCCACCCGCTCCATCGCTGGCGCGCACGTGAAAGACGGCTGCCGCCCTGCCGCTGTTGCCGAAGCTCAGTTCTACCGTGCGCTTTGTGCGATCCAC
>DATAZC010000014.1:0-4733 GCA_036272255.1 Acidobacteriaceae bacterium | reverse complement strand
CCGCACCGCACGCGAGGCCGAGCGCGGCAAGATCGGCGGCCGCACCCACGAGATCCAGCGCCTCATCGGCCGCTCCCTCCGCTCCGTCGTCGACATGAAAGCCCTCGGCGAGCGCACCATCATCCTCGACTGCGACGTCCTTCAGGCCGACGGTGGCACCCGCACTGCCGCCATCACCGGAGCCTGCGTCGCACTCGCCCTCGCCCTCGGCAAACTGGTAGCAGCCGGAACATTAAAAACGTCCCCCCTGAAGCAAATGGTCGCCGCCACCAGCGTAGGCATCGTAGACGGCAATATCCTCCTCGACCTCTGCTACGAAGAGGACTCCCGCGCCGCCGTCGACATGAACGTCGTCATGCTCGCCGACGGAGGCCTCGTCGAAACCCAGGCCACCGCAGAGCACGAGTCCTACACCCGCCAGCAGCTATCCCAGATGCTCGACTACGCGGAAAAGGGCATCCGCGAACTACTCGCAGCCCAGCAAGAGACCCTCGGCGCAATAGTTCCTTCTATCGACTAAAGCCCACGCTTCTTCCCAGCGTCTTGCTGTCATACATCCGGCCATTAGCTACCACGCTCACCACGCGCCGAATATCGCTGATGTGCTCGAGCGGATTGCCCTGCACCAGAATAAGGTCCGCTCGTTTGCCCACTTCAATCGAGCCAACCTCTCCATCCAGCTTCATCACCCGCGCCGGCACAAGCGTCGCCGACTGAATCGCCGCCATCGGCGGCATCCCCGCCTGCACATACAACTCAAGCTCGCGATCCAGCCCGTATCCCAGCAGGCCCGTATCGCTGCCCGGCACAATCGTCACACCAGCGCGGTAGAGAGCCCCGACCACCTTGAGGTTCGTCTCCATGCGTTCGTGAAACTTCGCTTCGTCCGCAGCCGGCACGCCGAGTGCCCGGAACTTGGACGACAGGGTGAACGGAGCCGCATGGATACCCGGCTCAAACGAAGCCACATCCACACTCTTCGGATGGCCCGCCATCTCGCCCCATCCCAGCGTCGGGTCCACGACGATCTGCTTCTCCTTCAGCAGCGTAATCATCTCCTGCGCGCGCTTCGACTCCAGATCGACCGGCCCGGTATGTCCCTCAGGAACCATCGCCCGCGTCACAAACTGCAGATGGTTAATCTGATCCATGCCATCCGCAATCCCGTCGAACGCATTGACCGCCGCAGGCACATGTCCCGTCACCGTCATGCCTCGCCTGTGCGCCTCAGCAGAGATTGCCTTCAGCACATCCGGCTGAATCTGCGTATACACCTTGATCTGTTCGAACTTCGCATCGGCATACATATCCACCGCCGCCACTGCCTCCTCTGGCGTCGTTACATCGACATACCCAAACGCCAAAGGCCCGCCACTATCGATCAGTCCTGCAAGCAGCAACTTCGGTCCCAACGCATGGTCCCTGTCGATTTTGCTCCGCACTGTCGTAAGAAATTCAAACTCGCCTCCGCAATCCCGCGCCGTCGTCACTCCCGCAGCCAGCAGCGCAGGCCCAAACTCCACACCCGAGTAGTGCGCGTGCATCTCCCACAGTCCCGGCAACAGTGACTTTCCCTCTGCGTGAATCACCCGCACCCCCGCCGGCACCCTCACGGTCTCAGCGCTTCCTGCAGCAGTAATCCGGCCATCCCGCACCATCACAATGGAGTGTTCAACCGGCGACGAACCCGTCCCATCAATCAGGCGCGCACCCACAATCGCAAACGTTCCCTTCGCCACCGCTGGAACATCCCGGTCCAGATCGTCCAGATCCAGCATCTCCTGCTGCACGCCGCTATGCTCCAGCTGGCTCTCTACCGATTCATATCCTTCGCGAATCTCTTCCAGCGGCAGTCCGCCGGCAAACGTCATCAGCGCCGCGAGCCGCCCATCGTCGTTCATCCACACAATCTCCCGGCCAAACATCAGATTGGCCACCGTGTAGCGTGTCAGCCGCACCATCCTGCCCTGGAGAGAATACGAGTCATGCCCTACCAGCCGGATCTCCACAGGCAGAGCCTCCGTACTCGCTCGCAAAATCGGCAACCGCATCGGCTGATGATGCGCCTTCCAGTAACGCATCATCATCATCTGCATCGACGCGGACATCGTTCCATACCCGGCAAACGCCACCGCAGGGCTCCGCATCGTACGGTCCACCCCACGCTCCTGCACCGCCGCCGTTCCACTCTTCACCTCGGTACGCCACTCATCGGTGGAACTTCCACCCGAGGCGCTCTGCTCCAGCAGCAGCGGCGCGAACGATGCGCCCATTTCGAGCTTCGATGTCACCGTCCGCTTCATCCCGCGATCCGACGACGTCGATGTTGTCATCATCTCCAGATGCCCAGGAGTCGTCTCCGTGACGGTGTAGTGCTCCGTGCCGATCTTATGCAGCAGCAGATGAATGGAATAGCTTCCTTCTTCAACAACAAGAGGGCGTTGCTGGGCAACCAGCGTCGAGCCGCTCAAAAAAAATAGACACGCCAAACCGGCTCGGGCTACGACATTTCGCATCAATCCTCAGGACCTCTCAAACCGCTTCACGAAATGGAGATATGTTCCTCCATCCTAAAGGAGAGGCTTGCCACGCTGCCGAACGCCGAGCCGGGATCGAAACTTTAATCTCACCCGGCACAAAAAGGCGCCCCCATAATCACAGGCGGCGCTTTTTGCGTTCAACGGTTCTTCTACGAACTATGGATTCGGCAAAGAATCGTTAGCCTTCGTATCGGTCGTCTTGTAAAGAAACTCATAGTCGTGCCATCCGGTCACGGCAGGGTCTGCCGACGTATTGGTCAACTCCATCCGCAGCGCGTCGTACTCCACGCCCTGCGTCTGGCTCACCGAAAACGTCAGAACATTGTCAGTACCCGCAGGATTCAGCACGCTCGTATCCCACTGATAAGCGATCCACTGCGTATATCCTGAAAGCCCGCTCCGCACCGCCGCATCGCTCGCATTCAGCACATGCCACACCAGCGGCTGCCCATTCAGAGTCACCGTCAAGCTTCCCTCAGCCGCCGCAAGTGCCACCGACAATACCGCGTACGCATTGTCCCCGGCATTCTGCGGAGTGGCAAAGTGAACCGTCCACGCTGGAGTCCTCGTCGTCACGCCATTGGTACCCGAGTGGCCAGATAGCGCAGCAACATACGGCGGAATCGCAAACGTATATCCATCCGTCGTGTCGTCACCCGAGCTGAACACGCCGCCATACAGCCCCGGATCGAACGATTGCCACTGGTTATAGTTCCACTTGCTCAGATCATTCGTCGCCGAGTACGACGGCCCATCGGTAGCGTTATAGACCACTGCACCCTGGTTCGCCGCAAAATCCGCCCAGTAGTTCCAGGTCCCCCAGAACTCCCGGTCATCGTGCCCGGCAGCATCATGCCCATGCAGAAACTCATGCGACGACCGGTCCGCAGTCCCAATCGTAAACAGCGGAGCTCCGGCAGCAAAATTCTCCTTCGCGAAGTTCACCGGCGGCACCACCGTATTCTGTCCCGCGGTCACCGCAACGGTGTCCTGCCGCGCCTCGCCCCACTGGCCAAGATTGTAGACAGACAAACGATACGTCCCCGGAATCACTCCATGGAATGTCGCACTCCCGGTAGCGCTGATATCAGCCCAGTACTGCGCTCCCTGCGCCGAGAACTGAATATTCTTTCCCGGATCGCTCAGCACAGCCCACGCCGTCTTCGGATTGCCGCTCGCCGCGCCGTTCACCTGCACCTGCACCGTTCCGCGCGCGGTCGACGGAACATATCCCGCAGCCAGAAGTTGCGACTCGCGATCGTAGAAGTTCCCAAAGCTGGTGCCGGCGATCACCGCATCCTTGTACATATCGTCGGCAGTCTGAATCGCGCCGCCAAATTTATTGAACCGCACGTAGAACGGCCCAAACAGCCGATGCGAAGCCGTCCCTGCGGGCGATGCCAGCGACAACGCATTATCCAGGTGATTCGAATAAGGCTCGATCATGTCCAGATTGCCCGTAAACAGCAAATCCTGTTTCGTCGGCCCGCCCACCATCGACTCATTGCTCGGAAACACCACCCACGCGCCATACTCCGAGCCATACACTCCATGCGCAACGTTCAAGTACGTATAGCCCGAGTAGTCATATTTGTCCCCAAAAAAGCGCTTGAATCCCGCCGGAATATCCGTAAAGCCATGCAGGTCCGCGGTGGCATCCTGCACCGCACGCCCCGGATCGGTCGAAAAATACTCCGAAGCCGAAGGCAGCGGAATCGCAATCGGCCCAGGATTGCTCAGGTCAGGATTGACGGAGTAAATATTCGGAAACTTGTTCAGATCCTCGCGCACCACCCACTGCACCTGTCCCACTGACCCGGCAATATCGTTAGCCGAGTGGTCCGCAACAAAATAAACATGAACCGCCGGATCGTTCGGCGTCACCACCCAATGCTCGGTGTACGTATACGCATTGCTGCTGCTCGAGGGATACGTCACCCACCAGTCGATATACCCATTCGCATTCACAAACCCCGGTACGCCCGTCACTGTCCCGAACCCCGCATTGTCCATGTAGAACCCTTTGGGCCCCTGCGAATTTGCGTTCGTCAGGTCGATCAGGTTATCCGTTGTGCCCGCAGGAAAAAGGCCGAAGATATTTCCGCCCACAGGATTGAAGTCGATCGACAACGCCCCGTTCCCAATCTTCCAGTCCTTCGGATTCGTCGTATCGATCGTCAGCGTAGGCGACAG
>DATAZC010000013.1:0-41998 GCA_036272255.1 Acidobacteriaceae bacterium | reverse complement strand
GGGCTCCTCATATTTGCCGTCGAGTTTGAAGAGGCCGCCGAAGCCGCCGATTTCGCCGAGGACGTTGCGGGTGAAGGTGCGCTGGGCGAGGTACTTGATGCGCTGCTTGGTGCGGTCGCCGGCGGAGATATCGACTCCGGCGTCGGCGTAGGTGGCCGGCTTGGCTTTCTTACTGGGATCAGGCGTGGGCATTGCGGGCGCTGGAATTCGGAAGAAGACTTAGTTTACGCGGGAATGATGTGGGTGGGAGGGGAAAAGCGGCCAGCTAAGAAACGGTCGGGCGATGAAAGCCATCGGCCCACGTCAACGAACGACCCCACCCCGCCAACGTCCGGCAGGATGGGGCACCCGATGGTGTGTTTGAACTAGACGGCGGCGGTGGTGGTGTGGGCGGCTTTCGCTTGTCCGACGAGCGCGGTGAAAGCGGGCGCGTCGTTGACAGCGAGGTCGGCAAGGATCTTGCGATCGAGCCCGACGCCGGCTTTCCTGAGGCCGTTCATGAACTGCGAGTAGGAGATGTTGTTGGCCTTGGCGGCGGCGTTGATGCGCACGATCCAGAGGGAGCGGTACTGGCGCTTCTTCTGCTTGCGGCCGCTGTAGGCAAACTTGAGGCCGCGCTCGACGGCTTCCTGGGCTGCCTGGTAGAGTTTGGATTTGGTGAGGAAGTAGCCGCTGGCCCTTTTCAGGATTTTTTTGCGGCGGTCACTGCGTTTAGTCCCACGTTTGACACGGGGCATTGGAGTTCTCCTTTGGTTACGGTTCAGCGGCTGGAGG
Organism: Acidobacteriaceae bacterium; assembly: GCA_036272255.1. Classification (GTDB taxonomy): domain Bacteria; phylum Acidobacteriota; class Terriglobia; order Terriglobales; family Acidobacteriaceae; genus Palsa-343. Next base: position 41,224 of record DATAZC010000013.1, on the reverse strand, counting down.
CGGGAAAAACCTCTTCACTCGCTTTGCTTGCCTGGTCCACTCTCCTGGCTTGCGCCCGGAGGGAGCCCCCGAAAACGGGGACCCGGAAAGATCAGGCGTAGGGAATCATGCGGGCGACCTTCTTATGGTCGGCGTCGGAAACGAGGACCGAATGCGCGAGCTTGCGCTTGGTTTTGGTTTCCTTCGAGGTAAGAATGTGCCGCATTTTGGACTGGCCGCGCTTAAATTTGCCCGTGCCGGTCTTTTTGAAGCGCTTGGCGGCGCCTCTGTGCGTTTTGAGTTTAGGCATGGTGATCCTGCTTGGAAACAGCGTTTAACGACATTTCCCAGTATAGGGGATGGGCGAAGTTGCGTCTACTCTGAGGTTTGGGGATCGGAAGCCGGGTTCCACAAGGACGGGCGCGCGTGCATACGGGGTGGAGCAGCCGGAGTCTCCACAACCGCAGAGCCAGGAGCAAACCAGCTTTCGCCTTCGGTGAGGGGCACGACCCGATCGGCGATTGCGGCCTTTTGGGCGGCGGCGAGGAGCCGGGCCAGCGGCTCGTCCATGGGCTCGTAACTCAGCCGGAAAGTGTTGTAGTGCATCGGGATCATGGTGTGTGCGCCGACGTCGAGGAAGGCCTGGAGCGCCTCTTCGGGGCTGGTGTGCGCGGCACGGTAGCTGTCGGGCGAGTAGGCGCCGATGGGCAGAAGCGCGACCGCGGGATGAAGCCGGCGGCCAATTTCGGTGAAGCCGTTGAAGTACGCGGTATCGCCGGAGTGATAGAGGGCAGGTGACTGACCGGACGCAAGCACATAGCCGCCGAAGCCGCGATGCGTGTCGCTGAATTTTCGCGCGCCCCAGTGGCGGGCCGGCGTCGCGGTGACGGTGAGCGCGGCTGCGCCAGGGCTCGAGACTGGCGGGGAAAGCTCGACGGATTGCCACCACTCGAGGGAGTGGATTTTGGAGAAGCCGAGATTGCGGATCAGATCGTCGACGCCGTTGGGCACGATGGCGACGGGCGCGGAAAAGCCACGGCGGCGGATGGCGCGCACGATAGCGCGCAGCGAGGGCAGGTTGAGGTGGTCCATGTGAGCGTGGGTGAGGAGGACCGTGTCGATGGGCGGCAGATCGCGGATGAGGAGGCCGGGGCGGCGCTGGCGACGGAGCAGAATGAGGCGCGTGGCGAAGACGGGATCGACGAGCACGGCGTGGCCAGCGGTCTGGATGAGGAAAGAGGAGTGTCCAATGAAGGTGATGGCGGTGTTGCCGGAAGGGACGATGGGGGGATGTTGAGGGGAGCCGGCCAGGGGGTTGGCGTGGCTTTCGCGCACCATGTCCCAGATGCGGCCGAAGTTGCGAACGATCATGGGGAGGGCTGCGGGCATGGCTCTTCCTTATAGATGCGGAAGGGTGGGAGAAGTGGCGGGATTTGCCCGGGGGTGCGGGAGGCCGGATCGCCGCTGGAAAGGCCTGTGGGGGCCGCCTCGGTCAGGTGACAGTGTTGCTGTGGGTTAGTCGCTGCTGACGGGGCAGGGATGGGACAAAGCTGCGCGCTGGTGTCCGCGGCGATTGCGCACCGCTTGAGATTGGGTCGGCCGCTGCGCGACGATTCCTCTCCGCGCCAAATTTTGGGCGAGGCCACATCATCTTGCTGCGGGGGGTCCTTCCACTGCGCGCGGGTCGAGATGATGCATCGCTGGCGAGACTTTCTCCCGCGCTTCGGTCAGGATGACAGTGTTGGCCTCCCAGTCCTGGCTAAGGTCGTTCCACTGGGGATTGGTCTGTTCGATAAGGGCGATTTTTTTCGCACGGGTCCAGCCTTTGAGTTGTTTCTCGCGTGCGATGGCGCGAGAGGGCGAGCAGTAGATTTCGTAAAGGACAAGGCGGGTACAGCGATGTTGGGCGGTGAAGCTGTCGGCTTTTCTCTCTTTGTGTTCGGTGTTGCGGCGGCGGATGCTGTTAGTGATACCGATGTAGAGGACGCGGGAGCGGCTCGCCATGATGTAGACGAAGTAGGAGCGGTCGCGCATCTGGTCTGACTGTACGGCCCTGCTGATGGGGTGGTGAGAGGGCAGTGGTAATCCTGCCATTACTGTGGGGTGACGGCCCTTTGCAATTGCTTTGAGCTTTTGTTCGGCCGCTGCGCGATCGATTCCCCTCGCGCTGGCTCCTGAGGCAGGGAGACATTCGATCGCTTCGGGGGGTCCTTCCACTGCGCGCCGGGAAATGCCATCGCACGCTGGAAAGATCGATGGCGCGCTTCGGTCAGGATGACATTTGCTTATTAGGTTGACAGCTGTTGTTTGGTAGGCTGACGGCTGGTCCCTGCATGAGCGCTGGCCCTCTTACCGTCGCTAAGAAGAATTCGCCGCGGCAGGTGTTGCTGGCTTCGCTGATCGGGACCACGATCGAGTTTTTCGACTTCTATATTTACGCCACCGCCGCTGTGCTGGTGTTTCCGGCGCTGTTCTTTCCTAAGTCGGATCCGATGTCGGCTCGGCTGGCTTCGCTCGCCACCTTTGCGATTGCGTTTATTGCGCGGCCATCGGGTCGGCTCTGTTTGGACATTTTGGCGACCGCATTGGGCGGAAGAAGACGCTGGTGATCGCGCTGATGACGATGGGCGTGTCGACGGTGGCGATTGGGGTGCTGCCGACCTGGTCGACGATTGGGGTGGCGGCGCCGCTGCTGCTGGCGAGCTGCCGGTTTGGGCAGGGGATTGGGCTGGGCGGGGAGTGGGGCGGAGCGCTGCTGCTGGCGGTCGAAAACGCGACGGCGAAGACGCGCGCCTGGTACGGAATGTTTCCGCAGCTGGGAGCGCCGGCGGGACTGTTCACTTCGGGCGTGGTGTTTTTGGTGCTGACGCGGACGATGACCAACGCGCAGTTTCTGGCGTGGGGATGGCGGCTGCCGTTTCTGGCGAGCGCGGCGCTGGTGGGGGTGGGCCTGTATGTGCGGCTGACGCTGACCGAGACGCCGGTGTTCGCCGAGGCGCGGGCGAGACAGGAGACGGTGCAGGTTCCGCTGGTGGTGGTGGTGACGCAGTACCGGAAGGCACTGGTGGCGGGCGTGCTGTCGAGTCTGGCGACGTTCACGATTGTGTATCTGGTTACGACGTTTGCGCTGTCGTATGGGACGAAGGAGCTGGGGTACACGCAGCAGCGGTTTCTGCTGATGGAGCTGGTGGCGAATTTGTTTTTTGCTGCCGGGGTGCCGTGGTCGGCGAAGCTGGCGGCGCATGGACGGAAGAAAGTGATGGTCACGGTTACAATTGCGCTCGGTTTGTTCGGGATGGCGATGGCGCATTTGTTTATAGCCGGGGCGTGGGGGGTGATGGCGATGCTCATCCTCGGACACGGGCTGATGGGCGTGACCTATGGAACGCTGGGAACGCTGCTGGCGGAGTTGTTTCCGACGCGGGTGCGGTATACGGGGAGCTCGCTTGCGTTTAATGTGGCGGGAATTCTGGGCGCGTCGATGGCACCGTATGTGGCGACGTGGCTGGCGGGGCGATATGGGTTGTGGAGTGTGGGGACGTATCTGGCAGGGATGTGCGCGCTGACGCTGGCGGGGCTGGCGATGGTGCGGGAGACGCGGGGAGAAGAGTGGGGGAGCCTGTAGCCGGGAGCCGGGAGCCGGCCGTTCGCCGCGGCGAACGACCGCTTCCGGTGCGCCTAAGAGTGATGACTGGTGTAGTGCATCTCTGCTACGGGAGGTCCTTCCACTTCGCGCGGATGGAGATCGTGCACCGCTGGTGAGATTTTCTCCCGCGCTTCGGTCGGGATGACATTGTTGCTGTAGCGGGCTTCGATGAGAGAGACGAGGGTAAAGAGCATCTCCGTGCAGGGGACGGGGAGGTTATGCGCCTGAGCGGCGCGGACGATGGCTCCGTTGATGGAATCGATTTCGGTGCGGCGGTGGGCGTTGATGTCCTGGAGCATCGAGGGCTGGTGGCCGGCGCGGGTGGTGAAGGAGCCGAGGATCATGGCCTGGGTGCGCGCGAGGTCGGCGGGGATGTGAGAGGCGCGGGCGACGGCAATGGTTTCGGCAACGACAGCGAGAGCCGCGGCGGGACCTGAGGGGACGCGGCCGATCTGCTCGACGGTGCAGCCGGTGACAGCGCAGAGGGCGTTGAAGGCGGCGTTGAAGGCGACTTTTTCCCAGATAGCGGCCCAGACGTTGGGGTCGGCGTGGGCGTGGAGGCCGGCGCGGTTGAAGAGGTCGACGACCTGGCAAAGCATGCAGCAATCATTAAAGGGGCGATGGCCGGGGTGGTCAGTGAGGGCGGCGTTGCCGGCGTGGCCCATGCGGATCTGGCCCGCTCCATGAGAGGTGACGTGGGCGGGACCAAGGAAGTCGGCGGGGATGGTGGTGACGCCGACGAGGATGCGGTCGCGGGGGACGAAGGCGGAGATGGCTTCCACGTTGCCGAGGCCGTTCTGGAGGGTGAGGACCCAGGTGGCTTGCCCGAGAAGGTGCCGGGCGGAGGTGAGAGCGGCGGCAATCTGATGGGTTTTGGTGAAGATCATCAGGAGGTCAGGGACGTCGGTCCATTGCTCGGGGCGGGCGGCGGCGAGCTGATGGATGGAGCGGGAGCCAGTGTCAGTATCGAGGCGGAGACCGTTGCGGCGGATGGCGTCGAGGTGTTGCTGGTTGACGTCGAGAAGAGCGACGGAGGCGCCGGCTTCGGCGAGGAGTCCTCCGAAGAGGGAACCCATGGCGCCGGCACCGAGGATGGTGATCTTCATAGGGGGAGTCTCCGGGCTTTAGCGTAGGGCAGGGGCGGGGCGGGGGGATGTGACCCAGGGCACAGGGAGTCGGGAGCCGGGAGTCGGGAGTCGGGTAGCCGGGTAGCCGGGAGCAGGGAGTCGGGTAGCCGGGAGTCGGGAGCAGGGAGTCGGGGAGCCGGGAGTCGGGAGTCGGGAGTCGGGTAGTCGGGTAGCCGGGAGTCGGGAGCCGGGAGTCGGGAGCCGGGAGTCGGGAGCAGGGAGTCGGGGAGCCGGGAGTCGGGAGTCGGGAGTCGGGAGCAGGGAGTCGGGAGCAGGAGTTTGCCGCGGCGCGCTCGGGCACGTTTCAATCCAGGCAGTGGAAACTGCAACGCGAAACCCGAAAGCTCGAACCTGTAACCTGCAACATGAAACCTGTCACCTGCAACCTGTCACCTGCAACCTGTCACCTGTAACCTGTCACCTGCAACCTGCCTTTCAGGCTTGGGCGAGGGCGATTTGCGTGGGTGAGGGGTGGATCCAGGCGCCGGTACGGATGAGGGTATCGATGGCGGCGGGGTCCATGGGTTTGGCGAAGTAGAAGCCCTGGCCGCAGGGGCAGCCCATGGTGCGCAGTTCTTCCAGCTGCTCGGCGTCCTCGATGCCCTCGGCGACGACATCCATGCCGAAGGAGCGGGCGAGGTTGAGGATGGAGGAGACGATGAGCTGGGAATCGCGATCCCAGGTAATGTCGCGCACGAAGGTGCGATCGATCTTGAGGGTGTCGAAGGGAAAGCGCTGGAGGTAGTCGAGGGAGCTGTAGCCGATACCGAAGTCGTCCATGTGGAGGCCGACGCCGAGTTTTTCGAGGGCGCGCATGTTGTTTTGAGCAGCAGGGGCGTTGGAGATGAAGCCGCTTTCGGTGACTTCGAGGCGAAGGCTGGCGGCGGAGAGACCGGTTTGGGCGAGGGTGTGCTGGACGCGCTCGACGAGGTCGGGTTGTTCAAGCTGCTGCGCGGAGAGATTGACGCTGATGCGCGCCGACTGCATTTGCTCACTGGGGGTGTGGCGCCATTCGACGAGTTGGCGGCAGGCTTCGGCGAGGCCCCATTCGCCGAGAGGGACGATGAGGCCGGTCTCTTCGGCGAGGGGGATGAACTCGCCGGGCTGGAGGAGGCCGCGGCGGGTGTGGTTCCAGCGGACGAGCGCTTCAAAGCCGATGATGCGATTGGTGCGGAGGTCGACTTCGGGCTGATAGAACATGACGAGCTCGCCGGAGTGGATGGCGTTAGCGAGCTCGGCCTCGAGCTGGAGACGCTCCATGGCATGCTCGCGCATGCCGGTGGAATAGCAGGCGACGCCGGGAGGTTCCTGACGGCGGGCGTGGATGAGAGCGCTTTCGGCATTGGCCATGAGCTCTTCGGGGTGGGAGCAGAGCATGCTGGCCTGGGCGATGCCGATGGCAAGCTGCGGAACGATGGTGTGGCCGCGCAGGCTGAAGGGCTCACGAAACGCCTGCATGGTTTCGGTGGCGAACCGGGCGGCATCGGCTTCGGAGTTAGAGCCTTCGAGGAGAATCATGAACTCGGCGCCCATGAGGCGCGCGGCGATGGAAGCTTTGGGAAGCACGGACTGGAGGCGCGTGGCGGTTTCAATGAGGAAGCACTCGCCGCCGCTGGATCCGAGGGTTTCGCTGATGAGGTCGAATCGGTCGAGGGTGATGGAGAGAACGGCGAAGTTCCAGTCGGCATGCTGGAAGCCGCGCTCGAGGCGGCGCTCCAGGCGGTCGACGAAGAAGATGCGGTTGGGCAGGCCGGTGAGGGCGTCGGCCATGCGGCAGGCGGTGTTATCGCGGAGGGCGCCGGCGACGCGGGTAACGCGGCCGGAAGGGTCGCAGGCGGTGACGCCGCGAACCTGGACCCAGTGCCATGCGCCGTCTGCACTCCGGACGCGGTGCTCGTTGGAGATTTTCTGCAACTTGCCGCGGCGGAGAGCGAGCAGCTCGGCTTCGAGGCGCGGCTTATCGTGAGGATGGACGCGCTCGAGCCACGCTTCGATGGTTGATGTGGGAGCGAGGCCGGTGATGGAACGGAAGCGCGCGGAGGCGGAGAGCCGGTGGGTCAGCAGATCCCAGTCCCAGAACCCTTCTTCCGATGCTTCCAGCGCCAGAGCATAGCGATACCAATCGTCACCGCTGTGCTTCTGCTCCTCCGGCATATCGACTCGTTCCTAAAGGTGTATTTAAGACGTAGAACGCCTGTATGCGTGGAATATCGGCGGACGGTGAACGGGCAATAGGTCGAAACGGCACCGGCGGCGGGAGGATTCCCATTACGGTAGTGCAGAGATGGGCCTGAACGTGCGCCGGAAGCGGTCGCGGACCAGGGGCGAGGCCGGTGTTAAGCTTCGTGTGTTCGTTAGGGGGGATCAGGAGCCCATGATGAATCGCAGAAGCTTTCTTGCCGGCGGAGTGGCCACGGCGGCGGTGTTGGCCGGGCCGTGTGGGATGAACGCAGACCCGCTGGGATTGCCGATCGGGTGCCAGACCTATCCAGTGCGCAACGAAATTCGTACGGATTTTGCGGGCACGATGCAGGGGTTGCGTGCGGCGGGGTTTACGAGCATTGAATTGTGCTCGCCATTTAGTTACGAAGAATTTTCAGCGCTGAAGAGTTACAAGCCGCAGGAGCTGCGGAGGATGTTGAATGACTGGGGAGTGAGCTGTATCTCCGCCCACTGGTCTCCGGAAGAATTATCGGAGCATTCGGAGGAACGGATTGCGTATGCGAAGGAGTTCGGCATGACGCAGATGGCGGTTCCGTTTCTCGGGCCCTTCAACTTCACGGGCAGGGAAACCGAGAGCGACGTGAAGCGATATGCGGAGACGTTCAACGCATTTGCGGAGAAGGCGCACGCGGCCGGGATGACCGCGCTGTTGCACAATGAGGCATTCGTGCTGGCGCGCATCGATGGCAAGCCGGTGTATGACATGATGATCGCCGCGTTGAATCCGGCGACGGTGAAGATGCAGTTTCAGGTGTCGGCTTTGCAGAAGGGGTTCGATCCGGTGGCTTACTTCGAGAAGTATCCGGGCCGGTTTCTTTCGATGCACTGCCAGGACTGGGTCAGGGACCCGTCGGCGAAATCCGGTTTCCGCGAGGTTGCGCTGGGGCAGGGGGTAGTGGACTGGAAGGCGGTGTTCACAGCGGCCCGAGGAGCAGGCGTGAAGAATTATTTTGTCGAACTGGAGGGTGATCCAGCGTTGATGGCGCCGAGCGTGCCGTATTTGAGGGGGCTGAACGTGTGAGGCGCGCGGGGTTCGCTTTCTATGCGCCGGGCCAGAGGAGGTTCAGTTTTTTGTCGCTGACTCCGATCGCCGTGTAGCCGGCGCCGAGGACTTCGCCGTCGGCCTCGACGAGAAGAGGGACGCGGTAGTGGGCGCTGGGAAGCGGGCGGCAAATGATACGGGTGACGGTTACATATTGTGGGTAAGGGAGGCGGCGCCATCCTCCGGTGGTGCTGGTTTTTCCGGTGGCGAGGGCGTGAAAGCTGGCATGACCGAGGCCGAGGCGTCCGGTGGGAGGGACCCAGGCGACGCGGAGCCACGGAGCGAAGGGGTCGCCGCCAGGATGCCAGCGATTGATTTCCGCAACGTGGGTGGCGATGGCTTCACAGGCTTCGACGGTTTGGGTGGCACCGTTGGCGTGGGTAATTTCCAGCTGGAACGACTGAATCGGGTGGTCAAAGAGGAGGCGCGCGCCTCCGATGAAGTAGGCGAGGCGGCCGCCGTGTCGTTTGCCCTGGCCGGTAGGGGCGAGGTTCATGAGCGCGGCGTGGACGCCCATGCCGGCAGCGATGAAGAAATACCAGCTGCGCAGGTGTTTGTGGCCGGTGGGATTGAGAGTGACCTGGCCGAGGGAGACGGCGCGCGGCTGGGCACCGATGAGGAGTTTGGCCGCGGCGAGCGGGTTGCGCGGCATCTTTAAATTTTGTGCGATGACGTTGCCGGTGCCGAAGGGGAGGACGCCGAGGGTGGCGTCCGATCCGGCGAGGCCCTGCACGACCTGGAAGACGGTGCCGTCGCCGCCGCAGACGAGGAAGGAATCGAAGCCGGCGGCGACCGCGTCGGCGGCCTGCTGTCCGGCGGAGTGGGCGGAGAGGGTTTCCTGGAGGTGAACGTCGGAGCCGTGACCGCTGAGGAACTCGGCGATCTGCTCGACCTGGGCGCGGCGCTTCTCACTGTGGATGAGGAGCGGGTTGAGAAACATCATGGTACGGCGCATCAGGCGGGGCTCGGAATGGGGGGATGGGCCAGGCCGGGGTACTCCATATAAGTACAGTTGTAGGGCCGGGGGGCTCAGGCACGTGTGAACAGACGATGAGATGCGGGGAAAAGAATCGAAGTGGTCAACGCGGAGCCGGCCGGTTGCCGGGGTTGTTCCGGAGGCGTGTCCGTGATTCGAGCGTCCTGCGAACGATCTGCTAACGTGATCGGGTAACAGGGAGGAACGCTATGAATCTGCCGGACGCGCCGGTTGCCGAAGAAGGTTTTTTCGCAGCGCACTTCTTCACGGTGAAGGACCAGAAAAAATCGGCGGACTTCTACGTCCGCATTCTGGGCGGGAAACTGATCAAGGCGGAGGATCCGTGTTACATCAAGCTGGCAAACACCTGGATCATTCTGAATTGCGGGGGCGGTCCGACTCCTGACAAGCCGGAAGTGGTGCTGGAGACGCCGCAGGACCCGAACCGGGTGAACAGCTTTCTGAACCTGCGGGTCGCCGACATCCAGGCCAGTTACAGGGAGTGGGGCGAGAGGGGCGCGACGTTTATTACCGAGCCGCTGGCGAATCCTGATGGGTGGGAATGGCGTTGCTACATGCGCGATCCGGACGGCTACATCATTGAGGTGGGGCAATACACGCAGATGGCGATTGAGGAGTTCAGGCGCGGGCTGGTTTGAGGGGTGGAGTGCTCTTCCCTCCCAAGTCGATTGGCTCGCCGTCTGCCGTGGGCTGTGCGCTAATTTTGTCGGTTGCCGACGACAGCGTCCAGTCGTAATCGAACTTCGTGTGAAAGCGGCGGCGGCTCGGATTGTATACAGCGTGCTATGCTCCGAGAATTCCTGCGGCGTGAGGTTTTTTCTGTGGTGAAGCGGCTGATGGTGGCGGCGTTGTTTCTGTGTGGGGCGATGAGTGGGGGTGCGCAGCCGGCGCGGGTGGCCCATGATAGCGGCGTGATCCAGACTTCGGAAGTTGCGATTGGGTACGAGACGTTTGGGACGCGCGGCTCGGCACTGCCGGTGATCGCGGTGAATGGCGGACCGGGACTTTCGCACGCGTACATGATGGTGAACGATCTGTGGGCGCAGGTGGGCGCGGATCGGCTGGTGATTCTTTACGATCAGCGAGGGACGGGGGCGTCGAAGAAGGTGGCGGCGGGCGCGCCGCAGACGATGGACGCGCAGGTAGCGGATCTGGAAGCGGTGCGGGCGCACTTCGGGATCGAGAAGGTGGCGCTGGTGGGCGATTCGTATGGCGGGTTTCTGGTGATGGCGTACGCGGCGGAGCATCCGGAGCATGTGGCGAAGCTGGTACTGTCGGATTCGCCGCCGCCCTCGATGAAGGCGATGGTGCATTTGCTGCCGCAGACCTTTCCGGATATCGAGGAGGAGGATGAGGCGGCGACGAAGAAGCTGGGGAATACAGATGCGGCGGCGCAGCTGCAACTGCGGAATCATTTTCGGATGATTTTTTATTCGCCGGAGAAACGCGATGCGTATCTGGCGAAGATGGATGACCGGACACCCCAGCGAGGGAGCTCGCCGGGGACCCCGGGGCTGGGATTTGAGCCGGCGGTGGCGGGAGCGGTATCGCAGTCGGCGGGGGCGCTGGATCTGACTTCGGCGGTGGAGGGATTTCATTTTCCGGTGCTGGTGATCACGGGAAGATATGACATGAACGTAGCGCCCATCAACGCGTGGACGATGGCGCACGAAATTCCTGGGGCGAAGATTGTGTTCTTTGAGAAGAGCGGGCATTTGCCGGCGTATGAGGAGCCGGAGAAGTATCGGCAGGTGCTGGGGGAATTTTTGAATGGGCAGTGAGCAGACAGGAAGCAGGGAGCGGGGAGCAGGGGGCGTGAGGAACAGGGAGTCGGGAGTCGGGAATGAAGAGCGGGGAGCGGGAGAATTTGTGAAGACAGCGATTGCGGTTTTGATTTTGGTGTCCTGGGTCTCGGTGCGCGGGCAGGATGCGGCGCCGAAGCCGCCGGAGCCGGTGGAGCATTCGTATGTGATCCACAACTTCAAAACGGAGAGTGGCGTGGTGCTGCCCGAGGCGAAGATTGTGTACGGCACGTACGGGAAGCTGAACGCGGCGGGAGATAACGCGATCCTGATGCCGTCGCACTACATGGCGGAGATGCACGGGTATGGCTGGCTGATTGGCAAGGGGAAGGCGCTCGATCCGGAGAAGCAGTTTCTGATCACGTCAGAACTGTTTGGGAATGGGCGGTCGTCGTCGCCGAGCAACACGCCGGAGCCGTTCCATGGGCCGCGCTTTCCGGTGACCACGATTCGCGACAACGTGGAGGCGGTGCACGAGCTGCTGACGAAAGAGCTGGGCGTGAAGCATCTGGAGGCGGTGATTGGCTTCTCAATGGGCGCGCAGCAGGCGTTCCAGTGGGCGGTTTCGTATCCGGCGTATATGGATCGGATGGTGGCGACGTCGGGGACGGCGAAGACGTACGGGCACGGGATTGTGCGGAACGAAAGCGAGATTGGGGCGATCACAACGGACGCGGCGTTTAAGAACGGTGACTACACGGAAGAACCGCAGAAGGGAATTGAGGAATTTGGGCTGGTGTGGACGGCGTGGCTCTACTCGCAGGAGTGGTGGCGGAAGGAATTGTGGAAGACGGACGCGAAGCCGGGCACGACGCTGGAGCAGGTGATCGATCAATATCGCACAAATTTTATTCCGCATGCGGACGCGAACAATTTGATTTTGCAGTTGCGGACGTGGGAGAAGCATGACGTAGGAACGACGCCGGGGTACGGCGGCGACGTGGAGAAGGCGTTGAGGTCGATCAAGGCACAGGTGCTGTATATGCCGTCTGCAACGGATTTGTATTTTCCGGTCGGCGATGCGAAGTATGAGGCGCAGTTTATTCCGCATTGCACGCTGCTGCCGATTCCATCGCTGTGGGGGCATCCGGCGGGCGCGGGGGCGGGGCCAGGAGATGGGAAATTTCTGAACGAGAAGGTTGCGGCATTCCTGCGGGGTGAGGCTGTGCAGTAGGGCATGGCAGGGATTTTGTCAGCAGAGCGAAGCGGCACAGGGTGGGCGGGGATTCGCGGAAGACGGGGCACTTTCTCAAAATGGCACCAGACACCAAAGTCTGCGGTACTTCGGAGCGCAGTCACAGCCAATTGGGTTGCGATTCGGGTGCGGGAGGGAGTCTTCTGCTTGCTGTGGGGTGAACCTGGCCGGCTGTAAGGTGTGTGCGGGCTTTTTTTTGCAGGGTCCAGAATGGCACCAGACACCAAAGTCCGCGGTACTTCGGAGCACAGTCACGGCCAATTGGGTTGCGATTCGGTGCGGGAGGGAGTCTTCTGCTTGCTGTGGGGTGAACCTGGCCGGCTATAAGGTGTGTGCGGGCTTTTTTTGCAGGGTCCAGAATGGCACCAGGCACCAAAGTCCGCGGTACTTCGGAGCGCAGCCACAGCCAATTGGGTTGCGATTCGGTGCGGGAGGGAGTCTTCTGCTTGCTGTGGGGTGAACCTGGCCGGCTGTAAGGTGTGTGCGGGCTTTTTGTTGCAGGGTCCACAGGGTTCATTGAGGAGAGGGGTTCGGGGAGAGCGGAATGGCTGGCGGAGGCCAGGCGCGCGACCGGGCTGAGGAGTCCACGTCCCACATTTGTCAGGAATGGTTCTGACGAGTTTTCGAGTCCCCCATATTTTCTCTGCGACAGGTGCCCGGTGTGTCTTCGGGAGTTCCTGAGGATTGAGGGCAGCGGAAAAGCAGGCTGCTCAGTCCCCCCATCGTCTCGTTTGGCTTCGTCAGGGTACGGACGGGAGGACAATGCAAAGATGGTTGTGAGCCGGGACGAATGAGGGGGCGGCGGAATCGGGAACGAGGACGATGCAGACGCTACTGACGAACGCGAGGATTGTGGATGCGACGGCGGCCGAGCCGCGCGCGAGAAACGTGCTGATCGAAGACGGCGTGATTCGCGATGTGAATGCGAAGAAGCCGGGCGGGGATTGCGCGGTAATCGACTTGGGGGGGCGGACGCTGATGCCGGGGCTGATCGACAGCCACGTGCATGTGGTGGCGAGCCTGATGGACCTCGCGGCGAATGCGCAGTTGCCGCCGGCGATGGCGGTGCTGCGGACGGTTCCAATCCTGAAGGGCATGCTGGAGCGGGGATTTACAACGGTGCGGGATCTGGGCGGTGCGCACTACTCGCTGGCGGAGGCGATTGCGCAGGGACTGACGCCGGGACCGCGGTTGTTTGTGTGCGGGAGGGCGCTGTCAAAGACGGGCGGGCACTCGGATGCGCGGCCGCGGTATGACGGGCTCGATGCAAACCGGTGGGCGAGAAATTTTGGCGCGCTGGGGAGGATTGCGGACGGAGTGGATGAAGTGCGGCGGGCATGCCGGGAGACGCTGCGTGAGGGCGCGTCGTTTATCAAGGTGATGGCGAATGGCGGCGTGGCGAGCCCGACTGATCCCGTGCACTGGTATGGATACACGGTGGAGGAGCTGAAGGCAGCGGTGGAAGAGGCGCGCGATGCGCACACCTATGTGGCGGCGCACTTGTACACGGCGGACGGCATTGTGCGGGCGGTGGAGTGCGGGGTGAAGACGCTGGAACATTGCAATCGCGTGGACGCGAACGCGGCGCGGGTGGCGGCGAAGGCCGGGGCGGTGGCGGTGCCGACGCTGGTGACGTACGAGGCGCTGGCGGAGGATGGTCCGTCGCTGGGGTTGCCGGCGGCTTCGGTGGCGAAGATTGAAAGCGTGCGGAAGGCGGGGATCGAGAGCCTGGCGATTTTGCGCGATGCGGGGGTGACGATGGCGTTCGGGACGGATCTGTTAGGGCCGACGCATGTGCGGCAGTCGGAGGAGTTTGCGATTCGGGCGCGGGTGCTGACGGCGCGGGAGATTCTGGCAAGCGCGACGACGGTGGGCGCGCAGCTGGTGGGGATGGAGGGCCGGCTGGGCGTGGTCGCGGAGGGAGCGATTGCCGATTTGCTGGTGGTGGATGGATCGCCGCTCGATGACATTACGCTGCTGGCCGATCCGAAGAAGAACGTGCGGATGGTGATGAAGGAAGGCGCGGTCTGCTATCGGGCGGGGCTCTGAGTTATTGTTGCCGCGACATGAGAGAGGCTGTTGGGCGCGGTGAGGGGTGTGGGCGCGTGGAGTTTGCGCAGCCCGTGAGAGCACGCTCCCGAGAGAAGTGCTGGAAGCAGAGGCGCGAGAAGCATTCCCAGAATTTCGAGATGGAGAGCATCCATGATCGCCGTCCCATGGGACATTTCTGTCCCATGGTTTGTATCGGCGGTGGATGTGAATGCGTGAGGGGCGGGGGCCAGGCTTGTTGCTAAGCTGATTTTGAATTGCTGCTAACCGCGCTGGAGCGCCGATTTCAACGAGAGCAACCGCAGATCCCTCCGCAACGCGTTCGGGATGACAGCAGTGAGAGTGGCGATGCGGCCGCTGATGTCTTCGCTGCGCGTTGGGGTTGACAGCAGTGAGCAGAGTTGAGAAACAGCACTAACGGGCGATGACTTCAAGGAGCGCGGTTGTGCCGGCGTAGAGTTTGACGGGCTGCTGGCGCGATTCGAGAACGAACACACCGTCTCCGTTGCCGCCGTCGGTACTGTTGCCGTTGCCGGCGAGCGAGACGGCGTGCAGTCCGTAGACGCCGCAGGCATGCGGGGAAAAGATGGCGATGGATTGCTCGGTGGTGGTGGCGTCGCAGCGAAGATTGGAACCGGAGTTCACGCTGTCCGCAGCGAGCAGGCGCGCGAAGCTGCCTTGTTTGTGGTTGTAGCCGACGGTGGAGCCATTGGGGGAGAGGACCGTTGTTTCCAGTGGGGACGTGGTGTCTCCACCGATGAGGACGCGGGTGTTCGACCCGTCGATTTCATCGAGGGTATGCGGGATCTCGGCTTCGTGGGAAGCGACGGGTCCGGCGAGTGCGCGGAGGCCGAGGGTAACGGGAAGAGCGGCACCGGCGCCGGCGATGGTGTCCAGACGGACGGAGAGAACAGAGGGTTGCTGCACGGCGTATGGAGTTGGGTTGAAGGTGAAGGAGGTGGAGGCGACGACGTGTCCGGTGAGGGATGTGCCGCTGGGCAGAACGCGGCCGTTGGGGAGGAAGACGGCCTCGATGGTTTTCGCGCGCACGGGGTCGCCGGGCCTGGCTTGTCCCGCGGTGATGGAGGTAGTGAAGACGACGGGGACGGCGGTCGAGGGCGGCAGGGGCTGCGCATATCCATGAACGGCAGCTGCGAAAAGGCAGGCGGCAGCGAGGAGAGCGGGGCGAGGTGTCGAGGAGCGGAGCATGGGGACCCTTTCATGATTCGACGCGCGGCGATGGGAATCATCGCGGGCGGGCAAGAAATAAAAACAGAGGCAGGCTCAAGCCCGCTCCATTTCTGCCGATTCTACGTACATAACCCTTGTCTGCCATGCCCAGGAAGTACCGGGGAGGGGAGTTACTGTCTCAAATTCAGACATGGTATGCGGTTTGGGAACAAGGGAATGGCCTCCGGGTTGGCCGGAGGCCATTTTATGGACGGAAGTTAGAGCGAGTTAAGGAAGGTAGTAGCGGAAGGAGGATTCGATGACGTTTTCAACGCCGCGCGGCGCGCCGCCGATACCGGACCAGGATTCCTTGAGGATATAGACGTAGTCGGCGCCGTACTGCAACGTGCCGCCGGGACCCTTGTAAAAGCGATACCAGAATCCGGTGGTGGCAGCTTCGAGGTTTTTGACGCTGGCCGTGCAGGAGAAGCCGGCTTCGAGAAAGCACTTTGAGTTATCGATGGAGCGAAGGCCGTAGCCGTAGTTACGGGGCAGATACTCGTCGGCGCCGTACGCGTACCCGTCGAAGCGGGCGGTGGGATGGATCTCGAATCCGGTAACGCCGTGGATGGATTTTTCAGCGGACAGGATCCCATTGGGTTTCACGATGACGTCGGTGGAGGTGGCCCCGTAGCGGCCGATGGTCCCCCACATGGCCTGGGCGAGATAGCTGGCTTTCATTGTGAAAATCGGAACGTAGGCTGAACCGCCGAAGGCGCCGTCGAGGAGGGTATTGTTTTTGCCGGGCACGGTTGCGGTGCTGTCGAGGCGGTCGCGGAAGGTGCGGCCGACGGCTTTGACTTCGAAGTGTCCGAAGCGCGGGTCGAAGGCGACCTTACCGATGAGGTCGGGAGCTACATTGGTGGAGTAAGTGGTGTTACTCATGATGCCGGCGCCGGTTGCAGAAAGTCCAGCCAGGTTAGTGGTGACGCTGGCGGGCACGTTGGCGGGAGTTACTCCGACGGTGGCCGCATTTTCCGCGGAGAAAGCGAGGGTGGTCTTGTAGCCGGGAATTTGCCGGGTCACACGGAAGCTGGTTTGCCGGGCGAGGTCGTAGCCGGGGAACATGGAGGCGTCAGCGAGGGCGGGTGCGAATTCGGTGAGGTTGTCGATGCCGGCGCGGTTCATGGTGAGGAGGGACCACATCTGGCCGCCGGCAAAGGACCAGCCGCCGGGAAACTGCACGCGGCCCCACATCTGGCGGATGCGGTTGCTGTAGCCATTGGTCTGGACCTCGCTGGCCCCGAAGCCGCTGCCGAGGAAGTCGGTCTCGAAGTATCCGGTGACGGTGGCACGGCCGGCGGGCGCGGAGAGGCGGAGGCTGAGCCGGGTCTGGCGCGCGGTGGCGCGAAATTCGGTGAGGTGGGACAGGGTCTGCGCGTCCCAGGGAATGCCGACCCAGCTGGTGGTGATGTCAGTATTCTCCGCATGGCCGCGATAGAAAGCCTCGGCAGCAAAGAAGCCGCCGGGAACGATGGTGATGCCGCGGTAGTGGAGCCCGGTGGGGGTGCTGGGTTTGGGCTCAAGCCTCTTTTCTTTCTCGATGGAAGCGGCGGCGGTGCTCTGCTCGGATTTGAGGGAGGCCACGGCGGCCCGGAGGCCGGCGATCTGCGGGGTGTCGGCGGTGCTGAGCTGGTCGATCTGGCGCTGGGCCTGGGAGATCTGATCTTCGGCGGCGCGCAGCTGACGCGCCAGATCCTGATTCTGCTGCTCGATCTGATCGAGGCGCTGCTGCTGGTCGCGATTCTGCTGAACGACGGTTTGACGCAGCTGGTCTAACTGCTGGGTGGTGGCGTCGGACGCCGGCGCGGCGGCGGGCGCATGTTGGGCCGAGGCGCGAGCGGGATGGTGGGTGGTTTGGGTAAGAGCGTTCGGCGCGATCAGCGGAATGCAAACAAGGGCGAGCAGCAGCGAGCCGCGCAGCCAGATCTTCTTCATACATCACTCCCGTTCTTCTGCCGCGGGAAACACCGGGGCAGAAATGCCGGGCTCTGTTATGAATGCGCAGGCAATGCGCGATAACTCGGTGTTGCCCTCAGGCCGCAGCTGGGTTAGGTATCGGCGGCCTGGTCAAGAGAGTTAGGCAAAGACAATTTTGTTTGCAGCTGCTCCCGAATTGACACTCGGGACATCGACTGCGGGGAGTCGGCATTCACTTTCGCGCGGAGCGCTGCCGATATGCGGGGTGAGATCGCAGTCTTCGCCTGCGCCGGGGTATGGAATGGCGAGCGGGCGGACGGCGTGGCGAGCCACCAGGGGCGCGCACGGTGAGTATCCAGCAGTGCAGAGAAAGAACAGGGAGAGACAAATGAAATGGTTCTATGACATGAAGATCGGCCGCAAGCTGATAGCGGCGTTTGTGCTGGTGGGTGCGATCACAGCGATTGTGGGCTTTGTGGGCGTGGTGAACATGGGGAAGATGGCCGACATGGGCGCCGCGGCCTATGCGAACGAGACGCTGGGGCTGAGTTATCTGAAGCAGGCCAATGTCTGGGTGATCTATGTTTCGAGGGCGGAAAAGAACGTGCTGCTGGCGTCCACGCCGGAGGAGCGGGACAGGTACAGGGCGAGCATCACGGAATATGAGGGAGATGTTGATTCGTCGATCGATAAGGCCAGGCCGTTGATTCACTCAGACAAGAATTTGGCGAACCTGGCGCAGTTCGATGAGAAATGGAAGGAACGCAAGGCGGTGCTCGACCAGGTTCTGGCGCTTGATGCAAAGGAGGGGCTGGCGCGGAAGCGCCCGTCGGTGGAGTTATCGATGGGGGCGGGACGGCAGAAGGTGAACGAGCTGGAGGCCGTCCTTGGTCAGATGGTCCAGACCAAGGACGAGCATGCAAAGCAGGATGCCGTCGCGATGAGCACGACTTACCAGAGCAGCCGGGCGGTCATGGTGGTGCTGGTGATTTGCGGGGTGCTGGGCGGGCTTGGACTGGGGATTTTTATCGCGCGGAGCATTGCGCGGCCGCTGGCCCGGCTGGCGGAAGCGGCGAAGCAGATTTCGATGGGAGATGTGAACCAGGTGGTGGATTACCGGTCCGGGGACGAAGTGGGATCGCTGGCCGAATCGTTCCGGGCGCTGGTGGATTACATCCGGGACATCGCGGTGGTGCTGGAGAAGATGGGAGGGGGCGATCTGAGCGCCAGCGTCGAGGCGAAGTCGGAACGGGATGTGCTGAGCCGGAGCTACCTGAAGACGGTGGAAGCGGTGAAGGCGCTGGTGCGGGATACGGGACTGCTGTCCGATGCCGCAGTGGCCGAACGCTTCGATACGCGCGCTGACGGCGCGCAGCACCAGGGAGATTTCCGGCAGGTTGTAGATGGCGTGAACCGCACCCTGGACGTGGTGGTGGACAAGATGGCGTGGTATCAGGCCATCCTCGACGCGGTTCCGTTCCCGATCCATGTGATCGACACCAACATGAAGTGGGTATTTCTGAACAAGGCATTCGAAAAGCTGATGGTCGACCGGCGGTACGTTCGCGACCGGAAGGATGCGGTGGGACGGCCCTGCTCAACGGCGGCGGCGAATATCTGCAACAGCGAGAAGTGCGGCATCATGCAGCTGCGCAAGGGCGTTGGGGAAAGCTTCTTCGACTGGGGTGAACTGCGCTGCAAGCAGGACACGTCGAACCTGGTGAATATCCAGGGCCAGCATGTAGGGTACGTGGAAGTGGTGACGGATCTTTCCGCAGTTCTGAGCACGAAAGACTATACGGCGGGAGAGGTAGAACGGCTGGCTTCGAATCTGGTGCAGTTAGCGCAGGGCGATCTGAGCTTCGAGCTGAAGACCCACGACGGCAACAAGTACACAGCCGAGGTTCGGGAGCAATTCGAGAAAATCAACGCGAGCCTGGCGCAGCTGAAGGAGGCAATCGGTGCGTTGGTGGCGGACGCCAACCGGTTGGCGAGCGCGGGAGTCGAGGGCAAGCTTGCAACTCGTGCGGATGCGACCAGGCATCAGGGGGACTATCGCAGGGTCGTGCAGGGCGTCAACGATCTGATGGATGCGGTAGTCGGACCGCTGAACAAGGTTGCGCAGGACATCGGCCTCATCAGCAGGGGGGATGTGCCGGAGCTGATCACCGCCGCCTACAATGGCGACTTCAACACCATTAAGGGCAACATCAACGAGCTGATTACCTCGATGAACCAGATCACGGGAGCGGCGGAGGAGATCGCGCACGGCAATCTGACGGTGACGCTGAAGGAGCGTTCGCCGGAAGACAAGCTGATGCAGGCGCTGGCGGCGATGGTGGCGGGGCTGACGAAGACGGTGGGGGAGATTCGCACGATTGCCGGCGAGGTAGCGTCGGCGAGCCAGTCGATTTCGACCGCATCGGTGCAGGTATCGAAAGGCGCGAGCGCGCAGGCGGCGGCAGCCGAAGAGGCGTCGTCGTCGATGGAGGAGATGGTTTCCAACATCAAGCAGAACGCGGACAACGCACAACAGACGGACAAGATCGCCAACCAGAGCGCGCATGACGCGAAGGAGAGCGGGCAGTCGGTGCTGGAGGCGGTATCGGCGATGAAGGAGATAGCGAGCAAGATATCGATCATCGAGGAGATCGCGCGGCAGACGAACCTGCTGGCGCTGAACGCGGCGATTGAAGCGGCGCGGGCGGGCGAACACGGCAAGGGATTCGCCGTGGTGGCGGCCGAAGTGCGCAAGCTGGCGGAGCGGAGCCAGAAGGCGGCGGGAGAGATCAACCAGCTTTCGGGCAAGACGCTGAGCGTATCGGAGAAATCCGGCGAGATGCTGGACAAGCTGGTGCCGGACATTCAGCGAACGGCGGAATTAGTGCAGGAGATCACCGCGGCGAGCAAAGAGCAGGACACAGGGGCGGAGCAGATCAACAAGGCGCTGCAGCAGCTGGAGCAGGTGATCCAGCAGAATGCTTCAGCGGCCGAGGAGATGGCTTCAACGACCGAGGAGCTGACGGGGCAATCGGAACAGCTGGTGAGCGCGCTGGGATTTTTCCGGATCGGCGACAGCGGTGGGGTGCAGCCGCGGGTGGTGGTTCCGGCGACAGCCGGGCATGAGGAACCCGCAGGGTTGTCGAAGCAAAACGGGGCGGGGCTGCGCAGGAAGATGCTGTCGAAGGCGGGCGTGAAGCTGCATCTGGACAAAGAGCAGGAGCACGATTCGCTGGACCGGGAATTCGAGCGGTACTGATGGGGCAGCGCGGACTTACCGAGGGGAGGTCCGCGCCGTGCCTGAGCGAGGGAAAGCCTATTGCTTGTTGACGTCGACGTAGTAGTGGTCGGTGTCGACGGCAAAATCATCTTTGGAGAGCGGGGTTTGCATCGACTGCCACTTCGTTGTGGGATGGATGATCTGCCAGTGGTCCGGAGTGCCGACACGGACGGGCATGGCAAAGTCGTCTTCGTCGGCGCGCCATTTGTACATGACCATGTTGGGGGCTTCGCCGAAGAGTAACTCAAGGCGGGGAATTTCGGTGTGGCGGAGGTATTGGTTAAAGATGGGCGTGAGGTTCATGCCGGTGTGCTGGTTGCAGTAGGCAACGATGTCTTCCGTAAGGATGTTCTGATACTTGAAATGCTGATAGAGGTCGTGGAGTAACTTCCACCAGGCAGCATCGTTATTGACGACACTGCGCAGGGTATTGAGCATGAGCGCGCCCTTGAAGTACTGGTCCTGGGGCGGCTCGGCATTGACGCCGCGTTCACCGACGATGGGACGCTGGTTGTGGACTTTGGGCTTGTAGCCGCTGAGGTATTTGATGGCGTCGGCCTTGCCCCAGCGATATTCGACATAGAGGGATTCGAGGTAGGTAGTCCAGCCTTCGTGAATCCACATATCGGCGGGATCGGCGGCGGTGATGCTGTTGCCGAACCACTCATGGCCGCTCTCGTGAATGATGATGAAGTCGAAGCGGGGGCTGATGCCGACGCCGGTCCAGTCACGGCCGAGATAGCCATTCTGAAACAGGTTGCCATAGGTGACGGCGGTTTGATGTTCCATGCCGGAGTAAGGAGCTTCGACTAACTTATAGCCATCTTTCGCGAAGGGATATTCACCGAAGTAGTGCTGGTAGGCCTCAATCATGCCTTTGGCCTGGGCGAACTGAGTTTTGGCTTTGTCGAGGTCGGCGGGCAGCGCGTAGAAGTCGAGGGGCAGGTCGCCGAGTTTGTCGGAGAAATGGACGTAGTCGCCGATGTTGAGGGAGACGTCGTAGTTATTGATGGGATAGCTGATGTGCCAGTCCCAGCGGGTGTAGCCGTCGCCTAAGTCCGTTTTGCCGACGAATTTTCCGTTGGAAACATCGGTAAGGTTATTGGGAATTTCGACGCTGAGGTCCATGGTGTCGACTTCGTCGCGCCACTGATCTTTATTGGGCCACCAGATACTGGCGCCGATGCCTTCGCAGGCGGTGTTGATCCAGGTATGGCCGGCGGGATCGGTTTTGAAGGTGATGGCGCCGAAGCGGCCGGTGGTGCGGGGATGGCCGGAGTAGTAGAAGTCGATGGAATAGACCTGGCCGGCGCGAAGGGTCTGGGGGAAGTCGACGAAGACGGCGCTGTCTTCGCGCTGGTACCTGAGCTCGGTGGCGCCGAGGAGAATCTTGTCGATCTGGAGGGGGTCCTGCAGATCGAGCTGGATGCGGGTGCCGTCTTTGAGCATGCGAAAGCGGATGGTGTTTTTGCCGCGGAGGGATTTGTCGTCGGGATCGACGCGAACGTTGAGGTGGTAGTAGAGCAGATCGTTATTGGCGCGGAAGGGTCCATAAGCTCCGCGGAGCATGGCGGTGCGGTCGGGGAGAGCGGTAACGGAGTCGGTGTTGCGGGGGCGCGCGGTTGCGGACTGCGCTGCTGCCGGGGGCGTGGCGGCTGGAGTGGCGGACTGCGGCGGCGTTTGCGCGGCGGGCGTGTTCTGCGCCTGAGCGGCGGCGACGAAGGCGAGCAGGCAGGCGAGCGGAACAAAGCGGGGGGCGAGCAGGCGTGCGGAGCGGGCGCGGATCATGCCAAACATCGTATACGAGATCGTATACGACGGCGCCCGCGCTCCGGAGGGCCCGCTATTTTGCCAGGATGATTTGGCCGGTGTGGAAGGAGAGGTGGGTGGTGCGGCTAAGGACGACGGCGAGGCGATTGCGCGTGGGGTCCTGAGCGAAGTCCGCATCGGACACGGCGCTGTGTTTGTGCAGCCAGTCCTGAGGAGCGAAGCGTTCGAAAGCGGTGGTGAGCATGCCGTTGATGGCGGACCAGGCACTGCGCAGGTCGGCGGCGGAGACGGGATCGGCGAGGGCGCCATCGGGATTGCTGATGAAGGCCTCGTCGAGTTCAGGGTGGAGACGCTCACCGATGAAGAGCATGGGGAGCAGTCGGTCATGAACGGCGGTGAGGTGGCCGAGCAGGTAGAAGAGACGATTCCTGCCGGGGGCAACGCGCTTCTGGAGCTGATCGTCGTCGATTGCGGCGAGGGCTTGATCGAACTGACCGAGGACCTGTTTCCAGGATTTGAGCGGAGCGGCGGCGAGGAGCTCTTCGTTTGTCATGTTCTTCCTGCTGTTACTGGGTTGGAGATGCGTTGTTTGGATGCGGGGGGCGGAGCGAGGATGCGAAAAATCCCGAGCGGACAGGAGCGGGTGGTTACCCTTCAGTACTTCTGGTTGGGTAACTCGCGACAGGGTGTGCCCAAATTTCTGCATCCTGGATTGCGCGGACGAGCGTATACACAATTGAAGGCAGGATGTAGAAACCTGGACGCTCGCGAGCACTCCTTCCGTACGTTGATGCTGGAACATCAGTCGATGGTCTTCAGCATAGCCCTGCGCATCCTGGGCGATCGGTTTCTGGCCGAAGAGACGGCGCAGGATGTGTTTCTGGAGCTGCACGGGAAGCTGGGCGAGCTGGAGTCGGACGAGCACGTGGTTCACTGGCTGCGCCGCGTGGCGGTGCATCGTTCGATCGATCGGATCCGGCAGAGGGACCGGCGGCCGGAAGATGTGACGGATCCTGGGGAGCTGCCGGAGGTAGTGGTGGAGGCGGCGCCGGGGGATCCATTGTTGAGCCGGCAGGTGCGGCAAGTGGTGGCATCGCTGCCGGTGACGCCGCGCACGGTAGTGGTGCTGCGCTACCAGGAAGATATGTCCGTAGAGGAGATTGCGGAGGCGTTGAGCATGCCGGTGGCGACGGTGAAGAGCCATCTGCGGCGGACGCTGCAGCTGCTGCGCGAGAAGATGACGCGCGTGGTGCATTAGGGAGCGAGGATTGGGCGATGATGGACAACGACGCTGATCTGGAACAGGCATTGTACGCGGCGTTTGCGCGCGAGGCGGCACCGGAGACATTGATGGCGGGAGTGGAGCGGCGAATGGGCGAAAATTTTGGATCGATGGAATTGCAGGCAGCGGGCACGGGCGGACGAGCGTTTATTCCGACGTTTGCGGGGCTGGAGATTACGACGCAGTCGCGGTGGACGAGCCTGTTGTCGGCAGGGACGCATGTGCTGCTGTGCTCACTGATTTTGCTGTTCGCGCTCGACCAGTGGCATACGCGGCAGCTGCAGAAAAAGATGCAGGCGACGATGGTGGAGACGCCGTTTATCCCGGCCGCGAATTTGAAAGATGTGATGGGGGGCGGAGGAGGCGGTGGCAATCACGAGCTGCTGGAAGCGTCGAAGGGCCAGCTGCCGAAATTTGCGAAGACGCAGTTGGCGCCGCCGCAGATTTTGAAGATCGACAATCCGAAGCTGGCGGTCGAGCCGACGGTGGTGATGCCGCAGATCAAGCTGCCGGATGCAAACATGCCGGACCTGGGAGTTCCGCAGTCGTCGCAGGTGGCGTTTGCATCGGCGGGGTCGGGGTCGGGTTCAGGATTTGGGTCGGGGAGCGGGGGCGGAGTTGGATCGGGGAATGGCAATGGGGTTGGGCCGGGTGAGGGCGGCGGTTACGGGGGCGGGCTGTACCACGTGGGGGGCGGAGTTTCGAACCCCATGCTTATCTATGCGCCGGACCCGGAGTTCTCCGACGAGGCGCGGCGGGCGAAGTATCAGGGCGTGTGCGTGGTGGGGCTGGTGGTAGACGCGCAGGGCAATCCGCAGCGGGTACGTGTTGTGCGGCCGCTGGGGATGGGGCTGGATGAGAAGGCGCTGGCGGCGGTAAAGGAGTACAAGTTTAAGCCGGCGATGCTGAAGGGCAAGGCGGTGGCGGTGGAAGTGGATATCGAGGTGAACTTCAGGATTTACTGATGGAAGTTCGTGGGTCGAGGAGACTCAGGGGAGCTGGATGCGGTAGAGGTTGCGGCGCGTATCCCGGCGCGCATAGGCGTAGACATCGGGGCTGAGCGCGGAAGAGACAACCCAGGGGATGGGCGCGTGGTTTTTCGCGTCAGGAATATCTTCCATGTGGGCCACACCGCCGGGCGGCAACTTTGGAAGGCCGGTGTCGCGCAGGATGGGGAGCGCGTAGGTTCCATTAAAGAGGGGCGGAAACGCCAGAAAAGCGATTTTTCCGGTTTGGTCCCAGAGAAACTGACACCACTCGGTGCAAAGGGTTCTTTTGGCGCTTCCATCGAGTGCCCAGGCCGCGGTGAGGACGGGATGTTCGTCGGTGGGTCCGGGGACGGTAACGACGACCCAGCGTCCGTCGGGCGAACCGCTGCCGCTGTCGAGGATGCGGGTGTCGAGGATGCGGTCGGGAAAGAGCTTGCGGCGCTGGGTGCCGTCGATGTTCATGCGATAGAGGTAATTCGATCCGGCTTCGGATGCGCGGAAACTCAACGCTCCATCGGGGAGGAAGAAGGGACTGTCTTCGTTCGCGGTTGCGGAGAGGTTGCGAGGAGAGGAGCGGCGACTGGTGGGCGCCACCCAGATGTTCGAAGTGCCGGCCTTGTCCTTCATGACGAAGGCCATTTCTTTTCCGTCGCGGGAGACGGCGTAGCTGGTCATGGCGTAACCGGGAAGAACGCTGTCGAGTTTGCCGGAGGCGAGGTCTTTGCTCCACAATTCCTGGCCGCTGGCCTGCTCGTTGGCCATGAGGAAATACAGGGTGTGGCCGTCGGCAGAAAACGCGGGCGCGGTGGCATAGCCCTCGGAGGAGATCTGGTGGTCGCCGCTGCTGTCGTGCATCCAGACGGTACTGGTTTGCGTGCCGACGGAGGTGACGAGTGATTCGCCGTCGGGCGCCATCGCGATGCCTTCCTGCGTGGTGGGACCGAAGGTGACCTGCTCGGGCGTTCCATTGGGGAAACGCTGACGCCAGAGGTGGAAGCCATCGGTGAGGACATTGAGGTACATCCATTTCCCATCCGCGGACCAGCCGCCGGCATAGCACTGGCGGTCCGCTGGTCCTGCTGCGCGCGCGGTGCCGGAGCCATTAAAAGGAACCACCTGGCATTGCGTCATATTGCCTTGCGTATCCATGAGGACGGCGAGGACGGATCGGCCGTCGGGAGAGAGATACGAATGGTGGATCATGCTGCGTGTGCCGGGGGGGAGATAGATGTCGCGGCGGTCTCCGCGGGCGAGATCGGTGGTGACGAGGACCAGATGCATGCCGTCGCGCATTTCGGAAAAGAGGAGGCGCTTGCCCTGATCGATCCAGGACACGGAGGAAGAATTGGGAAGGAGCAGATGCGGGTCGCCGCCGAGGACGGGAACCTCCCAGGTATCCCACGGTCCGGCAAAGCTGTAGGCGATGTTGGCGTTGTCGGGAGAGAAGGCGGGCGCCATCTTGAGTTTTCCGTCGTGAGTGAGCTGGACCGGTTCTCCGGAGGGGAGCAACTGGACATAGATTTCGCCGGCACCCATAAAGGAGTTGTCGCCGCGGATGAAGGCGAGGGTGCGGCCATCGGAGGAGAGGGTGGGGTAGACGGCTGAGTCGGTAAAGAAGGTGAGCTGCTGCCAGTCTTTACTGTCGGGCAGGGGGCGCGGGGCGGCAGAGCGGAAGAAGAAGGCTGCAGCGCCCGCCGCGATGAGGAGAAGCGCGCCGAGTGCGGCCCAGGTCTTCCAGGGCTTTGGCTCTGTGGGGGCGGCCGGTGTTGAGGGCTGGAGGTGACTGGGCGGAGGCGTCGTGCCGCGAAGGGTGGGGCGCTCGCCCGAAATTGTTTGCGCCAGACTGCGGAGGTCGGCGCGCATGGCTTTCGCGGATGGGTAGCGCTGACCGGGATCTTTCTGGAGGGCGCGGGCAACGATGGCGTCTGCGAAGGCAGGAAGGCCGGGAAGAATTTCCTGCATCGGCGGAAAGGGAGCTTCAATGACGGCGTGGAGGACGGAGATGCTGCTGTTTCCCTGGAAGGGCGGGACGCCGGTGATGGATTCATAGAGGAGGACGCCGAGACTCCAGAGGTCGGTGCGGGCATCCATGGTGCGGCCGAGCGCTTGTTCCGGCGACATGTAACGCGGGGTGCCCATGACACCGCGCGTGGTGGAGAGGGTGAGGGTTGGGTCGGTGTCGAGGGGCGCGATGAGGCGTGCGAGGCCGAAGTCGAGAACCTTGGCCTGGCCGCGGGGGGTGATGATGACGTTGCCGGGCTTGAGGTCGCGATGGATCACGCCCTGCTCGTGGGCCTCTTCAAGGGCTTCGGCGATCTGGCCGGCGATGGCGACGGCCTGGGCAACGGGGAGTGGGCCGGTCCGCAGGATGGCGGCGAGGGATTCGCCGGCGACCAGCTCCATGACGATGGAGTCGGAGCCGTTGGATTCGATGACGTCGTACACGGTGGCGATGTGGTTGTGGTTGAGCTTGGCGAGCATGCGAGCTTCGCGGCGAAAGCGCTCGCGTGCTTCCTGATCGGAGAGCACGCCGGGCTGGAGCATTTTGATGGCGACATCGCGCTCGAGTTTTTCGTCGCGGGCGCGGTAGACGACGCCCATGCCGCCGGAGCCGAGCTGGGCGACGATGCGATAGCGGTCGAGGAGGCGCGATTCAGCGGCGATGGCGGTGGGAGATGCGGACGGCGGACTGGGACGGAGGGGAGAGGAAGAGAGAAAGCCGCTGAGGCGGTCGTTTTCGCTGAGGAGATTTTCGACCATTTGCCGGAGCTGAGGATTGCCGGCGCAAGCCTGGTCGAGGAAAGCGGGCCGCTGATCGCGCGGCAGATCGAGAGCTTCTCCGAAGAGATACTCGGCGGTTTCCTCGAGCTTCTTCAATCCGCTCTCCTGGAGCCTACGATTCCGGGGAGGGAAGCGTGGTTTCCACAGTAGCATGCAGGCGACGGGCGTTCGATGCTGAGTGATGGGCGGGGAGGGGGCGTTTCTGGAGTACGATTAGCCAGCGTTGGGCAGCGTTTTAGAGGAGCCGGCATGAGGGGTCGAAGCGCTGGGATGGGGCTGTTGGCGGCGGCGGTGGTGGCGGGCAGTTTTTTTGCGCGCACGGTGCACGGGGCTGGGGCGGGATCCTGGGCCGGCGCGGCGGATGTGGGAGCGCCGACGTGGAACAGAGACGCGGCGACGAAATATCTGGATGGCCGGGAGACGTGGTGGCAAGCGTGGCCGCGGGCGCAGAAGGATCACGAGACGCTGTGCATTTCGTGCCACACGGTGGTGCCGTATGCGATGGTGCGGCCGGAGCTGCGGCGAGATCTGGGGATCGCGGCGATCTCCGCTCCGGAACAGGTGATGCTCCAGAGCGTGGAGAAGCGGGTGTACCTGTGGTGGGAGATGGATCCGTTTTACTCCGATGAGAAGTACGGAGCAGGGAAGGCGGCGGAATCGCGCGCGACGGAGGCGGTGCTGAACGCGGTGATTCTGGCGAGCTACGACACGGCGCAGGGCGAGCTGTGGCCGATCACGCGCAAGGCGTTTGAAACGGCGTGGTGGCTGCAGGAGAAGGATGGGCCGGTGGCCGGCGCGTGGAAGTGGCAGAACTTTCATCTGGGACCGTGGGAGTCGGAGGAGTCGGGCTATCAGGGCGCGGCGTTGCTGATGGTGGAAGCGGTGAATCTGCCGGATGGATTTGCGCAGGAGCCGAAGACGCGGGAGCATCTGGATCGGGTGCGGGATTATCTGCGGCGGAATTATGCGGCGCAGCCGGTGATCAATCAGCTGTATGTGCTGTGGGCTGCAGCGAAGGAGCCGGGATTGCTGACGGATGCGGAGCGGGCGGCATTGGTGAAGACGCTGCGCGAGAAGCAACAGGCGGATGGAGGATTTCGGACGGCGACGCTGGATGCGCGGGAGCGCGTGGATGACACAGCGCAGCCGGCGGCCAGCGATGGCTATGCGACGGGCCTGACGGTGGTGGCGTTGAGAGCCGTGGGTACACCGAAGAGCGATGCGACGCTCGCACGGAGTCTGGGCTGGCTGGCTGCGCATCAGCAGAAGGACGGGACGTGGGTGGCGGCTTCGCTGAACAAGCAGCGTGATGCGGGGAGCGATCCGGCATTGTTTATGACGGATGCGGCGACGGCTTATGCGGCTTTGGCTTTGGTGGGACGATAGCCGGTTATTTCTTCCCGTTGAAGAGGGTTTGGATGCCGGCCTTGTGTTCGCGCTGGTTGACAATGCGGCGCTGCCGGGTGAGGAGGATCCAGACCCAGAAGCCGCCGATCCCGACGGCCATGGCGACCTGGGAAATCTCAACGAGGGTGGAGCGGAGTGGCGACATGGGTGGAGGTAGTTTATCGCGAGCTGGGTTGGGCAGTGATTGACCTGGGATGGCGCAGACCGTAACCTGAAAGGTAGCCCACGGTGAAGGAATTGCGATGCTGATTGCCCTGCTCGACCTCCAACGCGAGCCGGTAAGTTTCGATCTTAAGTTTCCTCCTGGCGCCATCGATTACGGAGACGAAACGACGCAGACCACAGACCTCGCGGTCCAGGGTCAGGCGGAGTTGCTGCGCGAGCATCGCGGTCCGAAAGAGGTGGTGGAGGATATACGGACGCGTGCCGGGTGGTCAGGCACGTTTGAGGTTCCCTGTGCGCGGTGTCTGGAGCCGGTGCGGCACGAGCTGAAGGGCGATTTTGATTTGCTGTTTCGGCCGCTGGGCGTGGACGCGGGGCCGTCGGAGCGGGAGCTGGGCGCGCCTGATACGGAAATCGGTTATTATCAGGAAGGCGGTCTGGTGCTGGAAGACGTCCTGCGGGAACAGGTACTGCTAACCCTTCCTGCAAGAACGCTTTGCCGCGAGGACTGCAAGGGGCTTTGCCCGCGCTGCGGACGTAATTTGAACGACGAATCGTGCGGCTGCGAGGCCAAACCGGCGGACGCGCGGTGGTCGGCACTGGCAGATTTGGGCAGCCGGCTGGGCCCGGAGACGAATAAGGTCGAACCTTGAAGTTTTTGCCCCGGGGAACGGTGCCGGGGATCGAAAGGAATTTGCAATGCCGAATCCAAAGCGGCGTCACTCCAAGACCCGCACCTCCACTCGCCGCGCGCACGACGCGCTGACAACGCAATCGCTGTCGGAATGTCCGAATTGCCACGAGCGGAAACTTCCGCATCGCGCCTGCGCCAAGTGCGGCTATTACAAAGGGCGCGAAGTTCTGGAAGTCAAGGAAGCCAAGTAGCCTCAGCGATCGATGCTCATCGACATCGCTCTCGACGCCATGGGCTCGGACAAAGCTCCGGAGCCGGAGATACGAGGCGCGATCTTAGCCTGCCGTAACCTGCCGGTGCGGGTGCATCTGGTGGGGCCGGAACCGATCCTGCGCCAGCATCTGAACGGGATGTTCGGGACCTCGCGTCTCGCTATCTCGATTGTGCATGCCGAGGAGTTTATCGGCATGGACGAGAAGGCGGCGCACGCGGTGCGCACCAAGCGCAACAGCTCGATGCGCGTCGGGCTGAAGATGGTGAAGGACAAGCGCGCAGCGGGATTCTTTACGGCCGGCAACACCGGAGCGGGGATGGCGACGGCGAAGATGGCGCTGGGCGCGCTGCCGGGTGTGGATCGTCCGGCGCTGGCGATCGTGGTGCCGACGCAGTCCGGATCGCCGTGCGTGCTGCTGGATGTGGGCGCGAATGTCGACTGCAAACCACAAAACCTGGAGCAGTTCGCGGTCATGGGCGAGCTGTATGCGCGGAGCGTGCTGAAGGTTCCGCGTCCGCGGGTGGGCATATTGTCGGTTGGCGAAGAAGAAGGCAAGGGCAACGACCTGACGCGGGAGGCGACGGCGCTGGTGCGCAAGCTGCCCATCAATTTCATCGGGAACGTCGAGGGCCGTGATATTTATAACGGCAACTGTGACGTAATTGTGTGCGACGGATTTGTCGGCAACGTGGCGCTGAAGACTTCAGAAGGTTTGAGCCGGCTGGTGCGCGAGATGCTGAAGGTGTCGCTGACGCAGACGGTGACGGCGCAGGTGGGGGCGCTGCTGTCGCGGCGGGCATTCAATGCGTTCCGGAGAAGGCTGGATCCTTCAGAGTACGGCGGGGCGCCGCTGCTGGGCGTGCGCGGGGTTTGCATCATCGGGCATGGGTCGTCGAACGATCGGGCGATCATGAACGGGATCCGGGTGGCATCGGAATTTGCGCAGGCCGGCGTGAACGACCGGCTGGAGCGGGAATTCGCGAGCCGTCCGACGCAGACGACGGATGGGGCGGATCTGCAGCTGCCGATCCAGTGAAGTTTGCCCCTGCAGGCGGGGACGCTTCGCGCCGGCAGCGCAAACACACGGTCCCTGGCTCGAAAAATCTGGTCTGATTTTCAGAAAAACAAAACCGGACGCCTGCTTGCACCCGCACGCAGGCATCCGGAGAGGCCACACGTTCCCTGGCCTCGATCGATCGTTCTTCTTCCACGGATCCCGGACCACAAATGGAGAGAACCAGGCAGAAACCTGGAATCGCGGTGGGTTGCACGACTCTGTTGAGTTGTGGTGTGGAAGCCTGAAGATGCGAACGAGGCCGAAGGTCAACCGGTTGATGTTGAGTGAGCTTAAGCCGGCAGGCCGCGTCGAGTTGTCACGGATTTGTCACCGCGGGTTGATTTTGGGTTGAATTGGCCAGAATGTTTTGCGGGTGAGTTTCGATGGGTGCGGGGAGGAGCGGTGTTCCAGCCGCCCAGCTCCATGGCAACGGACATGCAGCGCTCGCGGAGCTGATCGGCAAGGTCGCGATGGGCGAGGGCGCGCGCGACGACCATGCCGCCGACGCAAAGAGCGGCAATGGCCTCGGCTTTCGACTGGCGGCGACGACCCTGGCCGGCGACGCTGCGGGCGAGGACGCTGACCATTGCCTGGAAGACGGTTTCGAATGCTTTTTTGGCTTTCTCGCTGCCGCGCGTGACGTCGCTGGGGAGCGCGACCATGGGGCAGGAGTTCTCCACGTCTTCAAAATGCTGTCGGGAGAGATACGCGCGGACGACCTGCGGTCCAGCGTGTTTTGAGGCGAGGTCGACTTCGACCCCTTCCCAGCAGTTTTGCCATTCGGGATCGGTAAAGAAGCAGCCGAGGACTTCGGCGTAGAGATCGCTCTTGCCGCTGAAGTAGCTGTAGAAGCCGCCGCGAGTGAGGGAGGCGCCGGCCATGATCTGGTCGAGGGAGACGTTGTCGAAGCCGTGACGGTTGAAGAGGCGTCGCGCGCTCGCGACAATTTTGGCTCTGGTTTGGTCGCGATGTCCTTCGGGATAGGGCATGCTTTTCCTTCCTGGTGCGATGAGGGACCAGTATGGGCGGGAGGGAAGGAGTCGTCCAGGAAAATATGATCTTGAACATATTTTGCGTGCATGTTTCCATGCCTTCAGCTTTTTGAGGGGGGATCGATGGAGGGAAAGATGCGGAGTTCGACACGCCGTCAATTTGCGGGCAGCCTTGCTGCGGTGCTCGGCGCTTTCACGATGCCGGTGATTTTGCGAGCCGATTCGAGGGAGCAGAGCATGCAGCAGCTGCCGCCCAGGAATCCGAATGATCCGCGCACGGCGCTGCATCAGGAGGTGGAGTTGCCGGCTTCTGCGCCGCGGATTGCGAATGTGCTTCTGGATGGGAAGCAGTTTGCAGCGTTGACCGGACTGCCCGCCACGATTGACGGGCGGGAGGGTGGAGCGTTCTCGATGTTTGGCGGGCTGATCGTGGGGCGGACGGTGGAGATTGTGGCGGGTCAGCGGATTGTGCAGGCGTGGCGGCCGACCGATTGGCCGTCGGGCATTTACTCCATCGTGAAATTCGAATTCAAGCCGAGCGGGAGCGGGACGGTGGTGGTGTTCGACCACACGGCGTTTCCGGCGGGGGAATACGATCACCTGACGGCGGGATGGAACCTGCACTACTGGGAGCCGATGAAGAAATTCTTTGCCTGATGTGGGTGGCGGGAGGGCGGCTATTTTTTGTACCCGTGTGGGGGCAGGTTAGGGCGCGTTCGTTCCGAAATGGGACGAGAGCAGTACTTCCGGGCAGCATTGCGATTGAATCCTATGGACATTTGGGCGGGGACGGAGTGAGCTTCTTGCTGTGGGGTGAACCTGGGCGCCGCCTGGTTTTTTGGGGGTTGGGGTTTGAGGGCTTTGCGGGCTTTCGCCATGTTGGGGCTTTGCGGCACTCCTGCGGGCTTTTCGGCACGGCTAAAAGCCGTGCCCCTTCACCACAGATTTTTCCTCAAAGCTGAAGCAGGGGCGGG
The DNA here is from genome assembly GCA_036272255.1 of Acidobacteriaceae bacterium. Classification (GTDB taxonomy): domain Bacteria; phylum Acidobacteriota; class Terriglobia; order Terriglobales; family Acidobacteriaceae; genus Palsa-343. The sequence goes on along the minus strand of DATAZC010000013.1, from coordinate 8,412 downwards.
GAAGTTTTGCCGGGGCGCTGATGCGCAGGGGCTAAAGCCCAGTTTTTTTTTAGCGCCGTCGTTATTGGCACGGCTGCAGCCGGGCCCTGTAGCGGGGCGTCGGTATATATGAGTGGAAGGAAGAGCGCTCCTCGGCGGCTGAAGCGGCAATCATTTCTGCCGGCTGAAGGGGCACGGCTGCAGCCGTGCCTCTTCACAACAGATTTTTGCTCAAAGCTGAAGCAGGGGCGGAGAAAGTTTTGCCGAGGCGCTGATGCGCAGGGGCTAAAGCCCAGTTTTAGCGCCGTCGTTATTGGCACGGCTGCAGCCGTGCCCTGTTACGGGGCGTCGGTATATGTATGGAAGGAAAAGCGCTCCCCGGCGGCTGAAGCCGTGCCCCTTCACCACAGATTTTTGCTCAAAGCTGAAGCAGGGGCGGAGAAAGTTTTGCCGGGGCGCTGATGCGCAGGGGCCTAAAGCCCAGTTTCTTGAGCGCCGTCGTTATTGGCCCGGTTGCAGCCGGGCCCTGTTACGGGGCGTGGGTATATGAGTGGAAGGAAAAGCGCTCCTCGGCGGCTGAAGCCGCAATCATTTCTGCCGGCTGAAGGGGCACGGCTGCAGCCGTGCCCTGTTACGGGTCGTCGGTATCTGAGTGGGAGGAAGAGCGCTCCTCGGCGGCTGAAAGCCGTGCCTCTTCACAACAGATTTTTGCTCAAAGCTGAAGCAGGGGGCGGGGGAGTTTTGCCGGGGCGCTGATGCGCAGGGGCTGAAGCCCAATTTCTTGAGCGCCGTCGCTATTGGCCCGGTTGCAGCCGGGCGCCTTCAAAGCGAGATCTACTCGAAGAGCGCGGTAAGACGAAGAGATTCCGCCCGGGCGAGTTGCTTGCTCATGACAATCCGAGTCGGCATAAGAGGCGGGAACTACGCGAGACTGGTTCCGCGGAGGCCGTCGTCGCACAGGGCGGTCACGGTTGCGGTGACCAGGGTGTTGGCGGGAATTGGTTCGCTGATCGAGAGCTTGAGGAAGTTGTCGGTGACGGCCTGGGTTGTTGCGTTGGGGCCGGCTTCGACGGTGACGGCGGAGAGGGAGCGTCCGATGAAGCGGGTGCGGAAGGCGCGGGATTTTTCGGCGATGAGGGCGCGGAGGGCGGTCATGCGCTCGTGGACGGCGCGGTCGGGGACGGGATTCTGGCGGTGAAGTTCCCATGCGGGCGTGGCGGGGCGCGCGGAAAACGGAAACAGATGCAGGTAGGTGAAGGGCTGGGCGGCGATGAAGTCGTAGCTCTCGCGGAAGAGCGCGTCGGTTTCGCCAGGAAAGCCGATCATGACGTCGGCGCCGATGGCGGCGTCGGGAAGAAGTTCGCGGATTTGAGTGAGCCGCTCGGCATAATGCCAGGGGCGATAGCGGCGGTACATGCGGCGAAGGATGGTGTCGGAGCCGGACTGGAGCGGGAGGTGGGCGTGCCGCGCTAAACGCGGCACAGCGTTCAACGTTCGGCGTTCAGCGTTCACGACAGAGCTCGGTGAGTCGGCGGCGGCGAACTCGCGGTAGAGGGCGAGGAGGTCGGGGGACCAGTCCATGGGCTCGATGGAGCTGAGGCGGAGACGGGGCAGTTCGGTTTGCGTGAGGATGGCGGCAACGAGGTCTTCAAAGCGCAGGGCGGGCTGAAGGTCGCGTCCCCAGCGGCCGAGGTTGATGCCGGAGAGGACCAGCTCTTTGCCGTGGTTATCGACGAAGCTGCGGACGTTGTCGATACAGGTGGCGAGGGGGATGGAGCGCGAGGGACCGCGGGTGGTGGGGATGATGCAGAAGGAGCAGCGATTCGCGCAGCCATCCTGCACTTTCAGGTTGGGGCGGGTTTGCCGGGCGTCGGGTGCGAAGGGGAGCGTGGCGAGTTCGGAGTGAGCGAAGAGCTCGTCGTGGAGGATCTTCGGTACGAGCGAAGTGAGCGGTACAAAGGGTTCGTTGTTTCGAGGGGCAGGGGCGGTGGCGAAGCGGAGGGCAAGGCCGGCGACCATCGACTTATGGCTGTTGCCGATGACGGCGTCGACTTGGGGCAGGGCAGCGAGTTCCTGGGGGGCGCGCTGGGCGTAGCAGCCGGTGACGATGACGCGGGCCTGGGGATTCCGGCGGCGGACGCGGCGGAGGTAGGCGCGGGCCTGACGGTCGGCTTCTGCGGTGACGCTGCAGGTATTTACAATGACAACATCGGCTGAGCCAGGCTGATCGGCGGGGGAAAGCCCGTTGTGGCGCAGGATGGCGGCGATGGCCTCCCCGTCGGCGCGGGTGGCGCGACAGCCGAAGTTTTCGACGTGATATTCTGCCACGTTGCTCAGTGTATCAATGGGGAATGAGAGGGGCAGGGGAGCGCGTGCGGGCGGGAAAGTCTCCCCAGCAACCGACATTTTTTTCGTGTACGATCCAGCGATAAGAACGGGGCTTGGGACCAGGAGTTGATATGAAACGACGCATTCTTTTAGTCGATGACGACGTTGCGATTTTGCTGACTTTGAAAGCGGTGCTCGAGATCAGCGGGTTTGAGGTGACGACGGCGGCTTCAGCACGAGAGGCGAAGCAGAAGCTGAAGTCGAACGAGTATCACATGGTGATCACCGACCTGCGGATGGAGAGCGAGACGGCAGGTGAGGAAGTGGCGGCAGCGGCGAAGAAAGCTGCGAACCGGCCGGCGGTGGCGATGCTGACGGCTTATCCGCCGAAGGATGCGGAGTGGATGACGACGTCGGACACGGACAAGGTTCTGGTGAAGCCGATGAACACGCAGGATCTGCTGCGGCAGATTGAGGCGATGCTGGTGGCGCACGAGGACAAGAAGAGCAAAGAGGGCAAAGGGATGACGACGCTGCCGGCGGTGGAGGCTGCGGCGAAGAAGCCGCGGAAGCTGGCGGACGCGCGGTAGGGCAGGGAGCAAGGAGTAGCAGTAGGGAATAGGGAATAGGGAGTAGCCAGTAGGGAATAGGGAGCAGGGAGTAGCCAGTAGCCAGTAGGGAAGAGCCAATAGGGAATAGCCAATAGCCAGTAGCCAATAGGGAATAGGGAATAGCCAAGAGCCAAGAGCCAATAGGGAATAGCCAATAGCCAATAGGGAATAGCCAGGAGCCAGTAGGGAATGGCCATTGGCCGAGGGGCGAGGCGCGGCACACGATTCGCAACTGAACTTTTCTGAGCGGTGCGCAGGCGAACCGTGGCAGGTCGGTTCGCGTGCTAGCTGGCCTGGCTCATGGTCCGTTTCTGCTGGAAGCAACTGCGGCAGAGAACGGGGCGCCCCTGAGTGGGCTTAAAGGGAACGGTTGTTTCCGTTCCGCATTCTGAGCAGACAGTACGGGTCTCCGGGCGAGCTGAGGAGGAGCCGGAAGCGCGCTTGGCCTTGCATTGCTTGCAACGTTTCGGATCGTTCTTGAACTGTTTATCGAAGAAGAAAAGTTGTTCACCGGCTGTGAAGACGAAATCGGTCCCACAGTCGGCGCATTTGAGAACTTTGTCGACGAAATCCATCCCGCTTCCCTCGCCTTTGCCCGAAGCACCCGTTCTAACAGCGCCAGACTGACGACGCGCCCGGATCGCCCGGCATCGATGGTGCAGATACCGGCTTGCTGCGACGCGCTGGACAAGCCAGCGCGGTACTCTCGTTTTGGATAGGGGCCCTGGTGGCAGCTGCGAAGTCCGAGGGGGATCGGAGAGGGTCCCGGGCGGATGGTGGATCGTGGCTGCCGCGCCGCGTTTGAGCCGCGGCAAAAAACAACAGCGGCGATGGGCCGCAAATTCCGTTCCGGGGAACGGAGTGAGAAGAGTGTTCAATCCGATCTGCCAACTCAGCGGCGCGAGCGGGGCGCACGTGAGGGGCTGTCCTCGAACTCGGCCGGCATTGCTGCCGGCGCGAGGTCAGATCTGTTGGAGTCTGGGGACGTGAACAGACCGGGTTGGGTTGACTAGTCCTGCTCTTTACGAGCCTTTTTACGATTCCGCTTCCGTGCCAGCGCTTCCTTCACACGGCGCTTTTCGCCGGGCTTGAGGTAGAAGGAATGACGTTTCACTTCCTTAATGATGTCTTCCTGCTGAACCTTGCGCTTGAACCGGCGCAACGCGTTTTCGAGCGGTTCGCCTTCCTGAATGCGAACTTCCGCCAAAGAAATACACCTCCAGACGACCCACGCTGGGCATTCTCCAGAGTACAGGAAATGGGGATAAGTTTTCCATAAAGACGACATTGTGCGGGCCGGACCGTAACGTCAAAAAGCGACTTTCGGTGACGCGATTGAAGTTGCCGCACCCGGCTCGGAGGGGAGAGACGGATGGCGGGCGCCGGGAGTTTCCTATCTTTCGACAGGAAAATCTGGCCACCTGTTGACATTCTAATGGAGAGTGGGCTATCTGTAGAAGCTCAACAGGAGGAGATGTGGGCGAGGACAAGTCAGACCTGCTGCAGGGAACTCTGGATCTGATGGTGCTGAAGACGCTGGAGTCGATGGGGGCGCAGCATGGGTACGGGATTGCGCGGCGGATCGAGCAGATCAGCGACCAGGCGCTGCGGCTGAATCAGGGAACGATTTATCCGGCTCTGCTGCGGTTGCGGCAGAGGGGGTGGATTCGGGCGGAGTGGGGGACGAGCGAGAACGGGCGGAAGGCGCGGTTCTACTCGCTGACGAAGACGGGGAAGGCACAGATCGAGAAAGAAACGGAGAGCTGGGAGCGCGTAGCGGCGACGATGGCGCGGTTTCTGTTGGTGCAGGGAACAGGGAATAGGGAATAGGGAATCGCTGGGAGCAGGGAGCCTGGAGTGCGGGGAAGAGCGATGGACGGATGGAAGACAGCAGCGAGCCGGGTGGCGGCGATGTTTCGGCGGCGGGCGCTCGATGGGGAAACAGAAGCGGAACTGCGCGCGCATCTGGATCTGGCGGCGGAGGAGCATCGTCGGCGGGGGATGAGTGAGGACGAGGCGCGGCAGAAGGCGTTGCGGGATTTTGGCGGCGTGACCCAGGTGCGAGAGCGAGTGCGGGAGCGGGAAGGATTGTTGTGGGTGGAGAATCTGCGGCGCGACGGGTTGTATGCGATGCGGCAGATGCGGCGGTCACCGGGGTTTGCAGCGGTGGTGGTGCTGACGCTGGCGCTGGGGATCGGGGCGACGACGGCGATCTTCACACTGGTGTACTCAACGCTGATGCGGGCGCTGCCGTTTCCGCGGGCGGAGCGGATTATCGCGATTCATGATGTGCGGACGATGGGTCAGTCGACGGGCGGGCTGATGAGCTTTCCGCGATTCTGGGATGTGCAGGCGCGAAACCGGTCGTTCGAGAGCATGGCGTTTTTTTATTTCGATGAAGGGACGGTGATCGCGGGAACGAAGGCTCCGGTGAGCCTGCACAAGGCGCGGACGAACGCGGGGTTCTGGGATGTGATGGGTGTGCGGCCGCTGCTGGGACGCACCTACGACGCGCGCGACGACCGGCCGCATATGCCGGAGACGGTGGTGCTGAGTTACGCGGCGTGGCAGAAGCTTTTTGGCGGCGATCCGGGCGTGATCAACAGGCAAATCTCGCTCGATCAAAATGCAGTGATCATTGTTGGCGTCATGCCGCAGGGGTTTGAGATGCCGAGCGGCGTGGAGCTGTGGCATTGCGGCGAGTTTGAGGAGAATCCGTCGGATTATCGCGGCGAGGGATCGCGGTTCATCAATGTATTCGCGCGGCTGAAGCCTGGGGTGACGGTGGGGATGGCGCAGGCAGATTTGCAGCGCATCGGGGAACAGCTGGGGCGAGAGCATCCGGACACCGATGGGATGTGGACGTTGAGGAGCGAGACGCTGCGCGAGAGCCGTTACGGGTCAATGAGGCCGGCGCTGGTGGTGCTGACGATTGCGTCGGGGCTGCTGCTGTTGATCGCATGCATCAACGTGGCGAATTTGCTGTTGTCGCGGGCGACGGCGCGGCAGCGAGAGGTGGCGGTGCGGCGGGCGCTGGGTGCATCGGCAGGACGGATGACGATGCAGTTTTTGACGGAAAGCGCGGTGCTGAGCGGAGTGGGCGGCTGCGTGGGGGTAGCAGCTGCCTATGCGCTGGTGCGCGGTGTGGCGGCGAAACTGCCGGGGCGGCTGGCGGTGCCGGGAGCCGTGACGATGAGCTGGCCGGTGGTTTGCGCAGCGCTGTTTGTCGCGTTGGGAACGGGGATGGTTTTTGGACTGGTGCCGGCGCTCGAGAATCGGCGGGTGGACATGAACACGGCGATGAAGAAGGGCGAAGCGCGGATGGGCGGCTCGGGACATCGGCTGCGCAATGCGCTGGTGGCGGTGCAGGTTGGTTTGTCGCTGATTCTGCTGGTGGGCGCAACGCTGATGGCGGAGTCGCTGTGGCATCTGGTGAAGAATCCGCTGGGATTCGCGCCGGAGCATCTGCTGACGTTTTCAGTGAAGCTGCCGTGGGGGACGAAGGACGCGGAGGTGAGGAATTTTTTTGCCGATGTGCAGCAGCGGCTGGAGTCGCTGCCGGGGGTGACGGCGGCAGGACAGATCAACGCTTTGCCGGCAACGGACTACCACCTGCGCAGCAACTTCGACGCGGACTGGCTGCCGCGGACGGCGAATCAGCCGGCGATCAACGCGGAAGATCGCAACATTGGGGGAAATTTTCTGAGCGCGATGGGAACGCCGTTGCTGGCTGGACGCGCGCTGACCGGCGAGGATTTGCAGCTGAAGAATGTTCCGGTGCAGGTGAACGAGGAGCTGGTGCGGGAGTATTTGCCGGGAGGAAATCCGCTGGGGCGGCACCTGTTGGTGGACGGTGCGCCGCATGAAATTGTCGGGGTGGTTGCGAACCTGCGGGGAACGGGAGGAGCGATCGCGAGTGCCGCGGGGCCCGAAGTGTACTGGCCGGCGGATGGCGGCGTGACGCAGCGGTTTTTCCTCTTGCGTTCAGAAGTGGCACCGGAGGCACTGATTCGCTTGGCGGAAGCGCAGGTGCGGTCGGTGGATCCTGAAAAGGCGATTGCCAATGTGAGGACGATGGACGAGCTGCTGAATAAGGCAGTAGCGCAGCCGCGGTTGAACATGGCAGTGGTGGCGGCGTTTGCGGGGATTGCGCTGGCGCTGGCGTGCGTAGGGATTTATGGAGTGGTGGCGTTTTTCGTCGCACAGCGCACACAGGAGATTGGCGTACGCATGGCGGTGGGTGCGACACGGCCGCAGATTGCGCTGCACTTTGTGCGGCGCGCACTGGCGCCGGCGGTTGTGGGACTTGCAGCGGGAACATGCGCATCGCTGGGACTGGCGCAGCTGCTGAGGAGCCAGCTGTACGGGGTGAAGGCGGATGATCCGCTGGTGTACGCGGTGTCGGTGGCGGCGCTGCTGATCCCGGTGGTGATGGCGACGCTGCGGCCGGCATGGACGGCGGCGAGCGTGAATCCTGTGGAGGCGTTGCGGGCAGAGTGAAGAAGAACAGGGAGTAGGGAATAGGGAGTAGGGAGTGGGGAGTAGCCAATAGCCAATAGCCAATAGCCAATAGCCAATAGCCAATAGCCAGTAGGGAACAATCAGTAGGCAGTCGCCGATAGCCAATCGAGAGTGAAGGGGCCGGGAATAGGGAGTCGGGAGTAAGAAGCCGGGAGCCGGGAGTCGGGAGTTGGGAGTCGGGAGTTGAGAGTCGGGAAGGGCAGGAAGGGCGCGAGTGGGGCAGGCGATGGATGGATGGAAGACGTTAGCGAGCAGGGTTACAGCGATGTTTCGGCGGCGGGCGCTCGATGCGGAGATGGATGAGGAGCTGCGGCTGCATCTGGAGATGGCGGCGGCGGAATACAGGGGACGCGGAATGAACGATGAGGATGCGCGGAGGAAAGCGTTGCGAGATTTTGGCGGGGTGACGCAGGTGCGGGAGACGGTGCGGATGCGCGAGGGTTTGATGTGGGTGGAGAATCTGCGGCGCGACATGGGCTACGCGTTGCGGATGCTGAAGAAGAGTCCGGGATTTGCGGCGGTGGCGATTGGATCGCTGGCACTGGGGATTGGGGCGAACACGGCGATCTTTTCGATCGCGAAGCACGTGCTGCTGGATCGGCTGGATGTGCCGCATCCAGGAGAGCTGCGGTTGTTCGCATGGAAATCAGGGCGGAACACCGTGGTGCACAGCTCGTGGGGCGACTGGGATAAGACGGACGATGGAATGACGAGCACATCGTTTTCGTATCCGGTGTACCAGCTGATGCGGAAACAGAATCATGGGCTGGCGGATCTGTTCGCGTTCAAAAACCTGGGGCGTGTGAACGTGACGGTGAACGGCGAGGCCGAGGTGGTGCAGGCGGATGTGGTCTCGGGAAATTTTTATCAGCAGATCGAAGTGCAGCCGCAACTGGGGCGCGCGATTGGGCCGGCGGACGATGACAAGCCGGGCGGGTCGCCGGTGGCGGTGATCAGCGATGGGTACTGGACG
>DATAZC010000012.1:0-60377 GCA_036272255.1 Acidobacteriaceae bacterium | reverse complement strand
CTATCGGTAACGCCGTTACTGACCTGATGGCCAGGGAAGCGGCCGATCGAGGCGCCGTTCGAGGACCTTTTGGTTGGGGTCGAACCCGCCCGAACCAGCATCATCCAGCAGACGCAGCCATTCGCTGTTTCGCTCAAGGGCAGCCTCGGGAAGGAGGCCGATGAGCTCGGCGCGGACGGGGGCGGCACCATGGCGGCGGGCCTTTTCCTTCACGGCAGCATAGACTTCGCCGACCGGGGTACGGGTGAAGTCGGTGATGTTCATGGAAACCTGGGCCTGGCTTTGGGCGGATACACCCATGGCTTTGACGCCGGCGAGCCCGCCGCCGGACTGGCGAATATCTTTGGCGATGGCCCGGGCGACGGCAACTTCGGGCGTATCGAGGTAGAGATTGAAGGCGATGAGGAAGCGGCGCGCACCGACGGCGGAGGCACCGGCGGTGGGGTGGAGGGAGGGGCCGCCGACGTCGGGACGGCGTGCGGGCTCGCGGATGACCGCATCGCGCAGACCTTCAAACTGGCCGCGGCGGACTTCTTCCAGCAGGGCGCGGTCAGGACGGGCAGCGGCGGCTTCGTAGAAATAAACCGGGACCTGATGGCGCTTCCAGATTTCGTTGCCGGCCTGGCGCGCGAAGAGTACGCACTGTTCGAGTGAGATGTCGCGGACGGGGACAAAGGGGATGACGTCGGCGGCGCCAATGCGGGGGTGGACGCCTTCCTGGGCAGTGAGGTCGATGAGCTGGGAGGCGCGGCCGGCGCCCCGAACGGCGGCTTCGACAACGCCAGCGGGCGTGCCGGCGATGGTGACGACGGAGCGGTTGTGGTCGGCGTCGAGAGAATAGTCGAGCAGGCGCACGCCCTCGACGTGCATCGCGGCGACGATGGCCTCGACGACTTCGGCGCGTCGGCCTTCAGAGAAATTGGGAACGCATTCGATGAGAGGGTCGGGCATGACTAGAACCGTTTGCCGAAGAAGGTGTAGCCGATTTGGAACTGGACGCTGGCGTTAACGCCCGGGTTTTTATCGCCAAGCGAGGCCGAGGAGATATGGACGCCGTTGGCGGAGAGGGTGATAGCGCGGCCGGGGCGGATGAAGTAGTGGACGCCGATGCCGCCCTGAGGGCTGAAATTCCAGACGCTGGTGCCGCCGGGCTGTCCGTGCTGAACGAGAATATCGGGTGGGAATTTATGCGTGGTGTAGATGAGGCCACCGGCGCCCTGAAACCATGGAGCGAAGCGGCGGCCGGGCTTGAAGTCCCAGCGAAAGATGACGGGGGTGAGGCTGGCGCCGGTGAAGGTGCCGCCGCCGGTGAGGAGGTAATAGGTGTAGTTGAGGCCCGAGGTGGGATCGTAGGCGGTCTCTGCCTGCAAATGCTGAGCCGGGGTAAAGGCCTGCCAGTAGGGCATGATTTCGCCGGCGTATTCAAACTGGCCGCGGAAGAGGCCGCGTCCGAACTGCGGCGTGAGTACCTTACCGAGGCGGAAGCCGGCAGCGGCAAAGTGGAAATCGGAGCGATCGCCGACGCCGGTGCCACCCTGGAAGAAAGGGCCGTACTCCCATGGTCGCTGGGCGAGCGCCGCGGCGGCGGGATGGTCTGCGTCGGCGGCGGGCGATTGGGCAACCATGGAAACCGCGGGCACGAGGCAGAGGGTAACGAGAAGAGCAAGCGTAGGTAATTTCAAGATGCGAATCGACTCCCGGGCGTTCGTGAGTGGCTTCCTGACACGGGAAAGGCCGCCAGGAAACCGGCGGCCCCTCGGTGAATGACTTTGCCGCGGTTAGCTGGTGACTTCTTCCAGTTGTTTTGCGTCCATGTCGAAATTGGAATAGACGTTGGTGACGTCGTCGTTGTCTTCGAGGGCTTCAAGCAGGCGCACCATGGATGCGGCGGCGGGGCCTTCGAGTTTGGTGTAGGTGGAGGCGATCATAGTGATCTCAGACATGACGGTTTCGATTTTTGCATCGCGCACAGCCTGAGCCACGGCTTCGTACGCGCTGGGCTCGGTGATAATTTCCCAGGTGTCGCCTTCGTCGTTGAGGTCTTCTCCGCCGTTTTCGAGCACGATGTTCATGAGCGTCTCTTCGTCGGCCGCAGCTTTTTGAATGGCGATGATGCCCTTCTTCGAAAACATGAAGCGGACGGAGTTGGGCTCGCCGAGGTTGCCGCCGCCTTTCGCGAAGGTATGGCGGATTTCGCTGACGGCGCGGTTGCGATTATCGGTGGTGCAGTCGACGATGACGGCCACGCCGCCGGGGCCGTAGCCCTCGAAGGAAATTTCTTCGTAGGTAGCGCCGGGAAGTTCGCCGGTACCGCGCTGGATGGCGCGCTTGATGTTGTCGTTCGGCATGTTCTCTGCCTTGGCGGCGGCGATGGCGCTGCGCAGGCGAGGATTGCCGTCAGGATCGCCACCGGATTTGGCGGCAATGGTGATTTCCTTAATCAGCTGCGTGAAAATCTTGCCGCGCTTCGCGTCAAGCGCACCCTTTTTGTGCTTGATTGTCGCCCATTTCGAATGGCCGGACATGGGAACCTCAGAATCGATTTTGAGTGGAGTTGAGGGGCGAAAGGCCGGAAACAGAGGTACTTCCGGAGACGCCCGCAACGGTTGAGTATAGCAGGGGGCCGGGGACAGGGTACAGGGAGGATGGAGCCAGGTGCAGGGAGTCGCCAGTAGGGGATGAAGCTGGACTTCAGGTAGTCTCTCGGTACACGAAAATTGCAGTCTGATTCCGTTTGCCAGGAGAAAGCATGGTTTCGAGGCGGTCGTTTTTTCGCATTGCGGGTGCGGTGACGGCGGTTGGGGCCGCCGGTTCTTTACGAGGAGAAACGGGCACTGCGGAGGTCAGTTCCCTGCCCGCTCCGATTGCCGCGTTGCCTTCGTTTGCCGGGAAGGTTGCGCCGTTTACGAATGAGGAGCGGCGGGCGCGGATCGAGCACGCCAAGGAGCTGATGGCGCGGAGCGGCATCGACGCCCTTGTGCTGGCCAACGATTCGACCAGTTCGGTGTACTTCGCGAACATTCGGCTGAATGGCGGAGAGCGGTTGTGGGCGCTGGCGATTCCCGCAAAGGGGAAACCGTTTGTCGTGTGCCCGGCGTTTGAAAATGCGCGCGCGCATGAGCTGCTGAGCTCGGGGCCATTTGCCGCCGACGCCGATGTGCTGACCTGGCAGGAGGACGAGAGTCCATTTGCGCTGGTGGTGAAGGGGCTGAAGGATCGCGGGATCACGATGGGCAAGGTAGGGCTGGACGAGAACATGAAGTTTGTTTTCTCGAACAGTCTTGCGCAGGCGGGACCGCAGCTGAAGTTTGTGATTGCGACGCCGGTGACGGCGGGCTGCCGGATGATCAAAGACGCGCATGAGATGGAATGCCTGCGGACGGCGAGCGCGGCGACGCTGGCGGTCTATAAAGCTGTGTACGAATCGCTGAAGGAAGGTATGACAACCACGGACGTGCATTCGCTGATTGGGGCGGCGTACGGGAAGGTGGGGCTCCCAGGCGAGGCGAGCCTGAATATCGGCACGTTCACTTCGTCGCCGCACGGATCGCGGCAGGTGCAGACGATTCGCGAAGGCACAGTGCTGATGGTGGATGATGGCTGCACGGTGGAGGGCTATCAATCGGACATTACGCGCACGTTTGTGCTGGGCAAGCCGACGGAGAAGATGAAGTCGGTGTTCGATGTGGTGCATGCGGCGCAGCAGGCAGGGCTGGCGGCGGCGAAACCAGGCGTGGAACTGGCAAGCGTGGACGCGGCGGCGCGGAAGGTGATTGTGGATGCCGGGTATGGGCCGGGGTTCAAGTATTTCTCGCATCGCGTGGGGCATGGGCTGGGCATGGATGGACACGAGTGGCCGTATCTGGTGACCAACAATATGTTCGGGTGGGATCTGCATCCTCGCATGCAGGCGGGGATGGTGTTCAGCGATGAGCCGGGAATTTATATTCCGGGCGAGTTTGGGATTCGGCTGGAAGACGACATGCACATTACGGAGCAGGGGGCGGAGTTGCTGACGCCGGCTAGTCCTTCGCTGGAGAATCCTTTCGGGGACTAGCCGTCCAGGCGGGCGCGCTGCGCGCCTCATGCACCGCTAATCACTGGGTGGCGTAGTCCCATTCTTTTGCGCCCTGGGCGTTGAGGTTCGCTGCGTCTTCGGGCAGGATCCAGTGCTGGCGGAAAAGCGCGTCGACAGATTTGCGGTAGCGGGCGAGGTAGTCTTCGCGGCTGGAGTAGCGCTCGGCGATGGAGAGGCGCGGATCGCCGGTTTGTTTGCGGTCAGCTGCGGTTTTCGCGAAGGACACGTACGAGCCGAGGAAGGAGACGCGCTCGTCGGGCGCGCCGGTGGATGGGTCGCGAAGATTCCATCCCGTATAAGTGGCGAGGGGAACGGCGATCTCAGGCAGATGAATGCCGGCGCGGTCGGTGCCATCGGCATCGACCTGCGGGAGAAGGACGGGGAAGGCTGCGCCGACGATGGGTGGCTCGATGGCGAAGATGCCGGTCCGCTGCCAGTCCGGGCCGAAGTCGAGATGCCAGGCACAGTTGTAATTCTCGGGCGCGTGGATGTTGGGGATGGCGGGGAACGCGAGTTGTTCGCGGGGGACGAGCGTGCCGTCGGCGATATGAGGATAGCTGCTCGCGGGCGGATCGACGTTGTCACGGACCCAGGCGTTCATATTCGCGATCATGGCGCGCCAGAACCAGCGAATGGGAAGAGGGCTTTCGAGGTTCTGGCTGGCGAGCTCACCGGTGCCACGCTGGGGCGGGAACGGTCCGGAGAAATGCTGGAGGCCGGTGAAGAAATACACGCGGACGCTGGGGTCGATGGGCATATCGCGCTTGCCGTCGGCAGTGGTGGTCATCAGGGAGGCGGCGCGACTCCAGTACTCGTATGAGGTATGGGAGAGGAAGATTTTGGGAAGGCCGTGCTGGATTTTGGTGCGATCGAGCAGGCCTTCCGGAGGGGCGCGCGGGTCGGCGGGGTCCTGCTCGGACTCGTCGGTGAAGGGAAAGATGTCGGTGGGCCAGAAGATCGAGGACATGGGCTGGGCATCGCGTGAGGGCTGAGCAAAGCGCACGTTGAAGCTACCGCGGCCGGCTCCGCCAACGTGGGCGAGGACGCCGTCGAGGGACATGCGGTTGGATTCGTCCTGATTGAAGCCTTCGTAGACGAGGTCGCGGAGGAAACGGCCGGACTGGGAGATGCCGGCGGCGTAGGCGCGGTCGACATGTGTAACAGCGGTTGTGTCGTATTTGAGCCAGGAGACGAAGTCGCGGACAGCGGCGAATCCGAGTCCGGCGACAGCGGGATCCTGGACGGCGTAGACGAGTTCGTAGATGCGGCCGGGTTCAAATCCGGCTCTGCAATGGATTCCACCGTTCGGCGCGTTGGCGGATGGGCCGGTGAAGGACCACTGTGTACGGGGGATGGTATGGCGAGTGCCGTAGGGGGTGTCGCGGACGGTGAGGACGTTGCGGGAATCGGCTGGATCGGCGACGGGATACTCAGAGCCGCCGATGTGACCCTGAAGGAGGTGGCCGAGCGGCCAGTCGGTGGTTTTGGCGACGGGCGTAAAGTCGCCACGCAGGAGGCCGGTGATGGACTTCGCGGCGTTGCGCGCGATGGGCGCATTGAGGTGAAGGAGGCGAGGTCCCGGCTCGACATCCCATTGCCAGCCGAGGGCGGCTAAGGTGTAGCCCTGGCGGAGGAGCCACGCGTCGCCGTAATCGGCGAGCGTGGTGGGAGCGGCCGAGCCACCGTCGACGATGTGCATGAGGCCGGTGCCGCCGCGATTGGGAATCTCAAGCAGCAGCGTGCCGTTGCCGCCGTGGAGGGGGCGAAGCAGGAAGAGGTCGGCGGAGAATTCGACTTCACCGTTGGCGTTGCGCGGAGCTTTGTCGAGGTCGACGATGGTGCGGTTGTGCGGGTCGTCAGGACGGACGGCGAAGAAGACGCGGGCGGTAATTTTTTCGTAGGGACCGGCGGCGTCGAAGGCGTGGCCGTCGAGGACGGGGGTTCGGGTGAGAACGTCGATGTGCGTGACGCGCGCGAAAGCGGGCAGGGCGGCGAGCGCGAGCAGAAGGACGGCGCAGCGGCGAAGAGTCATTGCGGTGCAGTATAAGGCGTGACGGGAGACGGCGGAGGATTTGACTCTGCGGCGGGTGAGAATCCTGGCTGCTCTATGAGCTATACCGCAGGTGGATTGCGGAAGAAGGTGGCGACGCGCTGGTGCCAGTACGGATAGGCGAAGTTGGTCTCGCTGGCTTTGTCCAGTTTGCCAATTTGTTCGGGTGTGAGGTTCCAGCCGGTGGCTCCGAGGTTTTGTTTGAGCTGCTCTTCGTTGCGAGCGCCGAGGATGATGCTGGAGACGGTAGGACGATGGAGGAGCCAGTTGAGCGCGATCTGCGGGACGGATTTGCCGGTTTCTTTGGCGATGGCATCGAGAGCATCGACGACACGGTAGAGGTATTCGTCCTGAACGGGCGGACCCTGTTCGGCGGTCTTGTGCAAGCGGCTGTTGGCGGGAAGCGGCTGGCCGCGACGGATTTTGCCGGTGAGGCGACCCCAGCCGAGGGGACTCCAAACGAGCGCGCCGAGGCCCTGGTCGATGCCGAGCGGCATGAGTTCCCACTCGTAGTCGCGGCCGATGAGGGAGTAGTAGACCTGATGGGCAACGTAGCGGGTCCATCCATAACGGTCGGCGACGGCGAGGGACTTCATGAGGTGCCAGCCGGAGAAGTTGGAGCAGGCGATGTAGCGGACTTTGCCGGCATGGACGAGGGTGTTGAGGGTGTCGAGGGTCTCTTCGACGGGCGTGAAGGCGTCGAAGGCATGCAAGTGGTAGATGTCGATGTGGTCGGTGCCGAGGCGGCGGAGGCTGGCATCGACCTGCTGAAGAATGTGCTGGCGCGACGTGCCGAGGTCGTTGGGGCCATCAGCCATGGGGAAGAAGACTTTAGTGGAGATGAGCAGCTGATCGCGCTTGCCCTGGATTGCTTTGCCGAGGATTTCTTCAGCGAGGCCATTGGAGTAGCCGTTGGCCGTATCGAAGAGATTGATGCCGGCGTCGAGGCAAAGGTCGACCATGCGGCGAGCTTCATCGACCTGCGTTGATCCCCAGGCCTGGAAGAATTCGTTGCCGCCGCCGAAGGTAGCGGCGCCAAAACTGAGAACGGAGACTTTAAGTCCGGAGCGTCCGAGGAATCTGTATTCCATAGAGACAGGGTACAGGGAGCGGGGAGCAGGTGACAGGTTGCAGGCGGAGGGTTGCAGGTGGCAGGTTGCGGGTTGCGGGTTGCAGTGACAGGTTGCGGGTGACAGCTGCACAGGGTGCGCAGCTAAGTGCTGGGGCTATCACATCAAGTGCACAAAGCACGGAGCGGAAAGGCAATGGGACAGCGGTGACAACGTATCGACTGAAGAGCTGCGGGTGGCTCTGCGGCGTTACAGAGCATTTTTTGGCCGCCTGCTGAACGCCGCATGATGTAGTGACTGATCTGAGCAGCAAAGAGTGAAAGGCGACACCATCCGGCGGAACCTGCCCGCGATGGCGTCGCCCTTTCTGACCTTACATGTTTCCCGCTTCGGTGCTCTTGATAAATGTGGCGACGCGGTCGTGGAGTTGCTTCAGGCACTCGTCCTTCACATAGACCATGTGGCCGGACTCGTACCAGGAGTATTCGATGTTGCCGGCAACCTTCTGCGAGATGGGCAGGTGCTTGTCCTCATACTGCGCAGCAAAGAACGGTGTGGCCAGATCGTAGTAGCCGCCGTTCACCAGCACCTTCATCTTCGGATTGATCGACATCGCCGAGGCGAGGTCGTTGCTGACGTTCAGCAGTGGGCCTCCCTGGCGCTTGAAATCCCACTGGAACCCACCGCCGAAATCCGCCTGCGGCAGATAGGTCTGGCCTTCTCCGTACTTCAGGGTCTGGCGCACGTACTGGTTGAACAGCGCGACATACGCGGAGGAGATGGCCGAGCTTTGCGGATCGTAGTCGGCGCTTTCGCTCAGCGGGTTGGGGGAAGGACCGGAGAAACGCGTATCGAGACGGCCGGTGGTTTCGCCGGTGTCGTCCTGGAGATTTTTCTCGAATTGGCCGCCCGCGATGCGAAGGTCGCCTTTGACCAGATAGTCGACCGGGAGACCCGTGTAGTCGTGGAGCTTTTGCGCGATGGTTTGCTTATCGCTTTGGCTTAGGTCCGTGCCCTGGGCGAGCGCCTGAGCGTACGGCCCCATGGCGAAGTCTTCGACTTCTTTCATGAACGCCGGAAGGTCGGGATGCTCCTGGGGCAATTTGTGGTGGTAGCGGGCGGTGGCGGCATAGGTGGGCAGCGCCAGCTCATAGGTAAGGTCGATGCCAGGGTTCGAGTGAGCGCCATCGATGTCGGTGGTGAAGTTGAAAATCTGCGAGAGCAGAATCACACCGTTGAGGTCGATGGTTTCCTCGTTCTCGAGGATGTTGGAGAGAACGGCGGAGCGGGTGGTTCCATAGCTTTCGCCGAAGATGTACTTGGGCGAGTTCCAGCGGTTGTATTTGGAGAGGAAGCGTTTGATGAAGCGGCCATAGGCGTGGCCGTCTTCGTCGATACCCCAGAATGCCTTGCCGGCGTCTTTGCCGGTGAGTCGGCCGAAGCCGGTGCCGGGCATATCGATGAAGACCAGGTCGCTGACATCGAGGAGGGAATATGCGTTATCGGCGAGTTTGTAGGGGGCACCGGGCAGATGCGTGTCCATCTCGGTGACGACGTGTTTGGGGCCAAAGGAACCCATATGGAGCCAGACGGTGGAGCTGCCGGGACCGCCATTGTAGATAAAGGTGACGGGGCGCTGGTCGAGTGCGGTGTCGCGCTTGAAGTAGGCGACGTAGAAGATGCGGGCGAGTGGAGGAGCCTGGCTGGCATCTTTGGCGGCAGCGAAGGCGGCAGCCAGATGGGTATCCGGCAGGGCCTTGCCATCCGGACCAAGCTGCGAGTCGTCGCCGTTAGTGGCGCCGACGGTGATGGTTCCTGCAACGGCGTTGTAGAGGACATGCTGGCCGCCGGCGTCGAGGGTGCCCTGGGTGGTGACTTCCTGTGAGGGCTTCTCCGCGGGTTTTTCAGCGGACTTGTCGGCCGGCTTGTCGTCGGCGGCAGCCCGCGCGAGAACCGGAGAGAATGTAACGGTGGCGGCTACTAATGCCGCCATCAGACAGATAGACTTACGCATCCATGGCTCCTGAGGTAAACGAGAATCACAAAGAACGAGGGGAAACGCAGATTATAGTGCCTGCACCGGTCTCAAGGGGAAACCTTGTGACAGGGCGGCACCGGCTGTAGACCGGGGATCAGGTTCTTTGCCGCACGGGTATGCAGTGCGGGCAGACGATCAGTCCAGTTCGAGTTCCCAGGTCTGGCCTATGAGGTCTTTGCCGAAGCTGTGGTGCGGTTCTTCGCGAACGAGGCGAAAGCCTGCGTTTTGGTAAATGTGGTGCGCCGCTTTCAGGATGCTCTGGGTCCAGAGAGTGATGCGGGCATAGCCCGCGGCGCGGGCAAACGCGATGCACTGGCTGACCAGCGTTCGGCCCACGCCGATGCCACGGGCCGAGGGGTCAACATAGAGGAGGCGCAGTTTTGCCGTCTTCGGTTGCTGCGGATGCTGCACCAGAAAGATGTGTCCGACGTGGCGTCCGTCGACTTCGGCGATCCAGCAGCGTTCGCGTTTGGGATCGAAGCTGGCTATGAAGTCGGCCACGATCTTTGCGACCATGCCTTCGAAAGTCCCGTCCCATCCGAACTGGTCGACATAGGCGGCGCCTTCGAGAGCGACCACCGTTCCCATGTCGCCGGGCCGGTGGGTACGGAGCGTGACCGGACGATGGTCTGACTTCTTTCCGAGAACAACTTGTTCGATGGTTTGCGTCGCGCCGATGAAGCGCGCTCGCTCAAGCGCAGGAAGATTCTGGAGAAGGGCGCGAGCCTGCTTTTCCGCGCGCAGGTTCAGGGTGCGAAAGGCGGCATGGCCGCGAGGTGTGAGAAGGAGGTTGGCCGCGCGGCTGTCGTCCCTGGAGGTTCGGCGCTCCAGAAGACCGGCTTTTTCAAATTTGCTGAGAATGCGGCTGAGGTAGCCAGCATCGATGTCGAGAGCGTCGGCAATAGCCCTGGCCTGCGTCTCCTCGACCGCACCTTTGCGGGAGCGGGTGGCCAGTTCGTACAGGACACGCCCTTCCGCGAGGCTGTATTCCGTACGCAGGAACCCTTCGCTCAAGGTACCGAGGTAGCGGGTATAGACGCGATTGAAGTGCCGGAAAGCGGCAGCATCGGCGGCAACATCGGCGGCGGGCATGGGGACAGGATGTGCGATTTAGTTGACGATGTCAAGTATCTTGCTCCGGTGTGGCCTGCTGACCCATTCCGCCGTGCCCACTTCCGAGGCTGGGCAAATCCTGACCCTGCTGAGGGAACGCATGTGCAACGGGCGCCCGAAAACTCATGGCGCATTCAACCGTTCGAAACTGGCCTAAATGGAACCTTGACCACTTCGGCTCAATTCAGGGAATATTCAACGTCGCCCTATTGACTGTGGGGTAATGCCGGGCTAGTCTGACGGCAACTTCGACTGATTTGTTGCCGACTGCCAATTCGGTGCACGCGCTCTGCCTGAAGCATCTAATCAGTGTGGAGCGAAACCAGTTGCAGACCCTGGCATCCCTTACAACCCAACTTCAGCCGCAAGGCGGTTTGTTCGCCCTGCCCGGAGGTCTATTCCTCGCCTGATGAGAAAACATCTCGAGATCACTCCCAATCTTGAGCCCCTGTTCGGGACCCGCGACGAAAATCTGAGACTGATGGAGGATGCTCTCCATGCGCGCATCGATTTGGTTTCCGATGCGGTGATGGTGGAGGGTCCTGAGGACGCGATTGCGCGTGTGGAACGAATTTTTCAGGATTACGAGACGCTTCGACGACAGGGAATTCTGCTGCAGAACGGCGAGCTGAATGGGATGCTGCGTCTGGTGACGGCGGATCCATCGGTATCGCTGCGGAGCCTCGCGGAGAGCGGGAAGCAGCGCTCTGCCGGGATTAAGCGGATGGTGCAGCCGCGTTCGCTGAATCAGAGGCTGTACGTCGAGGCGATTGAGCAGGCGGACATGGTGTTCGGCATCGGGCCGGCAGGCACTGGGAAGACCTATCTGGCGGTGGCTATGGCCGCTGCGGCGCTTCTGGCCAAAAAGATCAGCCGCATTGTGCTGGTGCGGCCGGCGGTAGAGGCTGGGGAGCGGCTGGGGTTCCTGCCTGGGACATTGCAGGAGAAGGTGGACCCGTATCTGCGTCCGCTCTACGACGCGCTCTACGACCTGCTGGAGCCGGACCGCGTGGACAAGATGCTGGAGCGCAACGTGATCGAGGTGGCTCCGCTGGCGTTTATGCGCGGGCGGACCCTGAACGACGCGTTCATCATCATGGACGAGGCGCAGAACACCACCAGCGAGCAGATGAAGATGTTTCTGACGCGCATGGGGAACAATGCGAAGGCGGTGATCACCGGCGACATCACGCAGATCGATTTGCCGAACCCAAGGAAGTCCGGGCTGGTGGAGGCGATGAATATCCTCGACGAGGTGGATGGAATTCGCTTCGTGCGATTCGAGGATGGCGACGTGGTACGCCACCATCTGGTTCAGCGGATTATCCGGGCCTACGAGGGCTTCAGCCGCCAGCAGCAACTGCCACTGGCGATTGATGGCGAAGACGAGGTTCGATTCTCGCAGCCTCAATAGCTGCGGCCTGAGGCGGGCGGCGAACGTCCATTAAGAGTTACCATCGAAGTGGGAGGGTGCAGGCGCCCTCCCACGGTTGTTTTGTGCATTGGCCGCTCCAGGGCTGGTTGCACCGGACCATGATTCTGATCGAACCCACGATACAAGCCAGATTCGGCCGCGCGCTGCGGCAGCGGGCGCTTGCGGCATTCCTGAGGCAGGCGGCGGAGGCGGCAGGTCTTGCGGGCCAGGTATCGGTCCTGCTGACGGGCGACTCGCATATTCGCCGTCTGAATCGCGAATTTCGCCGGAAAGATCATCCCACGGATGTGCTTTCGTTTCCGGCTGCGGAACCCGGTCCGAGGGCGATCGCCGGGGATCTGGCGATTTCCGTGGATACGGCCGCGCGCCAGGCCACGGAGTTCGGGCATCCACTGGCGACGGAACTGCAAATTTTGGTTCTTCATGGTGTGCTGCATCTGGGTGGCTACGACCACGAAGCCGACGGCGGGCAAATGGCGCGCAAGGAAGCAAGGCTGCGCAGACAATTTGGATTGGCGGCGGGGCTGATCGAGCGCACCGAGAAGCCTGCCGCACGGAAGCGAGCCAGCGCGCGCGGGCGGGGCAGACGATGAGCATCACGGCGACGCTTCTAATCGTACTGCTGCTGGTGGTGCTGACCCTGGCCTCGTATATCGACCGTCTTTACTCGGAGATGGGCAAGTTTCTGGCCCGGGAGTTTCAGGAAAATATCGACGTGTGGGAACAGCGGGTGGAACCGCGCCTGGGGATGAACCGGGAGAGGATCGCGCTTTCGGCGGCGATTCTGATGCATCTCTCCCTTGCCTTTCTGACCCTGGTTTTTGGCATGTTGCTGTTCGACCGGGAGCGAGTGGGGGATCGCGCGACGCTGCCGGAGATCGCCCAGGTGGTTCTGGGGATCGTGCTGGTCATCATCCTCTTCAACCGGCTGCTGCCTTATGCGTTTTTCACGCGGACGCGGGGCGCATGGATTGTGGGCTGGCGATGGTTTCTGCAGTCGGTGATGTGGCTGGTGCTCCCGATTACGCTGTTTGTGCAGTTCGTGCTTTCGATTGCGGCGCTGGCGGAGTCGCCGGCGAGCGGAAATGGAGAAACCGCGGCCTCGGAAGCGGTTGAGGCGCTGATCGAGGCCGGCGAAGAGGAAGGCATCATCGAGGAAAGCGACCGCGAGCTGGTGCGATCTGCCGTCGAGTTTGGAGACAAAGTAGTGCGGGAAGTGATGACGCCGCGGCCGGCGATGTTCGCGGTTCCTGGCACGATCACGCTGGAGCAGTTTCTCGAACTGATTCGGGCGCGGCCGTTTTCGCGGGTGCCGGTTTACAGTGAGACGCTCGATAACGTGACAGGCATCGCTTTCGTGCATGACCTGCTGCAGATATCCGATGCGGAAGCCCGCTCAAAGACGGTAGCTGCCATTCAGCGCCCTGCGGCGTTTGTCCCGGAAACCAAGAAGGTGAACGAGCTGTTGCGGGAGATGCAGCGCGAGAAGCAGCACATGCGGCTCGTGATCGACGAATACGGGGGCGTGGCGGGGCTGGTGACGATCGAAGACCTGCTCGAGGAATTAGTCGGTGCCATCCGGGACGAGCACGAGGACGAAGACAACGCGGCGGTGATCCGCGAACCGGGCGGGACGTGGGTGGTTCCAGGAAACCTGGAAATTGCGCGGGTCGAGGAGATTTTAGGCGGAGTGGAATTGCCCGAGGATCTGGAAGCCACCAGCGTGGGAGGGTTGGTGAGTGAAACGGCCGGGAGGATTCCGCAGTCGGGCGAGGTAGTGGAAGGTTACGGCCTCAGGTTCGAGATTCTGGCTTCGACGGATCGGAAAGTTAACCGACTGCGCGTCTCGCGCCTGGCAGAAGCCAGCTAGTCTGGAATAGATATGAAGATGCGCTCCGGCTTCGTTTCGATCATTGGGCGTCCGAACGCCGGCAAGTCAACGCTGCTGAATGCGTTGATCGGCGAAAAGGTCGCCATTGTTACGCCAAAGCCGCAAACCACGCGCACACGGATCCACGGGATAGTGGACGTACCGGAGCGGAAGGGCAAGCACCCGGCCACGCAAGTGGTTTTTGTGGATACGCCCGGCATCCACAGGCCCGCTTCGCAACTGGATCGCAGCATGATGCAGGAGATCCACGAAGCGCTGATGACGCGCGACGTGGTTCTGCTGGTGGTGGATGCTGTGCGACGACAGTCGCGGGCTGAAGGTGGACCGCTGAAGCTGGATCGGGCCAGCGAAGAAGCGATGGCCTTCGAGATGATCCGCCAACTGGATTGCCCGGTCTTTCTGGTGATTACGAAGATCGATCTGATCTCGAAGGATGCGCTGCTGCCGCTGATTGAAGGCCTGAGCGCACTGCATTCTTTTACCGAGGTCATTCCGGTTTCCGCAAAGAAGGGCGACGGCCTCAAGGTCCTTCTGCACAAGATTGCCGAATATCTGCCTGAAGGGCAGCGCTGGTTTCCGAAGGAACAGTTCACCGACCAGCCGGAGCGGTTTCTGGTAGCAGAGCTGATTCGGGAGCGAGTCCTGATGGAGACCGGAGAAGAGGTTCCCTACTCTACAGCGGTGATCGTGGAGCGTTTCGAGGAGCCAGCACCGTCGGCACAAAAGCCACGTCCCGGCAGCAAGCTCCCGGTAACGCGGATTTCAGCGGCCATTTATTGCGAACGCGCAGGACAGAAAGCGATTCTGATTGGCAAGGGCGGGAGCAAGCTGAAGGAGATTGGCGCCGGCGCCCGGCATGAGATCGAGGCGTTGCTGGGGACGCGCGTTTATCTCGAGCTACACGTGCTGGTCCGCGAACACTGGCGGGATTCGCATGCGTTTGTTGAATCGCTGGACTGGAGAAAGCAGCTGGAAGAGCTGACGAAAAGGGAAGGCGAGGAGTAGGCCTTTTCTTCCTGGCTCGCTCGGTCTTAGTCGACTTCGGCCCGAGAGATCCTTTTTCTCATTGCCTCGATTTGCTCGCGAAGCTCCAGTGCGGCCATTTTTCGGTCGGTGTAAACCAGGCTCTCCGGAAAGAACTCAACGTCAGCAGTGAGGCCGCTGTGGCCCAGGGTTCTCAGCAGGTGGGGAACAAAGGGAGCATCTCCATACCAGCAGATGTCGCGCTCTTCCCCACCCCGAACGCGATAGCCGACGGCTGCGGCGGTGATTTCCGTTGCGAGTTGCACGGCGGGTTCCAGCAGAGTGGGGTGGAACCGCTGCACTTCGGTTCCGTCGGTACTGGTTCCCTCGGGAAACAACAGGACGGGGACACCCGATTCGAGCACAGCCGCGATCTGCAGTGTCGCACGCTCCGCACTGCTGCGGCTTTGCCGATCGACGAAGATGGTGCCTCCGCAGCGGGCGAAGAATCCGAAAGCTGGCCATCGGCGCACTTCGCGTTTGGAGACAAAAACGCAGGGCACGGTGGCGGCATAAACAAGAATGTCGAAATAGGTGAGGTGGTTGGAGCAGATGAGTCCCCGGGCCGGGCGCGTTCCACGCGACTCGATTTGCATTCCCAGACGGCGAACAATGATGGCGCATGCGACGTGCAGCCACTGAGCCCGCTGCCAAGACTCGATTCGTGCGCCGTGGCGGATCCGCAGCAGAAAGAAACGCACAGCGACTTCGGCCAGGCTGAGAAGGAGAATCAGTAAGCGGAGAGCCGCTCGGAGCGCGCCGCCAGCCGCTCGACGTCCGGAAGGAAACGATGTTTCGCCGCCGGCGAAAGTTGTGCCAGATCGAGCAGAGTCAGAAAGTCGATGGTTCCGAATTCGCGATCCCATGCCGGTTCGCCGCAGATCCTGGCTCCCACTGCAATATACGTCTTCAATAGCTTTGGAATTTTTACCTCAACAGCTGTTTCTTTTGCATGGGCGGGTAACTCATAGGTCGAGGTCGGCCGCGTGCGCATAGGCTGCGAGGCCAGGAACGGCATCAATTGCCTATACGTAGACCATCCCTCCCGGGGATCGCGGGAATTCAGCGATGAACAGCCAATAAGGTATCGGAGGTCATAGAACCGCGCATATTGAATGATGCCACGCCACAGGAGCGTGAGTACTTCACTGGTGCGGTGATCGCGGTCGATGGAAGCGCGCCCTAGCTCCAGGACCTGGGTGCGAATAAGTTCGTAAGGAGAAAAGTCGAATTCCTGCTGGCTGTAGTAACCGAATTTCCCTGCCGCCGTCTTACCTGACTGCATGCGGTACGTGCCTACTACTTCGCGTCGAGAGCGGTCCTCGACGATCAGGTGATCGCAGAATAAGTCGAAATGATCCTGATCCAGCCCGGTGTGGTAGGACGACTCCAGGCCTTCTCCGAGTTCAATATTGAAAACTTTGAAACGGAGACGGCAGGCAGCGTCGCGTTCGTCCAGGGTTTCGGCCAGCCTGATTTCATATCTCCCCAGTTGGGCTGCAACATGCGATTTCCGTTGGCTAAGTGCTTCGACGGGAGCTCTTCCCCCGGTCTGAATGTCCACGAAAATGTCCACGCCCGACAGCAGCCGGCGCGGCCTGACAGCACGGTTAAGGGTCGACACGCCATGATCTTGCGCTGTGGTCTGACAAGCCAAGCTTACGGATTGGAGAAAAAACCGCGAATTGTGAGTTAATGTGCCGTTTCAGCACATCTATGAAGGGCGCGAGTGGTCCGGTCGCAGGGCTACAGAATTTTTTGTAACAACCCTCTCAATTTGCTATGGTAGGCGGTGTTGTATCCGTTCCCTGGATAACTGGCTTCTACCACACGAGAGAAAAAAAATGACACGTGAAGAACTAGTAGCTGCAGTAGATGAAGAAATCAGCCGCCTCGAGAAGGTTCGAGCTTTGCTCCTCAGCTCGGGAGGCTCCCGAATCGCTCCGTCTTCCTTTGGTAATCGGCCTCGTAAGAAGCGGGTTCTCAGTGCCGACGCCCGGGCACGCATCGCAGCTGCTCAGAGACGACGCTGGGCGAAGCAGAAAGCTGCTCAGAACGCAAAGAAGTAGTTGGAGGGGAGAGGCGGCTTAAACCCCGCCCTCGTTACGCTTACGTTTGCCGGAGAACCTCCGGCAAGGCGATGGCCCCTTCTTGCATGCGCAGCCCGCCGACGACGCCTTATAAGGGCAGGTCGAAGCCTCTGTGCGTCAGCAAGTGACAGCGTCGCGGGCGATAGCTGGACATGTTCCCCGGGAAAAGGCGGCCGATATATTAGAATGCCAGTCGGCGACCTGGTGAGGATTCAGACCAGGCCAACAAGCTCGGTCGAGGATGCCGGGTTTGTCCGAAGGTTGGCGGACGGCTGCGCTCGCCCTGTCGACCTGGACTGCCATGAAACCTGCTATTCAGCTCACTTTCGCAAGTCCATTGCGACCCATGGGGGAGCTGGTCAATTCTCTGGCAAGCCCGTTTTTTCCGGCTACTTTGGCCGGCTGGATCTTATTACTCTTCCTCGTATTCGCGCTGACGGCGGCCCTGGTGCTGGCCTGGCGTTTGACGAGGAGCCATGTGCATGGTCTCGGGGAAACGTTCGCTGGCGAACTGGAGATGCTGAGGGCGGTGATCGCCAGCGTTCCTGACCTGATCTACGTCAAGGATGAAGAGAGCCGATTTTTGCTGGCGAATCAGGGGACTGCGGACGTGATGGGCGCTGCCTCGGGAAACGAGCTGAGAGGTAAATCCGACTTCGACTATTACCCAACGGAGTTGGCGGCGGGCTTTTATCAGGATGAGCAAAGAGTTATCCAGTCGGGAGTGCCTCTGGTCAGCCAGGATGAGCATGTTCGGGAGAGCGATGGCCGAATACGCTGGCTGCTGACGACGAAAGTGCCGTTCCGCGACTCTGAGGGAAAGGCCATCGGGATCATTGGAATTGGGCGGAACATCACGGCTCTGAAAGAAACCGAATCCGAACTGAAGCGGGCGCGCGAGAACCTGCATTTCAGGGCCACGCATGACTCGCTGACGTCTCTGCTGAATCGCGATGCGATTCTTGACATGCTGGGACGTGAGATTTCCCGCAGTTCGCGCGAACACGGGGCGACGGCGATATTGTTGGCGGATCTTGATCACTTCAAGAACATCAACGACCGCTTCGGCCATCCCATCGGAGATGAGGTTCTGCGGGAGACGGCCAAGCGCTTTTTGCGCGCGGTGCGGACCTACGACCTGGTTGGCCGTTTAGGAGGAGAGGAGTTCCTGGTGATTCTGGGGGGATGCGGCCCTCAGGAAGCGCTGACGCGGGCCGATCAGCTGCGCCAGAGCATTGTCGAAGAGCCGATTACCACGGCCTGTGGACCTATTTGCCTCAGCATCAGCATCGGCGTCCTGGCCGCCCGGGAGTGGGGCTATCCGCGTCGCGATGACCTGCTGCGGGAGGTGGACGTGGCTTTGTATGCGGCGAAGGCGGAGGGCCGCAACCGCTGCAAGCTGGCGGTTCCGCCGGAAGACATCGCCGCTGAGTTGAGGTAGGCCGGTCGATCCAGAACCGGCTCCGAGGCAGCGGCGACCCGGGACTACTTCCTCAGATAGGCATCCGTGCCGGCGATCCAGTCGGCCCTGGGCGGCGTAAAGATATCGAGATCGATGGTGTCCTCAACAGCTTCGGCCTGATGCGGCATGTTGGACGGGATCACCAGCACCTGACCCGCGCCGACGGTGATCACGCGACCGTCGCCCATGGTGAATCGCAGGGCGCCTTCGAGGATGTACGTGATCTGTTCGTTCTCGTGACTGTGCTGCGGGACGATCGCGCCCTTGCGCAGCGTGAGGCGCGCGAGCATACCACGCTCGCCATAAACAAACTGACGATCGATGAGGGGGTTCAGCTGTTCGACTGGAATGCTGTCGAAGCCTGTGTACTGCAGGTCCTTGTTATCGGCCAACGGAAGTCTCCGGGAGAATTTAGTACGAAGTTGCCTCGTCTATCATAGGGCGCATGGACACTGGACTGAAAGACAGAGTCGCGATTGTGGCGGGCTCCAGCTCGGGAATTGGAAAAGCAACGGCTCTGGCTTTTGCGGCCGAGGGCGCCCATCTGGCGCTGTGCGCGCGACGGCAGGCAGAGTTGGACCAGGTGGCGGCCGATGCGAAAAGCCGCTTCGACGTGGAGACTTTTACTCAGGCATGCGATGTCAGCGATCCCGCGGCGGTAGTTGCGTTTGTTCAGGGGACGCATACTCGCTTCGGACGGATCGATGTCTGCGTGCCCAACGCCGGGGGGCCCCCGGCCAAGCCCTTTCTCGAGACGACGCTGGAGGACTGGGAGAGAGCCTGGCAGTTGAATCTGCGGAGCGCGATCCTGTTCGCGCAGGCGGTGCTGCCACCGATGCAACAGCAGCATTGGGGACGCATCGTCACGCTGACTTCTTACACGGTGAAGCAGCCGGTTCCGGAGCTGGTTCTGTCGAATACCATTCGCGCCGGGATGATGGGGCTGGTTCGCTCGCTGGCCGGACAGTTTGGCCGCGACGGCATCACGATTAACAATGTGGGTCCTGGATTCACTTCAACGGACAGGTCACGCAGCCTGCTGGAGACGCGTGCAAAGAATCGCAACGTTTCCCTGGAACAGGTCCAGAGCGATCTGGAGCGGGAGATCCCCATCGGCCGCATGGCGACGCCGGAAGAGGTCGCAGCCACGATTGTGTGGCTGGCTTCGGAGCCTGCGGCGAGCATCACGGGGCAAACCATTCTGGTGGATGGCGGAAGCTACAAGGGGTTGTAAGCCGAACTATCTTCCCTGGTAACCCAGGATGGCGTTACTGGTCGGTATCTGGCCTCTTATAGGGCGTCTGAATCCAGTGGCGCGCTTCGTTGAGGGCGCCAGCGGTGTTGTCGTTGGTTTGCAGCGCCTGGCGGTATTCAGAGATGGCGCGGTCCCTCTGGCCGGTTAAATCGAAAATCTTGCCGACCGCGACGTGGCTCCAGACTTCGGTCCACTTCGGCTCGGCGTCGCCGTTCAGCGCGTCACGGTAGGCGTTCACAGCGGCCTGGTAGTTCCGCATGCTGAACAGGAGCTCGCCGATGCGGTAGTTTGCCAGAGAACTTTGCGCGTTGGATTTGAGGGCCTTTTGATATTCCGCCAGGGCCCCACCCGTGTCGCCCTGCGCCGCGAGTTGCTGGCCGCGC
This sequence comes from Acidobacteriaceae bacterium, assembly GCA_036272255.1. Lineage (GTDB taxonomy): Bacteria > Acidobacteriota > Terriglobia > Terriglobales > Acidobacteriaceae > Palsa-343. Next base: position 40,489 of record DATAZC010000012.1, on the reverse strand, counting down.
AGAATCGCCACCCGAACTTCAAGGTCGGGATTGTTTTTGAGGACCCAGCCCTGGGGATCGATGATGACGCGGCGCGGACGGCCAAAGGTGTCGATGACGTATTGGGAGTCGGTACCGACGACGTCGACGCGCTTGTCGACGGTCTTGCCTTCGGTTTCAACGCGGAGATCGACTGGCATGTTGAAGAGATCCATGTCGCCCTGGATTTCGCCAATGGTACGAAAGCCCTTGTTGTTTCCGAGCCGGTAGACGGCATACTTATCCTGGAATTCGGGGGCGCCGGTGCCGTCGAGCCATTCGCTGAAGAACGGCGTCAGCGCCTGCTGCGACTGCTCCTCTGCGACACGCTCGAACTCACCGCTGCGAATGCCCTTGTCTTTGTACTGACTGAGCGCGGCGCGCAGAATCTTCTCAAAGCTGTCGTCACCGACCTCCCAGCGCAGCATATGGAAGACCAGGGCGCCCTTGTCGAGGGTCATGGATTGAAACTGAGGAGAGTAGGCGGCCAGCGTTCCCGCGCTGGCAAGGGGGATGGTGTCGTAGGCGAGGGCGCTGGCGGCGATGTCCGGCAGGGCCGTTTCAAGCGCTGTATGGCCGGCATCGTCTTCGAGGTACATCAACTCGCCGTAGCGAGCCATGCCGTTGATGATCCAGGCATCGTTGAGGGTCGCGGGGCTGACCTCACTGCCCCACCACTGGTGGGCGATGGTGTTGGCGAGGAGGCGGAAGTCGTTTTTGCCGCCAATATGAGAGCCGGCGACTGCGGCGATCTCGGGAGCCCAGGCCACCGGGACGGTGTCATCGGGCAGCTCGACAACGTTCAACTGTGTCGATTCCGGGATCCCAAAGGTGCTGGTGAAGTAAGCGAATTCGCGCAGCGCTGTCCCTGCGTAGTCACTCGCGGCGGCTTTGTGAGCAGCGGTTGTGTAGACGTGGATGTTGGGCGCAGCCCCGGAAACCGGAGGTTCGAATTTGCCGGCGATGATGGTGCCGGGAAAGCCGGGCTTGTCCCACTTGAAATCCCATTCTTCGCCGCCGGCAATCTCTCTTGGTTTCCCGGTGCCTCCGGTGCCGACGACGCGATAGCCTGTGGGGGCCTTGACATGGATGTCGGCAGTGAAGCGGTCGGTCAGATAGCCGGTCATCGGGAACCAGCGGCCCGCATAGAGCAAATAGCTGATGGGATCGCCAACGTAGGCCAGCTTCAGTCCTTCGACGGGGCCGCCAGCGTCCGTCTCGAGCTTGCCGGAGTAGTGGAAGGTCCATGTAACCGATTGGCCTGCGACCAGCGGGGTGTTCGGCGTTACGACCAGGGTTGCGCCCGCTCCGCGCGCCCCATTCAGAGGCGCTCCTTTGGCGTCGCTCACCTTATCGACCAGCAGAGCGCCGTGCAGATCGAAGATGGCGGAGGGCAGATCAGCCAACGGCGTGAACGTGACCTGAGTGGTGGCATCGAGCGAGTGATCGGCCGGATGAAGTTCCAGGCTGATGTTGTAACCGGTGATGTTCAGGGTCGGCTTAGGCGATGCGTTCTGGGCGTGGGCCTGCAGCGCGGGCGAGAGAGCCGCCAAAACAAGGGCTGCGGAAAGGACAGCAAGGCGCAGGAGGCGACACTGTTCCGGCGCGTGGGCGAGTGGGCAGTTCTTCATGGAACCTGGCTCAGTCTTTCTTTCGGCGTTGATCGTTGTTGCAGCATCTCGAAGGTGATTTGGGCGACGCGGCCGACGGCACTCTGCTCGCTGCGCAGCATTTCCCCAATGCGCCGCAGGTTGGCCTGCATCCGGAGCCGCGGTTCTTCATTGTCGAGCAGCGGTCTGAGGTGTGAGACGACAGTATCCGGCGTAAAGTCACCCTGAATCAGTTCGGGTACGATGCGTTTTCCGGCAATCAGGTTCACCATGGCCACATGCGGCACGTCCACCACCCGCTTCGCCACCGCATAGCTGAGCGGTGAAATCCGGTATACCACGATAAATGGGTTGCCGATCAGCGCGGCCTCGACGGTGGCGGTGCCGCTGGCCACAATGCTGGCGCGGGCATGGTAGAGGACGGCGCGGGCGTCGTCGACAATCGTGATCTGCGGGGGACTGGACTGCGCGGCCAGAAGCTCGGCCAGCAAGCCACGGATATGGTCTCGCTGGGGGTCGGTCAGCGTGGGAGCGAGGGGCAGGAGGAACTCCTGGCCGGACAGACAGACCTTTTCCTGGCTGGTCGGGCGTTCGGACTGGGAAGCCAGCATGGCAGCGGCGCGGACCATATCCGGCAGGTTGAGGCGGATTTCTTTGCCCCGGCTGCCAGGGAGGAGGCCGATCCATGTTTTTGCGGGATCGAGGCTGTTGTGGCGGGCAAATTCGTCGCGGGTGACGGTCGGCAGGGCTTGCTCGGCGAGAGGATGGCCGACGAATTCAGCGTCGACACCGTGGTCATGATAGAAGCGCTCTTCGAAAGGAAAGATGGTCAGCATGCGGTCGACGCAGCGCTGCACGCTGCGGATGCGGTACTTCTTCCAGGCCCAAAGCTGGGGGCTGACGAAGTAGATGACGGGGACGTTTGCGCGCCTGAGGTGACGGGCCAGGGAGAGGTTGACGTCGGGGAAGTCAATGAGGATGGCGATGTCGGGATTTTCAGTGGCGATTGAGGCGCGCAGGCGACGGTATTCGCGGTAGATGCGCGGCATGTGGCGCACGACTTCGGTGATGCCCATGACGGCGACGTCTTCAGAGCGGACGATGGGGCGGAAGCCGAGGGCTTCCATGCGCCGGCCTCCGAGGCCGAAAAACTCGGCATCCGGCAACAGTTGCTGCAGGGCCGCGATCACCAGCGTGCCGTAGTGCTCGCCGCTGGCTTCTCCGGCAGATAAAAAAATCTTTGGCGGGCCGCTGCTCTTCATCGCGGAAAGGCGTTAGGGGCGAGGCACATTGCCACCCTCTTCTCCTGTCGCTACTCTTGATCCCATGCTAGCGCGACCGGATCGAATTCTGCGCATCGAGGGAACCTGTGGTCTTGTGGCAAGCCTTTTGGCCTATTTCGTGGTTTTGCATGGGCATTGGGGATTGTTTGCGCTGCTGATCCTGGCTCCGGACCTTTCTCTGCTGGGATATGCCACCAAAAACCTGCGATTTGCTGCGATCTTCTACAACTTCGCGCACACTTACGCGCTGCCGGTGCTTCTCGGACTGATCGCCTGGAAATGGCACTCAGCAATTTCGGCCGAGATTGCAGCCATCTGGATCGCGCATATCGGCATGGATCGAATGCTGGGGTTTGGGCTGAAGTATCCGGAGTCTTTTAAGCCGACCCATTTGCAGACAGTGGCGGTTTTCCGGACATACGAGCTGCGACGCGGTCAGTCCGTACCCACGGCCAGCGAGGGCGTGAGGCCGGGGGCGGGTTCAGCCAGTTCCTGATCCTTGTACTGCAGCTGGTAGAGCTTCCAGTAGATGCCGTGGAGCGACAGCAGCTGTTGATGCGAGCCCATCTCGCGTAGTTGGCCGCGATGCATCACCAGGATGACGTCGGCACGCTGGACGGTGGAGAGCCGGTGCGCGATCACGACCGAAGTTCGTCCTTCGACCATGCGCTCGAGGGCGGCACGCACGAGAAATTCGGTATCGGTGTCGACGCTGGAGGTCGCCTCGTCGAGGATCAGGATGCCGGGCCGGTGGGCCAGAGCGCGCGCAAAGTTGATCAGTTGTTTTTGGCCGGTGGAAAGTCCGGCACCACGCTCGCGCAGCGGTTCCTGATACTGGCCGGGCAGCGAGCGGATGAAGTCGTCGACGTTGACCTGTTCGGCGGCCAACTGCATGGCCCCGTCGGTGATGGTCTCGTTGCCGAGTCGGATATTGTCGGCCACGGTGCCGCTAAACAGGAACGGATCCTGCAGGACCACGCCGAAGCGCTGGCGGAGCCGGGTCAGATCCTGTTGACGGACGTCGACGCCATCGACAAGAACCTGCCCGTGCTGCACGTCGTAAAAGCGCATCATCAGACTGGTGATAGTGGTCTTCCCTGCTCCGGTATGGCCGACGATGGCCGCGGTCTGGTCGGGCTCGATGGTGAAGGTCACGCCGCGCATGACCCATTCGATGTCGGTCATGGCCTGCAGCTCGGCTGGGCCGGCGGCTGCAACGGCTGCCTTCTTTTCGGCGTCGAGGCGATGGTACGTGAACCATACGTCGCGAAATTCGATACGGCCTGAGGCGTCGCCCGGCTTTGGGTCAGGCGGCGAGACGATCTCCGGCGCGGTATCAAGCAATTTGAAAACCCGCTCGCTGGCCGCCATGGCTGCCTGCAGGATGTTGTATTTCTCGCTGAGGTCCTGAATGGGCCGGAAGAACCGCTGCGCGTACTGCATGAAGCCGACCAGCGTGCCGAGCATGACGGTTCCGCGCAGGACGCCGCCGCCGCCCATCCAGATAATGAGGGCGATGGCGAGCGAGCTGAGAAGCTCGACCACCGGGTAGTAGAGCGCGTAGGCCAGGATGTTGTCCTTGAACGCCTCCATGTGGATGAGGTTGATGGCGGAGAAATCGCGGAAGGCGCGCTCCTGGCGGTTGAAGAGCTGCACGAGCGACATTCCGGAGATGTATTCCTGGGTGTAGGCATTGATGCGCGCGATGGCGGCGCGAATGCGCCTGTACGAATCCCGGACATATTTACGGAAGATGCGCGTGGCCAGAAGGATGAGCGGCAGCACCGAGAAGGCCATGAGGGCCAGCCACCACTTCATGCGCAGCATGACGAACACAATCGCGGCCAGCACAAAGACGTCTTCGAAGATTGCGAAAACGCCGGACGTGAACATCTCGTTGATGGCGTCGACGTCGGTGGTGAGGCGGGTGACCAGCCGGCCGACAGGATTGCGATCGAAGAAGCCGATGTGCATCTGCTGCATGTGCCGGAAAATCTGGCTGCGCATGTCGAACATGACTTTTTGCCCGGTCCACTGCATGAGCCAGGTTTGGAACGCTTCGAGGACGTAGCTGAAGATCAGCGACGCCAGCCAGATGGCGGCTAGTTCCGAAACACCCGTCCAGGCGCCGCCGGAGGCCCAGGAAGTGAGGCGATGGGCGAGCAGAGGATGGGCTGCGACGCCACTGGCGGCATCTGCGGCTGCTGTCCGGGGGGTAGAGTCCGCAGCCGGCTTGAGATACAGGTCGACGGCGACCATGGTGAGGTACGGCCCCAGCACATCGGCGCCGGCCTTGAGAAGGATGGCCACGATCGAGGCGATACAGGCCCATTTGTAGGGAAAGAGATAGGTGATGAGGCGCCGCATGAGCCGGCTGTCGTACGCTTTGCCGACGACATCGTCGTCCTGCTGCGCAGAGCCGGGCTTGGGTGCCGGCTTCGGGTCGGGAGTGGTCCCCTGGGCGGCGGTCTTTCGGGACTGGGGATCTGAGCCGGGCATGGATCGCTCTTCTTCATCTTACCGGGACGCGGGATGCCCCACCATTACAGGATTCCGGGCAGACGAAAGCCGGAGGTCTCTTCGGGCCGCTAATTGCGATTGGGGGCTGGCACCCTTTGCGTTGTGCTTGACATCTTTCGTTCCAGCAAGCAAACTTCGCCTACGGGAAAAAGTCCCCGAAAAGACCCGCGATTCGTAAAGCGAGGAAGGGCATTTGACAGGACAGCAGGCAAGCCGCGTGACCTATACATTAGATTCCTCGCTGGACAGCGTGAATAAAGTCGAGCAGACCGCCGAGCAGCTGGCTCGCAAGGCGGGCGTGGATGAGGACGAGATCTTCAGGATCTCGATGGCAGTACGGGAAGCCGCCGTCAACGCCGTTCTTCACGGGAACGCCTACGATCCGGAAAAGCGCATGACCGCGTCCTTCGAAAACACGGGTGCATCGCTGGTGATCCGGATAACCGATGAAGGCAAGGGTCTGGATCCGGCGACGCTGCCCGATCCGCTGGCGCCTGAAAATTTGCTGCGGGGCTCGGGGCGCGGCATCTTCCTCATACGGTCGTTCATGGATGAGGTACACTTCAAACAACTGCATCCCGGAACCGAGCTGACGCTGATCAAGCATCTCGGCACCGCTCCAACCGGCGCCTAACTTCCCCGCGCTACAAGTTTTTCCAAGGAGGAATTTCTCGTGAGCATGAAAATCAGCACTCGTCAGGTAGACGGGATAACGATTCTCGATCTCGGCGGTCGGATCACCCTCGGCGAGGGCAGCGTGCAGTTGCGTGATTCGGTCCGTGACCTGCTTGCCAAGGGCCAGAAGAAGATTCTGCTGAACCTGGGCGACGTGAATTACATCGACAGCTCGGGCATTGGCGAGCTGGTAAGTGCCTACACGACCGTTCGCAATCAGGGCGGCGAATTAAAGTTGTTGAACCTGACACGCAAGGTGCATGATCTGCTGCAGATCACGAAGCTGTACACCGTGTTCGACGTGAAGGACGACGAGGCGAGTGCAATCGCCTCTTACGCTCACGCCTGAGCATCGGCAAGTTGTGGAGGAGAGGCTGCCTGTGGGCAGCCTTTTTCCATTGGGTGCGTAGCCTACTTTTGGGCCAGGCCGCGATCTTTGATCATCGCGCCGATTTCCGGAGCCCGGCCTCTCCAGTTCGCATACATTGTGGCCAGATTCTCGGTGTTGCCGCGGGAGAGCACCATCTGCCGGAAGCGATCGCCGTTGGTTCGAGTCAGGCCGCCGTTCTCTTCGAACCACTGATACGCGTCGTCGTCCAGCATCTCGGTCCACTGGTAGGCGTAGTAGCCTGCCGCGTAGCCGTTGGACCAGATATGCAGAAAGTAGGACGAACGATAGCGCGGCGGAACGGCGGCAAGAGCTACATGTGATTTCTCGAGGGCGGCTCTCTCGAAGTCATCCACGTTTTGCAGCGGAGAGCCCGCCGGCAGGGTGTGCCATTGCATATCCAGCATCGAGGCGGAAAGAAGCTCGGTGAGCGAATATCCCTGGTTAAAATCGCGCGCCCTGAGAATTTTCCCGGCCAGTTCGGCCGGCATCGGCTCTCCCGTCTTATAGTGCTTGGCGTAATGCTGGAAGACGGCGGGATAAGTCGCCCAGTGCTCGTTGAACTGCGAGGGAAACTCCACGAAGTCGCGCGGAACCGACGTGCCCGCCAGCGTGGGATATTGCACATTGCTGAGCATTCCGTGCAGCGCGTGACCAAATTCGTGGAACATGGTCCGCACATCGTCGGCACTGATCAGCGCGGGTTCTCCGGGTGCGGGCTTCGGTAAATTGGCGACGTTGTAGACGACTGGCAGATCGCCGAGCAATTTGCTTTGCTCGACGTAACTCGACATCCAGGCGCCGCCATTTTTGTTGTCGCGCTTGAAGTAGTCGCAGTAAAAGAGGGCCAACGGTTTCCCGTTGCTGTCGTGAACCTCGAAGACGCGCACGTCCGGCTGCCAGACCGGGATGTCCTTGCGTTCCTTGAAATCGAGCCCGTACAGAAGATGGGCGGCATAGAAGACACCGTTCTCGAGGACGTTGTTGATTTCGAAATACGGCTTGACCTGCGCTTCATCGAGGTCGTACTTCGCCTTGCGCACCTGCTCGGCGTAGAAATTCCAATCCCATGGCGCAAGCTGGAAGCCGCCCTGCTGCGCGTCGATGACAGCCTGAATGTCTTTGCCCTCAGCACTGGTCTTGGCGGTTGCAGCCGGAATCAGCTCGTTGAGGAAATGCAGGACTGCATCCGGAGTCTTCGCCATCTGGTCTTCGAGCTTCCAGGCGGCGTAGGAATCGAATCCCAGCAGTTTAGCCTTTTGCGCGCGCAGCTGTGCGAGCCGAGCGATGGTGGGGCGAAGATCATCGCCGGGTTGTTCTGCTCGGGTCCAGCCCTTCTCAAAGAGCGCCTGCCTCGTCGCACGATGGCTCAGGACGGTCAGGTCCGGCTGCTGCGTCGTATTCTGCAGCGGGATGACGTAGCCGTCGACCTTGCGCGCGGTGGCGGCTTGCGCGGCGGCCGCAATCTGCGCATCGGTCAGACCTGCGAGGCCCGATTTGTCGGTGGTGATGAAGGCCGCCCTCTTCGTAGCCTCCAGAAGCCCGCGGCTGAATTCATCGTCCAGCTTTGATTCCTCTTCATTGAGCTTCTTCAGCTTTTCCTTGTCGGTATTGCTCAGGGCTGCGCCGGCATGAACAAATTCGTCGTAGACGATTTCGACGAGGCGTTGGCTCTCGGGATCGAGGTGCAGACTGGCCCGGGTTTGATAAACGGTCCGAACCCGCGCAAATAATTTCGCATTCAGGTAGATCGAATCACGGTGAGCGGCGAGTTTGGGCGCCAGCTCCCGCTGGACATTTTGCAGGAAGGGGTTGGTATTTGCGGCGGTCACGGCGTTAAGAGCGGCGTGCGAGCGCTGGAGGAGTTGTCCGGTCTTCTCCATGGCGACGAGCGTGTTGTCGAAGGCGGGGGCTGCAGAATTGTTGGCGATCACCAGCATTTCCTTTTCCTGCGCCACCATGCCGGCTTCGATGGCCGGCTGATAGTCCGCATCTTTGATGCGGTCGAACGGCGGAGCGTGGAAGGGCAGCGTGCTGGGCGAATAGAACGGATTCTCTGGCCCGAAGGCCGCAGTTTGAGCGATAAGGGATGAGTCAGTCATGAAGAAGGCGGTTAAGGCGCAGGCGACGAAAAGCGACGTCTTTCGGATCAAGTCTTTGTCCTCGGCGCGAAGTTGCATTGTATCGTCCGGTGGCTCCCGCCCGACACGACGCTGGAATTCTGTTGCCTTCGTCTCACGCATTGTTGAAGATGGAGCGGATTAAGTTCGGCCATGCGAAAATCCCAATCGGTTCCTCTCACATTGTTGGCAGCCGCCGCTCTTTCGGCCTCGGTTGGCTGCGATCATCCAACCGAAGTTCGCAACTGTGTTGACGCACAGCACCATATCGTCCCCGACGACCGCTGCGGTCACTACGGAGGCGGCTCTTACTTTGTATATGGCGGGGCCAGCGGCGGGCGATCCGGTGACACGGTTGTTGGCGGAGCATCGGAGCCCGAAGAAGGTGCGCGCGTGGTTTCCGGAGAGTCCGGTGCTGTGGTGCGCGGCGGTTTTGGGGGCGGCGAGGGCGGTGAGGGAGGCGAAGGGGGCCACGGCGGTGGAGAAGGCGGCGGGGAATAAGCGCGCAAATCTTCAGCACGCGCGGCTCGGCTGTGAGATGTTTTGTTTCATGCGCAAATCCGCCAGAGTCTCCGTCGTGTTGTTGTCGGCAGCGTCCGCTGTCGGCATCCCCAATCGGTTGGGTCGCGCGGAAACGTTTCGGGTCGACTCGCGCGCGCTTGCGTCGACCGTGCGCGGCGGCTTCGGGGAAGCCATCGGGAATTATTGGCCGATTGCCGGCGCCATTGGCGCGGTATTCGTGATCAGCTTTTTTTCCGGGAGAGAATGAGTGCAACGTCATCGCATTCTCGCGCGCCCTGATTGGCAGAAGAAAGTCGAGCATCTCGGCCTGACTTTCCACACGGTTGGCGGACAGACCTATTGGGACGAATCGACGTACTGGGAATTCTCAGCGACAGAAATCGATTCCATTGAGGCCGCCACTACCGAGTTGCAACAGATGTGTCTCGCCGCCGGAGATTTCATCCTCGATAACAATCGGCTCGATGCTTTGCGAATTCCTCCGTCGGCTGCGGTTCGTATTCGGGAGACATGGAGCGCTGAACCTCCTGCTTTGTATGGCCGCATGGATTTCGCTTTCAATGGGCAAGAGGTGAAACTACTGGAGTACAACGCCGACACGCCGACCTCGCTGGTAGAAGCTGCTGTGGCGCAATGGTACTGGCTGGAAGAGCGTTTTCCTGAGGCCGACCAGTTCAATTCCATCCATGAGCATCTGATCGCCAAATGGAAGGACCTGTCCAGTTGCATCCGTCAGCCCGTCTATTTCGCCTGCGAACGGTGCGACGAAGACTGGATGACCATCACCTACCTTCGGGATACGGCGCAGCAAGCCGGCCTCGGAACCGAAGCTCTCGGAATACGCGATATTGGATGGGATCCGGGCTCGAAACGTTTCGTCGACGGTTCGAACCACGCAATGGAGACGATCTTCAAACTGTACCCATGGGAGGCAATGCTCGCAGATCGCTTTGGCCCTTACGCCCTCGAGACCGTGGGGACGACGCAATGGATCGAACCAATCTGGAAGATGCTCTGGTCGAATAAGGCTCTGCTCGCCGTCCTCTGGGAAATGTATCCTGGTCATCGACTGCTTTTGCCCGCCTACCTCGACGGACCGCGCGACCTTGATGCGTGGGTTCGCAAGCCTCTGCTTGGCCGTGAGGGCGCCAACGTCACGGTGAAGCTCAGCGGTATCACGGTAGAAGATACGGCTGGCCGCTACGCTGATGGCGGATTTGTATGGCAGCAATACGTTGATCTCGCCGGTGGCGGCACGGCGCGCAAGGTGATCGGCAGCTGGGTGGTGAATGGCGAGCCCAGCGGCATGGGCATTCGCGAACCCGACGGCTACGTGACGAACAACGGCAGCCGCTTCGTACCGCACTTGTTCCGTTAGCGCTTCGGCAGATCGGCAGGCTCATCGCGCGAAAATACTTCGCGAACACCGGACGAGCACCATGTGCAAGGGTTGGCAGGACGGTTGCGTTTGCCCGCATCATTCACGAAGATAGGGACGAAGACCACGCGGATGCGCAAATCGCAGGCGATTTCTTTCACGTTGCTGGCAGCGGCGGCCGTTTCGTTCTCCACCGGCTGCGAGCGCCATCCGCCGACACAGATCCGCAACTGCGTCGACGATCAAAGAATCATCGTTTCGGATGATGCCTGCGACAACGCTCCGTTTACAGGAAGCGCTATCCTTCCTGGCACCTATCACTACCTCTACGGCGGTGCGAGCGGCGGCCATTATGGCGACAAGGTGGTTGGTGGATCGTGGCGGCCTGCAGTGGGAGCTCGCATCGTTTCGGGCGATACCGGAGCCGTCGTCCACGGCGGGTTCGGTGGGTACCCGGGCACCGAAGGTATTGGCGCGTGACGGCCCATAGAGCCCGCACTAACGCTTCAGCAAATCGACAGGCTCATCCGCGTCGGTTGCGCGGAAGTACCGCGCGAGCGAGGGATACTTCCGCTCCACGGCACGATACATCTCCCATGCAACACGGCGATAGGAGAAATGGCCCTGTGGAGCTGAACGCAGCTCGGAGATATAGAGCGCTTCGGCAAAATCCATCTTAAAGAGCGCACGGTTTTTTGTGGCCAGGGGCAGGACGTACTGAGCGGACTCGGCAGCCTCCGGTGCAGAACCAGCCGCTAACGTGGCGTAAGTGGAGTGGGCAGCCTGCATCGCCTCCTCGTAGAGCGTCTGGATGCCGGCTTCGGGCACGCCTTCGGGAATGGCGAAGCCGTGCGCTGAGGTGAATCCCTGGAGCACCTGCACGCAGCGGCGATGCCGGTGCATGTCGCGGAAACCGCCGATGTCCATGAGGATGTCGAAGCGGAGGGCCTGGCCGGCGGAGAACTCCCGCAGCAGCTCATCGTGGCGCCCGCGATGCCGCATGCCCAGGTCGATGATCTCGGTGCGCCGCGACTCACTCAATGCGGCGACATGGCGGCGAATCTGCCGGTAGGAATAGTGGCATTGGCCGTAGAGCAGGGTGGTGGCCAGGTCCGTCTCGAGGGAGTCCGCATCGTCGATGAGGTCGACCAAAGGCGCGGCTTCGATCGCCTCGCCCTTGAGCAACTCGGCAGCCGCCTGGCGGAGCTCTTCGCGAGTACGCACCTGATAGTCATTGACCGCGGCATATTTCACCAATGTGGGCGCGGTCTTCACCTCGCGCGTCAGCAACGCTGCGGCGCGCTCCCCCAGGGCCGGATCCAAAGCGGCAATGTCGTGCTGGAGGGCGGCAAAATCATCGGCGTGCACGTTCCAGGCCGGACCGGTGGCGGCAGCCTGGAGACGCACGCCCAGTTGGCGTACTTCTGCCGCAGGGCTGGTGAGCAGCCGGGAAACCTGGGTTTCGAGGGTCCGCGCATTGACGATTTGTCCCAGCGACGTATTGGTAGCCAGCGGCAGCAGGTAGCGCGCGACGTCGAAAGCCCGAGCCTTGAGCGTGCGCTCGTAGGTCTCCTGCTTCATGTCTTCAGGCTTCGCGATCTGGCCCTCGAGGGACGTGAAGATGGATTCAAAGACGCTGTGATAACCGGCAAACAGTCGGTCGATCGTCTCGCGGTACAGGTCCGCCGATGCGGCATCAGCGCCGAAGTCCGGCATATACCAGCCGCTCTTGCGAAAATTCTGGTAGCGGGTCGACCGCTCCTGCCCGTCCCAGCGCTGCTCGTCGACCAGCACAATGGCCGCCAGCAGCGAAAGTCTTTCGACGGCGAATGCCACATGAGCCAGATCGGCGATGGAGCGATGCCCGTACTGGAAATAGAAAGTGTTCAGGAACTGCTCAGCGCGCTGGCTGCTGATCTCGCGGAGCGACTCCTTCATGGAAAGGGCGGAGCGCGAATACCTGGCCATGGCGTAGGCCAACACTTCTGGATCGGCCCCATGGACAGCGAAAACCTCGGTTTGGTTGTTACGGGTTTCCGGGGCGAGCGGCGTCTCAGTTCTGGCTGGGGGAATCTCGGTCATTGAAGCCATGCACGAATGCTAAACCCCGGGGTTGCGGAAAATCCGGCACGCATCCGGGAAGTCACCCATTGGCGTTTTTATCGTTATGCGGCTGCAAAGAAAGAACGGGTACCATGAGGATGGTTTTGGCCCGACGCTCGCAGACGGACGTCTGCCGGAATGGCCCTGGCGCATGAACAAGATCCTTTCTACGACCGAGCATCGCCCGTGGCCGCTGCCAAAATCGCCGTGGGTGATGACCCAGCGATGGAATGATCTACTGTTTGCGCACTGGCCCCTGCCGGCAGCTGAGTTGACCCACCTGCTGCCCGAATCTCTGACGGTGGACACTTTTGATGGCTCGGCGTGGGTCGGCGTAGTTCCCTTCTGGATGGACCAGATCCGAATGCGCGGGCTGCCACGCATTCCCGGCGCCAGCCGCTTTCCGGAGCTGAACCTGCGGACCTACGTACGCGAGAGGCATACGAACCAGCCGGGGGTTTATTTCTTCTCTCTCGACGCGGCGAACCCGTTCGCGGTTTCGGCTGCGCGCATATTCTTCCGGCTGCCCTACTACTGGTCGAAAATGAAGATCGCGACGGATGAGAGTCGTATGTTTCACTACAGCAGTGAGCGGCTGCTGAGCCGTCCTCGCGCGCAATTCCGCGCCCACTATCGCACCCTGGGCAAGCCCTGCGTCAAAGGCGGGATCGAGAGCTTTCTCACGGACCGCTATGCGTTGTTTACGACCACTCGGCGAGGCGAAATCGCGCGCGTAAATATCCACCATCTGCCGTGGCCGCTGGAGCTGGCCGAAGCGGAATTCGAGATTAACGATCTGCCGCAGGCCCACGGTATCCAGCTGCCCGATACGAAACCCCTGCTTCAATACAGCCGGGAGCTGGTGGTTTACATCTGGTCCCTGGAAAGTCTGGGGTCGCCGGCCGGTCGACGGGCAACCGCGCCAGTTCCAGCGGGGCCGTAAGGATCGGCGGCGGTCCGAGGTCCGGCGGCTTTGCGGTAGGCTGGAACCATGGCAACCCTCGAGGGAAGAACTGCACTGGTCACCGGGGCTTCACAAGGGATTGGCCGGGCCTGCGCTTTGGTGCTCGCGGCATCCGGAGCGAAGGTGGCGCTCGCCGCGCGCAATGAGGCCAAACTGAACGACGTGGCTGCGGAAATTGCCACGGCAGGCGGCGCGGCCGCGGTTTTTGCGCTCGACATTGCCAGCGAAGAATCGATCAGGAGCTGCGCGAAAGGCGCCATCGCTCATTTCGGCACTGTTGAAATTCTGGTCAACAATGCCGGCGTCACTCGAGACACGCTGGTGCTGCGCATGAAGCGCGCGGACTGGGACGAGGTGTTGCAGACGAATCTCACCGGCACATTCCTGATGACCCAGGCGTTGCTGACCCCTATGTTGAAAGCACGCTGGGGGCGCATCATTAACATTTCGAGTGTGGTCGGCGAAACCGGACAGGCGGGACAGGCAAACTACGCGGCGAGCAAGGCGGGCCTCATCGGCTTGACCAAATCGCTGGCGCGAGAGCTGGCTTCGCGCAACATTACTGCCAACGCCATAGCTCCCGGCTACATCGAAACCGCTATGACCGCTGTTCTGGATGAGAAGCAGCGCGACGCGATGCTGTCGCACATTCCTTTAGGACGCGCGGGAACCGACGCGGATATCGCGAACGCCGTCCGCTTTCTCGCCTCCGATGACGCCGCGTACATTACAGGCCACGTGCTCGATGTCAATGGCGGCATGTATATGGGCTAGAAGAACCCGCCATGAAAATCCTGACTGCTGAGGAAATGCGAACCGTCGATCGTGTGACGACCGAGCAGTTTGGCGTCGCTTCGATTGACCTGATGCACCGTGCGGGAACTGCGGTTGCGACTCTGGTGCTTCGTGAATTTCCTGAGCGCCGACAGATTGCAATTCTGTGTGGCAAAGGCAACAACGGGGGCGACGGGTTTGTGGCGGCACGGCGACTGGCTGCAGCTGGTTGCTCCACGCGGGTGCTTCTGCTGGGCAATCCGGCGGACCTGAACGGCGATGCCAGGGCCACTTTTGAGGCGATGGCGGAGGCGTTTCAGCGGCTGGATAATCCTGCACCTGTGTTCGCTCCGGATGAAGCGGCTCTTGCGTCGCCCAAAGTTCACGACCTGCTGACATCGGCAACCCTGTTGATCGATGCTGTGGTCGGCACTGGGTTCAAACCACCGTTGCGAGGGGTCGCCGCTGCGCTTCGGGACCGCGTCAACGCGCTGAAGGTTCCTGTGGTCGCTGTCGATCTGCCGTCCGGTTGGGACGCTGACTCGCGCGCCTTCGCAGCCGACGGCGCTTTTCGCGCCAGCGCTGTGGTGACTTTCACCGCGCCAAAGCTGGCGCATATGTTTGGCAACCTCACCGGCAGCGCGACCGGTCCCATTGTGGTAGCGCCCATCGGCTCACCCGAGGAGTCGATCGAGTCGGCTACCAACCTCAGGTGGTCTGGCGCGTCAAAGTCTCTGACCGAGCAGCCGCGTTCGCCCGACTCGAACAAAGGCCTCTATGGTCACGTGCTCATTGCGGCCGGTGGACGCGGCAAGTCAGGCGCTCCGGCAATGGCATCGCTGGCTGCACTGCGTGCCGGGGCGGGCCTGGTCACGGCTGCTGTGCCCGAATCCATTCTGGCCTCGGTTGCAGCGATTACGCCCGAGCTGATGACCCTGCCGCTCAGGGAAGGCGACTCGGGAGAAATCGGCAAGGCCAACCTCGAGCCCGATCAGCTGCGCAGGCTTACCGAGCGCGCAACCGTCATCGCCATGGGTCCCGGGATGGGGCCCGAGCCAGAGGAATTTGTGCTTGGGGTGATTGAGAAGACTACAGCGCCCCTGGTCCTTGATGCGGACGCGCTCAACATCATCGCCAAACATCTCGACAAGCTCAATGGCCACGGCCGCACCGTGGTGCTGACGCCGCATCCGGGAGAGATGGCACGCCTCGCGGGCCTCAGTACGAAAGAGGTCCAGGCCAATCGCGAACCTCTCGCTCGCGAGTTTGCCCGCAAGCACAATGTGACAGTCGTATTAAAAGGCTGGCGCACGCTGATCGCCCATCCTGACGGCCGCATCGCAATCAACACCACGGGTAATCCAGGCATGGCCAAAGGCGGCAGTGGCGATATTCTCACCGGCAT
This sequence comes from Acidobacteriaceae bacterium, assembly GCA_036272255.1. Taxonomy (GTDB): domain Bacteria; phylum Acidobacteriota; class Terriglobia; order Terriglobales; family Acidobacteriaceae; genus Palsa-343. Next base: position 24,729 of record DATAZC010000012.1, on the reverse strand, counting down.
CGTCGCGGCCCTGTTGGCGCAGCATCCGGAGAACCCAGAGCAGGCAGTGGAGGCTGCTGTGTACCTCCACGGGCTCGCCGCCGACTTCGCCCTGGGTGAACAGGACGAGCACACGCTGCTGGCTACCGACACGGTTGGTCATCTTTTTCGCGCTTTTCACTTTCGCTCATGGGACGAAGCGGGATATGTTTGGTTGGAGGGACTTCCTTCCCCCGCGGCGAGGCCGAAATGACGCAAACGGCGGATCTGAAGATGCATCAGTTCGAAAGCCACAGCGGCAAGGAAACCATTGCCATCGGTCACCGCATTGCCGAGTTGCTGACGCCGCCGAAATTTCTTATCCTGCGCGGTGATCTCGGCGCAGGCAAGACGACCCTGGTCAAGGGAATCGCGGAAGCGCTCGATGCCGCCGAACCCGATGAGGTCACAAGCCCGACCTTCACGCTGATTCACGAATACGAAGGCACACGCACGATCAACGGGCAGAAGGAACCGGTGATCCTGTATCACCTGGACCTTTACCGGATTCAGAACGAGAGACAGCTCGACTCGCTCGGGCTCGATGAGTTGATCGGGCCGGCCAGCCTCGTCCTGGTGGAGTGGGGCGAGAAATTTCCCAGTGTGGTGAAGCGCAGTCAGGGTGAGATTGAAATGCGCACCACGGGTGGCGACTCGCGCAGCATCACCCTGACACTGAAGGATTGAAGCCGCCCAAATCCCGACAGACCCTAGAAGTGGTGGATTTTTTCCGGCTGCGTGACTTCCACCGGCCGCGCCGCTTCCCGCTCAAGTGAGCGGCTCACCAGATCGCGTGAGCCGAGGCCTACGGCCAGCGCGAGCGCGAAGACAATGCCGCCGAAGAGGATTCCAAATCCCAGCTCGACAATTTCGCCGCCCAGTGCCAGGTGATCGAGCACCATGGCTCCAGTTAACACGAGGACCATCCAGCGCACGCCCATGCTGAGCAGGCGCGCATAGCTCAGGTTGAGGTTAACGCCGGTGATGAGCACGCTGCGAGAGACAAAGCGGGCGAGTACGTTGCCGGCCAAAAGAAGAATTGCCGCACCCACGACCCGCGGCACGTAGCCGAGAATCCAGCTGGACAGAATGTGCTCGGATGTTCCTGCTTCGAATGCGGAGACACCTACGACGATACCGGCGATCACGAAACACCAGAACACGATGCGGCCCACCAGCAGCGACGGAGTCGCGCGGGGGCTCCATTCCGCCATCGCGTTGGCGCCGCGGCCCATGCGCTCATCAAAATGGAGCGCGGAAAGAATGCGGCTGACGAGCAGGGAGAGCAGCCATCCGACGAGAAGAAAGAACAGGAAGGCGACAATGAACGCGAGAATGCCGGGGAGCAGCGTGGCGATCTTGTTCACCACCCGCCCCATCGATGAGTGAAGCGACTGTTCTATCTGCTGCCACATATCCTCTTCTCCTTTCGATCGCCCTACGGATTGAAGCGATCCGGCCATCTCCACCGCGAGAGGAGATAGGGTTTTTTTTCCTCCCAGGCGCGGGCACATTGTTCAAGGCGCTGCTCTGCGGCAGCGTTATTGAGAATCGAAACCTCGCGAATATAGGACGCGACCCAACCAAGGTAGAGCGGAGTGAGGGCGCCGAGCACATGTCCACGGCTGATGGTGCGCAGGCGATAGGCAAGCGCGAAGTCATAGACGATGCTCGCCCACAATTCATCGGGCATGCAAAATTGTTCAGGCGATAAGCGCGTCAGGCGCTTCAATTCCAGCAATGTGTTTGGCGGCAGGAGTAAGCGCCACACTTCGTCCAGGTTTTTCGAGCCGAGGAGGAAGGAATCCAGCATCGGCTGGGTGTCAATAGGCTGGCCGTCGGGCGCACCCTCGCTGGCATTGCCCCACGTCGGTGTTGCCTGAGATCCGCGAATACGCTGCCAATGGGATGCGCACAGGTCCATCTCCTGAAAGAGCGAACCGGTAAGCTGGCCCAGTACGGCGCTTAGCTCCAGACCTTCTGTGGCGACTTTGTGATGCACGTCGATGTGTACCTGGCCCACAGGGACCTGGGGAAATTGTGTGGCGGCCACCGTCACCGGCCAAAGCAGCGCGTTGCCGGAACTCTCCGCGAGCGCGCTGGCGCGGGCGAGACTGGCGCAAAGTGCGCCGGAGGCCGCGAAGTCAAATGCCAGAGGAAAGCGGACTTTTCTGCCATAAAGCGCGCGGTTGAGCGGCGAGAGAATGCCGCTGTTGATGAGGCCGTCGTACCTGGAGGCGGGATAGACGGGCATCACCAGACCGCACTGACGATCCAGAACAGCGTAAGAGAAGAGCTGGATCGTATGCGCATTGAGTGCGGCCAGGTCCGATCCGAGAACGATGCAGACGCGCGCGTTCAGCGATGCGGCGAGGCTTAGAACGGCACGCTGATTCGTGGAGACACCGGACCAGAATTCTCCCGCGTTTTGTGCAGGAGAAAACGGCAGCATGGCGAACGTCGCATTGTCGGGCTCGCCATCTGCGCCGGCAGAAGGCGAAGATGCGACCCCAGGCCACGTGAACACAAAGCGCATTGAGGACACGCCGGATCCCAGCTCGCGAATGACCTCTACCGCGCGCGAACGCAACTCGTCAGGCGATACGGCGCCAGCGATGCCGACGACCACGTCGGCAGAGGCGACGCGCTCGACCTGCTGTCTTGCTTCGTCCGTGATTTCGAGTGCTGCCATTGAAGCGGCTCAATCCTTATGTCACAAAGGCAGTGACAATATTCCCTGCAGCGGAATGCGAATCCAGGCTGGGCGATTATTCAGTTCATAAACCAGCTCGTACAACGCTTTATCGAGCATATAGAGGTGCAGGAGCGCGTCGAAATCGGAGCGATCCGCGGGGACGATCGGGGAACCCGCAATCGTCTCGCGATAAACGCGGAGAAATTCACCCGCTACTGAAGTCTCCCATAGTTTCGCCCACGATTCGAGCTGTGCGAACGCCTCGGGTCTTCGTGTTGTGTATTGCGTCAGCGCAACGAACGCTGCGTAGCTAAAGGAACGCAGCATTCCAGCCACATCCTTGAGCGGAGATAGTTTGGCGCGCCGTTCAGCCAGCGGTCGTGCCGGTTCACCCTCGAAGTCCAGAATCACAAAGTCGCCGCGGGAGCGCAGTACCTGTCCAAGGTGATAGTCGCCGTGAATCCGGGTCCACAATCCTACATTCTTCAGTGTGGTTAGGGCGCGCAGCTTCGTGAGCAGGACACCTCGACGGCTCAACGCAAGGCCTGCCGACTCGACGGTATCCTCCGGCAAACGCGAGAGGCTGGTCTTGAGCAGGTCGAAGGCGTGCGCCGCATGCCCGCCCAGATTGTCCCGAAGCGCCTCCACTTCATCTGGTTTGGGGTGGTGAGGAACGAAGGCTGCGTCGTGAACCGAAGCCAGAGCCAGATGCATCTCCGCGGTCCGGCGGCCGAGCCTGGCCGCGGCATCCAGATACAGACCAGCGTGCGTACGGGCTTCAGGATGGACCTCATCGTGTTCCACGGCGGATGAGACCGCAGGAGACTTCACCGAAGCCGTGCTTTCGTAATAGCGATCCAGCTCCTCCAGCGTCCACTGCCAGCCGTCGCCTTCATTCGGCACCAGGCCCTGCAGCAGGGCCACGGTCACGGCTTCCTCATCCGTCCGGCGCACTTCCATCGATCCTCCGAACGGGGGGATATTGGGAAACCTGACGTCCTCGGTAAGAGCGCGACCGATTTCAACGTCAGGATTCTGACCGGGCTGCTGGCGCCGAAACAGCTTCATGATCAGCCGGTCGCCAAAGATTGCCGATGTATTGCTCTGCTCTGCGCTGCTGACCCGCGCATTCAGAGGCTCAGTTCCGCGAAGGGCCGCCAGCACTGAGCTCGGCAGGCCAATCAACGTACCGCTGCGCGTCTGCAGCTGCTGACCGCTCGCCAGAATTTCCAACAGCGCCGTCGGAGCGCTGCCCAGAAGCCCTTCGTGCAGGACTCCGGCCAGCATTGCTGAACCGGCCGTCGCCAGAATCTGATTCGGCGCGGAGTCGCGCACCGCGGTGGCAGCGTCGCCGAAGCTCATCGCCAGACACAGGAGCCAAGTGTCCGGGTCGCCCTCAAGATAATCGACACTCACCCAAATCAGCGCTGAGCGGCGCTCGTCGAACAAAAGCGAGTCAGCGATTTTAGCGCGTACGATGTTTCTGGACTTGCTGCCGAACCAGCGCTGCCTTTGGAGGTACGCCGGCAGCAGAGTTTCGAGGCGACGCACGCCATCGCCGGACAGAATGCTCTGCCAGTCTCGTTCATTTTCGACATAAAATGCCTGCTCTCCCTCGGAGCTTGCGACGGTTTCTGCGGCAGCGATCGAGGGCTGAATCTCGAGCCACAGGAATCCGTACGGGCCCAGCGTCAATGAATACGGAGCGCGTGTGATGGTCGGGAATTCGACGTAGCCGAGCATTTCGACCGGCGTCATGCCTTCCATCCCTGACAGGTCGAGTTGCACGGGCTGCGCAAAGCGGGACAGATTCGCCACGCACAACACTGTCTCTTCCTGATACTGGCGAATGTAGGCGAGAATCTTGCGGTTCGACGCTTCGAGAAAACGCAGCGAACCACGTCCAAAGACCTGGAAGAGCTTGCGCAGCGCAATCATGTTGCGCATCCAGTTCAGCAGCGAGGAAGCATCGTTCTGTTGCGCTTCTACATTGATGGCTTCGTAGCCCCACACCGGATCCATAATGACCGGACTGTAGAGCTTGGCCGGGTTCGCCCGCGAAAATCCTGCGTTGCGATCCGGGGTCCATTGCATGGGCGTACGCACGCCATTGCGATCGCCAAGGTAGATGTTGTCGCCCATGCCGATCTCATCGCCGTAATAAAGGATGGGGGTTCCAGGAAATGAAAACAAAATGCTGTTGAGCAGCTCGATGCGTCTGCGGTTGTTATCCAGCAGAGGAGCCAGCCGGCGCCGGATGCCGATATTGATGCGCATGCGCGGGTCGGCGCTGTAGGCCAGATACATGTAGTCGCGCTCGTCGTCCGAGACCATCTCCAGTGTCAACTCGTCGTGATTGCGCAGGAAGAGTCCCCACTGGCAGTTGTCGGGAATGGCCGGGGTCTGCGCCATGATGTCGGTGATGGGCAGCCGGTCTTCCTGGCGCAGAGCCATGTAAATGCGCGGCATCAACGGAAAGTGAAACGCCATATGGCATTCGTCGCCGTCGCCGAAGTATGGCCGCACATCGGTCGGCCACTGGTTCGCCTCAGCCAGCACCATGCGTCCTGCGTAACCCTCGTCAATGGCGGATCGAAATGCTTTGATCACCGCGTGGGTTTCCGGGAGATTCTCGCAGCTGGTTCCATCGCGCTCGACAAGGTAAGGAATGGCGTCGATGCGGAGGGCATCCACGCCCATGTCGAGCCAATAGCGCATGACGCTCAACACTTCTTCGAGGACTTCAGGATTGTCGTAGTTCAGGTCCGGCTGATGCGAGAAGAATCGATGCCAGTAGTAGGCCTGCGCCACCGGATCCCACGTCCAGTTTGATTTTTCGGTATCGGTGAAGATGATGCGCGCGTCTTTGTACTTCTGATCCGTGTCGCTCCAGACGTAGAAATTGCGTTCGGACGATCCTGCGGGAGCGTTGCGCGCCCGCTGAAACCAGGGATGCTGATCGGAACTGTGGTTGATGACCAACTCGATCATGACCTGCAGGCCGCGATCGTGCGCCGCATCGAGAAAGCGCTGGAAATCGTCGAGCGTGCCATAACTCGGATGCACGCTCATGTAGTCGGAAATGTCGTAGCCGTCGTCGCGCAAAGGCGAAGGAAAAAACGGCAACAGCCACAGACAGGTCACGCCCAGGTCTTGCAAATAATCGAGTTTCTGCATCAAGCCTGGAAAGTCGCCGATGCCATCGTTATTACTGTCGCTGAACGCCTTGACGTGGATCTCGTAAATCACCGCGTCCTTGAACCAGAGCGGGTCGGCAACACTGCCCGCCTTGCGGACGATGGTCTTCGTTTCCGGCATAGGGTTTTGCGCGCTCATAGGTAGTAGTCGAAGTCTCTTTCAGAACGCACTTTGCGGAGCACTCGGAAAAGATGTGCGGGAATTCTGTCGGGCGACAATTCAACATAATTGCGAGCGCCCTGCCAGAGATAACGGAGGCCGGTGAGCTGATCGAATACCTGGAAACCCTCGTCGGGGCCCAGTTTCAGGCGATCGAGATTGAGCGTCACCCATCCCGCCTGGGTGTGAAACGAATCGAGGTTGACCACAGTCAGCACAAAGTTGCTGCCATCACGACTGGATTTGCTATAGGCGATGAGGTACGGATTATCTGTGGGATGGAAAAACAGGTCGTGGTTTGCATGCAATGCGGGATTCTCGGACCGGGCACGATTAATAGACGCAATGGTTCCTGCGATGCTGTGTGGCGAATCGATATCCCAACGGCGAATCTCGTATTTCTCGGAATTCAGGTATTCTTCGCTGCCGGGCCGCAGTGGTTGATTCTCGCCTAGTTCATACGCAGGACCATAGATGCCGTAATTCGGGCCCAGGGTCGCAGCCAGTACGATGCGGCTCAAAAAGGCGGGCCGGCCGCCGATTTGCAGCGTCTCGGGAAGAATGTCCGGCGTATTCGGCCACAGATTAGGACGCATGTATTCGCGTACCCTGGTCTGCGTCAGCTCGGTTAGATACTCGGTGATCTCCTGCTTCGTGTTCCGCCAGGTGAAGTACGTGTAGGACTGGGAGAATCCCAGCTTTGCCAACCGCTGCATCACCCGCGGCCGCGTAAAGGCCTCAGCCAAAAACAATGCGTCGGGCGCATCGCGTTTGACTTCGGCAATCATCCACTCCCAGAAGGCAAAGGCTTTGGTGTGGGGATTGTCTACGCGGAAGATGCGAACACCCTGCTCGATCCAGAACAGGAAAACGTCGCGCAGTGCATTCCACAAGCCCTGCCAGTCCGCACTCTCAAAATCGAGCGGGTAGATGTCCTGATATTTCTTGGGCGGATTTTCGGCGTACTGGATAGTTCCATCGGCTCTGTGTTTAAACCACGCCGAATGCTCCTTCACCCAGGGGTGATCGGGGGAGCACTGGAAGGCGATGTCCATCGCCAGCTCAATGCCTTTGGCGGCGGCGGCATTGAGGAGACTGTGAAAGTCCCTGAGTGTTCCTAACTCGGTGTGAATTGCAGTGTGCCCGCCGTCCTTTGCACCGATCGCCCACGGACTGCCGGTATCGCCGGGCTCAGCGGTGGTTGAATTGTTCTTGCCTTTGCGAAAGGCTTGTCCGATGGGGTGGATGGGCGGCAGGTAGAGCACGTCGAAGCCGAGCCGCTGGATGTAATCGAGGCGCGCTTCGCAATCCTTCAAGGTCCCATGCCGTCCGGGGTCGGGCGCCGTCGAGCGAGGAAACATCTCGTACCACGCCGAGTAGCGAGCCTTTTCGCGGTCTACCGTGACACTTAGTTCGCGATCGTAGCGCGTCTCCATGGCCGGATCGAGATACAAGGCCATCATGGTTGCCAGAGCTGGATCGCGAGCTGCCGTCTGGGCAGTGGGCAAATCGTCACCAGCGCGCAAATGAGCGGCCCGACGCCGCAGCTCATCGGCATCATCACGGCCGGCTCGCACCGCTGCCTGCTCCACCAGCTGCGCGCCCTGCAGCAGGTCGACGCGAATGTCCTGCCCCGCAGCGATGCGCTTCTCCAGATCGCCGCGCCAGGTATCGAAGTGGTCGATCCACCCCGCCACGGTGTAGAAGTACTCACCAACGCGCGCTACCGGAAACTCAGCCCGCCAGCGGTCGTTGCCCAGGGCCTCCATGGGGAGGGTGGTCCAGGTGGGGATTTCATGGAAACGAAACAGCAGCCGGGCCGCAACATGATCGTGTCCGTCAGCAAAAACATCGGCCTCGACCTGAACCGTATCGCCGCTGATGCGCTTGATGGGAAAACGCCCCGCGTCGATCTCCGGCTCGACGCTTTCGATCACGACACGCTTCCGTCCATCGGCGGGTTTTTGCATGATTTTGATCAGCTCTCCGGGGGCCCTTCGCCAGGCGCAAAAAGAACGCGGGGCGTGGCTTCACGCGCGCGTGTCAGCTAGCAATAGCGAGATTATACGAACACAAAACCACAATTCTGATGATGTGATTGGATGCAGGTGGAACGGGTTGCCGTGGAAGGTACTGCGGATTCGGGCCTTAGTTGTCAGGCAGGATACTGGACTCTTCCGACGTCCGCAGGCGGACGAGCCGATCGATGGAGTAAGGAGCCCGTTGCGCGGCGGTGTGATAATGCCGAACCTGCAGTTCGCCGAGCAGCCCCAGCGCCAGCAGTTGCGTGCCCGCGATCATCATGACTCCGGCAATGACGAAAAGCGGCCCGTGCTCATCCATCACATGCTGATGGGTGATGACCTTGAGCGCCAGCAGGAATGCGGAAATCCCTCCGCCACCAAAAATTCCCAGGGCACCCAGCAGCCCAAAAAAGTGCAGCGGACGCGTCATGTATTTCAGCAGGAAACGAATCGTCATCAGGTCGAAGAAAACCCGGAAGGTTCGCCCGATTCCGTAATGTGACTTGCCACGCTCCCGGTTCACGTTAGTGATGGGGACTTCGCAGATGCTGGCGCCATACCAGGATGCGAGCGCGGGAATAAACCGGTGCATTTCACCGTAGAGCGGAATGTTGTGGATGACCTCGCGCCTGTAGGCCTTAAAGGTCGTTCCGAAATCATGGATGTCGACGCCCGACAGCTTTGCCATCAGCCAGTTCGCACAGCGCGATGGGAACCGCCGCATAACGAAATTGTCGATACGCTCCCTGCGCCATCCGCTGACAACGTCGTAGCCCTCTTCCAGCTTCTCGAGGAAGACGGGAATCTCGCCGGGATCATGCTGCAGGTCGCCATCCATTGCAAGAATGAATTCGCCTTCGGCATGATCAAAGCCAGCAGCCAGGGCGGAGGTCTGGCCGAAATTCCGGCGCAGCTTCACAATCAGGACGCGACTGTCGACCGCGGCGATCTCCTCCAGCAGTCTGCAGGTGCGATCATTCGAACCATCGTCGACAAACACCAGCTCGAAGGAGTCGCCAACGTGCTCCATGACCTCCTTGAGACGGTCGTAGAGCGTAGTGACGTTCTCTTCTTCGTTATGAAACGGAACGACAATGGAGTACTTCGGCATCGTCTCTAATTATAGACTTTCGATGCGCCAGCCGGTGATGCGGACGCCGGCATTCTCCGGCCATATTATTGATTCAGCAGCTCTACGGTGACGCGAGCGGCCTCCTCACAGGCAGAGCGGTCCACATCACGGTGGGTCACAAAGCGGACGCTGTCCCGATAGACCGTACCGGCCAGAATTCCGCGTTTCTTCAGCTTCGCGACCAAAGCGTCGGCACTGCCCGGTTGGGGAAGCCGGAAGATCACAATATTGGTCTGCACGGTATCCAGATTGATTTCCGCCGGGGAATCCACAATACGTTCCGCCAGCAGGAGCGCATTGGCATGATCTTCGTGCAGGCGCTTCGGGCCTTCTCCCAGCGCAATCAACCCGGCGGCGGCCAGAATGCCCGCCTGGCGCATGCCTCCCCCCAGAGCCTTGCGAATCAGCCGCGCGCGGTCCATCTGCTCAAAGGTGCCCACGAGCATCGATCCAACCGGCGCGCCCAGCCCTTTTGAGAGGCAGAACATCACGGTCGTGAAGCCGGAAGTCAGCTCGCGAACGCCGACCCCCAGCGCCACCGACGCGTTAAAAATGCGCGCGCCGTCCAGGTGAACCGGCAAGCCGCGTTCTTTCGCTCCGGCCCAAATTTCCTCCATCACAGCAAGAGGCGTCACGGTTCCACCTGCCATGTTGTGCGTATTTTCGAGCGCGATCAGGCCCGTCGGCGCGCGGTGGTAGTGCTTGCCGGTGATGTGGGGCTCCATCTCGTTCCAGGTCAACATGCCGCGCTCTGCCGGAATGGTCCGCAGCTGACAGCCCGAAAACGCGGAAGCCATCGCGATTTCCCACTCCACGATGTGGGAGCGCGCCTCGCAGATCACTTCCTGACCATGCTGCGTCAGCAGGCGGATTGCCGTTTGGTTTCCCATTGTGCCGCTGGGGACGAACAGGCCGGCTTCGCGCCCGAAGATCTCGGCAGCGCGCGCTTCCAGGCGGTTGACGGTAGGATCCTCGAGATAAACATCGTCGCCCACTTCAGCGGTCGCCATGGCGGCGCGCATGGCAGGAGTGGGTTTCGTCACCGTGTCGCTGCGCAGGTCAATGAAAGCAACCGAAGCGGACGTGGCGCTATCGTGGTCGGCAAGAACAGCCGTATCAGAAGCCATGGATTCCCTCTCAGCAACAGCCAGAATTCGAGTATGCCTTAAGCGACGGCCGGTTCGGCCAGAAACCGTTCAAAGACCTCATTTGAGAGCAGCCGTCCTCTCGCGGTCAGCGCCACGCGATCGCCATCGAGAAACGTGACCAGACCTTCGTCTTCCAGGCCGCCGATAGTCGAAAGAAAATCGCGAACCGCTGACGCCGAGAACTCCTGCCTGAGGGCCCCAAGACTCACGCCCTCATTGAGACGGAGCCCAAGGAACCAGGCCTCCTCCATCTGTTCCTCGCGATCGAGGCGGCGCGGCTCGCTCCAGCCCGCGTCCTTGAGATATGCATCGAGATCGTCGGTTGTGCCAAATCGCAGGGCAGACCCTGCGTGGGTGCGGATCATCGAATGGGCGTCGAGCCCGAATCCAAGGTAGGGTTGTCGCCGCCAGTATTTAAGGTTGTGGCGCGACTCGCAATCGGGACGGGCGAAGTTCGAAATCTCGTATTGAGCCAGACCGTGCCCAGCCAGGAATCCAATTGCTTCGGTGTAAAGCTCGGCGATGAGATCGTCTCCCGGAACTTCTTTTGCGCGGTAGCGCCCACCGCTTACCAGCAATTCGCGACCCAGCCGCGACTCGTCGTCGATTTCGAGCATGTAGATGCTGGCGTGATCCACGCCCGAATCCGCCAGAACTCTCAGCGATTCGAGCCAGGATTCGAGCGTCTGGCCGGGCAATCCCGCGATCAGATCCACGCTGACGTCGGCGATGCCTGCGGTCTGCACGCGGCGAATATCTTCAAGCGCGACCGCGCGGCTGTGCAGGCGGCCGATGGATTTCGCTTCCCGGTCCACAAATGACTGCACGCCGAAACTGATGCGTGTAACCCCACATTCTGCGAGAGCTTCGAGCACCGCGGATTCAATCTGCCCGGGGGCGCATTCGACCGTGACTTCGGCTGTGGGCAGCACGGCAAATTCACGACGCAAGGTGGTGAAGAGCCGGCGGAACAACGCCGGAGAAAGCAGCGACGGCGTTCCTCCGCCAAGATAAATGCTGTCGACTGCCTGGGGCAGTTGCGCGCCCCAGTTCTTCGCGCGCTTGCGGATGCTGCTGAGATCCTTTTCGATGCGAGAAATGTAGCGGTCGTGATAGCTGGCCGGAAAGACTCCTGACGAAAAATTGCAATAGGTGCATTTCGAACGACAGAACGGAACAGAGAGATACAGCCCGAGCATTTCCATATATCTCTATTCTCCCACCACTGCGCCGAGTCACCTCGAAAGCAGGCCTTCGGTTATCTTGACAACGTCGACAGCCTGTGGGTTCCGCGCGCAACAATTTGCGCGGATTTGCGTTCATTCCCAGCAGAGACGATCTGGTGAAAGAGGGCCAGATAAGAGGTTCAAAACTTCGAGAGCAGTTCGGAGCGGAACCCGAGGAGGTCTCGTATGAAAAGCATTCTTCGCGCAATTGCATTGACCGGTATTCTTGGAATCGGCGCAGCCGGCGCGCAGGCACAACGGGTCTTCGTCGGTGTTCGCGCTCCTGTCGTTGCCGTAGTTCCGGCCTGCCCGGGTGTGGGCTATATGTGGACCCCCGGCTACTACACCGGCGCAGTCTGGTTTCCCGGCCGCTGGATCTATCGCGGCTACGGATACGGCGGATACGATCATGGCCGCGTTGTAGCGCGCGACTTCCATCGCGATGTCCGGTACGGTCACGACTTTCACGGCCGCCGGTAGGCCAACAGGATGAGGGCCGTGTCCCCAAAAACCGGCCCATGCGCACCCGTTGAAGCTCCCCGCTTCCGGGTGCGTTGCCGTCTTTAGCCCCGGGCAAGCCCCGCCGCGAGCTGCATGGCTTGTTCTTTGGGGGAACAACCTTCTTCCCCTTTGCGTATTGATTTCCGGAAACTTTGCGGAGGCTTTCGATGGCCGGACTGATCGGTGTCGGAATCTACTTTCTGCCGTCTCTGGTTGCGGTCGCTCGTCGCACCCATAATTCCACCGGAATTTTCCTGCTCAATCTCTTTCTGGGCTGGACCGGCATTGGGTGGCTTCTCGCGCTGGTGCTGGCCATTGTTTCGAGCCCCGTCTACTATCATCCGTACTGGTACTACCCTCCGCCTCCCCGGCGCTGGTACTAATCGCGCCGGAGTTGCCTGCGGCAAGTTTTCGGTGCAACGGAATGAGGCGGTCACCCTGCTTCCGGAGGGCGGGAATCGCCGCAACATTTTGCGGCGTCTAACGTTATTAGAGGTAGCGAACCTTCTGACAGGAATCGGAAGGCCGCGTCAGATCGAGAAACCAATTTGAGGGCGGTCTGACAGGAGGTTTGATCATGCGCATATTGCGCTACGCTTTGTTCCTTGGATTGCTGGCAGCACCACTCGCACTGGTGAGGCCGGCACAGGCCCAGGTTGCGGTCGGCATCGGTATCGGCCCTGAGGTCGGTTACCCGGCTCCTTATTACGTTGGCGGCCCGCCCGCCTGTGAGTACGGCTACTACTCCTATTACCCCTATTCGTGCGCACCCTACGGCTACTGGGGTCCTGACTGGTTCCTTGGAGGCGTCTTCATCGGCGCCGGTCCGTGGTACCACGGCTGGTATGGGCATCCTTGGGGCTACGGCTACGGCCATGTCGGCTACTACGGCGGCTGGGGACGTGGATATTATGGCGGCGGATACCGGGGCGGCTACGGATACCGTGGCGGCTATGGATACCGCGGTGGTTATGCAGGCGGCTATCGTGGCGGCGTCGGGGTCGGCGGATACGACGGCTATGCCGGCGGATATCGCGGTGGCTACTCTGGTGGATTCCATGGGGGCAGCGCAGGTGGCTTCCACGGTGGCGCGGCCGGCGGATTTCACGGCGGCGGTGGTGGATTTCATGGTGGCGGGGGCGGCGGCTTCCACGGCGGTGGCGGACACCGGTAATTCCTCAGCTACCCAACACGACAAGGCCCGCTCTTCGGAGCGGGCCTTTGTGTTTCTGCTGTCTCCTGGAGGCGGACCTAAAGGGCCTCTTTCCGGAAATCGCCACGCGCCAGGGACATAGCCATGCGAGCGATCTTCTGCGCGGCGTCGGGATGGGCCAGATCCTTCGCGTTCTCCGCCATAGCACGCAGTTTTTCAGGCTGCGTCAGCAAATCGCTCAGCGTCCCCTCCAGTAATGCATCCGTCAGGTCGGCCTCCAACAGCACTCGGGCGGCTCCGGCCTGGGCCATCACCTCGGCATTCCGGCGCTGATGGTCGTCCGCCGCGGTCGGCAATGGAATCAGCACAGCGGGCTTCCCTGCCGCAGCCAGCTCTGCCACAGTAGATGCCCCGCTGCGCGCGAGCACCAGATCTGCCGCTTCAAACCGGCGCGGCATGTCATCGAGGAACGGCGCCACCTGCCAGCGATCTGGCGGCGCGCCGCTCGCCTGGTAGGCGGCCAGCGTCGCCTCCGCATGACGCGCCCCGGCCTGATGCAGAACCGTCAGGCCAGGAACCGACGCTAACAGGCTCGCCACGATCTTCGGCATCAATCCATTCAGTGCGCGTGCTCCCTGGCTGCCACCAAAGACCAGCAGATGGGGGGGCGCTTTCGGGCGCGGCGCCAGATGGAAGAACTCCGCTCGCACCGGAATCCCGGTCAGGTGAGCATTGCGAAAATAGCGTGCCGCCGGCTCAAAATTCACGGCAGCTGCTTTCACCCAGTTGCCCACCAGGCGATTCGCAAGCCCAGGGATCGCGTTCGGTTCAAAGGCCAAAGTTGGAATTCGAAGCAGGATAGCCGCCCCCATGACCGGACCCGACGCATATCCGCCCACGCCGATGACCACGGCAGGACGAAAGGTTCGCAGCAGACGCACGCATTGCAGGAGCCCCATGGGCAGATCGATCAGCGTTCTCAGGCGGGTGGCCAGCGAAACGCGATTGAGCTGGCCCACTCGAATCAGCTCCAGCCGATAGCCGGCAGCCGGCACCAGGCGCGACTCGAGGCCGCGCGCCGTTCCCACAAAGAGGATCTCCGCACCGTACTGTGCCTTCAATTCGTCAGCGATGGCGAGCGCAGGGATGATGTGGCCGCCGGTGCCACCTCCTGCGATGAGAATGCAGACCGAGCCCTGGCTCGCTGTTGGGATGTCCGGCTCGTTGCTCCCTGTTCCCCGCACCCTGTCCTTCAGTCCACTTCTTTCGTAACGTTCAGCAGAACGCCCAGCAGGACCAGCATGATGAACAGCGAAGTTCCGCCGTAAGAAACAAACGGCAGTGTGATGCCCTTGGTTGGCACCAGCGCCAACACCACGCTGATGTTGAAGAATGCCTGGATGAGAATCGTCGCCGTGATGCCGAACGCGAGGAAGCGCGCGAACGGGTCCTTCGACAGAATGGCTGCCCGCATTCCGCGCCATCCGATAAAGACGAAGAGGCCAACCACGATGAGCGCGCCGATCAGCCCCAGTTCCTCGGAAACATTGGCAAAGATGTAGTCAGTGTGCGGCTCGGGCAGATAAAACAGCTTCTGCCGCCCATCCATATATCCGACGCCGCGAAATCCGCCGGAACCTACCGCGATCAGCGACTGGATGATGTGGAACCCCTTGCCAAGAGGGTCCGACTCAGGATTCAGGAAAGCGAGCATCCGGTCGCGCCGCCACTTGACGAAGAACAGCATGAAATACATGACCGGTGCGCCGGCCAGAGCCGCGTAGCCGAGATATTTCGCGTTCATCCCGGCGAGCCACAGCATCAGTGCGGTTACGCCCACGCAGACCAGCGCGGTCCCCAGGTCCGGTTCCTTCAGGATGAGCGCGACGAAAATCAGGCTGGGCAAAGCGGCCGGCAAGAGCGTTCCGCGCACATCATCCATCAGGTGCATTCGGTTCTGCAAAAACCACGCCAGGAAAAGCACCAAAGCGGGTTTGGCAATCTCCGATGGCTGAAACGACAGCATGCCGAAGCGGATCCAGCGATGGGTGTTATGCGAATCATGCATCAGGAACGCGGCCAGAAGCATGATGATGGTGACACCGACCACCGGAAAGACCACGGTGGGCCGATTGTATTTGCTATAGTTCACCTGCATCAGCAGCGTCATGGCAAGGAGCCCTAGGACCGCCCAGATCGACTGGCGAATGACGAAGTAGTACGGCGAACCAAAGCGCTCTCCGGCCATGACGGCCGATGCGCTGAAGACCATCGCCAGGCCGATGACGACCAGCACCAGCGCTGCAAAGTACAGCCATTTATCGACGCCGACTCGTTTCGCCATAAGAACTCGTTTCTCTGCTTTAAGTAGCCGTCAGCGCAGCCAGACCCCGCCGCGCCAGAACCGTTTCCTTGAAAACCTTTCCCCGATGCTCGTAGTTGTCGAACTGATCGAAGCTCGAGCAGGCCGGAGCCAGCAACACAATCTCGCCCGGCTGCGCGACTGCACCTGCCCGCGCGATGGCCTGTTCCAGCGTTACGGCGCTCACAATCGGAACGGAACCTTCGATGTGCGTATGAATCTTTTCCGCCGCCGCACCGATCGTGTAGACGGTCTTGACGCGCTCCTCAAGCAGCTTTCGCATCTGCCGGTAATCGGAGTTCTTGTCTTTCCCGCCGAGGATCAGATGAATTCCACCAGGGAACGCCGCGATTGCCTTCATCGATGCGTCTACGTTTGTCGCCTTCGAATCGTTGTAGTAGTCGACGCCGTTGATCTTCGCAACAAACTCCAGCCGATGCTCGACCGCGTGAAATTCCGTGATGGCCTGGCGAATTGTCGCTGCGTTCACTCCGGCAAGCCGGGCGGCGCAGACGGCAGCCAGCACGTTCTCGACGTTGTGCGCGCCCTTCAGCGGAATCTCGCTTACCTTCAATACCGGCTCCGGCGCAGCCTGTTCTGACGCGCGCCAGGAAATTACGCCGTCGTGGACAAACGCGCCCTGCCGGACCACCCGGGTTCGGCTGAACCAGAACACCTGCGATTTAGCCCGCGCGGCCGTCTTCGCCGCCACATCGTCGTCGGCATTCAGAACCAGCGCGTCGTCGGGAGTTTGCCGAGCGAAGATTTTCTCCTTCGCCGCAGCGTAATTTTCGAATGTTCCGTGACGATCGAGATGATCCGGAGTGATATTCAAAATCACCGAGATCTGTGGATGAAACTCATACGTCGTTTCCAACTGAAAGCTCGAAACCTCGAGCACTGACCACCCATCGTCCCGGGATGACTCCACCAGGGCGATGACTGGCACGCCGATATTCCCGCCCACCTGCACAGGGAACTTCGCCGCTCCGAGGATGTCGCCGCACAGCGTTGTGGTTGTTGTCTTGCCGTTCGATCCCGTAATCGCCAGAACTTTGCCGCGGAGGTAGTGTGCCGCCAGTTCGACCTCACCGATAATCGGAAGTCCAAACTTGCGTACCTGGGCCAGCTCGGGCGTATCCACCGGAACCCCTGGACTCACGACAATCAAATCCTGTCGGCGGAAGGTGAGCAGCCCGTGTCCACCCGCCTCGACTGCAATGCCTTCGTCGATGAGCGCCGGAATTTCCTTCGCCAGGGCTTCGGCGCTGCGGACATCGGAAACCGTGACCTGCGCGCCCTGATGGCGCAAAAACAGAGCCGCGGCCAGCCCCGACTTGCCCAGACCGACGACCAGTACTTTTTTCCCTTTGATTTCCATCGAAAACTCGCGAGCGCCGGCATGCTCATTGTGTCACGCCAGCTCTACCCTTTATCGCAGCTTGAGGGTGGTGAGTGCAAAGAGTGCAAACACCAGCGCCAGAATCCAGAACCGCGCAATCACTTTCGACTCCGACCACCCCAGCAGCTCGAAGTGATGGTGCAAAGGCGCCATGCGAAAAATACGCTTGCCCCCGCGGAGTTTGTAGCTGCCCACCTGCAGGATGACTGAGACGGCCTCGATGACAAACACGCCGCCGATAAAGGGCAGCAGCAGCTCCTGCTTGATGACCACGGCCACGGTCGCGATTGCTCCGCCCAGCGCCAGCGAGCCCACGTCTCCCATAAAGATCTCCGCCGGGTGGGCGTTATACCAGAGGAAACCGATACTGGCGCCCGTCATGGCTCCGCAAAAGACAGTCACCTCGCTCACCATGGGCATACGCTGCAGCTCCAGGTAGTCGGCGAAAATCACGTGGCCGCTGACATAGGTGAGTACGGTGAGTGCACCGGCAGCGATGATGGTGCAACCGATGGCGAGGCCATCGAGGCCGTCCGTCAGGTTCACGGCGTTGCTCGAGAAGACGATCACCAGCATCGCGAATGCGATGAACGGCAAAAAGGCCAGCACGCCGAGATGCGGTATATGCAGCAGCGCGGGAATCGACAGGCGTGGCCGCAGAACTTTGGCGAAGGGCACGACCAGCCGGGTGGAGTAGCTTCCTTCGAGGTCCATCAGGACGAGAATCACGGCTACGGCAGCGGCGACCAGGAACTGATAGGTCAGCTTGGCCCGCGCTGTCAGCCCGAGATTCCTGCGGTGAACCACCTTAATATAGTCGTCGGCGAAACCAATGGCGCCAAACGCGGCGGTCGAAAACATCACCACCCAGACAAAGGGATTCGACAAGTCGGCCCATAAGAAGGTAGGCAGCAGGATTGCGATGCAGATGAGCACTCCGCCCATGGTGGGCGTGCCGGCTTTTTTCTGGTGTGCCTTCGGCCCCTCTTCGCGGATGTACTGCCCGATCTGGAATTCACGCAGCCTTTCGATAACGTAGGGCCCGATGATGAGCATGATGAGCAGGGCCGTCAGCGACGCGAATGCCGTCCGAAAGGTGAGATACCGGAAGATGCGAAACGGACTGAAATAGAGGTACAGCTTTCGATAGAGCAGCCAGTAAAGCAAACTTCCTCCGGAAATCTGGTGAATTTTCCCGCTTATCTTATCGTGCTCAGCTCTGCGAACCGTCTTTTTCCTGCACCTCGAACGTCTCCAGCGCCCGTTCCAGCTTGACTCCCCGCGAACCTTTTAACAGAACCGCATCTCCCGGGTGAAGATGCTCCCGCAACCAGACGCCTGCCGCCTCCGGGGTTTCCAGAAACAAGGCCTCTGCGCCGGCCTGGCGCGCGCCCTCGACGATATGGCGCGCATTGCCCCGGACGCCAATCACGATGTGGATGCCGGCCTGGGCTGCTGCTTTTCCGCTCGCGGCATGGAATGCCTCCGCTTCGAGTCCAAGCTCCAGCATCTCGCCCGCTACGAGGATGCGGCGCTGCGCGGGCACGCTGGCCAGGGTGCGGATCATCGACTGGAGCGCCTCGGGGTTAGAGTTGTACGCATCATTCATGATGGTCGCGCCGCGAATCGTCAGGACCTGGCCGCGTTTGTCTTCCGGCTGTAGTTTCTCGAGCGCAGCACAGCATTCGACCAGCGGAATGCCAGCCTCAACACCGACGGCAATCGCCGCCAACGCATTGGCGGCGTTGTGTTCCCCTGGCAAATGCAGATGCAGTTCGCTGCGCTGCTCGCCGGCGCGCACCTGCATCTTTAGGCCGCCAGCGCCCAGCCCCTCCATACTCTCCGTGTGCGGATCTCCGCACGGGCCGCGTCCGAAATAGACGACCTTGCCTTCAAAATCGCGTCCGAACTGCGAGACGTACGCGTCGTCGCAGTTCAGGAATGCCACACCGTGCCCGGGGAGCGATTCCACCAGCTCATACTTGGCTCGTGCCACACCCGCCACGCCGTCGGGGAAAAACTCCGCATGCGCATGGCCCACGTTGGTCACTACACCCCAGTCCGGGGCGGCAATTCGGCACAGCGCCGTAATCTCGCCCGCGGCCGACATTCCCATTTCGATGACCGCGACATCGTCTTCCGGCTCCAGACGCAACAACTGCAGCGGCAAACCAAATCCGTTATTGAGGTTGCCCTGCGATTTCAGCACGCGGAATTGCGCTCCCAAAACCGCAGCCACTGCCTCTTTGGTCGTGGTCTTCCCCGCCGATCCGGTGATTCCGACCACGCGCTTTCCCCAGTGACGCCGTACTGCAGCCGCGAGGCGTTGCAAAGCGGCAAGAGGATCGTCGACCAGCAGGAGCGGACGCTTTCCTGCGAGCGCATCGATTCGGTCCCGCGCGACCACTGCGGCGCTCGCCCCTCGATTCAGCGCTGCGTCGACAAAATCGTGACCGTCAAATCGTTCGCCGCGAACCGCGAAGAACAAGTCACCCAGCCTCAGGGTGCGCGAATCGATCGAATAACCGGTGGCGAGGATCGATCCTTCGCCAGCGGCGACGTCCGCTGCGGACCAGCGCGCGATCTGCTCCAGCGTCAACCTCATGCGCGCACACCCACTACGTCTCGGATTGCCGCCGCCGCTACCTCTGCATCGTCGAATGGAATTGCACCGTTCCGGAGCACCTGTTCTTTCTCGTGCCCTTTGCCCGCAATCAAAACAATGTCGCTCGGATGAGCCGCCTCGATCGCCAGTCGAATGGCCCGTGCTCTGTCCGGCTCTGCGACAAACCTGGTCCCTGTCGCCAACAAGCCCGGCAGCGCATCCGCCATGATTGTCTCGGGATCCTCGCTACGGGGGTTATCGGATGTCAGTACGACAAAGTCGCTACCCTCGCCCGCCGCGCGCCCCATCTTCGGACGCTTCGCCCGATCACGATCGCCGCCGCATCCGAACAGCGTGATGACGCGGCCTTTGTCAGCCACAAATTCCCGAGCCAGCGACGTTAGATTTCGCAGCGCATCATCGGTGTGCGCGTAGTCCACCACCACCGTGAAAGGCTGCCCGGCATCCACGGTTTGGAACCGCCCTGGTACGTAATTCCGCGAGGCGGCCCCGAACGCGATCTGGTCCAGATTCAATCCTCGGGCAGAGGCCGCACCGGCGGCCGCCAGCAGGTTGTAGAGATTTACTTTCCCTGTGAGGCGCGTGCGCACTTCGACCGCTCCAGCCGGCGCCATTAATCGAAAGCGCATTCCAGACGCGCCCATCTGTGCGTTTTCGGCGCGAAAATCGCCCGCTTCCAGGCCATAGGAGCAGAGCTGCGCACCGGCTTGCTGCGCAATCGTCGCCAGTTTCGCACCGTACGCATCGTCCATGTTGATCACTGCGATCCGTGGCGGGGCGCCCAGCTCTCCATTGAAGAGCGCGCATTTCGCAGCGAAGTACTTCTCCATCGTCCCGTGATAATCCAGATGATCCTGAGTCAGATTCGTGAAGATCGCCACGTCATACGGGAGTCCGTGGACGCGCCCCTGCGCCAGTGCGTGCGATGAAAGCTCCATCACCGCCTCCGTTGCGCCCGCATCGACTCCTTCACGCAAGAGCGCCAACAGGTCACGCGACTCCGGCGTCGTATGGGGAGCCGGCCGGATGGCGCCCGCGACGTGATTCTCAATCGTTCCCACCAGCACTGTCTTTCGGCCAACGGTGTTCAGCATCGCGTCCAGCAGGAACGCCGTCGTCGTCTTGCCGTTGGTTCCCGTCACGCCGCTTAAGGCCAGCCGCTTTTCCGGATGTCTGAAGAAATTGGCGGCGATCGCTGCCATCGCCCGCCTTCCGCCACCGGCCGGAACTTCGGCAAGTGAGATTTTCGGAAGGCGTCGCGCTGTCTCGGCAAAAGCTGCGGCTGAATCCGTTACGATCGCCGTCGCACCCTGCTCGACTGCTTTGCCGATGTAGCGATTGCCATCGGTCGTCTCACCCTGGATCGCGAGAAACAATGAGCCAGGCAGAACGCGGCGTGAGTCGTACTCGACGGTGGCGATCTCCGCATTCGGGCCAGCGCGCCGCACGATCTCCGCCCCGTTCAGCAGTTCTTCAAAGTGCATAACAAGCTGATTGTAAGCGCCGCTTCGCGGGGAAGGGCGGCCTGACCGCCCATGGGCTACTGGGCGAATCGAACGACAATATCCGTTCCTGACGGAACCAGTGTTCCCGCTGCCGGAGCCTGGTCGCGCGCTACGCCCGAACCGACAATCCGCACAGCCAGTCCCATGCGGTTGGCCTCAACCACCACGTCCCGCACCGACTTTCCTGCGAACGACGGCACTGCAACTCGCTGGTTTGCGATCGCCACTGAACCATTCCGGGGCGCCGGACTCGCCAGCGGCAGCGAGTGGGCTGGCGACGGAGCCGGCGGTTCCGCCTTCGCGTTTGGACTGCCACCCAATGCGCCAGCCTCGGTCCCTGTTTCTGTTTTGCCTGAGTCAGCACTGGCAGGTTCTGAACTCTGCGGCGTGCCCACAGTCCTCAGAGGATCGTCGGCCGGCAAATCGTTGACCTCGGCGAACAGAGACTGCAGATCTTCAGCGTGCTCCTCTGGAGCGGCCTCCTTCACCACCCTGCTGTTTTTTGCGATTGCTTTTTCCGGCTTCAGGTCCTGATCGTGCTGAGCTCCCATGCTTTCCAGAATCTGCTGCGCCAGATTCTGAAAAACGGGTGCGCTCGCCTCGTGGCCAAAATGCCCGCCTTTCGTCGGAGAATCCATGATGATCGCGACAGTGATCGCCGGATCACTGACCGGTGCGAATCCGACGAACGATGCTACGTATTTTGTCTTTGAATAGGTTCGAGTCGCAGGATCGATCTTCTGGGCCGTGCCCGTCTTACCGGCCGCGCTGTATCCATCGAGTTGCGCGGTACTGCCGGTTCCGTACAGGACGACTCCCTCCATCATCTTGCGCATTTGGGCAGAGGCCATTTCGGAAATCACCCGATGCGCACCGGGCGGGAGCGGATCAGGCAGTTCGCTCTCCGTATGAAATTCGGCCGGACGCAGGTTAGGACTGCCTCTCATCTGATCGGTACTCTCGAGAACGATGCGCGGCGGCAGATATACGCCGCCATTGGCGATGGTCGATGCCATGGTCACGAGCTGAATCGGCGTCACCGCGATCTCCTGGCCCATGGGGATGGAACCGATCGTCGTTGGCTGCCAGCGGTTCAGCGGCTTCAACAGACCCCTCGTCTCTCCAGGCAGTTCAATTCCCGACCGCATCCCGAATCCGTAACTGCGAATGTACTGATAGAAACGTTCCGGTCCCATGCGCTGGGCAAGTTCGATGGCTGCGACATCGCTTGATTCCCACAATGCCTGATTGGCGCTGAGCAGGTTTCCGTGATGACTTTCGTAGATGACCGCATCACGGTCATCGTGCACCAGACGGCCGGCGACATTGATGACGCCGCCGAGAGTTGGAATCATCGAGTCCGGGGTGATGAGCTTTTCTTCCAGTGCCGCCGAATACGCCACCAGCTTGAAAGTCGACCCCGGCTCATACACATCGCTCACAGCGTGATCCTTTAACAATGCTGGATCGCTGTGCCGGAATTCGTTTGGGTTGAATGTCGGCCGGATCGCGAGCGCCAGGATTTGGCCGGTGTGCGGATCCTGCACCACCACAGTGCCGCTGGCAGCGCCGGTCCGCTCCATGTTGCGATCCAGCGCCTGCTCCGCCATGTACTGGATATTGCTGTCAATCGTCAGCACCAGGTTTGCGCCGGCCTGCGGCTCGCGCTCTTCGCTGTCGAGCACGTGGCGCCGCGCATCGATCGCGGTCAGCATCCGTCCTGGTGTGCCGTGGAGCTGCTTGTCCTCTTCCTCCTCTATGCCGGCCAGGCCGTTGTCGTCCATGCCCACGTAGCCCAGCATCTGTGCCGCGAGTTGTTGGTCAGGGTAGAAGCGCTTGAACTCCTTCTGAACATAGATGCCCTTCAGTTTCAGCGCCTCGACCCGCGCTATGACCGCGGGCGTTTCCTTCCGTGCGACCCATGCAAAGTTCCGCGAATCCCTGAGCCGCGCCAGGATCTGTTTTTCCGTGGTGAAGCGGTCTTCGGGATCGGTGTGGACGATCCTTGCCAGGGCGTCCGCCGTCTGTTCCTTGTTATCACCGATTTCCGAGGGAACCGCGTAAACCGAGTCGGCGACCACGGTCATCGCCAGTTCATGAAGGTTACGGTCGTAGAGAACGCCGCGCCGTGGAGCAACGGTGAAGGTCCGCTCCTGTTGGCGCGCTGCCCGGTCAGCCCACTCTCGATGCTGGATCACCTGCAGCCAGACCAGTCGCCCACCGATGAGCACGGTCCAGCCAAGGAAAATTCCCAACACCGCCAGGATGCGGGTCTGCCGCATCGGCGTAACCAGGAAGGGCTTGCCGCGGGGTCGGAATGGAAGAGGGTCCCCACCACGCTGATCGCCAGTGTGATGGGGTGGGGTGGGCTCAGAGGAGAATGCAGGAAGATTCACAGCGAACAGTCTCCTCCCTGGGGGTACTCAGTGCATAGCTGGAACAGCTGGATGCGATTCCGCGACCACCGGGCCACCGGTCGTATCCATGGTCGCATTCGGATGCACAACTTGTCCCGGTTGCGGCGCCGTCAGTCCCAGATTTTTTGCCATGGTGTCGATACGGGCCGGATTGGCCAGCTGGGCCTCGGTCAGACGCAACTGCCGGTTCTGTTCCTCCAGCTGCTGCATCTGCTGCTTCTCCGCCGAAATGCGATAGCCGCATTCGATGGCGCTGAAGTGCTGCCACCCGTAGACCATGACAAGCGACAGCAGGAAAGCCATGGCGTAAGCGAAGCTGCGCATTTCGCGACCGCGCGCGGGGTCGTTCGCCTTCACGAGACGCGAATTGTCGATGCGCTTAATGAACAGGGCTTCAGGCGTGGGGCCGCGCCGGCCGCGCCGCTGCGCCGCCAGCAATATTGCATTGTGTTCCGCGACCGACTCCGTGTCGCGGCCCAATCCGCCGATCAACGGTGTTGCTATCGCCTGTGTCGCCATCGTCTCTTCTCCCTCGCCGCTTCTCTAATTCCCGACCCTGATCTGTTTTCCCTGTCCCCTCGCGGTAGCACACAGGGCACAGGGTGTGTACTTCAAATCACGCACCAACGGTCCCTCACACCCTGCCCCCTGCGTGCTACTGCTCTGTTCTCTCCGCTGTTCGCAGCTTCGCGCTGCGTGCCCGCGGGTTGCGATCCGTCTCTTCTGCTTCCGCCGTCAACGGCTTCCGCGTCAGCACTTCGTAAATTCCCTGCCGCGCTCCCTCGCGCAGCGCATCTTTGACTCGCCGGTCTTCAAGGGAGTGGAAGCTGATGGTGACCAGCCTTCCTCCCGGCCTGAGCATTTCCGGCGCCAACCGCAGCAGCGCATCGATCTCGCTCAACTCGGCATTCACATAAATTCGAAGAGCCTGAAAGGTTCTGGTCGCCGGATGAATACGCTCACCTTTCATTGCTCCGAGCGCGCCTGCAACAACTTTGGCCAACTGCGCCGTCGTTGTTACGGGCCGCGCCCGGACAATGGCTCTGGCGATTCTCCGCGACCTCCTTTCCTCTCCGAATTCGTAAATCAGATCGGCGAGTTCTTTTTCTCCGGCCTGATTTACCACTTGTTCGGCGGTCGCACCCTCGCGCGGATTCATCCGC
>DATAZC010000011.1:0-1865 GCA_036272255.1 Acidobacteriaceae bacterium | reverse complement strand
ACGGAACCAGTTGCGAGAATCTGCCGGAAACGCACGCCGTGATCAAAGCATTTCGCGCCGCCATCGATCAGGGCTACGCCGGACGCATGGTGCTGGCCGAAGCCAACCAGTGGCCGACCGACGTCCGGCCCTATTTCGGCGACGGCGATGAATGCCACATGGCCTTTCATTTTCCGCTGATGCCGCGCATTTATATGGCTCTCCGCCAGGAAGACCGGCTGCCCATTACCGACATCATGGCGCAAACGCCGGCCATCCCCGACAACTGCCAGTGGGGACTCTTCCTGCGCAATCACGACGAATTAACACTGGAGATGGTCTCAGACGACGAGCGCGACTACATGTATCTGGCGTACAGCGCCGACCCGCGCATGCGCATCAACATCGGCATCCGCCGACGCCTCGCGCCGCTGCTCGACAATAACCGCAGACGCATAGAGTTGCTCAACAGCATTCTGTTTTCATTTCCCGGAACCCCCATCCTTTATTACGGGGATGAGATCGGCATGGGCGATAACATCTATCTGGGCGACCGCAATGGCGTGCGCACCCCCATGCAGTGGAGCCCGGATCGCAACGCGGGTTTTTCACGCGCCAATCCAGCGAAGCTGTACAGTCCGGTCATTATGGATCCGGTGTGGGGCTACGAAGCCATCAATGTCGAGGCGCAGCAGAACGATGCTTCCTCCCTGCTGAACTGGATGCGCAACATGATCGCGCTGCGCAAGCTTTTCCAGGTTTTTGGACGTGGCTCCCTGCGTTTCCTCGAAGCATCGAACCGCAAGATCCTCGCTTACATTCGCCAGTATCAGGAAGAAACTGTGTTGTGCGTCGCGAATCTGTCACGCTTTGCGCAACCGGTGCAACTCAACCTGACGGGCATGGAAGGGATGACGCCGGTCGAAATGCTCGGGTACGTCGAGTTTCCGGCCATCACCCGCGCCCCGTATTCCCTCACGCTGGGGCCGTACGGATTTCTGTGGCTCGAGATTCAGCCCTCGATGGCCGCTGCCGAATCTGTCCCAGGATCCGACGGAGAGCAGGCATTCTACGTCGAGAATGAACGGGACTGGCAAAGCATTCTGTCCGGCGACGGCGTGCGCCGCCTTGAAAGCCTGCTCCCCGCGTATCTGCAGCGGCAGCGCTGGTTCGGCAGCAAATCCAGAAACATCGTTCGCGCCAAAATCGCCGACTCGCTTCTGTTCGACGAGCGTCGATCGGCGCTGATTTGGGTTAGTGTCGACTACGTTGAGGGCGACTCCGACACCTGGCTCTTATGCCTGGCGATGAGCTTCGGCGACGCAGCCACCGCGGTGCGCGACTCTGCGCCGAATCAGATTTTAGCGACGGCCGGTTCAGCAATGCTGGCTGGAGTCCTGCACGAAGGGCTTCTCGGAAGTGCTCCGACGGCTCTGCTGGAAATTTTGGCGAGCGGTCAGGAGCTGCATACCCGCAGCGGTACGCTGGTGGGGCTTCCGAGTTCGGTGTTGGCAACCCTCCGCGGGTCGCAGCCCCTCACTACGCGCGTCAGCAGCGCGGAGCAGAGCAATACCTCGGCGATCTTCGGCGGCCGGCTCATCATGAAGCTGTTTCGGCGCCAGCAGCCGGGCCGGAATCCTGACGTTGAAATCGGCCGTGCGCTCACCGAGGACGTCAGGTTTCCGAATATTCCTCCTTTCGGCGGATCGATGGAAGTGCGGCGGACGGACGAAGAACCCGCAACCGTGGTGCTGCTGCAGGGCCTGGTCCAGAACGAAGGCGACGGCTGGCAGTGGACGCTGGAAGAACTGGATCGCTACTACGAGAGCACCGCTTCCGTAAAATCTCCGGTTGATTCATCGGCTGCGGATCACCACGAAGTTCAT
>DATAZC010000010.1:0-2703 GCA_036272255.1 Acidobacteriaceae bacterium | reverse complement strand
GGCTTGACGATGAGGAGGCCGGAGGCTGCGGTGGTGGTCTTGATGAAGTCGCGTCTGTCCATGGGATTCGATTCCTCCGGAATGCACTCTAATGTCGATCCACTGCAGGTCCTTCGCCTTCGCTTTGCTCAGGGTGACAATACAGTTTTATGTAACCTGCGCGAGCACCTTTTCGAGGTACTGCTTTTCTTTGCGGACGTCTTCGATCTGCTTGGGGCCGTGAGTTTCGCGCTCGATGGTGATGGCTCCGGTGTAGCCGGCTTTGCGCAGGCCGGCGAAAACTTTGTGGAAGTCAACGAGGCCGGTGCCGATGAGTACTTCTTCGCCGAGCTTGTCTGGATCAGTGGGCCAGCGGCCATCCTTGGCGTGGACCGCATGGACGTGCGGGCCGAGGATGGCGACCGCGTCCACGGGATTGGCTTTGCCGTAGAGGATGAGGTTGGCGGTGTCGAGGCCGACGCCGAGGTTGGGCTCGGCAACATCGCGGATGGCACGCGACATGGTGGTGGGCGTTTCCTGGCCGGTCTCCATAAGAAAGCGCTGATCGTTTTTGGCGCAGTGCTGCGCGACCTGCTTGATGGCGGCAACAGTTTCCTTATAGAGCGGGTCGTCGGGGTTCTCCGGGATGAAGCCACAGTGCGTCTGTACCTGATGCACGCCAAGTAGTTTCGCGAAATCCGATGCCTGCCGGAGCGCGTCGATGCGCGCGGCGCGGGTGGCGCGCGGGACGAGACCGATGGTGGATGGTCCCTGCATGAAGTCCCACACCAAGGGCGGAGGGCCGACGACTTCGACGGTGGTGCAGGTGACGTTGTACTTCGTGAGGAGGCCTTTGAACTGCGTGGCGAGCGTGGGTGTGAACTTGCCGATGTAGGCGTCGAGCGAGAGGAAGCAGGTGGGCAGGCCAAGCTCGTGAACGCGCGAGATGGTCTCTTCCGGACCTTCGGCGGGCGAGATCAGCAGGCCAAGCGGCATGGCGTGCGCGCCGGATGCTGAAGTCGGAGTTTCGGCGGCAGGCGCGAAGGTTTCGGCGAGAGCGGCGGTGGGCAGGAGGGCCGCCGCGGCTGCGGCGGAGGATAGGAAATCGCGTCGGCGCATTTGGTTCTCCGTTGCGTGGGGTGGACGGCTCCTTTATTGCATCTTGCCGGAGGAATGTCCAATCAGGCTGCGGGGATGCGCTCGTCGAGCGTGAGGCCGAAGCGGGCTTGCATCTCGCGGTGGCCGGTGTTGGTAACGGTGAGGATGCGGCTGTCGAGCTGCTGCGTGACCCAGCGCTTTTTCAATGCAATGTGAAGGACGGCTGCGCCGAGTGCGCCCCCGAGATGCGGACGGCGCTCGCTCCAGTCGAGGCAGGCGTAGGCGAAACGGCGGCGGAGATTGCGCGTGGCGTCAACGTCGATGCCGAGCGAGGCGAGAGCGCGCGTGCCTTCAAGAGTGAGCGTGTAGGCGTCTTCACGCGCCTGATTTCGTCCAGCATCGAGCGTGATCCAGCGCATGGCGGTGAAGCGATCGTGCAGTGCGACGCCTGCCGTACCGGCCATGTGGTCGTAGCAGGTGCGCGCGAAACGCAGCGGGCCCGGGGTAGTTGGCGTGAACGCTTGGCGCGATGCGCCGGCGAGGACGCTGAGGCTTTCGAGCGCAGCGCCGACATCGACGCCATGCAAGCTGTAGTAGCGGCATTTGCCCTGTTCGAAAACTTTCACGAGGTGCGCGGACTTGAGGCGTTGCAGATGCACGCTGGCTGTCGACGCGGTGACGCCGGCGATGGCAGCGAGTTCGGTTGCGGTGCGGGCGCGTCCATCCATGAGGCTCGAAAGCATGCGGGCACGTGCGGGCTCGCCGATCGCGGAGGCGATATCCGCGACGGTAAGACGTGATCCAGAAAGGTGCGGTTTTGCTGGCGCAGGCATGGTTTGACGGTAGACGAATCGTCCATGACTGCGCAAGCAGCATACTGCGGACGCATGCGAGAGCCCGAATATTCCGTCGCGAAGGTGAGCCGCCGCAGAGTGCTGGGCGGCATGGCGGCAGCGGCGGGTGCGCTGCTGACGACGGGTTGCGATGCTCCGGCGGTGGTGGAGGGAAAGGCGAGGATGACGATTACGTGCTTTATCCGGTATCAGATCGATCCGTTTCAGCGCGAGGCGTTTCAGAAGTATGCGGAGAACTGGGGCCGGATCATTCCGCGCTGCGGCGGGCGGCTGGTGGGATATTTTCTGCCGCTGGAAGGAACGAACGATGTGGGCTGGGGACTGATCGCGTTCGACAGCCTGGCGGCGTACGAGGCGTATCGCGCGCGGCTGCGCACGGATGCGGAGGCGCGGGCGAATTTTGCTTTCGCGCAGCAGAAGCGGTTCGTGCTGCGCGAGGAGCGGACGTTTCTGGAGGTGGTGGAGGGGACGTTTTGTCTGCCGGCAGCGACGGTGAGTCACGGCGGAGTGCTGTAGAGACCCGCTAGAGCGAGGCTTCGGGTGACTCCGGGGAATTGCGGCGTTGGCGGATCGACTGCATGATCCAGGCGCTGGGCAGAACGGCGAAGGCGATGCTCCATGCGGCGAAGCCGGCGATGACCCACGTTGAATCCTGCCTTTCTGTCACGGACATGCCGAAGCGAAAGCCGAGAGCGAATGTCAGGCATGTCCCGGAGAGCAAAGTTCCGATGAGCAGGAGCGACCAGTGGAGGCGCTGCCTGCTTACGATGCC
>DATAZC010000009.1:0-2037 GCA_036272255.1 Acidobacteriaceae bacterium | reverse complement strand
GCCTCGCGCAGACGCGGCATGCACTCCAGGTCGAAGATGGGCTTGAGCTCGAGCGGCGGTCCGGGCAGCAGCATCAGGATCTTGCGATGTCCGCCGAAGACCGTGTCCAGCCATTGCGCGGGCGCGGTGCCGTTCGCGTTGGGCACCACGTGCGCGCCTTCGAGCACATCCGCCTGCTGCGCATTGTTCTCGGTCATGCTCATGCGGCGCGCGGCAAAGCGCTTGTAGAGGTCAGCGACGATATCCGCATTGCGCCGGATGTGAATCCCCATCGCCTCGGCTACGGCCTGGCGCGTCAGGTCGTCCTGCGTCGGTCCCAGGCCGCCCATGATGACGACGATATCCACGCGCTGCGCGGCAACGCGTACGGCGCTGACGAGATGCTCCATGCGATCGCCGACCGTGGTCTTGAAGGCGACCTTTACGCCGATTTCATTGAGGCGCTCGGTGACGAAAAGGGAGTTGGTGTCCTGGCGAAAGGGCGTCAGCATCTCCGAGCCGACGGCGATGGTTTCTGCGAGCATGCGGGTGAGTCACCTTCCGAAATACAACGGTACAAAAGCGTGCAGATATGGTGGATGCGGCGCGCGTGCGGATCCGTTAGAGGAAGCGCAGGCCTTCCACGCCCAACGCCACATCATAAATGGCGGTGTGGGTGGCCACGATAGCGCTGCTCGATGGGCTGAATGCGAGGCCCACGATGCCGCTGCCGCTGATGACAATCTCGGGCTCTTCCTCGGGCGCACGATCGATGGGCAGCCGGAGCACGCCACGCCGGCCGCGATGCGACGCCGCGATGTAGAGCGAGCCGGCGATATCCACGGCCATGCCCTGCGGACGGCCCAGGCCGCGGTAGTAGACACGCGCGCTGCCGTCGCGATCGATTGCGTATACCGCGTCGTTGCTCGACGTGGTCGGGCCGGAGACGAAGAGGGTGCCGTCGAGGCCAAAGGCCAGATGGTATGCGGCGAGGCTGGGTTCGAGCGTCGCGAAGACGAAGATCTGCCGGTCGCGCGCAATTTTGAAGATGGTGCCGCTCCGGTCGCCGCAGTAGAGATTGCCGTCGGAGTCGAAAGCCAGCCCGGTAGCCACGCCCATGCTTTCCACAAAGACGGAGCTGGCGCCTTGCGGCGTTATGCGGTAAATCGTACCCTCGTGCCGCGAGGAGACGAAGAGCACCCCGTCCGCGTCGAGCGCTAGCCCGGTTGGATTCACGATGTCGGTGGCGAAGCCATCCATGTCGCCCTCGGGCGAGATGCGGTAGACCGAGACCGGCATCTTTTCGCCGCGCTGGCCGGAGAGCGTGGTGTAGACGTTGCCTTCCAGATCGACCACCGGGCTGGCGACCGGATTCACATTCTCGGCCAGCAGCTTGCCGATCTTTACCGTGACCGAGTTGCTGGCGGTGCCATTCTGACGTACCTCCAGCCGGCCTGCCTCCGCCGACTCGGGTATGCGGATGCTCATGCGCGTGGGGCGGCTCAGCAGAACGGGGGCGAGTGAGCCATCCAGCACGGCCAGGGGACGGCGTTCCGCCACCGGACCGAGTGCGCTGCCCGCAATCTCGACTTCGCCGCCCGGCAGCACCGCCTCCGGCGTGATGGAGTCAATGCGCGGTGCGGAGGAACCGGGATGGTCGGATTTGGCGATACGGATCATAAACTCGGCCCTTCCAGTCTACGACTGCCCAGTTCTACAACTGCCCAGTTCTAGCAACTGCCTAGTTTAGACGCGAATTAGGGCTCTTAGCTTCAGCACCCAGCTTGTAGCTGCAATGCCGAACCCTTGGAGATTCGCCGTTTCCCATATGGATAAGGCCAGGAGCTGGCAGCTAGAGGCCAGAAGCTGCCTTCACCACCAGTGCTGGATCACGAGCAGTACGACAAGTCCAAAGAGGCCGGCGGCAAGGTCGTCCAGCATGATGCCCCAGCCGCCGGACAGGGCTTCCAGCTTGCGGATGGGCCATGGTTTGGTGATGTCGAAGAGGCGGAAGAGGAGGAGGGCGACCAGGGCGTGCGGTAGGTCCGGCCGGCAGAC
>DATAZC010000008.1:0-19806 GCA_036272255.1 Acidobacteriaceae bacterium | reverse complement strand
CGACGAAGTTCTCGACGCGAGTTCTGGGCAATTCCGATCTGCATCTGACGCCGATTGGCTACGGTGCGTGGGCCATTGGCGGCGGCAACTGGGAGTTCGCCTGGGGCGCGCAGGACGATGACGAGTCGCTGCGCACAATTGCGGAAGCGCTCGATCGGGGAATCAACTGGATCGATACAGCGGCGATTTACGGGCTGGGCCATTCAGAAGAAATCGTGGGCAAGGCGCTGAAACAATACCGGGGCGCGAAGCCGCTGGTGTTCACCAAGTGCTCCATGCGGTGGGACGCGAACCGGCAGATCATCCGCAGCCTGAGCGCGCAGTCATTGCAGGAGGAACTGGAGGCTTCGCTGCGGCGGCTGGGCGTGGACGCGATCGATCTCTACCAGATCCATTGGCCCAACCCTGAAGAGCAGCTGGAAGAGGGCTGGGAGACGCTGGCGAAGTCTCAGTCACAGGGCAAGATCCGGTATATCGGCGTGTCAAACTTCAGCGTTGCGCAGATGAAACGCGTGCAGAAGATTGCGCCGATCACTTCGCTGCAGCCGCCTTATTCGATTTTGCGGCGGGATATTGAGAAGGAGATTCTTCCTTTCTGTCTCGAAAACAAGATTGGGGTAATCAACTATTCGCCCATGCTTTCCGGAATGCTGACCGGCAAGATGACCGCGGAGCGCGTGCGCAACCTGCCGGAGGACGACTGGCGAAAGCGGAGCCCGAACTTTCAGTCGCCAAAGCTGGAGCGGAACCTGGAGTTGGTTGAGGTGCTGCGCCAGATCGGTGCGACGCACGGCGTGGAGCCGGGGGTGGTGGCGATTGCGTGGACGCTGCGGCAACCGGCGATTACGGCTGCGATCGTGGGGGCGCGGCGGCCGGAGCAGGTAGACGGAGTGCTTCCCGCGGCGACGTTCCGGCTGAGCGAGAGCGAGATTGTGCGGATTGAGAACTGGCTGGCGGAGCATCCCTAGCTCAGTCATCAGTTTTGTGGAACGGAGTTGGGCTGCGGGTCTTCGAATCTCTCCTGATTGATGGTCATCATTTTGACGTCGGCTGCGGACTCATCGTTGAGGATGCCCTGTTCGTAGACCTTCGACCAGCGAAGGCGGAAGAGAAGTCCCTGAATGGCGACCTGGGTGTCGGCGGCGGTGGCGGCGAGGCGCTCGGCCTGGTCGGATGTCATGGTCCAGAGTTCGGCGGCTTCCGGAGTTGAGGCTGGTTGGGCGAAGCGGCGACGCATAGCAACGATGGTTTGACAATCGTTGAAGACCACATCCCGCATGGCGCCGAGCAGGTCGTAATTGTGGGCGAGGCGAGCCTGCATGCGGGACTGGTCGACAGGGAGCAGGGCGACGAGGCCGCCTTCTTTGGCGGTGGTCCACACGGCTTGGGATGGAGCGAAATAGCGGTAGGCGGCGGTGCCAACGGATCCAGGCAGACAGGGCGCAGGAGGCAGTGACACCTGGACTGTGCTTTTTCCTGGAGCGGACGAGGCGTGGCTCGCCTGCTCAAACCAGGGCTCGAGGGCCTGCATTTTGAGGTCGCGGTCGATGATCTGGAGGTTTTGTTCGGCTTCGCCGCGGAGGTCTTCCTGCAACCGGTGGCGCTGATGCCGGTGATGGAGGAGCTCGACGGTTTGTTCGAGGCAGATAGCGATGAGGAGGCCGACAACGATGGTGGCGATGTGGATGAAGAAATCGCGCCACGTGTTGGCGGCGTGGTGGGGCGGGTGAACGTCGAGCATGGGGTCCTGATCCTTGGTGTTGTCGAGGCTTTCGGGATTCTCGGGTGCGACAGGCGATGCTGGCAGCAGTGGCTCGTCATGCGCCGATGCGGGCGCAGAAGGCTCAGGGGCCGACGGGATGGGCTGGTCCTCTGGCACGGTTTCGCGGCGGGGTAATTTATCTTGCGGGGAAATGATAGGGGAAGGGTATCAGGCGGTGGCGGTTCGAAGGGATGGTCGTGGGTTTGTTCGTTTAGGGGAGTTGGGTCGGGGATGATAGTTCCGTGTTGTCGACGATGCGCGCACAATCCATGACCTGGTCATTCAACTGCGCACCCGAAGGCGGCGAATGAGAGAACACAGCCTACCAGCGGTTTCTGGATCACCTCGCGCGGGAGGAGTGGGAGTGTTACGGCATCCATGTGGAGCGTGGGCGGGTGACGGTTCGGGAACTGGCCGCGCACATGGCTGGACATGACGCCAACCATATTGAGCAGATTCGGCGGATCCTGAGCTGAGGGGGCGACAGCGGTCGATGTCGTGCGCTGCCGGTCGAATCTTTTCAGCGAAGCCAGGTCCAGACGAAGGCGATGGTCAGGAGGAGAGCGAGGGCGAAGGCGGCGATCTGGAGGGCGGAGGGTAGGCGTACGTTGGGGCCGAGGTCGAAGCTCGTCGGCGGAGGTTTGATGGGAGCCAGATTTCCGGTGAGGGCCATGAGCGTCCAGAGGCCGAGGACTGCGGAGATGAGGTAGAAGGTCCAGGCCCAGAGGGCGAGGCGGCTGTGTTTGGGAAAGTGGTCTCCAAAGAGAAGGCTGATGGTGACGATGCTGGTGGCGAGCGTGATGAGCTGCCTGGTTAGGTCGGCGGCGAAGTCGAACGCTTTCTTTTGATAGTCCTGAAACTCCATGGGATCCTCGCGGGGCAGGATGGCGGCGGTCAGCAAAACGGAAACAGCGGGCAGAACTTGATGCGGGCGCCAGAGCGTCCACTCATGGAGCTCGTGGCTGCCGGGCTGGTACTCGTTTAATTCTTCAATCATGAGGTCGACGAGGCGTTGCACGTTCGGATCGTGGGCGCGGGCGGCGAGGCCGGCGGGTTGGGCGCGGAACTGCGCTGCTCCGCTAGAGAGAAAAACCTGGAGGTCGGCCTGGCACGCGGAGGTGAAAGTGTAACCGCGGGAGAGCGCGTACTGGAGGGCGAGGTCGAGCCATGCGTTGGCCGGGGCGTCGAAGCGGGCGGGATCGGCGGTGCTCATGGTGCCTCCGGGAGCGCGATGAGGTGTTGGGGGACGAGTATACGCCGGGCTTTGGGCAGTGTTTTTGCGACGGTAAGGGCAGGGGATTTTGCGGGAATAGATTGCTGCAAACGATGACAACAGTTTTGACAAAGCTGTGACAACTGGGCGGTTGCGGACGGCTATGGTTCGTTAGGAATGGCCCTCCCCCGGGTCTGCTGGCCGCTGTGTGACGACGGCTGCGGCGGCTGAGTACCAAAAAACTTAGCGCAATTTCAGGCCGGGAACCTGCTCGGTCTGCCGGATGCTCGCGTGAAACGTGCCACAGCGAGCATCCGGTTTTATTTTCTTTCGAGAGACTGGAAAACTCTGCTTAAGCAGTCCTGACTTGTTGGGACACCGCCCGCTGCGGAGGTTGACTGCCGTGCAGCGGTGAGGGGTCTAACAGGATCCTGACAATCCCCTTACAGACACATGACACCCGGGTAGAGCGTGCTGGATACCCTGGGAACAGCGTTGAAGGGCACAGCAGTTGTCACTGAATGACTGCGTTGGGCATGGCGGGAGATTGCGCATGCCGCAGGCTGGACAAAATCGCCATTCATCGCTGGAGGAATCATGAGAATTATTCAGGTCGCGTGCGCGGCCGTTGCCTTCGCAGCATCAGGATTTGCGCCCGCATTTCTTGCTGGCCCGCCGGTACCGCCAAAACAGATTGACGTAGTCGCGAAACGATTCGCGTTTGAGCCGGCGGATATCACGGTGAAAAAGGGCGAGCCTGTCGAACTGGTTCTGAAGAGCGATGACGTACCGCACGGGCTGAAGTTCAAGGAACTGAATGTGGAAGTGAAGGCCGGAAAAGGGAAGACGGGCGAGGTGGAATTTACGCCGGAGCAGACGGGCGATTTTGTCGGCCACTGCTCGGTGTTCTGCGGCCGGGGTCATGGATCGATGAGCCTGACGCTGCATGTGGTGCAGTAAGGATGCGGCGGACTCTGGTGGTGTCGGCGATGGTGGTGGCGCTTACCGGTTGCAAGGCGACTCCACCGGGAACTTTCGAAACGTGGTTGATGACGGGCGTAAAGCACCATGTTTTTGTCGGAAACCGGAAGGAGAAGAATCCACTGACGGCGAGCGCCGAGACGATTGCAGAAGGCAAAGAGGCGTTTGGGCATTACTGCATTGCGTGCCATGGATTGGACGGGCAGAACACCGGGGTGCCGTTTACGATGTCGCCGCCGGCTCCGTTGCTGACGTCGCCCGCGGTGCAGGGGTACACGGACGGTCAGCTGAAGTGGGTGATTGAGAACGGAATTTGGCCTTCGGGAATGCCGGGATCGAAGGGGACGCTGAGCGATGAAGAGATGTGGTCCATTGTGGTGTTTTTGCGGCATCTGCCGCCGGCGGGGAGTGCGGGCGAACCGGAGATGTACACGCATTGAGCAAGATGAGGCAGCGAGGGACACAACTCGGGCCGGTAGCGCGGTCGGCGATGGCGTTCGTGGTGGTGATGCTGCTGGTGTTCGCAGCGCGTGCGCAGAGTCCGTCGGATGGCGGTGGGCAACAGTCGCCAGGGACGGGCAGTGGCGCGGCGGCCGGCGATGGGAGCAGCACCACAACTGGTGGTTCGGGAACTGGCGCGGGAACGGGTTTGGGCGATCAGGAGATGGGCGAGGGTGGGACGGGCAGCGCGAATGTGTCGCTGACGGCGCGGCAGATTTTCGCAGTCCTGCAGGAGAAGCCCGAGGCGGTGATCGAGTTGAAGTCGCTGCTGGCGGATCAGCTGCAGCAGCAGGGGGTGACGGTTGATCCGGGAACGGTGACCGATGAGATGTTGTACAGCGAGATCGCGACAGAGGCCGCAGTGCGCGCGAAGGTGACGTTGTTTCTACGGGCGCGCGGATATATTTCGGACGCGGAACTGCGCAGTGCAGGACCTGGATCGACGGGTTTCGGGGCGAGCAGCCTGACGGATCCGACGTCGTCGGGCGAATTGCCTGGAACGCTGTCGCCGCTGCTGGGCTCAGAGGCAGGAACGGCGAATCTGCCTTCCTCGCTGGGTCTGGGCGGCGGCGCAGCTATAGGCAGTGCGGGTCTGGGCGGTGCGAATGCGCTTACGCGAAGCCAGCAGCAGCAGGCGTTGACACAGAGAAATTCGACGACAGCCCGGCCAGCGCCGCGTCAGCGGAACATCACGGATGCGCCGGAAGTGCTGCGCGAGCCGACCCCCTACAATCTCGAATCGCTGCGGGACTTGTACACGCAGATTCCGAATTCGACGGAGAAACTGAAGCGATTTGGGTCGGATATTTTTCTGAACCGCGGCGCGGGCACAACATCGCGGCTGGGTGGATCGACGAGCGTGCCGTCTCTGGATGTGGCGATTGGCCCGGATTACGTGCTGGGCCCAGGGGATAGTCTCGCGATTAATTTGTGGGGCGGGATTTCGCAAACGGTGACGCGGATGATCGACCGGGACGGCCGCGTGATGCTGCCGGAAGCGGGCGAGGTGCAGGTAGCGGGACTAACGCTGGAGCAGGCGCAGGCAGCGATCGCGCATGCATTGCGGCAGCAATACCGGAATGCGCAAGTGTCGGTGACGGTGGCGGCGCTGCGGTCGGTGCGGGTGTATGTGGTGGGCGATGTGGAGTATCCGGGGGCGTACGACATCAGCTCGCTGGCGACTCCGCTGAGCGCGTTGTATGCGGCGGGCGGACCGACGGCGGCGGGATCGTTGCGGGTGCTGCGGCACTATCGCGGCAAGCGGTTGGTGGGCGAGGTGGATTTGTATGACTTTTTCCTGCACGGGGTACACAGCAGCGACGATCGGCTGGAGGCAGGGGACACGCTGCTGGTGCCGGCGGTGGGTCCGCAGATTGCTGTGTCGGGCGCGGTGCGGCGGCCGGCAATTTATGAGCTGAAGGACGAGAAAACCCTGGATGCGGTGCTGGACGATGCAGGCGGAGTGACGGTGGCTGCTGCGCTGGGGCACATCACGGTGGAGCGCATCAACGCGCATCAACACCGGGAAACGGTGACCGTGGCGGCGGGCGCGCTGGACGACACGGAAGCCGAGCAGAAAAGCGTGGCTGCATTCGCGGTGAAGGATGGTGATCGGATTCGCGTGGCGCCGATTGCGCCGTACAGCCAGCGGGTGATCTATCTGGAAGGCCACGTAGTGCGGCCGGGACGCGCGGCGTATCGCGACGGTATGAAGCTGAGCGATGTACTGCACAGCTATCAGGATCTGTTGCCGGAGCCGGCGGATCGCGGCGAGGTGGTGCGGTTGACGCCGCCGGATCTGCATCCGGAGACGATTGAGTTTGACGTAGCGGATGCGCTGATTGGAAACAGCAGCCTTGCGCTCGAGCCGTTCGACACGATTCGAATCTTCAGCCGGTATGAAGTGGACGCGCCGCGAGTGACGATAAGTGGGGAAGTGCTGCGGCCCGGATCGTATCCACTGTCGCAGGGGATGACGGCGGCGCAGCTGGTGCGGATGGCGGGCGGATTTAAGCGCGATGCGCTGGTGGACGATGCGGATCTGATGAGCTATCGCGTGGAGAACGGCACGCGTGTAGTGGGAGAGCGCGCGGATGTGCGCATTGGAGCTGCGGTGAGAGGGGATGCCAGCGCGGATGCGGCACTGAAGGCTGGCGATGTACTGACGGTCCATCAGATCACGGGATGGAACGACATTGGCGCGTTGGTGACGATCGAGGGAGAAGTGGCGCACGCAGGAAACTATGGGTTCAAGGAAGGCGAGCACCTGAGCGATGTGCTGCGCCGCGCCGGAGGGTTCCGCGAGACGGCGTATCCAGAGGGCGCGGTGCTGACGCGGCCGGAGGTGCGGGAGCTGGAGGAGACGAGCCGGGCGGAGTTGATCCGGCAGATCGAGACGAGCTCGGCGGCGGCGCGGCTTTCGCCCAACCTTGCAAACGGAAACGAGGGAGGAACCCTGCAGCTGATCGAGGCGCAGGAGCAACAGATGGTATCGCGGCTGAAGAGCGAGCCGGCGAGTGGGCGGCTGGTGATCCACATTGGTGCAGACATTGCGAGCTGGGCGGGGACGCCGGCGGACATTGAGGTGCGCAACGGCGACGTGCTGCGCGTACCGAAGCGGCCCGGTTTTGTGCTGGTGAGCGGACAGGTCTACAACGCGACGGCGATCACGTTCAGTCCGAACCGGACGGCGGGATGGTATTTGAGCCGCGCGGGGGGCGCCACGTCAGCGGCGGACAGAAAAGAGATTTTTGTGATTCGCGCAAACGGATCGGTGGTGGGACGGCGCTCGGTGGGATGGGGCGATCGCAGCGTTCTGGACACGAAGCTCGATCCGGGCGACGTGGTGGTGGTGCCGCAGAAGATTGTGGGCGCAGGTGTGTTCTGGCGCAATTTGCTGCTGGGTGTGCAGGCGGCCTCGTCGATTGCGATCGCGGCGGGGATCGCCAACGTTTTGTAGTAGGCAGGAATTCGGGGAACGAGATGGATACGGAACTACTGGAGCCGGCAACGGAAGCGCGCGAGACGGCCGCGGAGCCGCGTCCAGCGAACTGGGTGGTGAATGCCGCCTTGCTGTGGGAGCATCGGCGGCTGCTGATGGGGGCCGCGGCAATTGCACTGGCGGTGGGCCTCGCGATCGCGTTCACGATGCCGAAGCGGTACACGTCGACGGGAAGGATTATGCCGCCGGACAATTCCGGATCGAGCATGGCGATGTTTGCAGCGCTGGCGGGAAGGAGCCTGGGGGAGATGGGCGGCCTGGGTAGCCTGGCGGGAAGCTTGCTGGGCGGGAGAAATTCAAGCGCGCTGTTTGTGGATTTGCTGCGCAGCGGCACAGTGAGCGGCGACCTGATCGATCGCTACGATCTGCAGCATGTTTGGCACAAGCGGTATCGCGTGGACACGGCGAAGTATCTGGCGCGGCATACGACGATCGTGGACGACAAGCGGAGCGGGGTGATCACGGTTGAGGTGGAGGATACGGATCCCAGGAGGGCGCGCGATATTGCCCAGGGATATCTGGAGGAGCTGGACAAGGTGGTGCGGCGGACGAACACGTCGTCGGCGCACCAGGAGCGGCTTTTTATCGAGGGCAGGTTGCAGGGAGTGGAAGCAGATCTGAAGCGGGCGCAGGTGGCGCTGAGCGAATTTTCGAGCACGCATACGACGATCGACATTGCGAATCAGACGCGGGCGATGGTGGATGCAGCGGCGCGGCTGCAGGGGGAGCAGATTGCCGCTCAGACGGAAGTGGATTCGCTGCGGCAGATTTACGGCGACCAGAATGTTCGGGTGCGTGCGGCAGGGGCCCGGGTGGCGGAACTGCGGCATGAGCTGGAGAAGATGAGCGGGTCGTCCGCTGCGGAGCCGGACTTGGGAACAGATGCGGGTGGTGCGGCTGCGGCGAATGGAACGGGGGAGGAATTGTACCCGCCACTGCGACAACTTCCACGGCTGGCGGTGCCTTACTCGGATTTGTACCGGCGCGTGCGAGTGCAGGAAGCCGTTTACGAGCTGCTGACGCAGCAGTACGAGATTGCGCGGATCGAGGAAGCGAAGGATGTGCCGGTGGTGAGCGTGATTGACGCACCGGGGATTCCGGAGAAGAAGTCATTTCCGCCGCGGTTGCTGGTCGCGTTGCTGTTTACGCTTTTTGCTGTGGGGGCGACAGCGATGTTTGTGTTGTTCCGGCAGCGGTGGCGGCTGGTGGGCGAGCGCGACGCGCGGAAGCTGCTGGCGCGGGAAATCGCGGGTAGTTTGCGCGGAGCCGCGGCTGGGTTGGGGCGTGGCGGGACGGAGCGTGCGCGGTGAACGGGCTGGCGGGAACGGCGTTAGTTGCGGTTCGAACCGCAACGCCGGATCGCGCCGAGACGCCTTCTGTGGCGTTGTTGCCGGGGGTGGTGGGGTTCTTCTTTTCGTTCCGCGTGGCGATTGTCCTGGTGGTGGTGCGGCTGTTTCTGGCGGACGCGCAGGCCGGGGTTGCGGCAGGCCTGGCTTGCAACTATCTGCTGCTGGTGATCGTGCTGTTCGCCGCTTATGGCGACGCGGCCTATTCGTTTCGGTCCATGGTGAGGGTGGGGTCGCTTCGGTGGGTGCTGGCATTTATGGGATTTGCCGGATGCAGCTTGCTGTGGAGCAGGACGGCGTCGCTGAGTGCCGCAGCTGCGTTTTGGACGGCGTTTGCGGCGGACGTGGCGATTGTGGTGCTGCTGCTGCGCGCTTATCCGGACGAAGAGACGATGCACGCGCTGATGAAGGGATTTATCTGGGGCGCGTGTACGTTTGCGGCGATCGCGTGGTTGATGCCGGCGCAGTCGGATCTGCGGTTGGGCGATGAGGAGCTGCTGGGGCCCAATCAGATTGGGTATGTCTGCGCCTTCGCGTTTTTCCTGGCGCAATATCTGGCGAAGACGAAGGCACGCCTGTGGAGTGTTCCCGCTGTATTTCTGGCAGTGACGCTGCTGCGTAGCCTGAGCAAGACGAGCATCGTGGCGTTGTTGGTGGGAGAGGCTTTCATCCTGCTGCGGGACCGCTCGATGACGCGGACGGCCAGGCTGATGCTGACGGGTGGGTCAGTCGTCGTCGTGGTTACTTTTCAGGGACTGCTGTTGTCGTACTACACGATTTATTCGAATGCAGGGAACCAAGCGGAGACGCTGACGGGAAGACTGGGGATTTGGGCGTATTTCGTGGCTGAGGCGGTACAACAGCCATGGATCGGACATGGATTTCATTCGGTGTGGAAGGTAGTGCCCCCTTTTGGGCCTTTCGAGGCGCGGCATGCGCACAACGAATTGCTGCAACAGTTCTACGCATACGGCGTGGCGGGCGTGGGATTGCTGGTGGGGCTGTATGCGACCTTTTGGCGGCAGGTGCGGCGGATGCGGCCTGGGATTGAGCGAACATTCTATCTGGGCCTGCTGG
Organism: Acidobacteriaceae bacterium; assembly: GCA_036272255.1. Taxonomy (GTDB): domain Bacteria; phylum Acidobacteriota; class Terriglobia; order Terriglobales; family Acidobacteriaceae; genus Palsa-343. The sequence goes on along the minus strand of DATAZC010000008.1, from coordinate 9,925 downwards.
TTTTTGTCGTGGTGCGCGGGCTGGCGGACACCGAGCCATTCGATTTGTCCCTGCCGCTGTGGTTTATCGCGCTGGCCGGTTTAACGCTGGCGCGCGGCGAACCCGGCGTCAGGCTGAGGAGTCTGCAGGGAAGGATATCGCCATGAGACTAGTGCTGGTTGCTGTCTCGGCGAACACCCAGCTTTCTGGCGTGACGCGTCACGCGGCCAACGTGGCGCGATGCCTGCTGCTGCATTCAAGCATCGAGGCGATCCATCTGATCGCAGCACCATGGGAGCATCAGCTGTTGAGGGAGGCAATTTCCGTCGATGATGCGCGGCTGCACATTCACTGCGTGCACATGGACAACTTCAGCCCCGCGCGCAATCTCTGGTACTACTTCGATCTGCCGGCGATTGCCGCGCAACTGCACGCGGATGTGGTTCATCTCGCCTATCCCGCTCCGTTGAACCGGCGGCGGCTGAAGTGCCCGGCAATTGTAACGGTGCATGACTTTTATCCCTGGGATATTCCGGAAAATTTTGGATTTCCGAAGGTGCTGTTCAACCGGCTGATCCTGCGGCAGTGTTTGCGGGCGGCCGATGCGCTGGCCTGTGTTTCCGAAACAACCGTGGAGCGGATGCGGAAATGGGAACCCGAGGAGGTGAATGGGAAGGCGCTGAGAATTTACAACAGCGTGGAGGCGAGCCGGGCGAGGGTGGGGCGGAGTCCGTTGCCGAGGGCGAAAAGCGCGCCGTTTCTGTTGTGTGTGGCGCAGCACCGGCGAAACAAGAATATCGGTCTGGCGATCAGGACGCTGGGGCGGATGTTGCGCGAGAAAACGGTGCACGAGGAAATGCTGCTGGTGGTGGTAGGGATGGCGGGGCCGGAGACGGGTGCGATTCACCGATTGATCGAGGCGGAGGACCTCGGCAATAATGTCGTGCTGCTGAGTGGAATTTCGGAGGCGGAGCTGCAATGGTGTTATCGGAACTGCGAAGCGGTGCTGGCGCCATCGCTGATGGAGGGATTCGGGTTACCTGTAGCGGAGGGTTTGCTGGCCGGATGCAGGATCGTCTGCTCGGACATTGCGCCCTTTCGCGAACTGGGAGGAGAGTGCTGCCGCTATTTTTCCCTTGGGGCCAATGAGGACGAGGCGTTTGCGCAGGCCATTGGGGCGGCGTTGAAGACGCCGCGCAGCGGGCCGCTGGCATTGCCGCAGCTTTCAGCCAGGGTGATCGCAGGGGAATACATGGCGCTGTATCGCAGGGTGACCGAAGCGGCGCGTTCGTCGTCGAGGTTCACGCCGGCGAGTGGGGACTTGGAGCCTGTTGCCGGGGCTCGGTGATGGACGACGATGTTTCGCGGGAACCTCAGTCAAAATGTCAAACCTTTGTCATTTGTAGCCTGGCAATTGTCACGCAACGGGTGTGAGGCCGCAGAATGAAACCTATGGAAATGGCTATGGAGAGGGAAGTATCTGCGGCGGTGCCGCGGGAACAGAGCCCGGCGACGGAACTGGGAACGATCCTGGTCATTGAGGACGACCCACGCATGCAGAAGGTGCTGCGACGCATGTTTATCGAGGAGAACTACTCGGTACTGATTGCGGGCGACGGGCAGACGGGTCTGGATTTGTTTCGCGCGCATCGGCCGGTAGCGGTGCTGCTGGATTTGATTTTGCCGCAGATTTCGGGACGCGAACTATGCCAGAGCATCAAGAACATCAGCGTGGAAACGCCGGTAATTGTGCTGAGCGCGGTTACAGAAGTGGTGGACAAAGTGCTGCTGCTGGAGCTGGGAGCGGATGATTACGTGACCAAGCCGTTCAGCCCGCGGGAACTGATGGCGCGGGTGCAGGCGGCTATCCGGCGGCGGAAGCGGCCGGTGACGGCGACGGTGTACCGGTTCAGCGACTGCGAGCTGGATTTTGAGAAGATGGTGGCGCGGCGCGCCGGGATAGCGGTGGTACTGACCTCCCACGAGTTCAAGCTGATGAAGTTCTTTACGGAAAACGCGGAACGGGTGCTGACGCGCGATGTGCTGCTGAACGAAGTGTGGGGCTACAATTCGTATCCAACCACACGGACAGTCGATAATCAGATCCTGAAGCTGCGGCAGAAGCTGGAGCCGGATCCGGCAAACCCGAAACATCTGCTGACGATTTATGGAGCCGGCTATAAATTTGTCCCATAGAGGGGCGGAATGCGGGCCGGGACAGCGCGTATGCAACCAGGCAAAGGGGTAAGGACACGCGCGCTGCTGCTGGCCGCTATGGCGGTGGTGATTGCCACGGCGACACTGGCGAGCCTGCTGTTGATTCGTCATCGTCTTCTGAATCAGGTGACCCAGGGGCTTTCTGCCAATCTGGGACGATCGGTGAGCACATTTCAGGATCTGCAAGCCCAGCGGCTGAAAGCGCTCGATCGCGAAAACGCGCTGGTGGCGGATATGCCGCTGCTGAAGTCGCTGATGACGACCAACGATCCGCGCACCATCGAAAATGAAGCAGTCGACTGGCGTAACCGGAGCGGCAGTGATTTGTTCGGGCTGGCGGACATGGAAGGGCATGTGGTTGCGGCCCTTGCCAACAGCTCGAGGCCGGATGCGGGACTGGCGGCCGATCTGCAAACGATGCTGGACTCGTCGGGCACACTTTATCTGGTAAGCGGGGACCAGCTGTTTGCGTGTTCGGTGCGGCCGCTTTATTTCGGCAGCGAAGCCAGCGGGGCGCTGCTGGGTTACGTGATCAGCGGATTCGCGATCGATCGCAGCCTGTTGGATGAGATCAGCCGCGCGACGATGGTGGATGCGACTTTCATCAGCGGCAATCAGGTTTTAGCGAGCACACTGCCGACGTCGATTCAGGGGTCTCTGATCCAGCAGTTCAAAGCTGCTCCTCAGCCGGAGGGAACGCCGCTGGACCTGGGCGGCGAGAAGTATCTGGCGGTGACGACGGATCTGACCTCGCGCGCGTCGCGGCCGCTGCATCTGGTGGTGTTGCGATCGTTCAGCGCGGCGGACCGGTCGATTCGGCAGATCGATCAACTGGTGTTGGCGGCCGGCCTGGTGGCGATGGTGCTGGGGACGTTGCTGATGCTGGCGCTTTCGCACGCAGTGACCCGGCCGCTGGAGGAACTGGCGGCGGGGGTACGGGCCTTCGGATCGGGGGACAGTGCGCATCTGCTTCCGTATCGGGGAACGCGAGAGGTGCGGGATCTGAGCGCATCGTTCTCGAAGATGCGGCATGAGATTCAGCAAACGAATCGGGCGCTGCTCGAGTCGGAACGGCTGGCGACGATTGGACGGATGGCCAGCTCGGTGTCGCATGACCTGCGGCACTACCTTGCAGCGGTGTATGCGAACGCGGAGTTTCTGGCGTCGGCGCGGCTGACGGAGGCGGAGCGCTCGGAGATTCTGGCGGACATTCATACGGCGGTCTACGGCACGACCGAGTTGCTGGAGTCGCTGCTGACGTTTAGCCGGACGGGTTCGGCGATCCGGCGATCGCCGGAGATTATGGCAACGCTGCTGGAGCGGGCGATTGCACTGGTGCAGAAGCATCCGGACGCGGGGAACGTGTCGCTGACGGCGAACTATGGGGAGGCTGCGCGGACCCTAGCGGTGGTGGACACAAAACAGATTGAGCGGGCTCTGTACAATTTGTTGCTGAACGCGTGCCAGGCGCGCAGTGCGCCGGCCGATGGGGTGCATGTAACGGCAACGCTGGAAGTGCAGGGCGATCAGATTAATTTTGAAGTGAGGGATGATGGTGCTGGAGTTCCGGATGATATTCGGACCAGCCTGTTTCAGCCGTTCGTCAGTCAGGGCAAGCAGAAAGGGTCGGGGCTGGGTTTAACGCTGGCCCATTGCATAGCGGCAGAGCACGGGGGGTATCTTGTGCTGGTGAGCAGCCGCCCGGGCGAGACAATTTTTCGCATGTCGATTGCGCGGGGGTTGCTGGGCGAGAGTGTTTTCCCCGAGAAGTCGGAAACAGAGGTGGCAAATGAGGCGTAGCTATCCAGGACGGTGGCGGAGGATGCCGGTTCTGAGGCGCGGCGTACCAGGATTTGCCGTGTTGCTGTGCGTGTGGGCGACGCCCCTGCGTGCGCAGAGCGTGTCGCAGGACGAACTGGCAAAGAAGGTACAGCTGCTGACGGATGCGGTGGGCCGCGCGCAGTCGCAGGTGGAAGAATCGCAGAAAGAACTGACGGAATTGCGGCGGCAGCTGGACGAGGTGCGGATGCAGATGAACGGCGGGACAGCGGACGCCGATCCGCCCGCGGATGCAGAGCAGCTGGCGGCGCAGGTGGAGGCGTTGAAAGAGAATCAGGCGATGCAGCAGTCCCAGATCGCCACGCATGAGCAGTCAAAGGTTGAGAGCGCGTCGAAGTATCCGGTTAAGGTATCGGGACTGATCCTGCTGAATGCTTTTGTGAATACAAAGCAGGTGGATATGCCGGCGACTCCGACGATTGCGCTGGGCGGATCGGGCAGCACCGGCGCGACGATGCGGCAGACAGTGCTGGGCATCAACGCGCGCGGTCCTCACGTATTTGGGGCGGAGAGTCGCGCTGATGTGCAGACGGATTTCTTCGGAAGCACGGGCGGCAGCACGACCTACGATACGGCAGGGTTGCTGCGGTTGCGCACGGCGCACGCGGATCTTGACTGGGACAGGACAGAAGTATTTTTCTCGATGGACCGTCCGCTGATCAATCCAACGCAGCCGGATTCGCTGACGGCGGTAGCCGTTCCTCCTCTGTCGTGGTCGGGAAATTTGTGGACGTGGAATCCGCAGTTTGGCGTGACATACGATCAGCCGCTGGGATCCAGGGAACGGCTGCGGATGCAGGGGGCCCTGATTGACGTGGCGGATCCTCCCTACACCACGACGAACGCGGTGTATCCAGTTACGACGGCGGAGCTGGGCCGGTGGCCTGGCGCTGAGGCGCGGCTGGCAATTACCGGGAACCGGGAGGATCGGGGATTCCAGCTGGGCGCCAGCGGATTTTTTGCGGAGCATCGCACGGCGTACGGGACGCGGTTCGATTCGTGGGCGGGTGCGCTGGATTATCGGCAGCCGTTGCCGGGCCGCATGGAACTGAGCGGGAACGCTTATCGCGGGCTGGCTCTGGGCGGGCTCGGCGGCAGCGCTTATAAGGACTACGGCGTGCGCGCCGATCCGGATAATCCAGGGCGGTTTTACGTGCGTGCTTTCGATGATGTGGGCGGATGGGCGCAACTGAAAGAGCGCGCCAGTGAGCGCGTGGAGCTGAACGGCGCCTTTGGACTGGACAATGTGCCGGCTCGCCAGGTCGCGCGCTATGCGGGCGTGGCCATGGGCAACTACCAGTATCTTGCGCGCACGCAGACGTTCATGGGGAACGTTATCTACAGTCCGAGTGCCTGGCTGCAGTTCTCCGTGGAGTATCGCCGCCTGGGGAGCTTTGAGGTGAACGCACCGACAGCAGCGAGCAATATCGTGGGTGTAGCGGCAGGGTATAAGTTCTGATGAGTTGGCAGCTGCGTACTTTTGTCGGTGCGGGGATTCTGACGTTGGGATCCCTGTGCTTTGCCCAGGAACTTCATCTGCGCATCGAGTACCCGGGGAAGGTGAAGGGCCCTGTTCCTCCGGCAGTGGTCTGGCTCAAGCCGCTGGAGCCGGTTGATTCGCCGCCCGCGCCGCACAAGACTTACACATTGCTGCAGAAGAATCGGAGTTTTGTGCCGCATCTTCTGGTGGTGCCGATGGGGAGCCAGGTGCTGTTCCCCAATGCGGACCCTTTCTATCACAACGTTTTCTCGTTGTTCGATGGCAAGCGCTTCGATCTGGGTTTGTACGAAGCGGGCTCGACGAAGACGGTGACGTTTTCGCGCGAAGGGGTTTCTTACATTTTCTGCAACATTCATCCGGAGATGAGTGCGGTGGTGGTGGCGCTGTCGACACCGTTTTACGGGACGGCGGATGGGAGCGGGGCTGTCAGCTTGCGCGATGTTCCGGCGGGCGATTATGAGCTGCATGTGTGGGCAGAGGGAGTATCGCAAGCGATGCTCGAAAAGCTGACGCGCCACGTGCATGTGGCCGCGGGTGAGAGCGATCTGGGAGAGGTGACGATTCCTGCGTTCCCGGCGCGAGCCGCGACGCACCTGAACAAATTTGGGCAGCCTTACGATCGGCCGTCAAAGACGACTTACTAAGTTGGCTGCCGGAAGCTCGGAGCGGGATTCTGCCGCGACGTGGGGCGGAAGAGCGCGTGACACCGCCGGCCGGATCTCGACGACCTGGTCGTCGATGGGGCCATAGGCTCGCAGGCCGGTGAGCTGCAGCGCGATGTGCCAGAGGAATGCAGGATTGTTGCGGAGGTAGCGGCGCCACAGGCGGCGCGGATCCTGCAACAGGCGATGCAGCCATTGCAGGCCGGCGCGCTTGATCCATGCGGAGCAGTCTCTGATGCGGCCGGTGTGGTAATCGAAGGCGGCCCCGACGCCGAACATGATTCTGGTATCGAGCACAGGAAGATAGCGGTGCATGAACTGTTCCTGGCGGGGCGCGCTGATGCCGGTCCAGATGATGTCCGGTTGGAGATGCTGAATCGTGGAGATGAAGTCCGCTTCTTCGTCGGGAGATAAGTCGCGATAGGGTGGCGTGAAGGTGCCGACGACGCGGACCCAGGGAAACCAGCGCCTGAGATTCGCGGCCAGCTCTTCGGCGACGCCAGGGTCGCCTCCATAGAGGAAGTGGGTATAGCTGACGAATTGCGGGCTGCGGAAGACTTCGAGCATGAGGTCGGGGCCGGCCACGCGTTCCATCTGACGGCATCCCTGGAGGTGACCGACCCAGACCGTCGGCATGCCATCGGGAATAGTGATGGTGGAGTTGGCGTAGATGGCGGCGAGCTGCGGATTGCGGCGGGCTTCCATGATGCCGTGCACGCCGATGACGGATACATAGCCTTTGCGACTGGAGCGCAGAACGGAGGCGATGCGCTGGAGGGCGCGCGTCATGTTGAGAGCTTCAATGCGAATGCCGAGGACGTTGGCGTGAGTCGGTTGAGTGGCGCGAGGGCGTCGGCGACTGAAACGGAAGCTGCGACGCGTGAGCCAGCGGGGATGGAGGACCAGCACGAGCGGGACATAGAGGAGCAGGCCGATCACGCCGCAGGCGAAGCGCGCGGCAGCGATTCCATCGATGCCGTGACGAGGAATGAGCCAGAACATGGACGCCAGCATGGTGGCTCCGCCGGCCAGGTTCAGCAGGGTGACGGTGCGGATTCGGCCGAAGGCCATCATGGCGTAGCCGGCGGTGACACTGAGGGAGACGACAGCCGTGCTCCACACGATGAGGGGGAGAACGGGTTTTGCAGCCTGCGCGATGGCGGGTCCTCCGAGGAGACGGAGGACGGGAGCGCCGAGGAGGAGAAGCAGCGAGGCGCCTATCGCGACGAGCAAAAAGTTGGCCAGGATGGCGAGTGCCACGGTGCGGCGGATTTCCTGCGACGAGGAATGGAGGCGGCGCGCGGCGAGATGCGGGAAGAGGAAATGCAGTCCGGAGGCGACGATGCCGTAGAGCGGCTGCGCGATCTGGACGCAGAGCGCGTAGGAGGCAACGGCGACGGCGCCCATGGCGACACCTGCGATGAGGCGATCGGCCTGGCCGATGATGACGGAGGCGAGTGCCTGCAGCCAGGTGAAGATTCCGAACTGGAAGAGCGCGGTAAAGGAGTTCCGGTCGAACAGGGGGTGGAGCGACGGGGCCTGGAGAAGAGCGCGGAGGCTATTCATCTGGAAAGCGAGCGAGAGAACGATGAGGGCGAGGCCGGCAGCCATGATGGCGGCGATGGAGCGGCCAGCGAAGGCGAGAGCGGCGGCTGCGAACAGCGACGCGATGCGGCCGGCGAGGCTGAAGGCCACGGCACTCCCGTAGCGCTCGAAGGCGCGCTGGGTGCTGACGCAGACGGTTTCTACGGCGCGAACGAGAATGATGAGGCTGGCGATGCGGAGGGCGGCGAGGCAATCGGAACGGAGGGTGGGGTCGGTGGCTATATGGCTGGCCATGAGGGGGGCGAAAAGCCAGGTGATCATTGCGAAGGCAAGGCCGAGGATGAGGTGAATCCCCATGGAACTGCGGACAGTGCGGAGGAGAGCCTGGGGCTGGCCGGATCCTCGGTGGGTGGCGACCTGCTGGATATTGGCGTCGCCGAAGCCGGAGGCAAGGACGGAGCCGATGCTGGCGACTGCGGCGGCGACGGCCCAGACGCCATAGCGGTCGACACCGAGATGGTGGAGCATGACGGGGGCTACCAGAACCATGCCCACCGGATAAGCCGCGTAGTCAAGAACGCCGTAGAGCGCGTTGGAGAAATGTCTCTGGAATAAGGGCCGCATCTTTAGATTGAAGGTAGCGATGCGTGCGGATTGCACTGTCAGGCAATTGTTATTGCTTTGTCATCGGAAGGCTGGGAGCAGGGAACTGGGAGCAGGAATCAGGGGATAGCCAGTAGCGAATCGCTAGTGGATTGTAGGTCGGGAGCTAGCCCCTGATTGGGCGATTAACTTGTGCCAGCGGCGGGATTCGTACAGATACCGGAGGCCCTGGAAGGCATGGAAGCGAGCGCGGATGGAGATGAAACGGAACTGAGTCCAGTTGCGGCGGAGGCGAGAGAGGAGGCTTTCGCCGGGAGTTGCGTGCACGATGGCGGGCGGAAGCTTTTTGGGGAGCAAGGCCGCTCGGCGGGAGCGTTTGGCGGCGATGCCGGCTGGGGCCAGGGCTTGCTGGAGGAGAAGGTAGAGCTTGGTGCCGGGAAAATCGCCGAGTGCGAAGTCGTGGCCGTAGGTGTCGATCCAGAGCCGCGCAGCAGGTGGAACGCGGTCGACGGTCCAGCTCGTGAAGGCGGGTGGTGCAAAGGGGCCCATGAGCCGGGTAATGAGCAGGGTAGCGACGCCGAGACCGATGGGCGCACGGCGATCGGCTTCGGCGAGGTGTTGCAGGTCGCGCCAGAAGGCGGTGTCGTCGTAACGCGCGAGGACATGCCGCCGAAATTCGAGCAAATGGGCCGCGCGGGTACATTCGCTGACGATGTGCTTGTAGAGGTGCAGTCCCTGGCCGAGGAAAAGGTCGAGCGGGGAGAGAACCGGCAGCGAGTGGCCCTGGAAGCTGCGCCATTCGAGGCGATCGAGGAGCGGAGTCGGCGAGGCGCTGGATTCGATATGGAGTTCGGCGGAGCGGTGCGGCGTGGGCTTGTAGAGATCGTCGAGGGTGATGCGGGTAGGCGCGCTGCGTTTGAATTCCCAGCTGCGGCCGCTGATCGCGTGGAGACGATAGCCGCGGGATTCGAGAATACTGCGCGCTGTGGGAGCGCTGTTTTCCGCGATGAGGAAGTCGATGTCGAGCTGCGAGCGCAGTTGCGGTCGGGGAACGGACTGCGGGTAGAGCGAGAAGCCTTTGAGCGTGGCCCAGGAGAGACCCGCGGTGTGAAAGCTGCGCTGGATCTCGATCCATTCCTCCATCATGGAGGCAGTGCGGTTGGTGTTGTCGGCGAGATTCTGGCGGAGGCGAGCCAGGACAGCGGGGGGCAGGATGTCGCAGAGGTCCAGCTGCTCGAGGCGATCGAGGAAGTAGAGGGCGAGGCCGCTGATGTCAAGCCAGTGGAGCGCACGGCTCCAGTCACCGCGGGTGAAGAGCCAGAGGCGGAGGCACTCGCGCGGGATGGGATCGCAGAAGGTCAGCAGGAGCGCTTCGCGGACTCTTTGGGGGCCGGAGAGAGAAGGGCGATCGGATCTGCTGTGCAGGATCCGCGCGAAATGCACCGAAGGCTGGGGAGCGGGGCGGGCGGTCATGGGAAGCGCGGACAGGGGAACCACGGGAGCGAGCCGCACAGGACCGCGGGCTGAGGAGTCAGCGTCGAGACACGGATGGAGGGATGGTCGCAATGGACAGGCGGAC
>DATAZC010000007.1:0-1502 GCA_036272255.1 Acidobacteriaceae bacterium | reverse complement strand
CCAGCGCAGACCGGGAAGCAGAGGGGCCAGCGATTCCGTTCGGCTGCCGGATCTATGTCCGTCGTTCCCCAGGGCGAGCAGAATCCCCGCGATCCCGAAGTTGGCGAGCATCGCCGTCCGCCCGTAGCTGAGAAACGGCGTGGCTACGCCTGAAAGCGGGAACAGATCGAGGATGCCGCATGAAATCAGCAGCAGCTCCGCGCTGATAAGCAGCGTGAGCCCCAGGGCAAGAAAGAAAGCATAGTCGCTGCGGGCGCGGCGTGCGACGCGCAGCCCGAGCCAGATCAGCAGCGCGTAGATCAGGTAGACCGATGCGATTCCGAGGAAGCCCCAGTCTTCGCCCAGCACGGATACGATGAGGTCGGTGTGGCCGGCCGGAATCACGTCGGACTCCCCCAGCCCTGGTCCAGCGCCGAGCGGGCCACCAGATGCGATTGCCCAGAGCGAATGCGCCACCTGGTCACCACCGCGCACTGTATTGCTCCACGGCGAGAGCCACATCGCCACGCGGTCATGTACAGTCTTCGGAGTGCCCAGAAAGTAGCCCGCGAGAAAGCCGCCCAGCAAGGCGCTCATCCCGAGCGCTGCAAGGGCCACGCGGTTGCGAGCGATCGCGTAGAGGGTCAGGAACACGCATGCGAACACCAGCGCGGGTCCGAGATCCTTCTGCAGATAAAAGAACAGCACAGCGATGCCGACTCCGATCAGAACCGGCAATGCGTACTGGAAGCGCGGCATCTCTATGCCCGGAACGATGCGGGCGACAATCGACCTTTTCTCACGCAACTCACGCAGCAGCGGCCAGCGCTTCGCAAAATATCCCGCCAGAAAGAACACCAGCAACACCTTGATCGCTTCCACCGGCTGCAGCGGCCCCAGGTTCACGCGCGCGTCACTTCCCACCGGACCGCTGCCGAAAAAGATGAGCGCGATCGACAGCACGATTGCCCCGAGCAGCGGCACGAAACTGTAGGGCGCAGTCGTCTCATCCCAATCAATCAGGCTGGCGGCCAGCATCACCAGGCATCCCGCCGCCACACCCTGCGCGAACGGAATGAAGATCAGCGTGTCGCGCAGAGGATCGCGCAGCCCGACCATCAACGCATAGCCGATGCCGGTGAGCAGCAGCAGCAAGGGCAGGTAGGCCCACGGACCCGCGAAGCCACGCATCGCCCACACGATGTGCGTCAACAGGAAGGCCGCCAGGATTGCCCCGCCCCAAAGCAGGAAATCCCGCTCGAAGGTGCGGGCGGAGCGAACCGCGATCTGCGGCTTGATCTGTGCGAACTCGGCGGGTGTGAAGAGCGAGATCGTCTCGCCTTTGGCGTCTTCCGCGCGCTTGCGCAGTTCCTGTACCTGTTTGTTTTCGAGCAGGTCCGCGCGCGGCACGCGAATGCGCGCGATAGCGGTCGTGTTCAGGAAGCCACTGCCGCGATCGGCCAGAGTATCGAATATCCGCTTCGCCGCAAATTCGCGGTCTGCCGGGCTTTGCAGGACCGTGA
>DATAZC010000006.1:0-48727 GCA_036272255.1 Acidobacteriaceae bacterium | reverse complement strand
CGCGACGCATTTTTGTATTTCAGGAGCGCGGTGTTTTTCCGTGGCTCACGGTGGAAGGCAACATTGGATTTGGATTGTCGAAGCTACCGAAGGCCGAGCGCGAACAACGGGTTGCTCACTACGTGAAGATGGTGGGTCTCGAGGGATTCGAGAAGACTTATCCGCAGGAGCTTTCCGGTGGAATGAAGCAACGCGTGGAAGTGGCGCGGGCGCTGGCCGTCAATCCGGACATGATGCTTCTCGATGAGCCATTCGGCGCTCTCGATTCCATCACGCGTCTGATTATGCGCGGAGAGTTGTTGCGCATCTGGGAGGCGGAACGGAAGACCATTATTTTTGTGACACACGATATCGATGAAGCGGTGCAACTGGCCGATCGGGTGGTGGTGATGAGCGCACGGCCTGCGTCGATTCAACAGATCGTGAAGATTGACATTCCGCATCCGCGCGACATCAGCTCGCCGCGCTATCTGGAGCTGCGCGACGGAATCTTTCAGCAGATTGGCCTGGCACACAAACTATGAATGCGCTGAGCCAACCGGCAAGGTGGGAACGGTTCTTCTGGCCGATTGTGGCGACGGCGCTGCTGCTCGCGTTGTGGTACTACTCTGTTCGCTGGAGCGGAACGAAGGTATTTCCTTCGCCTCGTGAAGTTGAAAAGGGGATGGCCGAGTTGCTGCGCCATCATGTTTTGTGGCGCGATATTGTGGACTCGCTGCGGCGCGTGGCGCTCGGTTTCGGTGCGGCCGCGATCATCGGCATTCCGCTGGGGTTGATTCTGGGCTGGTATCCCGCAGCGAACCAGGTCGTGAATCCTGTGATGCAGATCCTGCGGCCGATCAGTCCGATCGCGTGGATACCAGTCGCCATTATTTTCTTTGGCATCGGGGATGACGCTGCGATCTTCCTGATTTTTCTCGGCGCATTTTTCCCGATTGTGGTGGCCTGCATCAACGGAGTGGCGAATGTGCCTTCGGTGTTTCGTCGCGCGGGCCGCAACTTCGGGTTGACGCCGGAGCAGCTCCTGGCCAGAGTGTTGTTCCCCGCGGCACTGCCGCAGATCCTGGTCGGATTGCGCATCGCTCTGGGCATTGCGTGGCTGGTGGTAGTTGCGGCGGAGATGATTGCGGTGGAGTCGGGATTAGGTTTTCTGGTCATCGACTCGCGTAACTCCGGCAAGCGATATGACCTGGTGGTCGCGGCGATTCTGATGATTGGATTGATCGGGCTGATTCTGGATGTGGCGTTCAGACGGCTGGAGAAGCTACGTTCCGTGCGATGGGGGTTCCGCTTTGAGTCCTAAGAAGGTAGTGCTGTTCTGCCTGGCATGGCTGGTGTTGATTACCGGGCTGCACGCATGGCTGAATGTGAACTGGGATGTGGCGCTGAACGATTTTCGGCCTCCAACACAGCGAAAGATCGTGGTTGCCTACATTCCGGTGACGTGCCAGCTGACCTGCCCGGTCACGGATTACATATCGAAGTTCTCTGAGAATGGCGAGCTGTTTTTGCCGCGCATGTTCCAGGGATTTCCGGAGATCAAAGAGGCGCTGATTTCGAACAAGGTGCAGGCGGCGTTTATTGTTGCGCCGCTGGCAATTGCTCTTGCATCGCAGGGAGTACCTATCAAGGTTGTGTATCTGGGACACCGTTACGGCAGCGCCCTGGTAGTAAAGAAGAATGGACCGGTGAAGAACTTTACCGACCTGAAAGGACGGACGGTTGCGATTCCCAGTCGTTTTTCCGATGAGCGGCTGATCTTGTTTCGCGCGATGAAGGTTTGGGGCATGAAGCCCGGGGATATCAGGATGGTGGAGATGGCTCCGCCCGACGTATCGGGTGCACTGGCGGCAGGGGCGATCGATGGCTTCGTGATGGGAGAACCGTTTCCGTCGATGGCGGAGATCGGAGGCTTCGGGCGCGTCCTGTTTCAGGCGCGTGAATACTGGCCAGATTACATGTCGTGCATTCTTGTTGTGCGGCAGGACTTGATTGACAAGCGCCCGGAGACCGTACAGGTTCTGGTGGATGGTATCGCGCGGTCGGGTTTGTGGCTCGACAAAGGGAAGCCTTATCGCGAGGACGCGGCAGACTTTGTGGGGCGCTACTACTACAACCAGAAGCCGGCGCTGTTGCGGTGGGCGCTGACTAAGCCGATGGATCGAGTGGTGTACACGCAGTTGGAGCCGCGAAAGGCGGATTTCGATATGGTGCGGGATCTGATGATTGAGACGGGCGTTCTGAACAAGAGGATCGAGTTTAGCCAATACACGGACACGCGATTCTCAGACAGGGCATCGATTCAAACGGCGTGGAAATACGAACCAGGACTGGCTGCCGCTAAGTAGCAGAAGGCTAATCAGGAGAAGATGATCATGCAACGCAGACGATTCGTGCAGATGATGACGCTGGCGGGTGCGGGAACAATTGCGGCCATGGAAGTAGCGCACGCCGTCCAGACGACAACAGTCTCGTATCGCGTGAAGGGCTTTTCGTGTCCTACGTGCGCGGTTGGCCTTGAGACGATGCTCCGCGAGCAAAAGGGCGTGAAGTGGGTAAAGGCGACTTATCCCGAGGCTCTGGTGGTGATCAGGTATGAAGCATCGTCCGTTAGTGAATCAGCGCTGAGAGGTTATATCTCTGAACTCGGTTTTACCGCTGAAGAGACTGATGGGCGAAGCTAGTGGGCGTTTCGGAGTGCCGTGGGGCGCCGGAGCACAAAGATCTGAATAACAACTTCGAGGAGTGCCGATGACCATGACATCCCAGGGCGATTATCGCGCGATCGCCGATACGCTCAGTGCATCTCTCCATCTCCAACAGCCGCCCGTGGCGATCTCATTTTGCGACACAGTGCCTGGCGATGTGCCTGCCCATTCCGGTCATGTCGCGGCGGGATGCCGCTTTTGGGAGGATGGGGCGGCTGCCGCATTTGCGACATCGGCGGTGGACCACAATCGATGTGCAATTGGTGTTTACACGCATAATCTGCAACCTTCTCCGGAACAGCAGACCGATCTGATGGACGCCCTGAAGGTGTTTGCGGATCTTGGATATGTGCGCGAGGCAGATTTGCCGCAGATTCCGGTGTTGCAGACGCGACCCAGGCATGTGGTCTACTCGCCGCTGGCACGCACTGCGGTTCAGCCGGATGTGGTGCTGCTGTTTGTAAACTCCAATCAGACGCTGATCCTGTCGGAAGCGACGCAGCAAGTGGAAAATGAGGTTGCTCCTGCCATGGGTCGCCCAGCATGCGCCGTGGTTCCTCAGGTGATGAACACCGGCCGCGCGGCTCTGAGTCTGGGCTGTTGCGGGGCGCGTGCTTATCTCGATGTCTTACGGGACGATGGGGCGATCTTCGCCATTCCCGGAGCGAAGTTGACCGAGTACACGGAACGGATTGAGGTTCTCTCCAAAGCAAATGCGCTGCTGTCGCGGTTCCATCAAATTCGCCGGCGAGCCGTTGAGGACGGATCCAACCCGACGATCAAGGATTCACTGGCGGCGCTGAGCGCGTAGCGGAGACGCGGTCGCTTCGGAGATTTTCCTGAGGCGTACCGCGTACACTGCTTGCGAGGCGCAGTATGGATCATTACATCGAACGTGTTGTCGATCTGCTCCATCCGGGATCGAATCGTCTGTACAACATGAGCGTGGATGAGGCTCGCAGGATTCTGCTTGACGGGCCCGCTGAGGCTGTCCGTCATATTGAGGGATCGTTCGCCCTGCTTGCGAAGTCGGGCAAGAGGGTGCGGATGGCGCGCTCGCTCGACCGGCCGATGCGCTATTTTCTGGCAAAGCGGCAGGAAGGTCCGGCGCTGATTGTAGCTTCGCGCATCGATGCGATTTTCGAGTGGCTCAAAGCGGAGGGACTGGACGGGCAGTTTCACCCCGGTTACACCCGGATGGTACCGGCCCACTATGTGGTCGACCTACAGTTAATTGGTTGCCCCGATCCAGATCCGGTCTATACACGGTTTTTTGCGCCAGCTTCGGGAACGCTGCCTGCAGATCTGGATGCAATTGGCCAGGCTTATATCGCCGCGCTCTCCGAGGAGATTGCACGATGGCTGCGAACTGTTCCGGAGAATGAGCCGCTCGGCGTGTGTTTCTCCGGTGGAATCGACAGCGGCAGCGTATTTTTGACTGCGTATCATGTGATCCGCAAGCTGGGCATGAGTCCGGGCAGACTAAAGGCATTTGTTCTGGATTTGGGCGATGGTCCGGATCTGCAGCAGGCGCAGATGTTCCTTGAGCAACTGGGGCTGTCGATGTTTCTTGAGCCGGTTAGTGGTGATCCCGCTGCACTTGACGTTGAGGACACGATTCGTATCATCGAGGATTACAAATCTCTCGATGTTGAATCGGCGACGATGGCGTTGGCGCTCGGACGCGGGATTCGCGCACGGTATCCGATGTGGCGCTATCTGATAGATGGCGACGGCGGCGACGAGAATCTTAAAGATTATCCGATAGAAGAGAACCCTGAGCTGACCATCCGCAGCGTGATTAACAATTCGATGCTTTACCAGGAAGGCTGGGGCGTCGGCAAGATCAAACACTCTTTGACTTATAGTGGGGGCCTTAGTCGTTCGTATGTAAGGACCTATGCGGCTGCGCATCATTATGCATTTGAGGGGTTCAGCCCCTATACACGGCCCGACGTTATTGCCGTGGCTGAAGCGATTCCGTTCATTGAATTGACGCAGTACAGCGTCGATAGGCTCTACGAACTGAAGGGTGAGATTGTTGCGCGCGGGGTGAAGGCCGTTACCGGCTTCGAGATGCCGGTATTTCCGAAGCGACGTTTCCAGCACGGAGCCCTTTCGAGCGGAGCGCTTCGCTCGCGGCTACCGCACCGTGAGGCCGAATATCGAGAGCGGTTCCTGTCGCTCTACCACTGAGGCTCGATTGACGGCGTACCCACAGATTGCCGCGGAGCGGGACGCGTGGATTCTGTCGCGACGTCCTCAACGCAATTCGGTCGACCCTCTGCGGCCATGGGCGTTTTTCGTTGAGGAAGAGCGCAGTGCTTCGGGTGAGATTGTACCGGTTGCGACGGTATTTCTGACCAATCGCGAATGTCCCTGGCGCTGCCTGATGTGCGATCTGTGGCGCAATACTCTTTCGGAAAGCGCACCGGCTGGAGCGATTCCGGCACAAATTGATTATGCCCTCGAGCGATTGCCGTCGTCTCGGCAGATCAAGCTCTATAACAGCGGCAGCTTCTTCGATCGGAAAGCGATTCCGCCGGAGGATTATCCGGCGATTGCTTCGCGTCTGACTGCTTTCGAGCGGGTGATCGTGGAGTGCCATCCGGCTCTCATCGGGAGCGACTGTCTGGAGTTTAAAGAGCGCCTTGTTGGCAGGCTTGAAGTGGCGATGGGGCTCGAGACGGTGCACAAAGAGATTCTGGGGCGACTCAACAAGCGAATGACCCTGGAGCAGTTTGAAGAGGGGGCGTTTTGGCTGCGTGCGAACGATATCGATCTGCGGGTTTTTATCCTGGTCAAACCGCCATTCATGGAGGAAGGAAAAGCGGCGGAGTGGGCGGCGCGATCGTCGGATTTTGCGTTCGATTGCGGTGCTGCGGCGGCTACGCTGATACCCACGCGCGGAGGGAACGGCGTGATGGAGGACCTGGCCGCAAATGGAGATTTCTCGCCACCCCTGCTCTCGAGTGTAGAAGCGGCGATGGCTTATGGAATTTTGTTGGACCGGGGCCGCGTGTTTGTTGACTTATGGGACCTGGGCCGACAACCGAAATGCAATGCTTGCCATGACGCGCGCATAGCGCGGTTGCACACGATGAATCTTGAGCAGCAAGTAATGCCACTTGTGGATTGCGAGCAATGTGGAGGCAGAAGCTGAGCGGGAGTTATGACATCGCGGTTGTGGGTTCAGGATTTTCCGGATCGCTGATGGCAATGATCGCGCGTCAGTTGGGACATTCTGTAGTCCTCATCGAAAAGGGAACTCACCCACGGGTCGTGATAGGCGAATCGTCGACACCGCTATCGAATTTGCTACTGGAAGAGTTGGCGACTCGCTACGATTTGCCGGCGCTTCGGCCTCTGGCGAAGTGGGGGAGTTGGCAGCGGGCGTATCCAGATGTCGGTTGCGGGCTGAAGCGCGGCTTCACCTTCCACCACCATGTGCCGGGCGTGACGCGAGCGGATGATCCGAATCGTCAGGACCAGCTGCTGGTGGCGGCGAGCCCGCGGGATGCGATCGCTGATACGCACTGGTATCGGGCGGACTTCGACCACTTACTTGTTCGTGAGGCGCAAAAGCTAGGGGTTTTGTACTTCGATAAGACGAACCTGCAACGGTTTTGCGATCATGGCTCGGAGATTGCACTTGAGGGCGAATGTAACGGGCAAGACGTGCAATTTCGGGCGAAGTTTGTTGTCGACGCGACGGGGCCACGGGGATTTCTTCACCGAGTGCTGCAGCTTGGTGAGCGGAAGTTATCAGGCTATCCTGAGACGCAGGCTCTCTATTCGCATTTCTCCGGCGTGCGGCGGTTGGGAGATACGGAATATAGCCGAACGGCGAAAGCTCCTCCTTATCCTGTCGATGATGCAGCGGTACATCATGTTTTCGACGGCGGGTGGATCTGGGTACTGCAGTTCAGCAACGGGATGGCGAGCGCTGGTGTCGCAGCTACAAACGAGTTCGCGGCGCGGCTGTGTTTTCATGAGGGTGAATCAGCGTGGGGTCGGATTCTGGATTTGATTCCGGCACTCAAAGAGCAGTTCGCCGAATCGAAGGCTGAGCGCACTTTCACGCATACTCCGCGGCTCAGTTTCCGTTCGGCGCAGATGGCGGGGCATCGCTGGGTTCAGTTACCCTCGGCGGCTGGATTTGTCGATCCGCTGCTCTCGACCGGATTTCCACTGGCGCTGCTGGGGGTTGAGCGACTCGCGCAGATTATCGAGCAGGACTGGGAGGCCGACAGGCTCTCCGCAAGGCTAGAGGAATATTCCGCCCGGACCGATGCGGAGTTAGTGGCGACGGCCCGTCTTATTGGGGCCCTCTATGCCAACATGAGTAACTTCCCGGTGTTTGTTGCTCTCTCGCTGCTCTATTTTGCGGCTGTTAGTTACTCTGAGGCGGCGCGGAGGTTGGGCAACGCGCATCTCGCTTCGTCGTTCTTGTTGTGCGGCCATCCTGAATTTGGACCCAGAGCCGGACGGCTGCTCGATCGTGCACGACTGCCATTCACTCAGGTCGAGTCGGCGGCACTCATTCGGGAGATCCTCGCGGCCATTGAGCCTTTTGACATCGCGGGGCTGGGCCGGCCGGAGCGACGCAACTGGTATCCGGTCGACGCAGACGATCTATTCAACGGAGCGGATAAGCTCGGCGCAACGCACGATGAGATATCAGATATGTTGCGGCGCTGTGGCTTCCATGCGAAACATACGCTCGCCTGCGACTAAGGATGGGCGGTTTGCGGGTTTTGCATTGAAGCCGGAACAACGCGGGCGCCGTGAGTATCCAGCCACATTTCAATGAAGAGGGCGGCAGGTCCTACCCAGAAGAGCGCGTAGAGTGGCGCATAGACGCTGCTGCCGAGTCGCATGAAGAACTCTACCACGGCGATGGCGACCGCCACGATGCATTGGCCGGTACGTGAACGGACGGTGGTCTTGGGGTCCGTGATCATGAAGAAGATGAAGAGCTGATACATCGGCCCGGTAATCGGCGATATTTCAGATTGCCACGGATCTCCCGTGATCCACGCGCGGAGAAATGACAGCGCGATAAAGGATGCGACATAGGTTGCGGTGATATGGAATCGGCGCGCGCGCCAGAGGATGAGCGAGCCGAGGATCCAGATAACGACCAGCGAAGCGAAGTTATTGCCCCACTGGATACTTAGACCGGCAACCGAGTCCGAGGCCAGGAAAAGCATGGCGCAGATTCCGAAATTCGACGGATTCCAGATATGTCGGTTACGGAAGCGAAGTGCATACTTCGAAGTAATCGAAAGGGCAGCGCAAAGAAAGTAGGGCCAGTATGCGGGCGATCGCAGAAGGATGCCGACGCTGATGCCTGTTATGTAGGCGCTGGATGGATGCGGCCACTTTTTGAGAAAGATGCGGCCCAGAATCATTTCGCCCGCGATGCTGGTGATGATGGCGAGCAGAGTTTTCTGATAGCTCTCGAGAATTCCGAAGGAAAGATTGCCGACGAGCAGAATAAGCGTGATGAAAATCGGAGGCGTGAAGCGGCTGTCGAGCACACGCTTCCAGGCGGCCTGAGGCGGGGCAGCATGAGGAGAGACAGTTGCAGGCTGGTTCACGCTGGCTCCTTCACGTGGATCAACTGATTTGGCGTTAAGTGGTCGAGGGTTTGCAGGGCTCCTGAAGGCCAGCGGATCACGACTTTCTCAATCTGAGGGTTCTTCCCCAGTCCAAAGTGGAGGCGGCGATCGTTCTCCGATGCAAATCCGTTGCCGCCTGAGACTGACTGGATCTGCTTCCGGCCATTCCAGAACAGCGTAACCTGGGCGCCGATGGCGCTGCGATTGCTTTTTGTTCCGTCGAGATCGAACTCGATCCAGTTATTGCCAGGCGCTACGGTGTTCTTATAGATCAGCAGCGGACCACGTTGGTTTGCGACGACTGCATCGAGGACGCCGGTGTTCCACAAGTCAGCCAGGGCGACGGCTCGACCGTCATAGGTATCTGTGACCCCAACTGCTTGGGCAACATCTTCAAATTTGCCAGCGCCGTCGTTGATCCAGACTTTCTTTTGCTGATAACCGGAGAGACTGCGGCCATCAAACGCAGGCCAATGGGAGGCATCGCTGATAATCGAGCTATTGCCGCCAGCTACTTTCGAGAAGTCGTACCAATAACTCCGACTACGGGCGAGCGAGATATATCCATTCTCAAGGTAGAGGTCCAGCGTGCCGTCGTTGTTGAGGTCGCCAAACTGGGCACCAAAGCTCCACCCACCTAACTCGACGCCCAGATCGCGGGCCAGGTTAGCGTAATGCAGGCCGTTGCCTTCCTGCGGCACCCAGAGGTTATTGCCCTGGAGGAGGATGCCTTCCTCGGAAATATTGGAAACGTAGACCGAATACTTTCCCTGATTGAAGATGTCGCCGAAGGCGGCATTCATTCCGCTCTTGGGCGCGAAGCCTACGCCGGTTTCCTGACCGGCTTCGTGAAAGTGGCCGTGGTTGTTGAGGTAGAGCTCGGAGACGCCGTAGTCGTTGGCGACGAACAGATCGGGATAGCCTGTACCGCGAAGATCGGCTGCGGCGCTGGCGAGGGCCCAGCGTCGACTGTCGATACCGACTTTAGCGCTGACCTCCTCAAAGTGGCCGTTGCCAAGATTATGAAAGAGGTATTTGCGGCCGCCGTTCTTTGCATATTCGAAGCTTTCGGGCATCATGCGCGTGTTCTTCAAATTCCACAGGTCAACGTCTTCCGGATAGTAGCCGGCAACGAAGAGATCGAGGAGTCCGTCGCCATCGTAATCGAGCCACACGGCAGTGTTGGCATTGATCCAGGGAGGAAGGGCGGCCTGCTGGGAGACTCGCGTGAAGCCGTGCCCATGATCGTTATGAAACAGCTCTGGACGCCCCCACTTAATTAGATAGAGGTCTTCGTAGCCGTCGTTGTCGTAGTCTCCCCACACCGCGCCCATGGAGACGCCGGTGTCGGTCTGGTTCACATCGGCGATGCCCATCTGTTGCGCCACGTCGGTAAAGGTTCCGTCGTGGTTATTACGGTACAGATGATTCAGACTGCCAATACGGCTGTTGGTGACGTAGATGTCGGGCCAGCCATCGCGGTCGAAATCGACGATGGAGACGGAGGCTCCCATTGAGGCGACTTCGGGCATGATGCCGTCGAGTTTCGGGTCCAGGGTTGGCGCTTCATGGACGAAATCGATTCCGGCATGATGCGAGACTTCTTCGAAACACAAGCCATAGCGTGTGAGCGCCGTCTGACAATCAGTGTGTGCAGCGAGAGGTTTGGGGCGACCGGAAGAGAGCCGCCTCACCATGTAAGGAGTTGCGAGCATGCCGATGAAGACGATGGTAAGAATGACGCGGGCTAGAGGGAGGCGTTTCATTGCTGGGAGGCACCTTCCCCGACTCTGTTGGAGTTGTCGTGCAATGCCGTGACAAATGGGTCGGAGGTTATATAGCGCGTCTGCCAGTTCAGCCAATCTTCCGGGTGGTGACGATAGACCCATTCGTCTTCAAGGCGGCCCGGTGCGGTGTCATAGACGGTTCTAAGGTGGTAGGGAAGGGGTTGAACCGTTGCGGAATAAGTTGAATTGTAATCGCCGTCTTTAATCCATCCATCGCCAGCGAGGACATAGTCCCGCACCCAGCCGGGCGGAGGTGCGTCGGGCGCGGTGAAGCGCAATGCCAGTTCGTCGCCCGCATTCATGATTACGTAGCGATCATCGATCTTATCGAGCAATGCACGCACATCGCCAAAACGGGTGTAGTAGCCCTCGAGGTCGCGCCAGATCTGTGTTGTCGACGATAAGTGGTTGTAATCGGGGATCTCGGGGGAGGACGAGTTAGCCTGATGCATTGTGGAATAGCCGCGATAGCGCAGCTCCGCCGCCGCCGGATCAATGTGAGTGATCTTCAGCGGCGTGTCAGGAAGTCCGCGCGCCCACTCAATCTGGTCCCAGTAAACTTCGAGATTGGTGCGCAGGCGGACTTTGTGCGGCATGCCGGGCCGGAAGATGCCGGTTAGATCGATGAGGCAGATTTTGTTGCGGCCAGCCGGGAATCCGAGATTGGCGCGTGCGACGGTCCAGCCACCGCGGCCGTCGGGAACTTCAAGGCTGAGCGGCTGCGGTTGTTCGTGATCCCCCTGACTGAGCGCGACATTGATCGACGAGTCCGACGGATGCAACCACCCGCGAACGATGAGGTAGAGCGGGCCGGTGGAAGGAACATCATTGCCGATGTCGATTTCGACGTAATGGTCGTGCGTGATGCCCTGATATTGACCGCGGCCGAAAGTGTCGAGATAGCGACCATCGAGTGATCGCAGAATGTCTGTGACGTCGTTACCGTGGTCGTCAATGGCGCGGGCGATGGGGTGCGGGGTTTCGGTTGCGGTGATCGCTAACTTCACGGGAGGCACAACGAATCGCTCGTCGGTGAAGATCTCAGTGCCCTGCGGATGGTCGACGGTCATGAACTGGAGCCAGTCGTAGTAATACGTCTCCCAGAGTTCGCCGGTGATGCGGAGGTCGTAGGCCCCATCGCGGGGAGCGAGGTCGTTGCGAGGAATCTTGTACCACTCCTGAGTGGCGGCGATGCGGGCCGGGCCGAGCGCATTGATGCGGAGGCCGATGGCCGATCCCCACGGCACGGTGTCTTTGACGAATTTCATCTCATGGCCATCCCACGCGAAGAGGAAGGGGCACGAGCCTTTGAGGCGCTGCTGTGCGAGCACCTCCTGATCGGCACTCATCTGGAACTCGGCGTTGACCGCTCCGTTGGGCCAGAGAATGCGGGCTACATCGGTTCGGGGTGCATCGCCGAGCCCGAAGTGTTCTTCGGGTGAGGTGATGGGTTGTGCCTGGAGAAGCAGGCCGGAGCGGGCCTGGATGACGCCGCCAATGCCAAAGGAGTTGATGCGTTGGTCGCCTGTTGCTGTTACGGCGCGGGTGCGAATGACCTGCCAGTGATAGCTTTTAGCGCCATGGTTGACTGCCTTCAGCGGCTCGCCGCCGGGGTCGAGAGCTAAAAGATCGAGATGGCCGGAGTTGCCGAGGTCGGAGGCCGCAAAGACCCTCTTGGGTGGCGAGGCGCTCTCGATTTGCTGGAAGCTGCCATCCTCTGCGCCGAGCCAGAGGAGCGAGGCGGTTCCAGTGGCAGCAGGTCCAACGTTGGCGAGGAGCAGATCGACTGCGCCGTTATTATCGAGGTCGGCCGTGAGGAGGCGAACAGGATTTCGGAGCGTCGCCGCGGCGTTAGGGACGCGCGCGATCTCCGTTGAAGTCCACGCGGTGTCCTCATGCACGAGCCTGGTGATCGCTCCGTCGGACAGGACAGCCAGCAGATCGAGTGTGCCGCTGTGGCGTGTGTCAGCGGCGGCGATGGCGTTAATGGCGCCGAGTTTCGGAAGCGAGGTGATCTCGCGGAAGTTTCCCGCACGCTCGTTGTGGAAGATGTGCAGTTGATCGTTGCCGTCAAGAATCGAAGCATCGGGATTTCCATCGCCATCCAGATCGGCCCAGACAAACTGCTGTACGCCCGAGATGCCGGAGAAGGGGTGGATGGACGTGAAGGTGCCGTCGCCGTTATTGCGGAGGAC
This sequence comes from Acidobacteriaceae bacterium, assembly GCA_036272255.1. Classification (GTDB taxonomy): domain Bacteria; phylum Acidobacteriota; class Terriglobia; order Terriglobales; family Acidobacteriaceae; genus Palsa-343. The sequence goes on along the minus strand of DATAZC010000006.1, from coordinate 36,413 downwards.
GGTTGGCGGACCTGTCGGCGAGCCAAGAACGATGTCCAGATCGCCGTCGGCTTCGATATCCACGGCCCAGGCACCCGTGTAGCTCGTATTGAGGATTGCCGGGGGCAGCTTTGTTTGCGCAGTCACATCGGTGAATTGCTGCGGCGAGTCCTGACGGAGGAAGCGGACGCCGGCGGCGCCGGCGAGCACCAGGTCGGTTTTGAAGTCGTAATTGAAGTCGACCTGCAGGATGGACTCCGGTCCTGGGGGCGCATTATTTGCGCCTCCCGGGAAAGGGAAAGATGGGCCACTGGCGAGGTTGACGGTCTTTGCGTTTGCGGTTGCGATGACAGGCGGCTGTTTGTCATCGAGAGAGAGTGCGCCGATCCAGTCCCATTTTTGGCCGGGCGTTGCAGGCAAAGGCTCCGCGACAAATTTCAACGCCAGATCGGGTGCGGCCGGACGGGAGGATGGCGTGGGAAGACGCACAAAGGTGAGGAATGGTTGCGCTTCCTCGCCGGGCTGCGCTTTGATGGAGGCAAGATCCTGGCGAAAGCCTGGGAACTGCATGAGCACATTGCGCAGGAAGACGCTTCGTACGGCCGCGGTTGGTGGCGCGTTTTGCGCGGCGGTTTGAAGTTCGGCTAATTGCTGTTGCGCGCTGGAGGGCCATGCGGCGGAATGGGCGGCGATGCGGCTGACGGCAGATCGAAGGGTGGTTGCGTCTCCGCGCTTGGCGGCGATGCGGCTGAGCTCGATGAGCGCGGCCAGATTATCGGGTTGAGCGGCAAGAATCTTTTCGATCAGCTGCTGAAATTCGGTTTCGCTGTTAGGGCCTCCCTGCCGCTCGGTCTCGACCGCGAGAACGTAGAGGGCGCGGAGGTTCTGAGGATCGAGGTCCACGGCTTTGCGAAGATTCGCAATTGCCTCAGCGGAGTTACCGCGCGCGCTTTCGAGGACCCCAAGGTCGGCGTCGATCCGGCTATTGCCTGGGGCGAGCGCGTGGGCGCGGTCCAGGCGCTGCTTTGCGGGATCGAAATTCCTCTGCCGAAGAGCGAGAATGCCCCAGTCCGCCCAGCCCGCGGGTTCGCCGGGCGCCAGTTGGGTGGCCTGGGATAGTTCACTCTCAGCGCGGACATCGTTGCCCACTTCCATGGCCGCCAGTCCGACATAGAAGGCTCGGACGAATTGCGTGTACTGCGCCGATCGCGGCTTAGGGAGGCCCGAACGGCAGCCGGTGACAAGGAGAGACATGGCAATAGCGGTTGAAACGAGCCAGGCAGTTCGAGGCCTGTGACCCCGCGCATCTGCGCGTTGCGCGTTGCGTTGGAGAGCCAATGAGCCGGGGACGGGAACAAAAAGCAAAGCTTCGCCTACTTTACGGAACTCGCTGCGGGAGTGTCTTCCACCTAAAGGTGGAGGCGCTTCGCGGTCTCTCCCCGGGAGCTGAGGCAGGGGCCGCGTGAGCGTGGCTGCAGGGGGGCGCGAGAAATCCATCTTTAGTTGCTTGACGATGTTCACTGGTCGGAGGATGCTGGCTCAGTTTACGGTCTGGAATCCCCAGCTGGAAAGGATGAGAATCGAATGCCTCACATTGCTCTGCCTGAAGGGTTGCCGGGAATCCGCGGCGCCATGGCATTTCGCCCCGAAACTGCAAAGCCACTGAATGAACTGGTTGAGGTGTTGCTGGTTGGGCCGAGCACGCTGACGCCCGGGGAGCGGGAGCTGATCGCAACGTATGTCTCCTCTTTGAATGACTGTTACTTCTGCCAGACGATTCATGGCGCGATTGCCGCGGCGCATTTGAATGGCGATGAGGAACTGGTGCGGAGGGTGAAGGCGGATTTTCAGCACGCAGCGATCTCGGAGAAGCTGAAGGCGCTGCTGGTGATCGCCGCGAAGGTCCAGCGCGGGGGAAAGAATGTGACCGCGACGGATGTTGAACAGGCTCGCGGCCTGGGAGCAACGGATCTTGAGATTCATGACACGGTGCTGATCGCGGCTGCTTTCTGCATGTACAACCGCTACGTCGACGGTCTGGCGACGACGCAGCCGCGCGATGAGGCCGAGTATCGGGAGCGGGGCAAGATTGTGGCCAAAGAGGGATATGTGACGGTAAGCAAGACTTATTTGCCGGCGCAACCTGTGGCGCGCTAAAGATGCGCGAGTCGCGACTTCGATCAAGCACTCTCATGGATCGGTGCAAGTCAGGACAAAAAGCAGGCCGCCAGCAAACACGGACGGCCTGTAACTGGCTCTAAGTCGTGCAGATTAAAAGACGATCTTCGCAGCTCCCTGGAAGACTCTCGCGCCAGCGCCGGCCTGGGTCGCAATCTGCCCGAAGGTAGACGAAGTCAAGGTCTGAGTGACGCTGCTGAAAGTGAAGTTTGGATGGTTGAGCACGTTGAAGGCTTCGAGCCGCAGATCAAGGCTCAGATGCTCATGCAGGGGGAAGATGCGGGAAACCTGGCCATCGAACTGGAATAACGGAGGCGTCCGGAAAGCATTTCTGCTGAGGTTCCCATACGTGCCGGCAGCTGCACAGCCAGCGGTGACGTTGTTCGGACAGATTTCAGCGAAAGCTGCCGGGTTCAGGTATCCGCGGTTTGCCTCGCCGGTGCCTTGCCTGAACGTCACCTTTGCATAAGGGTTGACGCCGGGCACGAGGCTCGGGCGATCGTTGCCCACGTCGGTCAGTGAATCGTCTGCGCCGGCAGTCACGTTCACAGCCTGACCGCTTGCAATATGGAAGAGCGGGGCAAATTCCCAGCCGTTCACGAGAGCCCGCTCGACGTTGTTGAATCGTGTGAAGTGGCTGCTGGCTACCAGAACGACGTTCTCGATGTCGCGATAGTCGAAACCGCAGGGTCCCCAGTCGAGCCTGGGGTCAGCAGGATTTTCGACGTTGGTGGAGGCAAGGTCGCCCTGGCCATCGGCTTCGTCCAGGCACTTGGACCAGGTCCAGTTGGCCAGGAGACTGAAGTTGGTGGCAACGCGATGCTGGATGGTAGCGACCATACCGTTGTAGCTTGCGATTCCTTCATCGCCCACCATAACGGAGCCCGGACCGCCTCCGAGGTACTGATTTCCCTGGCCGGGGTTGGCAATGGTGAGGGCGAAGCGCGAAGCCTGGTTCTTGGTTGTGGAGCAAGGGGTTCCGGCCGCGCCAGGTTTTACTGCTGCCGCTCCAGTCGTCACGATGGGAGAGCAACCGCTGCCGCCGGCGCCAAATACTCCGGGGATGTAAACGGCTGGACTCAGAGGGACGCCGAGGGGATCGTGGACGGTCCGGTTGCCGATGTAATCGACCTGACCTTGCCAGCCGCGCGGAAACTCATGCTGAACGCTGAGGGTCCACTGGACGGTATAAGCCGCGTGGAACTGATTGGGCAGAACGATGTACTGCGATTGCGGATAGAAGAGCGCGAGCGAGGGTGTCGGGATCAGAGGTTGAGGAAAGGGATTGGTGGTGATGGAGCCGACGGACCAGGGAGCGCTGAAGGACAAGGGCGCCGATCCGGATGTCTGCAGGTTGCTGATAGCCGTAGCGAACGGCGGATTTTGCTGGGTGCGCTGGCCGGTAAAGAAATTTGGTTTGTCGTAAGCCAACTCGGCCCCGGCGCGAATCACGGTCCTGCCATTGCCGAAGGGATCCCAGGAGGCGCCGACGTTGGGCGAGAACTGCCAGGGAGAATTCTGGGTGAAGGCTCGTGGAACGCCCTTGTCGCCATAGAAGAGGGTGCCGGCGGGAGCGTTGGGGTAAACGGCACTCACGGTGTTAGAGAGGAAGTCAGCCATGTTGAAGACGGTGCCGCGATTGAAGTAATCGACGGGCATGAAGTTGGGACCCCATCGGACTCCGGCTACGAGCGTCACACGGGGGGAAACGTGGTATGTATCCTGGACATAGAGGCTGGGAACCGGGCCGCGCAATGCATTTTGCTGCTGTTTGCTTTGCTGGAAGGCGCTGAGCGTGCCCTGAAGAAAGTCGAGGTTCTGGTCGCCGATGGTGGAACCGCCGTTGGGGCCGCTGCCGCTATATTCGCCGTTGAACGTAAACAGACCATTCGATTCGTAGCCGTTGACGATGTTTAACTCGTTCTGCACCCACTCCCCCCCGAGCACAATCTGGTGTTTGCCACGCACGAGGGTGAAGTCATCGTCGATGGCGAGAGCATTGTCATTGAAATGAGACAGTGAGTTGGTGCCGCCGCCGATAGTGAATTTTCCTTCGGTAACCTGCAGACCGTTAGGAATGGCCTGGTAGATCTGGATGCCGAGCGCGCTGGCGTTGATGTCGTTGGACGCATAGCCGCGCACATTGGCGCGCCGCAGAATGGTGGCGTGGGCCTGATTCACAGTATTGGGGCTCAGCGACCACACTTCACCCAGCGTGAAAGACTGAGTACGCTCGATGTTCCCGGACTGCGTGGTGATGAGAATGTTAGAAGGCGAATAGAAGGCCGGAGCCTGATAGCCGTCGATGAAATAGCGGCCGTAGAGGTTGTTCCTTGAGTTGATCGTGTAGTCGATCCGCGTGACAAACTCGTTGTCGGACGTAACTGAGGGGATGGCGTAGGAAACGAAGCCACAGTTCTTTGGGTCGTAAGTCAAATTTGGTTTCGGCAGATAGCTGTATAGCTTCAGGGCTTGCGCATTATAGGCGGGAGCCGAGGAATATTTGTTACCAGCCAGAGCGGCGCCGGTAAGGGGATCGACGAGCGGGATCGGCTTTCCGTTCGAAGCGCATGGATTGCTGTTGGCAACTCCCGGAATACCGTCGGTGGTGGAGAAGTCTCCGGTGAGATTGGCCGCGGTGGGCACAGTTGCCTGCGTGGCGGCCTGGGACGAATCGCCATGAAGGTGTTGATATCCGGCAAAGGCGAAGAGTTTGTCGTGCATGATCGGACCGCCGAAAGTGCCGCCATACTGGTTCTGGTGCAGAGTATCTTTTGAAACCGAATAGAAGTTGGTCGCGTCGAGATAGTTGTTGCGAAGGAACTCGAATGCCGAGCCATGGTAGCTGTTGGTGCCGGAACGGGTGACGACATTGACATATCCACCGGTATGCTCGCCTTCCTGGGCGCCGAGAGCGGTGGACTCCACGCTGAACTGGCTGACGGCGTCGGGAAAGGGGAACGGCATATTGCCGTTACCCATATAGTCCTGGTTGTCGCCGCCATCCAGACGCCAGAGCGTGGTGTTGCCATTGCCGCCGGCGATGGATATCGAAATGGTCTGATAGGAGTATTTGCTGCCGGTGAAGTCATTCCCCGGCGCAGTATTCGCACCGCCAGAGATCGCGAGCAGACCGGTGATCTGCCGGCTGTTTGAATTGAGCGGCATCTCGGTGATGTCTTTGGAATCGATGGTCTGCTTGAACGAGGCATCCTCGGTTTGCAGCGCGAGGCCTTCAGAGTGAACTTCGATCTTAGTGTTCGCTGCGCCGACTTTGAGGGCAGCGTTGATGGCGATACTGCTTCCGATCTCGAGGACGATTCCGGTTCGTTCGTAGGTCTCAAATCCAGTCGCGGCGACACTAAGGCTGTATGTCCCTGTGATCAGACCAGGAAACGCATACACACCTGCGTTGTCGGTCCTGGCAACGTGGCGTACCTGCGTGGAAGTCTCCGTAACGGTGACGATCGCATTGGGAACTACCGCTCCGGATGAGTCCTGAACGGTGCCCTGGACGTTAGCGGTTCCCGCGATCTGCGATTTTGCCTGTATCGAAAAGAGCATCAGGATGGCGAAGCAAAGCGCCGCGAACTGAGGCCCGAGACCTGCCGTTGCTAAAGAGCGTTTGCTCTTCATAGAAGCCTCCAAAGGAACTGCGGATGGTTCAATGGTGTGTCAAGAGGTCTGACCAATATTCAAAACCGCAACAGTATCGGAGACTCAGAATGGACCTGTCAAGCGCAAATAAAAAGATAGCTGCCAGCGCGCGTTCAGGTAGCAAGAGCAACGGCGGAGCGGGGCGGTCGAGCATCAGTCGAATGAGACTATATCGCTACAAATAATAGGTTTATTGCGAGAAATGGCGTTCATCCCCGGAGTCAGAAAGACGTCTGAAGTCACCGCCTGCCTCCTGGAGGTCACTTCATCCGTCGTGGCTCACGATCCGCTGCTGTTGGGTCACTTGCTTCGGCGATAATTCACACAATGTGCGTGCCGTTGGTCAGACCACAATTTGCGTCGGATAAACCTGCCTACTGCGGCGATGCGTGCCGTCCAGTTGGCGAAACTGTGTTCTCTAAATGATCTGGTTGTCGGCGTCGTCCAGTTGCGTGTCTTTCGCGGCGCGGCTCAAAAGGATGCGCAGGTCCGTGACCTTGTCGAGATGGAAGGCGGAAACGCCTTTGGGGGCGGTAACCGCGATAAAGTCGGCTCGATTGACGCTGTCGAGATAGAAGCTGGGGCGCGGATCAGGGGACGCCGCCGCGATTTCGACGTGGCTCATTTCAAAATTGCGGATGTGGCGCAGGAAAAAGCCCTGGGACGGCATGGGGCCGAACATACCGGGATCCGGATACTTGTTTTCAAATTCGGGGGGACGGATGGCGAGGGAATCCTGCGATGCTCCGCCCAGGGAATGCTGGTAAATGTTGTCGAGCTTGACGTCTTCGATAGCGTAGTCGGGAATGCCGCTGAGGATGGAACAAAGCCTGGAGGCGCAGTTGTAGCTGGTGAGATTGCTGATGAGGATACGCCGCATGGTTCCGACTTTGGTGGTTTCCTTTGGTCCGCGCAAACGCGCGCCCAGACGGACGAAGATGGGCGACGAGACGATGTCGCGCATTGTAATGTTTGAAACGACGATGTCTTCGCAGAGCGCGCCGTCTTCGCTTTCCAGGGCGAGCCCGTTGCAGCCATCGAAAACGCAGTTAGAGATGGTGATGTTTTTGAACCCACCATTGGATTCGGTTCCGCACTTGATGCGTCCGGTGCGGCCAACGTGGGCGTCGGTTGCAAATTTCCTGAAGGTGCCATCGAGGACGCTGCCCAACTCGTAGGTTCCCGTGACATAGCAGTTGGTGATGGTCACGTTTTCAGTCGCACGAGCATAACCCAGCCCATAGCTGCTTTTGGGACAGATGCCGTCGTCCCAGGGCGAATTAACGGTGCAGTTGGACACGTGGACGTTGCGACAGCAGTCGATGTCCATACCGTCGCGGTCGGTATCGATGGTGAGATTGTCGATGGTGAGATTGTCGACGCCGGTAAGCAAAAGGCAGAAGTGGCCGCCCTTGAGGACTGAGAAGTCGCGGAACAGAACGTTGTGGCAGTTCTTGAGGGCGATGGATTTGTTGCCGACGCCGGCCTGTTCTGCGACATAGATCGGATAGTTGCCGCGTGCGGTCCGGTTAGCTCCGAAGCTGAGTCCCTTGCCGTAGATCAAGCCGGGGCCCGTGATGCTGATGTCGGTGATGTTTTCGCCCCAGAGGAGGGAATTGTGCCAGTGATTGTGACCGTAATCCTGGTAGTCCTCCCAGGGAGTGTTCGGCTCGGCCGCATCGTAGGTTCCGCCGTTGTACCCAGTGGTCGCTCCAGGAAGTGGAGAATCGGCAGCGAGCAGGATCGCCCCCTGACGAAGATAGAGTCCGACATGGCTTTTGAGACGGATGGAGAAACTGAGCCAGGTACCTGGAGGAAAGACAACGGTTCCGCCACCGGCGGCTGCGGCGGCATCGATGGCCTTGTTGATCGCGGGCGAATCGACAGCTTTGCCATCGCCGACAGCGCCATACGCGCGAATGTCGAAGGTCCCGGGTCCGGCGGCTGAAGTTGGCGCATGAGGAGCGGCGTGCGCCGCGGGCACGGCGGAGCCGACCACGGCTCCCAGACCAAGGGCACTCATTCGGAGAATTTCTCGACGGTCGGAGCGGAAGGAATTCATAGAGGCGCGATCCTCGCGGAAAGAATGTCCCGAGCCAGGCCCGGGCGATAGGCTAGTGGTATGACCACTGGCCGCCATCCAGCGTATCATTGGTTTCGCAATTTGACCTGTTGGTTCGTGAGGAGCTCAGTGACTCGATCCCAAAAGACAATTCTTAGCTCGTTCGCTGGGATGGTCGCGGTGATCCTGGTGGCTATCTCTCCAGTGAAGGCACTCGCAGCCGCTGCGATTTGCGATCCGCACGATTATGGGGCGAAGGTGGATGGAATTGCGAAAGATACGGCGGCAATTCAGAAAGCCATTGACGCCTGCGAGCAGCGTGGGGGGGGCACAGTGCGGCTCAGCGCGGGGACCTGGCTGAGTGCGCCGATCATGCTCAAGAGCAGCATCACACTTGAACTGGAGAAGGGCGCGACGTTGCTGGGGTCTCCCGATCATCAGGATTATCCGGCGAAGACGGAGTTTCGCGCGCCGGGTTTGCAGTCGCTGGTGAGTGCGACGAACGCGACGAATGTCTCGATCGTGGGAGATGGGATTATCGACGGAGCGGGGAACAGCTGGTGGCAAGAGGCTCGGACCCATGGCGATCATGGGGTGATGGGGTCTGACCACGTGAGGCCGAGACTGATAGTTTTCGACCATTGCCGGCATGTGCTGGTGGAGGGGGTGACGATCCAGAATTCGCCAATGTGGCAACTGGTACCTTACTACTCCGACGACGTGACGATTCGGAATATCAAGGTGCTGGCGCCGGAGCATTCGCCAAATACGGATGCCATCGACCCCTTCTCATCGTCGAATGTGCGCATCGAGCATGTCTTCGCCGATGTAGGCGATGACGATGTTGCGATCAAGTCAGGGAAGGCAAATTCGGAGGGGCCGGATGACCCGAGCCGGGATATCACCATCACCGATTGCACGTTTCTTCACGGACACGGGCTTTCGGTGGGCAGCGAGATCGCGGGCGGAGCGAAGAACATCCACGCTGAACGGATTCACTTTGATGGAACCGACAACGGGATTCGCATCAAAGCCAACCGTGATCGCGGGAATGACGTTGGCAATCTGTCTTTCCGGGATATCGATATGAAGAACGTGAAGAATGCGTTGATCATCAGCGAGTACTATCCGAAGGTTTTGCCACCCGATCCCGATTCGGCGCAACCGGTAACGCGGCTGACGCCGCACTTCCACGACATCACGCTGGAAAATGTAACAGCGACGGATATTGTTTCAGCCGGAGCGATCGCGGGTTTGCCGGAGGCGCTCATTCGCGGTGTGATCCTGAAAAATGTCCGCATCGATGCACAGCACGGTTTGGCGATCAGCAATGCCGATGTGTCGGGCGAGAAAGCAACGTTACACGCCGCGGACGGGTCGCCCATTACGAAGGCAGCGGGAGGGAACGTTTTCCTGCATTAAGAACGAGCCGCGGCGACTGCCGGGTTTCCCGCAGATCGGGAAATCACACGCCTGGCTCAGGGTAGGATGGAGCGCTGTCAGGAGATTTCCCCCAAATCCATGACCCGGTTTCGACAGATTTATTGCGCACTGGCGCTTTGCCTCGCATGTTCTTCAGCAGCGCTGGCTCGGCAGACTTTCGGAGCGGGCGAGGATACGCTTGCCGGGCTGCGGCGCGACTTTGCTTCGCCGCCGATGGATGCGCGGCCGATGATGCGCTGGTGGTGGTTCGGGCCGGCGGTGGAACGCGACGAGTTGATACGCGAACTGCGGACGATGAAGGCCGGCGGCATGGGTGGTGTCGAAATTCAGCCGGTGTATCCGCTCCAACTCGACGATCCGCAAACCGGATTTCGGAATATGAAGTTTCTGTCTCCGGAATTTCTCCGCATGGTTGGGTTTGCCGCGGATACCGGCCGCACACTCGGCATGCGCGTCAGCATCACCCTGGGCAGCGGATGGCCTTACGGCGGGGCGTGGGTTCCCATCACGGAGTCGGCTGGTCGATTGCGCGTAGTGGAGGTTCCGGTTTCCTCGGATGAGCCATCGGTGGCCGTGCCCTCGATGGAGAGCGGCGAAACACTGCTGGCGGCGTTTGTGGCTTTGGGGACAGAGGGGCACTACGATGCGGCTGGCGCACAGCGGGTCGAGGGGATAAAAGGCGGACGGCTTTTGTTGCCGGCGGGGCATAGTGATGCGCGGGTGGCCCTGTTTTTTATTTCGGGCCGGACGGGGCAGCAGGTGAAGCGGCCGGCCGATGGCGCCGAGGGGTTTGTTATCGACCACCTGAGCGCCGCGGCGGTCGAGGATCATCTGAAAAATGTCGCGGAGCCGTTGATACGCGCATTCGGCGACCATCCGCCGTATTCAGTCTTCAGTGACAGCCTGGAGGTCTACGAATCCGACTGGACCCCAAACTTCCTAAAGGAATTTCGTAACCGTCGCGGTTACGAGTTAACTCCGCATCTGCAAGAACTCGCTGCTGGAACGGGACCGGAAGCCGTTGACCTGCGGTACGACTGGGGACGCACGCTGGAGGAGCTGATCGACGAAAATTACCTTACAACGATCAACACGTGGGCGCGCGCGCATCACACGCAATTTCGCTCGCAGAGCTACGGCGATCCGGCTGTGACGTTGTCAAGCAACGCACGCGTCGATTTGCCGGAGGGCGAGGGTTCGCAATGGCACGGGCCATTTTCGTACACGCGGTGGGCAACGTCGGGGAGCCATGTTTATGGGCGGCCAGTGACGTCGTCAGAAACATGGACGTGGCTGCACTCGCCTCCGTTTCGAGCGACGCCACTGGACATGAAGGCAGAGGCAGACACATTTTTTCTGCAGGGCATCAACCAGTTGGTGGGGCACGGCTGGCCTTACTCTCCAGCTTCAGCCGGTGAGCCGGGAAACTCGTTTTATGCGGCGGCGGTCTTCAACAATCACAATCCCTGGTGGGTTGTGATGCCGGACATCACCGGCTATCTGACGCGCATGAGCTGGCTGTTGCGGCAGGGAGAGCCAGCCAACGATATCGCAGTGCTGCTGCCGGAGGAGGACGCGCAAGGGCGGTTTCGGTTGGGTGAAGCCAGCGTCAGCGATCAGATGCCGACGCTGCTGGGCCCCGATCTGATCCCGGCGATTCTGGATGCGGGATTCAACTTCGACTTCATCGATTCGGCTGCGATCGACAGAGTGGGGATCCATTATCCGGTTCTGGTAGTTCCCAATATTGAACGGCTGCCGCTGACGACTTACAAAAAGATCGAGCAGTACGCCCGCGGTGGTGGAGTGGTTCTGGCGACGCAGAGTCTGCCTTCGCGTGCGGCCGGGTTTGTTGAGGATTCACGGGACCGGCAGGCAGTGCAGGAGATCTCGCGCGTATTGTTCGCAGCAGGCGCGAAGAACGCAAAACTGATGGCAAGGACTTCGGATTTGGGTACAGCGATTCGAGATGTTCTGAGCCCGGACGTGGCAATGGATCCGGTTGCGCCTGAAGTGGGGTTTATCCATCGCAAGCTTCCGGACGCCGATATTTATTTTGTTGCGAACACCGACAATCGGCCACATGAGTTCACGGCGACGTTTCGCACGCAGAGGAATACATCTGAGTGGTGGGATCCATTTAGTGGGAAAGTTGCGGGTGCGGGCAGCGGACCTACGCTGATGATGTCGCTGGCTCCGTATGAGTCGCGTGTCGTGGTGTTTTCGGATCATTCGACAGCGCGACAGGCTCAACGCTCCGCATCGATGTTTGCGCCGATTGATCTGAGTCACGACTGGAAAGTTTCCTTCGACAAGAGTGGTTCCAGCGAGACGATGGAGATGCTGCATTCCTGGTCAGATGATGCGGCTGGTAAGTATTACTCCGGCACAGCGACATATACGCGGATGGTGGATCTTCCGGAGGATGTAGGTCGCGCAGGCGATGCGGTGCTCGACTTCGGCGTTGGGACGCCGGTGGAGCGCGCCACACTCAACCTGCCAGGGATGCGCACCTGGTTTGACTCGCCGGTGCGCGATGCTGCGGTGGTTTACATCAACGGCAGGCTGGTGGGATCGGTGTGGCATCCGCCACTCAGGCTGTCGATCGGCTCGTTCCTTCATCCTGGATCGAATGAGCTGAAGATTGTGGTTGCGAATACTGCGATCAACGAACTGGCTGGGCGCGCTCCGGCCGATTACCGACTGCTGTGGCTGCGCTACGGAAAGAGATTTGCACCGCAGGATATGGATCATCTGGAGCCGCTGCCCTCGGGCCTTCTGGGGCCGCTGCGGATTGTTGCGGGGGCGAACGAGACAGAGAATTCAGAACGATGAGGTTCGACAGAGGATGGCGACCGTGATTCGACGTATGGTTTTGGGCGGGTGTTTGATGGCGGTTGCTGCGATTCTCGCGCAAGCCTCGGCAAATGCGCAGGCGCAGGCCGCGCCGGCGATTTCAACTCAGGACCAGCAGGGAATCGACCGCGATATCGCTCGTCACTTTGGCGACGCTCCGGCGAATCCGGGCCCGAAGGCGAAGCTCTCCGGAGCCATGCATGCTGCGGATGTGCGCGCAGCGATGCGCAAAGTTGCTGGCTGGGAGCTGGGATGGTCGCAGCCGTACTTTGACCGCATCTGGACATGGAGCGCGCTTTACACCGGGTTTATGGCGGCATCGCCGGCGCTCAGTGATCCGCGATATCGCGACGCGATGCAGGGGATGGCGGAGAAATTTCAGTGGCAGCTGCGCTCGGAGCATCCGAACGCGGACGACCAGAGTGTTGGGCAGACTTATCTCGAACTGGATTTGCTGAAGGCTGCGCCGGAGAAGACTGCACCGACGAAGACGGCGCTCGATGATTTGCTGGCTGGCGGTGCGGCACGGATACCCGAAGGGCAGGCACAGATTCCGTGGTGGTGGTGCGATGCGCTGTTTATGGCGCCTCCGGTGTGGTCGCGCATGTATGCCGTCACACGCGACACAAGGTATCTGGACTACCTCGACAAGCACTGGTGGGAGACGTCGGACCTTCTTTACGATGCGCAGCGACATCTTTATTACCGCGACATCACGTTCCTGCACAAGACAGACGAGCGCGGGAATCCGATGTTCTGGTCGCGCGGCAATGGATGGGTGATGGGGGGCATCGCGCGCACGCTGGATTGTATGCCGAAGGATTACCCCAGCCGGGCGAAATATGAAGAGCAACTGCGGGAGATGGCGGCAGCGGTTGCGGCGGTGCAGGATCAGCAGAGCGGGCTGTGGCATTCGGATTTACTTGACCCAGCGGATTACCCACAGCCGGAGACTTCTGGTTCCGCGCTGATCACGTTTGGGCTGGCGTGGGGAGTGAACCATGGGGTGCTGGATCGCGCGAAGTATGCGCCGGTGATTGCGAGAGCGTGGCGCGGACTTGTGGGTGAGATTTATGCCGATGGACGGCTGGGAAATATCCAGCAAACCGGCGCGGCGCCGTCGCACTACCTCCCGTCGTCGAGTTATACCTACGGCGTGGGCGGCTTTTTGCTGGCCGGCGCGCAAGTCGAGGAGATGGTAAGCCGCCATGGGCGGAAGGCGGGGCAGGCGCGATGATGCCCCGGGTGTTTGGTTCTAAACGCGGGATCGTCGCATGCGGCCTGCTGCTCACCTCGGGTCTGGCGGGGGCCGCGCAGTCGACGGCGAATTTAAGTGGGATTGCTCATGTGGCGATCCGTGTAGCCGATCTCGAGCGTTCGCGGGCGTTCTTCCGGAAGCTTGGATTCGAAGAGGCGTTTGCGATGGAATCCGCGGCGGGATGCTGCAGATGCGGTTGGGTTCATGCATGTCTGCTTCGAGGCGGCGGACATCACGCGGTTTATCAGGATTATGTCGGGCACGGTCTTGCGCCGACGCCGGTGAAGCGGGCCGGGGCCGGCAACCTGCTGTTTACATTGCAGGGGCCGGAAGAGCCGGGAGCTCCCTCGGACCTGCGGGGCGCGGCAACGCAGAATATCGAGTACACGCAGTACATGCCGGGATCGAAGCACACGCTCGATCGCGGACAGCATCTTGGCCCGGACCGGATTGCGCAACGGATTGTGGGGGTTGGGATCCCGATGGCCGATCCTGCGGCGGCAACGGCGTTCTACACGGACAAGCTTTCGTTTGAGCGGGGCGTTCGTCCACTGGAACCTGGATATACAGCGCTTGCCCTGCCTGGATTGCCTGCCCAGCAGGTGGAGATTATGCCCGCATCAGCGGGAGCGACGCCGAATGCTTTGCCGTTTCATCTCATCTTTTCCGTGGCCGATCTTCGAAGCATAGAAGAGCGCTTGCGAAGCCTTGGCCTCACTTCCAGGCAGTACGCGAAGACTCTGATGATCGAAGATCCGGATGGAGATGAGATTGTGTTCGTTGCGAGGAGTGAATGACCGGGGAGCGTTGAGAATCAACAGCCCCGGAGTATAGCGATCAGTCGAGATGGAACACTTCTTCGAGTGGGATCATGCTGGCATCGGCAGCGCCCTGATCGAGTGACTCGAAAAACGGAGCCATTTCAGTCTGCCATCGGGAATTGATCGGATGGTCTTTCATGCGGGCGCGGGCCTGCTCAAAGTCCGGGGTCTCCAGGTAACCGACAAGCAGGCCGTCCGGGCGCAGGAAGAGCGAGTAATTGTGCCAGCCGGTGGCGCGCAGGGCATCCAGCATTTCCGGCCAGACCGAGGCATGGAGCCGTTTGTATTCGTCGACCCTGTCAGCGCGGACCTTCAGCAGAAAGCAGACACGTGTCATACCCGAATGCTCCTTCGCTTCGTTGTTGGGTACGAGGCAGGCTTCGTGAGCCAGCCAATTCTTTCTTTGACTCGTCGATTTTCTGGCAGTAGCATGGCTTTCTGCCGCATTTTAATTGGGAACTTATTTCAATTGGGAGAAGTGAACATTGAAGGCGTACCAAAAGCAGGTGTTCGAGGCGCTGGACTCGCTGCGGATCGAGCTGCCTTCGTGGGGGTTTGCCAACACCGGGACACGGTTTGGAAAGTTTCTGCAGGCAGAGGCGGCAGCAACGATTGAGGAGAAATTTGCCGATGCGGCGCAGGTTCAGGCTCTGACGGGCGCAACGCCGACCCTGGCATTGCACGTCGCCTGGGATTTACCGGGAGGACTGCGCGACACGCGGAAGATTGTCGATCTGGAAGCGGAGCACGGCGTCCGCGCGGGTTCGATCAATCCGAACCTTTTCGAGAGCCAGGAGTACAAATTCGGATCGATCTGCAACCCGGATCCAGGAATTCGGCGGATGGCAACCGATCATCTGCTGGAATCGGTGGCGATTGCGAAGGCGCTGCGCTGCCGAGATGTATCGATGTGGCTCGCGGATGGGTCGAATTATCCGGGTACGCAAAGTATCCGGCGTCGCATTGACTGGATGGCGGAGGCGCTGGCGGAAGTGCATGGAGAACTGGGCGCGGACCAGCGGCTGCTGGTGGAATACAAGCCTTTCGAGCCTGCGTTTTACCATACCGATCTTGCCGACTGGGGGATGTCGCTGCTGATTGCGCGAGAGACGGGCGAGAAGGCGCGAGTGCTGGTCGATACGGGACACCATTACGCGAGCCAGAACATCGAGCAGATTGTGGTGTGGCTGCTGCGAGAGAAGATGCTGGGCGGCTTCCACTTCAACGACCGCCGGTACGCTGACGACGACCTGACGCTGGGTTCGATCGATCCTTACCAGGTTTACAGAATTTTTCACGAGTTGCTTTCCGACGGCGACGGCCTCACGCAGACGGCGTTCATGATCGACCAGAGCCACAACCTGAAGGGCAAGATTGAAGCCATGGTGCAGACGGTTTGTACCGCGCAGGAGATTTTCGCGAAGGCTGCTCTGGTCGATCGCGAACGGCTCGCGGGACTGCAGGACGAATGCCGGCTGGTAGAAGCGGAGGAGTGTTTGCGGGAGGGATTCTGGTTCGACGTGCGGCCTCTGGTACGGGAGTGGCGCACTTCGCGGGGATTGCCAGCCGATCCCCTGGCGGCTCTTGCAGGGAGCGGGTACGTGGAGCGGATTCGAAGTGAGCGCCGAGAGAGAAACGCGCGTTCCGTAGCGACTTATGCCTGATTCGCGCGAGATTTCGAATGCGGTATCGCCGTTTCCCCATTGAAATCCGGATGGTATAACTGCGTTGACCCTCACTGAGGCTTTCCGTGCCCAAAACGTCGACCAAGCGCCTTTACTTCATTCCGATTCTGTCGAAAGCTCTGGATGTTCTGGAGGTTTTGCAAAAGAGCGAACGGCCGATGTCGCTCGAAGCCATCTATCAGCGGACCCACATTTCCAAGACAACGGTGTACCGGATTCTGAAGACGTTTGTGCATCGTGGGTACCTGGCGCAATCGCAGGATGGGCTGTATCGGCTGGCGGCTCGACCGCGCAAAGTGCGTTTCGGATTCGGCATGCAATCCGGGGAGATGCCGTTTTCAGAAGCGGTGACGGCGAGTCTGCGCGATGCAGCAACGCAGGCGGGTGTGGATCTGATGGTGCTGGACAACCGCTATGACGGGAAGACTGCAGTGCGGGTGGCGGAGGAGTTCGTCAGGGATCGCGTCGACCTCGTCATCGAGTTTCAGATCGATCAGGAGGTCGCGCCGATCATCGCGGACAAGATTGCGGTGGCCGGCATTCCGCTCATTGCTGTTGATATCCCGCATCCGCACGCGACCTATTTTGGGGTGGACAACTACCGAGTGGGTGTGGAAGCGGGCGCCCTGCTGGCCGATTACGTCCTCGAGAAGTGGGGCGGCAAAGTGGATTGGGTACTGGGACTGGACATCGAGAATGCGGGACCCCTGGTGCAAAGCCGGATCACCGGAGTATTTCAGGGCATGCGCGACCAGATCCCGGATATTCCGGTAGAGAAGTTTGTAAGGGTGGATGGGCGTGGAATGCGCGATCCGAGCTTCCGCCTGATCGCGGATTTCCTGAAGCGGCACCCGAAAGACAAACACATTCTGATTGCTGCTGCGACCGATTCCAGCGCTCTGGGCGCCCTTGAAGCGGTGCGCGACCAGAAGCGTGAAAAGCACGTGGCGATTGCGGGTCAGGACTGTATTCCGGAAGCGATGGAAGAGATGAAGCGCGGCGACACGCCATGGATCGGCTCCGTTTCGCACGAGGCGGGAACCTACGGGCCGCGCCTGATCCAGCTCGGGCTCTCGATTCTGCGCGGGTTGACCGTTCCGCCCTACAACTATGTGGACCACAGGGTGGTAACAGCGAAGATGCTGCGTCATGAGGCGGCGGAAGCGCAGGACGGCCGGAACCAGGCCTGAGATTCGGGATCTGAAACAATTGCCCTATTGATAGTCGCTATGTCATTATTTGGGACGGTGATTCGATGAAGACTCTGCCCGCACTGCGCTACATCGAGGATCTTTGGGATGAAAAAACCGCCGCGACGCTGGATGAGCCGGAGCTGCTGCGCTATCGCTCCAACTTGCTTGGAGCCGATCTGCGGATCACCAATTTTGGCGGTGGCAACACCAGCTCCAAGGTCGAACAGCCTGATCCTCTGACCGGTCAGGCGACGGAAGTGCTGTGGGTGAAAGGGAGCGGGGGCGATCTGGGCAGCATCAGGCGCGGTGGGTTTGCCACTCTCTATCTGGATAAGCTGCTGGCGATTGAAAAGCAGTACAAGGGCGTAGCGCAGGAAGACGCGGTCGTGGACTTGTATCCGATGTGCACGTTTGGAGTGAACCCCACGGTCGCTTCCATTGATACGCCGCTGCACGGATTTCTTCCGTTTCGGCATGTGGATCATCTGCATCCGGACTGGGCCATTGCGATGGCCGCGGCCGCGAATGGCAAAGAGAAGATGGAGGAATTCAATCGCGAGTTCGATCATTCGCTGGTGTGGGTGCCGTGGCAGCGCCCGGGGTTTGAACTGGGGCTGATGATGCGGCGGGCGGTCAGCGAAAAACCTGGTTGCGACGGAATCGTGCTGGGCGGCCATGGCCTGTTTACTTGGGGAGAAACGCAGCGCGCATGCTATCTGAACACGCTGACGATGATCGATCAGCTGGGGCAGTTCGTTCAGGGACATATCGAGCGTAAAGGGAAAGACCTGTTTGGCGGGGCGATTCGGCATCCGCGCGACGATCGCAAGGACGTCGCAATGGAACTGCTGCCTTTCGTGCGCGGGCGCGTCTCGCAGCAGAGACGGTTTATCGGGAGCTGGGTCGATCTCGACGAAGTGCTTCGCTTCGTGAATTCAAAGGATGGAGCCGCGCTGGCACATCTGGGCACCAGTTGCCCCGACCACTTTATCCGCACCAAGATTCGGCCGATGTTTGTGCCAGCTGCCGCGGGGGACGATGTCGCTGCGCTGCAGAAGAAGGTAGAAACGGCGCTCGATACGTATCGCAGGGAATACGCGGCCTACTACCAGAAACATCGGGTAGCGGATTCTCCTGCGATGCGCGATGCGAACCCCACGGTCGTGCTGATTCCGGGTATCGGGATGTTTTCGTTTGGAAAGGCCAGGAGCGAGTCGCGCGTGGTGGGCGAGTTCTATACGAATGCGATTCATGTGATGGAGGGCGCGACCGCGCTGGCGGGAAAGACTGCGGTCAGGGACCTGCCACAGGCGGGAGCAGCGGCGCCGTGCGATGCCTTCGAGGTGTATACGAACTACGTTGCGCTTCCGGCCGCGGAGGCGTTTGGCATCGAGTACTGGCTTCTGGAGGAGGCGAAGATTCGCCGGCAGCCTGCCGAGAAAGAACTAAGCCGCAGGATTGCATTCGTCGTTGGCGGCGCCAGTGGAATCGGGCGCGCGGCGGCGTTGCTGGCGGCGGAACGCGGGGCGCACGTCATGATCGCCGACCGCGACCTTGCCGGGGCTGAAGCGGTAGCCCAGGAGGCACGCGCGGCCGCAGGCAGAGAGGCGATTGCCGCGACCGCTGTCGATATACGCGACCGCGGTTCGATTGCGGCGGCACTGCGCGAGACGGTCGCTCGTTTCGGTGGACTCGACATTCTGATCAATACGGCGGCGATTTTTCCGTCCTCGCCGCAGGGGGCGATCAGCGATGCGACGTGGTCGTCGACCCTTGATCTGAACGTAACCGCTAATTACCTGCTGGCCGAGGAAGCGGCAAAGGTGTTTGCTGCGGAGCAGATCGGGGGCAGCGTGGTTTTGACGAGCTCGGCGAATGCGGTGGTCCCGAAGCGCGGCAGTGAAGCCTACGACGTGAGTAAGGCGGCCCTGAGCCATCTGGTGCGGGAACTGGCGGTTTCGCTGGCTCCTGGCGTGCGGGTGAACGGGATCAGTCCCGCGACCGTGGTCAAAGGGTCGACAATGTTTCCGCGGGATCGCGTGAT
The DNA here is from genome assembly GCA_036272255.1 of Acidobacteriaceae bacterium. Lineage (GTDB taxonomy): Bacteria > Acidobacteriota > Terriglobia > Terriglobales > Acidobacteriaceae > Palsa-343. The sequence goes on along the minus strand of DATAZC010000006.1, from coordinate 17,237 downwards.
TGCGTCGCTGACAAAGTACAGCATCCCCTTCGACGCCTCTGCAACGGATGATCAGCTGCGGGATCTCCTGGCGGGCTTTTATGCCGGGCGCACGCTGACGCACCAGCCGATTGAGCCAGATGACTGCGCGCGGGCGATCCTGTTTCTCGCGGGGCCGCACACCCGGTGCACGACCGGGCATTTGATTCCGGTGGACGGCGGCCTGCCCGAGGCCTTTCTGCGGTGAACAGCATTCCGGCGCTGGTCGCGATCGATCTGGGCGCGGAGAGTTGCCGGGTTTCGTTGCTGCGTACAGAGGGTGGAGTGCCGCGAATTTCGATGGTGCGACGCTTCGAAAATGGTCCTCGGGACTGCGGGGCTGCCGGCTGGCGCTGGGACCTTGATCGCATCACGAGTGAACTGGAGGCTGGGCTTCGGGAGTGCGCGGAACTGGCGCCGGAAGGCATCGCGAGCCTGGGCGTGACGGGTTGGGCCGTCGATTACGTGCGGCTGGATGGTGCGGGAAAGCCGGTGGCGCAGCCTTTCTGTTATCGCGACGAACGGAACCGGGCTGCCATGCAGGAAGTCCACGCCAGGATTTCCGCAGAGACGCTCTATTCACGGACGGGCGTGCAGATTCAGCCGATCAATACGATTTACCAACTCTACGCGGACCGGGGCAGCGGCAGTGCCGATTCTGCCGCATGGGTGAATCTGCCGGAGTACATCCTGCACTGGTTGGGGGCGCCGCGCGTAGCGGAGTATACGAACGCGACGCACACCGGGCTGGTGGATGCGCGGAGCCGAAACTGGTCGGAGGAGATTTTCGAGGCGTTGGGACTGGATCGCGCGGCTGCACCGGAGATCGTGTCTCCGGGAACGGCATTAGGGGGAATGCGGGACGATTGGGCTGGTCTGCCGGCATTCAGCGCGACGGAACTGATTGCGCCTGCTTGTCACGACACGGCGTCCGCGATCGCGGGGATTCCGGAGCGGCCGGGTCACTGGGCCTACATCAGCTCCGGAACGTGGTCGCTGGTGGGAATCCCGTTAGCGCAAAGTTTACGCACGCACGATGCGTTTGCGCGAGGATTTACGAATCTTGGAGCAGCGGATGGCGGCATCCTGTTTCATCGCGGTATCCCCGGAATGTGGCTGCTGCGGCAATGCATGAAGATGTGGGATCAAACTCGGCCGTGGAGCCTCGCGGCTCTGATCGAGGAAGCGCGCCGCCTGCCGGCCCCGGAGGATCTGCTGGATCTGGATGATCCCGCGTTGTTGCCGCCCGGCGACATGATGTCGCGCATCAACGGGCAGCGTCAGCAGCGGGTGCTTGCGCCTTTGCCGCATGGGTGCGACGCCGCGCCCGAGTATGCAAACCTGATCTTTCATAGCCTGGCGGCCAGGTACGGACTGTTGATTGATGAAATCGAGCAAATGACGGGACGTAGGCCGCACCATATTTGCGTGGTGGGTGGTGGCAGCCAGAATGAATACCTGAACGCGCTGACTCAGCAGTCGACCGGACTACCGGTGCATCGTTGCTCAGCCGAAAGCTCGACGCTCGGAAATTTCGCCCTGCAATGGGCGCGAATCGAACAGGCGTCCGGCTCGCTCCAGCCCCAGCTGATTGCAGATAAAGTGTGCGCGCTCGCCGAGGTACAGGTTGTTTAGCAGGCGCGAGCACCGAAAGGAACCGGCATGACCTCTGCCATTCTTGGCGGAATCGGGTGGCATATGGTCGGCGCTGCCTCCGCTGCATCGTTTTACGCGCCCATTGAGAAGGTAAAGAAATGGTCGTGGGAGACAACGTGGGCCGTGGCAGGACTTTTCTCCTGGATCCTGCTGCCACTCACGGTGAGCTTCATCCTGTTGCCAAATTTCCATGGCTTCTACGCGGGCATCGCGAGCGGCGTTCTGACGAAAACTTTTCTCTTTGGGTGCATGTGGGGCGTAGGCAACGTGAATTACGGCCTGACCATGCGCTATCTGGGGATGTCGCTGGGCATTGGCGTGGCGATTGGCGTGACGTTGGTGGTGGGCACGCTCGTCCCGCCAATTCTGCATGGGCAACTCGGCTATTTACTCAGCAGGAGCAGCGGCCATTTCACAATGGCGGGGATTGTGCTGGCGCTGATCGGAATTGCTATTGTTTCGTGGGCGGGCCACCAGAAGGAACAGCGGATGGGTGTGAGAGCCCAGGAGTTCAGTCTTGGCAAAGGGTTGCTGCTGGCAGTAATGTGCGGAATCTTTTCGTCCGGAATGTCGTTTGCCATCGATGCGGCGAAACCAATTGCCGCTGCGGCCGAACAAGTGGGGGTGAAACCGCTGTACGCCGCGCTGCCCAGCTACGTGATCATTATGGGTGGCGGAGCGCTGGTGAATTTTGCCTACTGCTTTGTGCGGCTCGCTTACCGCAAAGACATTTCTCTGCGTCTCGACTGGTCGCAGGCCAGGCCGACGCTGCTGCGGAACATTTCGCTCGCCGCTTCGGGCGGCATCATGTGGTATCTGCAATTCTTTTTCTATGCATGGGGCGCAGCGAATATTCCGGCGCACCTGAGCTTTGTGAACTGGATGCTCCACATGAGCGGATACGTGCTGTTTGGCGGGATTGTGGGGCTGGCGCTGGGCGAGTGGCGCGGAGCGGGTAGGCGTCCGGTGCGGCTGCTGTGGACGGGGATGGCGGCCATCATCGCGGCCGCTAATCTGGTAGGGCTGGGAATGGCGTCCTAAGAATCGGAGGGTGCCACGGCGCTTGCCGGTACGCATATCGCTGATTTCTGCATCTGAGTATTCGCTGCCCTACATTTCCAGCGAGAGATCCTAACCATGCGTCGAACTTTGTTACCCGGGAAGCCCCAGCCTCTGGGAGCGACCCCTACAGCCATTGGAACCAATTTTGCGTTGTTTTCCGAAAATGCGACTGGAGTTTCGGTCTGCTTCTTCGACGAAAACGGCAATCAGACGGACTGTGTGGTCCTGAGAGAACGAACGGCCTTCGTCTGGCATGGGCTGATCCGGGATATTAAAGCGGGCCAGCGTTACGGCTATCGAGTGGAGGGGCCGTGGGAGCCGGAAAAGGGACTGCGATTCAACGCGAACAAGCTCCTGGTCGATCCGTATGCGAAGGCGCTGACGGGTGACGTGGATTGGAAGGCGCCGATCTTTCCCTATGATCTGGCCAGCGGCGACGACCTGAAGTTCAACGATGAAGACTCGGCGGCGGGCGTACCGAAGTCGATTGTGATCGACGAGCAGTTCGACTGGGAAGGGGATGCCCCTCCGGAGATTCCTTTGGCGGACTCGATTATCTATGAGGTTCACGTCCGCGGGTTCTCGAAACTCAACGAGGCGGTTGCAGAAAATCTGCGCGGGACCTACGCGGGACTGGCCTGCGAGTCGAGCATTGCGTATCTGAAGAAACTTGGGATTACGGCGGTGGAACTGCTGCCGGTTCATCACTTCATCGACGAGGGTCATCTGGTCGATCGCGGGTTGCGCGATTACTGGGGCTACAACACGCTTAGCTACTTTGCGCCGATGGCACGCTACAGTTCGTCGCGCGATACGGGCGAGCAGGTGGTCGAGTTCAAGAAGATGGTGAAGGCGCTGCACAAGGCCGGGATCGAGGTCATCCTGGACGTGGTTTACAACCACACCTGCGAGGGCAACCGTATGGGGCCCATGCTTTCGATGAAGGGGATCGACAACACCACTTACTACCGGCAGGTTCTGGACGATCCACGCTACTACATGGATTACACGGGTACGGGGAACACGCTGAATGTGATGAACCCGCAGGTGCTGAAGCTGGTCATGGATTCGCTGCGCTATTGGGTGACGGAGATGCACGTGGATGGGTTCCGCTTCGACCTGGCCAGCACCCTGGCGCGCGAACTGCACGCTGTTTCCAGGCTGTCAAGTTTCTTCGACACGATCCACCAGGACCCCACGCTTGCGGATGTAAAGCTGATTGCGGAGCCCTGGGATGTGGGTGAGGGTGGCTATCAGGTCGGAAATTTCCCCGTGCTGTGGGCGGAATGGAATGGCCGGTACCGCGATACGGTGCGACGTTTCTGGAAGGGGGACAGTGGACTATTGTCGGATTTCGCCTATCGGCTGACCGGCTCCTCGGATTTATATGAGATGGATGGTCGCAGACCGTATGCCTCGATCAATTTTGTTACGGCGCACGATGGCTTCACGCTGTGCGATCTGGTGAGCTACAACGAGAAGCACAACGAGGCCAACGGCGACAACAACAGCGATGGGGCGAACAATAACGATTCCTGGAACATGGGCGTGGAGGGGCCGACGGACGATGCGGCCATTAACGAGCTGCGCGAGCGCCAGATACGAAATTTCCTGACGACCCTGATCCTTTCGCAGGGTGTGCCCATGCTCTGTGGGGGTGATGAGTTCGCCCGCTCGCAGAAAGGCAACAACAACGCCTACTGCCAGGACAACGAGCTGACGTGGTTCGACTGGAAACTGAGCCCGTCGCGTGAACGGCTGATGGAGTTTACGGCGAAGCTGATTCACCTGCGGCGGGATCACTCCAACCTGCACCGGCGCAAGTTTTTCCAGGACCGCGTCATTCACGGGTCCATGGTGCGTGACATCGCCTGGTGTAACACCGATGGCAAAGAACTGGGCGAGGAAGCCTGGACCACTGCCTGGAACCGCTCGCTGGCGCTGATGCTGAACGGAAAGACGCTGGCGATTACGGATGAGGACGGCTGTCCGATTATCGATGACAGCTTTCTGATTCTGGTGAATGCGGCGGCGGAGGGGGTGGAATTCAAGCTGCCCGAACCGCCGGCAGGCTCGCCATGGAAGCAGGTACTCAACACAGAAAGCATTGAAGACCCATTTGCCGCAGAGGACGTGGACGAGAAGGTGATCGTAGGTGGCCGGGCGATGCGGATCTACTGCGACGGAACGAAATGACCAGCGCTGCGGGAAGTTGTTAGGTTGTTGCTGGCCGCATAAGATCGAGGTTGATCGTGTCCATATCTTCCTCTGCTCGCACGCCTCGTGTTCGCTTTGCGCCTTCGCCTACGGGATTTCTCCACGTCGGCAACGCGCGCACGGCTCTTTATAACTGGCTTTTCGCGCGCCACACCGGGGGCGCGTTTCTCCTGCGCATTGAAGATACGGATCTCGATCGCAGCGAAGTGCGGCATGAAACCCAGTTAATGGAGGACCTGAAGTGGCTGGGGCTGGACTGGGATGAGGGTCCTGGCGTGGAAGGGCCCCATGCCCCCTACCGGCAGTCGGAGCGGCTGGGCATTTATCGCGAACATACCGATCGGCTGCTGGCCGAAGGCAAGGCCTATCGCTGCTTCTGCACTGCGGAGGAGCTGGAGGCCGAGCGCCAGGTGGCCACTGCAGCGCATCAGCCACAGGTGTATTCGGGGCGCTGCCGGCAAATTGCGGATTCCGATTCCGCGGCGCGCGCCGCCAGCGGCGAGCCTTTTGCGGTGCGGCTGCGCATTCCGGATCATCCGCTGCGGTTCCACGACATTGTTCGGGGCGCCGTGGAGTTTCCCAACGAGACAATCAGCGATCCGATCCTCGTCCGATCGAGCGGGATGCCGGTTTACAACTATGTCGTGACGCTCGATGACGCGCTGATGGAGATCACGCACGTCATTCGCGGAGACGATCACATTTCCAACACGCCCAAACAGGTTGCCATCTATGAGGCTTTCGGATGGAAGCCGCCAGAGTTCGCGCACCTTTCGACAATTTTGGGAAGTGACCGCGAGCGGCTTTCGAAGCGGCATGGGGCGACTTCGGTCGCCAGTTTTCGAGCCATGGGGATATTGCCGGAGGCGCTGGTGAACTACCTGGCGCTCCTGGGCTGGGGTGCGGAAGGCGGAATACGCGAGATTTTTTCCCTTGAGGAACTGGTGAAAGAATTCCGGCTGGAGCGCGTGACCGCCAGCCCTGCCATTTTTGATTGGGAGAAGCTGCACTGGCTGAATCGGCATTACCTGAAAGCGGCGGATCCGGAACGCATCGCGGAACTGGCATGGTCGCAGTTTGCGAGTGCCGGCCTGCTGCCGCCGCACAACGGTAGCGGCCAGGGAACGACAGCGCCGGTGGAAGCGTGGTTTGGAAAGATGCTGTCGGTGTTGATGCCCTCCGCGAATCAACTGGATGAGCTGCCGGTGAAGGCAGAGTTTGTGTTTCGTTTCAACCCGGCGGCGGCTCGTGCCAATCCGGAGAATGCTGCAATTCTGGCTACGGAAGCGGCGCAGAAAGTCTTGACGGCCTTTGCTGCTCGAGTCGCATCGATTTCCGGCTCAGTGACCCCGGAGCAATTCAAAGCCTGGATGAACGAAATCAAGGCCGAGACGGGGGCGAAAGGGAAAGACCTGTTTCATCCGGTGCGCATCGCCCTGACCGGCGCGCACTCTGGTCCGGAATTCGACAAGGTGATCCCCATTTTCGAAGAGGGAAGCCGTCTCGACTTGCAGGTGCATGTGCTGAGCGTAAGAGAGCGCATCGAACAGTTTATGAGCGGAGGCCGATGAACCAAGTCTTATGGATTGGAGAAGCGAGGCCCTCAAAGCTGGCGATTGTTCTGCGTCCGCGCGGTGGTGAAGGACTGCAGGCCGATCTTGAAGGAGTGCGGGATGAAGGCATCGACATCCTGGTCTCACTGCTGACTCGGGAAGACAGCGACGATCTGGGACTGATCGATGAAGGCAGGATCGCGCGGCTGCTGGGCATGCGATTCGTGTCTTATCCGATTCTGGATCGATGCACGCCTTCCGATCTGAAGGGTTTTCGGGAACTCGTAGAGGACCTGCGCGATCATGTGCGGGCAGGAAAGAGCGTCGGCGCGCACTGTCGTGGCTGCATCGGCCGCGCAACGGTCCTGATTGCCTCGGTGATGATTGCGCTTGGGTGGGACGCGACTGAGGCTTTGCGGCAAATTGAGAAGGCGCGGGGCTTTGCTGTGCCCGACACGCCGGAACAACTGGAATGGATCCTGAACTTTCGTCCCGAGCCGTAACCCACGTCTTTCCGCATTCGTGGAAGGCGGAGATCCTGCCGGAGAGGCCGCTCATCCAGCCTTCTCGTTGCTATACCTATCCGCGCGAAGCGGAGGAGGTGGAGCGCGGAGCGCTGGAAGTGATGGTTCATCCGGCGGCCAACGCGGTGCGGTTTCTGGCGACCTTTGCGCTTGGCTTTAAGGATCCTGCCGTGCCCACCGGTTTATGGAGTTGTCCCGCAACGGACGACCTCTGCGCAGTTGCGGGCGGATACGCCTACATTGTGAACACGGTCGCTCCAGGCGAGTTCACCCACATTGCTCTTCGCCCCGCGCTCGAAATTCGGTCACTGCCAAAGCAGAGGTTGCTGATCTTTGTTGGTCATCACACGTTGCTGGCGTGGGGCGCCTCAGGTGAAGCATGGCGGACTCCGCCGCTGTCTGCGGAAGGGCTCCGCCTCACGGAGATTCAGGGCGACAACCTGCACGGATTTGGCTGGGATCTGAGCAGCGACCGCGAAATTCCATTCACGGTTGATTTGAGTGCCGGGCGCTGTTCCGGGGCTTAGGTCGATTCTGCGCGATAGAAGCTGAGCGCCGCATCGCCCTGCTTGAGAACTCGATAGCGAGCCAGGTTTCCGTAGCGCAGGTCCAGTTCGCGCCGTTTCTCGTGCTCGGCAACGACCAGCGCGCTTGGCGCAAGAACAACATGGCATTCATTCCCGAGCAGGCCGAGAGCCAGCGCATATTCGTCCTCTGCGGCGTACGGCGGATCGAGAAAAACCACGTCGGCCTGACGACCTGCCTCTGCCAGGCGGCGAAGTCCTGCAGCGGCCGTGCGCGGTTCCAGCGCATAGCGGCCTCGAATGCCGAGCGCGGCGAGGTTGGTGCGAATGGCGCGCAAGGCGGTGTCCGCCTGCTCCACGAAGATGGCTTCCTGTCCGCCTCGGCTTAATGCCTCGATACCGATGGCACCGGAACCGGCGTAGAGATCCAGAAAGATGGCGCCTTCGATCTGAGGCGCGAGGACATTGAACAGAGTCTCGCGAAGCCGATCGCTGGTCGGCCGTGTGTCCACCCCTTGCGGCGCCTGCAGCACCCGCGATCGATACTCTCCGGCAATCACGCGCATCGTTTCTCCCCGGAAAAATCAGTCGACCCTCTACAATAACGGCAAGGGACGCAGGAGAACGAGATGCGCGCATGGTCATTGCCGCTCGGACGCTGGTTTGGTGTGCACCTGCGCATTCACTACTTCTTTCTGCTGCTGCTCCTGTTTTGCCTGCTTTCCACGAATTTTTCGGGGATCCCGTCGTGGCGCGGAGTGCTGCTGTGGTTCCTGCTGTTTGGCGCGGTTCTGGGACGCGAAGCTGCGCGCGCCCTCACGGCGGCGTGGCACGGACTTGCCGTACGCAGCATCCTTCTGCTTCCCATAGGAGGATTGTTCTCCTATTCGAGCCCTGAAATGGCGGAGCGGGCTGTGGAAGGGTCGACGGAGTGGGCCTTGACCCTTGCCGGGCCTCTTTCGAACCTGGGTTTCGCCGCTCTGGTGGCGGGGCTGATCGCAGGCGCGACATCGCAGGTTCCAATTGGGGCTCTTCCGATCGTCACGCCCGCGCATCTGATGCGATCCATCGTGTGGCTCAACGTGGCGCTCGCGATTATCAACTTCATTCCGGCGTACCCGCTGGACGCCGGCCGGCTGATGCGGAGTGGATTCTCCCGCACGCGTGGTGTTGCGCAGGCAACACGCTCTGCGTCCGGTCTGGGCCAGATTCTTGGCATTGGCGCGGTGGTCGCTGGCCTGGCGCTGCTGGCGATTCCGAATACGCATCTGGCAGCTTCGCTCAGCCCCTGGTTCATCATGGGCGGATTTTTTGTTTTTATCGGGGCGCAGCTTGAAGATCAGGGCGTGCTCTTTCAGTCGGTGGTTGAAACGGTGCGGATGCGTGACGTGATGCTCACCGACTTCGATACGCTTTCGCCGTCGGACACGCTTTCGGACGCGCTTTACAAGGCCATCCATAGTTTGCAGGATGATTTCCCGGTGGTTCGCGGTCCTGCGCTGGTCGGAGTCATCTCGCGGCAGGGGATCATTCAGGCGCTTCGCCACGGGGGTAACGGGTACATTCAGGCGATTATGTCGCGCGCCTTTCAGGTTGCGCAGCCTGACGATTCGCTCGGCGCACTGATTCGGCGGATCGGGAGCGGCCGGCTGTCCCTGATTCCAGTCGCTGAAAGCGGGCGGATCGTCGGCATCGTGACCTGGCAGAATCTGAGCAGCAGCATGGGCCTGCTGGCCGAGTACCGCCGCCTTGAACGCAACGATAATGAATCGTGACTGACGATCCTTTAGCGCCGGGTTTGTACATCGTCGCTACCCCCATCGGCAATCTCGAAGACATCACCATGCGGGCGTTGCGGGTTCTGCGCTCGGCGGATCGTATTGCCTGTGAGGACACGCGACAGACGCGCAAGCTGCTGGATCGCTACGGCATCACGACTCCAACGATCAGCAGTCACGAACACAATGAAGCGGCGCGGAGCGTGCAGCTGGTTGAGGAGTTGAAGAACGGCGCGCGCATCGCAGTTGTTTCTGATGCGGGGACACCGGGGATTTCGGATCCGGGCATGGTGCTGGTGAGTGCGGCTGTTGCGGAGGGAGTTCCGGTTTATGCCATCCCCGGTGCGAGCGCTGTGCTGGCTGCGCTGGTTGGTTCGGGGCTGAGTACAGAGCGATTTGTTTTCGTCGGATTTCTGCCGCCAAAGGCGGGGGCTCGACGGACGGCATTGGAAGAGATCGCCGACGCAGTTGCGATTCCGACGACAGTGGTTTTCTACGAAGCGCCGCATCGGATATTGGAAACGCTGGCCGATGTGGAAGCAGTTTGGGGAGCCGACTGTCGCGTTGTGCTGGCGCGAGAGCTGACCAAGATGCATGAGGAGTTTCTGCGGGGAACGGTGCATGAAGTTCGCGCGCAGCTTGCAGTGAGAGAAAGCATTCGCGGTGAGATCGTTCTCATGATCGAGGCGCAACCCCTGGCGGGCGATGCCGGAGCGGGGTCGGCCAGTGTAAAGGTGCGGATCGCGGAACTGGAGAAATCGGAAGGGCTCACCGAGAAGGATGCGCTCAAACGCGTGGCCCGGGAACGCGGTATGTCCAGGAGCGAAATTTGGCGGGAATTACAGCGCGAGCGCGCCCGCGGGAAGTAAGGCGCAGTCTACGCGCCCCCGGTCACGATCCCCGAGCGGCGTACCCACTGATCGCCGTGTTTCTCCAGATAAATCCATGTACCAGCTGCGCACAGTTGCGCGCACCAGTCGTTCTCGTACACCAGAGCCGCCCGATGTTTGGTATCAAAATAGACTTCGCTGAAGAAGGTAACGCCGGCGTATCCAGACCACTGCGATTGCGTTTCCGAACTGACCTGGGGGGCAGTTTTTGAAGACTTCAGAGCGTCCACTTCTTCAGGGCGAAGAAGCGCGAATGCGTGGTCGAGTTGAAACGCGCTCCTGGTGAGCGCGATGCGGTAATAGCGGTTGACCTGATAGTCCTGAACCGCTTCCTCGAAGCCTCGCGAGTTCTCGGGTGGTGGCTTCAGCTGCCCTTGCGGCGGCACGGCCGGGTTGCGGTCGGCGTCGTTCACTGTGATGGAACCGATGGCCCACGGTGCACCCTGCGCAGACGGCAGGCTGGCCAGCGTCTGTCCTGGCATGAGCAGGGCATAGATGGCGTAAGAATCGTCAGCGCGATCTTCGGGCATGGGAAGCGCTCCCTGAGTCGTGTAATGGGCCGGCGGCTCGGGAGGCTTGCGCTGGTTCCCCGTCTGCGGATTGATGTTCAGCGCAAAGATCAAGGATGCCGACAGAAACCCCGCGCCCAGGGAAAACGGACGATGCAGGCGGATTCGCATGTCTGCATAGACGCTGCGGAGAGCCATGGCGTTCCTCTTTTCTCTCTGAAACGCGGTTCCGGGAGTTGGCCGAGCACAAAAAGGCGGCCACCAAGCAGTGGCCGCCTCTGGTGGAAGAGAATGGCTACTTCTGCGCAGCAAGCTGGCGGAGCACGAATTGCAGGATGCCGCCGTGCTCGAAGTAGAGGATTTCCTGGGGGGTATCGATGCGGATCTTTGCGTCGAAGGTTTTAGTTTTGCCGGCGGGGTCGGTGGCGCGGACTTTCAGGGTGTGGCCGCCCGAGAATTTCGAATCAAGGATGGCTTTGAGGCCGGAGAAGTCGTAGGTTTCCTCGCCGGTGAGGCCAAGGGATTCCACGTTTTCTCCGGCTGCGAACTGGAGCGGCAGGATGCCCATGCCGACGAGGTTCGAGCGATGGATGCGCTCGAAGGATTCGGCGATGACGGCGCGGACGCCAAGGAGCTTCGGTCCTTTCGCGGCCCAGTCGCGCGACGAGCCGGAGCCGTATTCTTTGCCGGCCAGGATGATGAGGGCTGTGCCGCGCTCGGCATACTTCACCGAGGCGTCGTAGATGGACATGGGCTCGCCTTCAGGGAGAAGGCGGGTGACGCCGCCCTCGGTGCCGGGAGCGAGCTTGTTGCGCAGGCGCACGTTGGCGAAGGTGCCGCGAACCATGACTTCGTGATTGCCGCGGCGCGACCCGTAGGAATTGAAGTCCCCGGGTTGGACGCCGTGGTCGGTGAGGTATTTCCCTGCTGGGCCGTTGAGCTTGATGGAGCCGGCGGGGGAGATGTGGTCGGTGGTTACGCTGTCGCCGAGGACGGCGAGGACTCGTGCGCCGGAGATTTCCGCAACGGGCGCGGGTTGTGCGGGCATGCCATCGAAATAGGGAGCTTTGCGGATGTAGGTGGAGTCAGGCTCCCAGCCGTAGACGGCGCCGGTGGGGAAGCTGAGTTTCTGCCAGTTCGCGTCGCCATCGGCGATGGTGGCGTACTCCTTTGTGTAGCTGTCGGAGGTGATGGCGGAAGCGATGACGCTGGAGACTTCCTGCTGCGAGGGCCAGATGTCGCGGAGGAAGACGGGCTGGCCCGATCTGTCTTTGCCCAGAGGCGACGTGTCGAAGTCGTGGTCGATGCGGCCCGCAAGGGCGTAGGCAACAACGAGCGGCGGCGACATGAGGTAGTTAGCGCGAACCTCTGAGTTGATGCGGCCTTCGAAATTGCGATTGCCACTGAGAACGCTGACGGCGACGAGGCTGTGGGCCTCAATCGCGCTGGAAATGTCGGTGGGCAGCGGGCCGGAGTTGCCGATGCAGGTGGTGCAGCCGTAGCCGACGGTATTGAAGCGGAGCTTGTCGAGCCATTGCGTCAGACCGGCTTTGTCGTAGTAATCGGTGACGACGCGGGAGCCGGGGGCGAGGGATGTTTTGACCCAGGGCGGAACACTGAGGCCTTTCTCGGCCGCCTTCTTCGCGAGCAAGCCAGCGGCGACCATCACGGAGGGGTTGGAGGTGTTGGTGCAACTTGTGATCGCGGCGATGACGATGGATCCGTGGTCGAGGTAGGGTTCTGGATCGACGCCAAAACGCTCTTTGACGGTGTGGGCAATATGGCCGTTTCCGTTGGTCGGTTCGGGAGCCGCTTGCGTCGACTGGACGTTGCCGTTGGCGGACATATGGCCGCCTTCGCCTTCCCAGCGGATGGCCTGGCGCTGGCCGACCTTATCGGCATTGGGTCCGAGCAGGGACGGAAGCTGCTTTTTGAAACTCGCGCCGGTTTCGCGGAGAAGGACGCGATCCTGCGGGCGCTTGGGGCCGGCAACGCTGGGCTCAACCTGCGCGAGGTCGAGAGCGATGGTCTGGGAGTACTCGGCCTCGGGAGCGTCAGGCGTGTGGAAGAGGCCTTGCTCTTTGAAGTAAGCCTCAACGAGTGCGATCTGGTCGGCGGGACGGCCGGTGAGGCGCATGTAGCGGAGGGTCTCCGCATCGACGGGAAAGAGGCCGCAGGTGGCTCCGTATTCAGGCGCCATGTTGCCGATGGTGGCGCGGTCGGCGAGTGGCAGCTCCGCAATGCCGGGACCATAGAACTCGACGAATTTACCCACGACGCCGAGCTTGCGCAGCATTTCTGTGACGGTCAGGACCAGGTCGGTTGCGGTTGCGCCTTCGCGAAGTTTGCCGGTGAGTTTGAAGCCCACGACCTGGGGAACGAGCATGGAGACGGACTGGCCGAGCATGGCGGCTTCCGCTTCGATGCCGCCGACGCCCCAGCCCAGGACGCCGAGGCCGTTAATCATCGTGGTGTGGGAGTCGGTGCCAACAAGTGTGTCGGGGTAGGCCTGGGGCTTCGCGCCTGAAGTGGTAAAGACGACGCGGGCAAGGTACTCGAGATTGACCTGGTGGCAGATGCCCATGCCCGGAGGGACCGCGGAGAAGTTACGGAAGGCGGTTTGGCCCCACTTAAGGAACGCGTAGCGCTCGCGATTGCGCTGGAATTCGAGCGCAGCGTTGAGGGAGTATGCGTTGTTCGTGCCGTATTCGTCGACCTGGACGGAGTGGTCGATGACCAGCTCGGCGGGCTGGAGGGGATTGATTTTCTGCGGATCGCCGCCGAGAAGCCTCATGGCATCGCGCATGGCAGCGAGATCAACGACGGCGGGGACGCCAGTGAAGTCCTGCATGAGGACGCGAGCCGGCATCCAGGAGATTTCGCGGGACGGCTCGGCTTTGGGATCCCATTTCGCGAGGAACTCGATGTCGTCGGCGGTGACAGTTTTGCCGTCCTCGTAGCGGAGGAGATTTTCGAGCAGGATGCGGAGGCTGAAGGGGAGACGAGTGAGACGGATGCCCCGCTTTTCGAGCGCGCTGAGGCGAAAGATCTCGTAGGTCTTGCCGCCGGATTTCAGTTCGGACTGGCTGCCGAAGGTGTTCATTTGCGTTTCCTTTCGTGGTGAGAGGCGCAGGGGGTTGGCTCGACGCCGGGCAAACGCCATGGGGCGGAGCGGATCAAAAGCGGGCCAATCAGGCTGTTGTAGGTCGTCCCCGGTCGGGTCGGCCGCGCCGGAAGCGACGGAGAAGAGGACACGAGATGAACGTGCTCGTCGTCACCGTTGGATATTTTAGAACTTTTTGCCAGCAGGCGCGGGGGTTTTCGAACATCGGGACGCAAGCGAAAAGCGGGTATGAACATTTCTTAACATCCTGGTGTTAACTATGGTTTACAGGCAACCGCAAAGCAAAGTACACTCTGAGAATGACAGCGTCTGCCTGGTGCGCTGCCCGATGCGCGGGGCTTTTGTCCGGGACACTCTGACAAGCAGGGAAAGCGAAAGAAGCAGGGATGGGTGCAGGCGCACAATCCGGGCGGAAGCTGCGGGTATTGGCGGCGGAAGAAGACGTCGTCGTCACGCACGAAGACATCGACCGCGCGCACGATCGCGCGCGGGTGTCGGCGGCGCGGGGCAGGCGAGGAATGCGCTCGCGGGCGTGGCTGCTGTGGCTGCTGATCGGGCCGGGCATCCTGGTGATGCTGGGGGAAAACGACGGGCCCAGCATGCTGTCGTATGCGGCGACGGGTGCGAAGTTTGGCGTGGGCTTCTTCCTTCCGTTTGTGATTCTGACGTTCGGCATGGCTGTGGTCGTACAGGAGATGACCGTCCGGCTGGGCGCGGCCACCCATCGTGGGCACGCGGAACTGATTTTCGAGCGGTTCGGGCCATTCTGGGGCTGGTTCTCGATGATCGACCTTGGGATCGGCAATTTTCTGACGCTGATCACCGAGTTCATCGCAATTCGCGCGGGGCTGGGATTTTTCGGCGTGCCGCCGTGGGCGGCTGTTTTGCTGGCGCTGGCCGTGTTGTATTCGGCACTGATGAGCCACCGTTACTGGACGTGGGAACGGGTGACACTGGCGGCGGCGGCCTTCAATCTGATCTTCATTCCGGTGGCGCTGATGGCGCATCCTCACTGGAGCGCAGTTGGGCATGCAATGGTGAACTGGAAACCTCTGCCTCCGTTCGCTAAAGACACAGTGCTGATCGTGCTCTCGGACATTGGCGCGACGGTGACGCCGTGGATGCTGTTTTTCCAGCAGAGCGCGACGGTCGACAAGGGGATGACGACGAAGGATATCTACTTTGGGCGCATCGACACGGCGGTGGGGGCGGCGCTGGCGGCGGCTGCGGCGCTGGGTGCGATTCTGGCGACAGCTCCGTTGTTCGGGCACATCAGCGCGGAAAATTTCGAGGCCGCGCAGTTCGCGCAGGCGCTGGAGCCGGTGATCGGGCACATTGGCGCGAGCCTGTTTGCGCTGGGCATGGTGGAGGCGGGCATCGTGGCGGCGATCACGATTTCCACTTCGTCGGCTTACGCGTTTGGCGAGGTTTCGCGCAAGCCGCACAGTTTGAATCTGCCCGTGACCCAGGGTAAGTCGTTCTATACGGTACTGGGCGTTTGTGCGGCGGCGGCTGCGGGGATCGTGCTGATTCCTGGTTTGCCGCTGGTGTTTGTGGTGCTGGTGGTGAACGTGGTGGCGGTGTTGGCGATGCCGCCGGCGCTGGTGTTTCTGTATTTGCTGGTGAACGACAAAGAGATTATGGGCGGCGTGCCGAGTCCGCGATGGGCGAACGCCCTGGCCGCCGCAGTGGTGGTGGTGCTGACAGCGGCAGGAATTCTTTACGGGATCAGCGTAGTGGCACCGAATGCGTTTGCCTGGATGGGACGCCTTTAGAGGAGCGAAGGGATGAGCCAGCAGGAGCATGTGAGCGACGCGGATGCGGGGTTCGTGCTGTCGACGCTGGAGCACGACCAGCTGGTGGCGGCCAAGCGTGCGCCTCTGCCGCGGCGAACTCTGAGAGGCGGCGAGTTGCTGCTGGCGTGGGGGCTGAGGGTTTATCTGCTGTTCATGTTGCTGGTTGTGTTTTGGCAGGCGTGGATCGCGGTGAGGTGAAGACAGGTTGCAGGGCACAGGGCACAGGTGACAGGCAAGGCAACCGATGGCCGTGACCTTGCGGCTGCTGTTAGGCTCGGATACGAGATGAAGGTCCTTGTTATTGGGGGAGGCGGGCGCGAACACGCGCTCTGTGCGGCGATTCGTCGATCGCCGAAGGTGAGCGAAGTGGTTTGCGCGCCGGGGAACGGCGGCATTGCGCAGGTGGCGCGATGCGTGAAGGTGGATTCCAGGGACATTGATGATTTGCTGCGCGTGGTTGCAGCGGAGAAGCCGGATCTGACGGTGGTGGGGCCGGAAATGCCTCTTTCGCTGGGGTTGGTGGATGCGATGCAGGCGCGGGGGCTGAAAGTTTTTGGACCCACGCGCGAGGCGGCGCTGCTCGAGACGAGCAAGGCGCATGCGAAGCGGTTCATGCAGCGGCATACAATTCCGACCGCGAACTACGCAGTTTGCGAATCGCGGCAGGAGGCGCAGGACGCGCTGGAGTTGTTCCACTTGCCGGTGGTGGTGAAGGCCGATGGGCTGGCCGCGGGCAAGGGCGTGGTGATCTGCGAGACGAAGGCGCAGGCGGATCAAACGGTCGCGGATCTTTTTAACGGACAGCTGCTGGGCGAGCCGGCGAAGACGGTGGTGGTTGAGGAATTTTTGACCGGAGAAGAACTGTCGTTCCTGGTGCTGAGCGATGGGAAGCACGCGGCGGCGCTGGTTCCGGCGCAGGACCATAAGCGGCTGGGCGAGGGCGACACGGGTCCGAATACGGGCGGCATGGGTGTGTACTCGACGGACGTGATGCTCGATGAACCGATGCGGGCCTGGATCCTGGAGCACATCGCGCAGAAGACGATTGATGGGATGGCCGCGGAGGAGACTCCTTTTGTTGGGGTGCTCTACTGCGGGTTGATGATGACGGCGAAGGGTCCGATGGTGCTCGAGTACAACGCTCGGTTTGGCGATCCGGAGACGCAGGCGATTTTGCCGCGGCTGGAGAGCGACCTGGTGGAAGCGCTCGAGGCCTGCGTGGAAGGGCGGCTGAGCGATTCGGTATTTCGCTGGAAGCCAGGCGCTTCGGCATGCGTGGTGACGGCGTCGCAGGGTTATCCGGGCAGCTACGAGACGGGCAAAGTGATTGCCGGGCTCGAGGAGGCTGCGCAAATTCCTGGGGTTGAGATTTTCCATGCCGGCACGGTCGTCGACAACGGGCAATACCGGACGGCCGGCGGCCGGGTGCTGGGCGTGACGGCGACGGGCGCGACGTTGGAAGACGCGCTACGGTCGGCCTATGCGGCGGCAAGCCGAATTTCATTTGAGGGAATGGTGTTTCGGAAAGACATCGGGCACCGGGCCCTGAAGGGCTAACACCCCCTCCCCCCTCCCCCCTCCCCCTT
>DATAZC010000005.1:0-4054 GCA_036272255.1 Acidobacteriaceae bacterium | reverse complement strand
GGGCTCGCACTCTCGGAGAGCGGCGTCTTGTAGGCAGTCACCGAAATCTCTTCGTGCGCCGCCAGCGGCAGCAGCACCACGTGCGCCGCCGCAGCAGCCTTCACCCTCGCCACCGCAAACGATGGCGCCTCCACCTGGATCACCGCATCATTTTGAACGCAGGGAAGCACAAATTGTCCGTCCGCACCGCTCTTCGCCGTGACGCGTCCCGCGGTCAACGCTGCCCCCGCGATCGGCGCGCCCGACCCATCCGTCACCGTCCCATGCACATCCGCCGCGCCCGCCCCGCACTGCTGTGCCGGGCATAGAACGGGCGCCGCCAGCATCGCGGCCACCAGCCACACGGCTACCCCATCGCTCTTACGGCTTATGCGCATTGTCCGATCATCCCATGCCGCCCTGGCATCCTCCTATGACACTTTTCGGACCACGCCGGAGCACGCAGGCATCGTCCAACGCACAAGCAGGCTCTGCAGCCCGCCGAGCCTCGTCACATCCATCGATTCGCCTGCCTCTGCGCTCACGTATCATGCCGCCAATCGCCCAAAGACCCCGGGCGTCTCGACATCCTATGAATCGCACTTTCCTCGTTGCCCGTATCCTCCTTGCCCTCGCCCTCGCCGGCTTTGGCCTGCAATACCTGCGCATCCTTCCCATCGCCGGGCCGCCCTGGTATCCCGTCGGCCGCGCGCTCTCTATCACTGCCGGCATCCTCCTGCTTGCCGCCGCCGCGGGACTGCTCGTCCGCGCCGCCGCCCATCTCGCGGCATGGCTGCTCGGTGCCACGCTGTTGCTGCGCGTGCTCATCTTCCACCTGCCGCAACTCCTCAGCCACCTGCACGACCCAAACATCTGGACCGTCTTCGGCGAGGTCCTCGCTCTCGCCGGCGGCGCCTGGATGCTGGCCATATCGACATTGGCCTCCGCCCTGCCCGAGATATTTCGCGGCGCTGTGCTCACCCGCGTCCTCGCCGCCGGCCGCTACATCTTTGCTGTCCCACTTGTCATCTTCGGCATCCTGCATTTCAAATACGCATTCTTCATCTCCGCCCTCATTCCCACCTGGATCCCCGGCCGCTTCTTCTTCGCCAACTTCGTCGGCCTCTGCTTTATCTGTGCAGCACTTGCCATCGCCACGGGCATACGTGCCCGTCTCGCCGGATACATGCTCGCCGGCATGTTTCTCCTCTGGGTCGCCATCCTGCACGCGCCGCGCGTCGCCGCTGCCAGTCACAACGGCAACGAGTGGACCAGCATGTGCATCGCGCTCGCCATGGCCGGCTGCTCGCTCGCCGCCGCAGCCAACGCTCCAGCCAAATCCTGATCCTTCAAGCAGCATCGTCCCCGACCGACTGCGTTACATCTCGGTGTAGAGATGAGGAAGTCAAGTCACCCACAACATCGTGAGTGAGCGACCAAAGGGAAGCGAACCCAACCAAGCGCGCTGCCGGCGCGTCCGCCCGGACGGCCAGTCCCCTTGACGGGATAGGTGAGCGCGGCGTACTCTCCTATCCCTAATAGGAGAGCGCATGGCAAAGCAGGTCGAACTGCCGCAGGGCACACTCGAGATGCTCATACTCAAGTCGATCTCTCTCGGTCCGCTGCACGGCTATGGCATCCTGCTACGTATCCAGCAGATCTCCGGCCAGCGTCTAGAAATACTGCAGGGCTCCTTCTACACCGCCATCTATCGCCTGGAGCGCCGCGGCTGGATCAAGGGTGAATGGGGCGAGTCGGAGAACAATCGCCGCGCCCGCTTCTATGCGCTCACCCGCGCCGGCACGCGCCAGCTGAAATCTGAAACCGCCCGATGGACCGAGATGGCCGCGGTCGTCGCTGGCATCCTTGATCGTCAGCAGCCCTGACAAAAAGGCAGATGAGATATGAAGTTCATCGATCGCCTCCGCAGCCTGTGGCAATCCATCGCGCCCCGCAGCCACAGCGATGTCCAGGAAGAACTCCGCTCGCACCTTGAGGCGTACCAGGAAGACCTCGTGCATCAAGGCCTCACTGCCGAAGAAGCCCAGCGCAAAGCGCGCATCGATCTCGGCCAGCCCGCTACGCAAAACGAACACTATCGCGCCACCATCGGCCTGCGTTCCTTCGACGAGATCCGCGGCGACATCCGCTACGGTCTCCGCGCGCTTCGCCGCAACCCAGGCTTCGCCGCTGTCGCCATCCTCTCGCTCGCGCTCGGCATCGGCGCCACCACCGCAATGTTCTCACTCATCTACGCCGTACTGCTCCATCCCTTCCCCTACGCCGACGCGGCCCGCATCATGAACCCCGTCGTTATCAACGAACAGCGTCCGGATGAGCTGCGATGGTTTGCGATGTGGAAGCCGCAGTTCGAAATGCTAGGTCGAGCGCATTCGATCGAGAGTCTCCTCGGCTTCCGCAATGTCAATAAGGAAATTACTGGCGCCGCTCTCCCGGAAGATGTGGCCGCGATCTATCTCACAGAGAATGCCGGCACCTTCTTCGGTGTGCATGCATTGCTCGGGCGCGGCATTCAGGAATCCGACGCGCAGTCCCACCAGCCGGTCGTCGTTCTGAATTACCGATTCTGGCAGCGCCATTTCAGCGGCGATCCGCATGTCATCGGCCGTACGCTCGAGCTGGACCACGCCGCCTACACCGTCATCGGCGTCATGCCGCGCAGCTTCGCTTTTAATGATGCGATAGGCATCGGCGATGTCTATCTCCCGCGCAATCTCCTCCACGACAGCGTCGTCCCGCCGGTCCACTGGCCCTATACCCCTTGGATCAAGCTGAAGCCGCACGTCACACCGGCCGCCGCGGATGCGGAACTCGGCGCCATCGTCCGCCAGTTCGCAAAACAGAATCCGGAGCACTTTCCCGCTCGCTGGCATCTGCAATTGCAGCCCATCATCATTCCTTACGAACAGAACACCGGCCGCACGCTCGCTCTTCTTCTCGCTGGTGTGTTGCTGTTGCTCATCATCGGCTGCGCCAACTGCTCCATCCTCCTGCTTGCTCGCGGCCGCGCACGCCGGCATGAGCTTGCCGTCCGCGCCGCGGTCGGCGCCAGCCGCTGGCGCATCATCCGCCAGCTCCTCGTCGAAGCTCTAGTCATCTCTTTCAGCGGATCAATCCTCGGTGTCGCCGCGTCCTACTCGCTCGCCCAATCGCCCTTGCAGTTGTCGCCGGATTCCTTTCCAGCCGAATCCGTCATCCGCATCAATCTGCCGATCCTGGCGTTTTCTGTCGGTCTGGCACTCACCACAGGCGTACTCTTCGGCCTCATGCCTGCGCTGCGTCTTTCGCGGCCCGGTCTCGCAAGCGCGTTGCCCGCCAACATGCGCGGTCGTATCAGCTCACCTGCAAAGCATCGCTGGAGCGCTCTCATTGCCGCCCAGGTCGCGCTCACGCTGCTGCTCATGGCCACTGCTGGCACAGCGATGCGCAGCTTTCTCCGCATCACGCAGGTCAGCCTCGGTTACACCCCTGATCACGTCCTGCAGGCCGGCATCGTCATGCACTTCTACGATCCGCAAAGCTGGCGCGCTATCCAGTCGCGCGAAAGTCGCACCGCATTCATCGAGCAAATCAAGCAGAAGATCGCCGCGATCCCTGGCATCACTGCTGTCTCAGCCAGTACAGGCAGCGCGACTCCGCCCTACAGTGGCGTAGAGTTTTCCTTCGACATTGCAGGCGGCAATTCGGAGGAAGGCCGGCAGGCGCGTATGTATGTTGTAAGCCCTGACTATTTCTCCACGCTCCAAATACCCCTGCTTCGTGGCCGTGTCTGGGATGAGACGGAAAACGCACGCGGTGATTTCGTCGCCGTCGTGAATGAAAGTTTCGCACGCCGCTATTCGCCTCATTCCGATCCTGTCGGGCGCCGGCTTCGCCTCCCGAATCTGCATGCCACCGCTCCGCTTGAGACATCTTCGCTGCAAAGCACCAACTGGCGGCAGGTCATCGGCGTGGTTGCCGATTCCCGCAACGACGGCCTGGAGAATCCCGTCGCTCCTGCCATCTACCTCCCGTACACAACACTGATGCCGCCCTTCGCACAATTCCTTATCCG
>DATAZC010000004.1:0-47178 GCA_036272255.1 Acidobacteriaceae bacterium | reverse complement strand
GAACCCCCATCCTCCATCCGCCAGACGAGAACCTCCGTACCGTGACCAAAGTCCCCCATTCCGCCCCCTCCGTCCAAAACCGCCAAATGTGGAAAATCTGTCAAGTCCCGAGCCGTTAAAACCGAAGTAATAACGCTGATTCCAAATAGCTTCCAAGCCAAAACACCCAAACAAATTTGGCAGCTTTTCAACCCGGATTTGGTATTCTGAAAATAGAGAGCAAGAACCAAAAAGGCGGCCATCCGGCCGCCTTTTCCTTTAGGGGGAGAACATGATCCGCGAGCCAGGCACCGCCACATCCGACTCGCGATCAGCAACTGCCTGCCGATGCACCGACCTCGTCGCAAGCGCGGCCTTCGCTAACTTGCTAACTCGCTCACTCGCTCACTCGCTGACTGGCTAACCCCCAACGGGTACCCCAAAAAACACATTACCAGGGAAAGTGAACAAAACAAACAAGATCCAGATCCCACACAGGGGGAGGGGGAGGTACCTCCTGTCCCAGGTCCGAAACTAGTAAATCAACTTCAGCGAAAACTGAATTTGCCGCGAAGTTCCGGCCGTCTTGCTGATCTCCCCGAAGCCCGACCCCTTGATGGTGTTGGCGGGCAGGCCCATGTTCACAATGTTGAACAGATTGAAAAACTCTGACCGGACCTGGATGTCCGCCTTCTCCAGACCGCTGGCGCGATGGCCCAGGGGCGTGTCCTTGATCAACGCGTAGTCGAAGTCGTAGTACGCCGGACCCCGAAAGGTGTTGCGTCCGAGCGTTCCGAAGCGCCCGGCGTTCGGACCCGTCCCGCCGGCGATACCGACGGGAATGAAAAAGAAGGACGCGTTATCCACTCCGCGGCCGAAATAGTCTTCGCGCGTGCGGCTCGAACTGTGCGCGGTCGACAAGTGGGACGTTGCGATCAGGTCGGGGCGGTCGGCGCCCGCGGTACCCACCCCAGTCTGCTGGATACCGGAGTAAACGGTGAACGGCGCGCCGCTTGAGATCGAGGAGATGCTCAGCAGTTCCCATCCTCCGGCAATCTTGCGCGTCCGCGGTCCGTCCATGCCCAGTGACTGCAGATGAAGATCCTGCGCGGCACTGATGGAGAAGCCATGAGTGACGTCGAAGCTCGACGGGCCTTTCTCCGGGTGCGTGTTGAAGGGATCCTGTGCAATCGGGAGAGCGACGGCGCCCGTTGAGCCGGTTCCACCGACTACGGAACTGGTATCGTCAAGCGACTTCGACCAGGTGTACCCCGCCTGCAGTCCTGGACCGCCGTGCTTCACGCTTCCGGAGAGCGAGGTCTGCAGTGCGTGATAGGAAGAATGAGCTGTATCGGTGATGACCGTCTCGGTGCCGAAGCCCCCGGTGACCGCGCCGGCGCTGTCGAAGGTGGTGTACGGCGCAAAGCCGGGCTCGGCGCCGGGATAGGCGTTCGGATAGGAGCTGCGTGGCAGATGGAACGACTCCGTTCCCACATACCCCGCATCGGCGGTGAGCCCAAAAATCGTGCGCTCGAATCCCAGCGTCCAGGTCTGCAAAAATCCGTCGCCGAACCGGCGATCGATCGCGCTCAGATTCAGCAGCGACAGTTGATTCCCAGGCGCCAGCGCGGCCAGATCGTTTTCGTACCGATTCACATCCATCACCGTGTTCGCCGGCACTTTCTTCGGATCGTTGCTCGCAAACACATCCTGGCCTGAGGGCGTGTACGTGCGCGGCAGCTCAGCCGGCGTGATCTGGAAGCCGTAGGGAATTTCGGCGTTCTTCGCCGCATTCACGCGCGGATAAACAGCAAACGGTGTCGAGCCGGTCAGAAAATTGTCCTGCCAGATGTTCGGCGGAATCACCGTGATCGCGCCGCCTGCATGGATCAGAGTGTTTCCCGGAGCCTTCCAGTCCACCTCCAGACGCGGTCCCCAGCCGTTCCATCCAGACTGGTAGCCGGGCTGCGGGTTGATGACATATTGCTGTGGCGTTCCCGGCGGCGGAGAAACCTGGAGGAAGCTCGACGTGCGGTGAGCGCGCTCGGTGATCGGCGAATAGACCTCGTAGCGTAGTCCGTAATCGAGCGTCCACCGCTCGTTGATCTTCCACGTGTCCTGCGCATAGACGTTGACGTCGTTGCGATTGATGGCAGCTGGGCCGATGTGCGGGCCGTTGGAAAAATAAGGCGGCGCAACCGCGACGGTGTAGCCGTACGGATAGCCGATCAGCAGGCTGGCCAGCGTATTGGGCAGCGGGTCGCCCGGATTGACGTTATGCTTCCCGCTCGCGGATGGGATAAACACAGGCGAGTAGACGGTGCCGCCGCCAAAATCGTATTCGCCGTTGGGGCTGATCCCAAAGTAGGTGGTGTCGCGATTGAGCCGCGCCTCGATGCCGGCCTTGATGGTGTGGCGTGCATGCGTCCACGTAAAGTTCTGCTGCCCCTGGAACAGATTGCCGAAGGCGGACATCACCGAGCCCGCTGCGGTGTCGAAGCCTTCATAGAGGCCGTCGTTGAACTTCAGCGCCGGGTCGGTGTGGTTCGGCGTCGGGAACGACGGCGTGGTGCGCGTGATGCTCAGCGACGAATCCCATGCAAAGTGCGGCGATTGCGTCCGCGTATAGGTGAAGACGACGTTCCGCTGGCGGTCGACGTAGCGGACGGCAAACGTGGGGTCGATGGTGGTCTGGTCGGGATTCGTTGTCGGCCCGGTAAGGTTGTCGTAGTTGAACCGGCCGAGGAACTGCCCATTCTCGCCCAGCTTCAGATCGATGCGGATCGAAAACTGATCCGCATTCGTGACCACGTTCGACGGCGCCGCGTAAGTCCGCGCGCCAAACGCGCCCGTCGGATTGTTCGGCATCGGATAGCGCTGGAGAACGGCCGCAATATCCGGGTTCACCGGAACCAGCAGCGTATCGGTGCTGCCGTCGGGGTACTTCACCAGGTCGTTGCCCGCACGTTCCGCGGCGGTGGGCATGGGCAGCACCTGCGTAGTGCCCAGCACCTGGCGGAATCCCTGGTACTGGCCAAAGTAGAACGTGCGCCCGCGTCCGTCGAAGAGGTGGGGCAGCACGACGGGGCCGCCGTTCGTGAAACCAAATTCGTTGCGCTTGAAGGGCGGGATGCGGCCCGGCTCCACGATGGAGGGGTAGTCAAAATAATTCCGCGCGTCGAGGGCCGAGTTGCGCAGGAACTCAAAAACGGAGCCGTGGAACCCGCTCCGCCCCGACCGAGTAATGATGTTGGTGAATCCGGCCGCGCCGCGTCCGATCGATGCGGGCATCCACCCGGAGCTGGACTGAATCTCCTGGATCGCGTCGACGTTAAAGTTGGTGAACGTGCTGCCGCCCATCTCCGGATCGGAAACATCCGCGCCATCCATCGCGAAGACGGCCTCGACGCCGCGCTGGCCATCGATGGCGAACTGCTGCGTGAAGTTGGTAGCGCCGTTGGCGTCGGTCATGGTGCCGGCAGCCAGCAGCAGCAGGGTGCTGAAGTCGCGGCCGTTGAGGGGGAGCGAGCTGACGGAATCGCTGGAAAGCTTTTCGCCGCCGGTAGCCGCAGAAGCGGTTTGGGGGGCGGTGATCAACGCGGCCAGAGAAGCCGTGTTTTGATCTGTCACCGTGACGGTGACAGATGTGCCGGGCAACTGAATCGGGATCGCCGGGGTGGCGGGCAGCTGGACCTGCCGCACGATCAATGTGTAATGCCCGGGGGCGAGGCTTGCGAAGGTGAAGCTACCGTCAGCCCGGGTGATCACCGTGACGGATCGGCCCTCGCCGTTCAGGACCACCGTTGCCCCAGCCACAGGCTGACCTGATGCACCGCGGACTACTCCGCTCCATGGCGACGGCTGTTGCGCCTGGGCAGCCCGCGCGAACAGGGGTGCGCAGGCCAGACAGACAAGAAAAATCCGCAACACGGCGGAGTGGGTACGCGCTCGCACTTCGTTCATCAATGGCCCAATCCTGTCCACAAACATGGTGGGAGAGGCGAACGTGGTATGCCTCTCGCGCGCAAGTATAACGTTTTAGTAGAGGGTTTGGCGACGTCAAAGTGACCAAATCCCGGCGCCTGAACGCAGAAAGTAACAGCCGATTTTCCTTACTGGGTGCGGCGTTGTTTCCTCGGTGGATATGGCACGATCCCGGGGAAGTTCATACAATCGGAAATCTCGTTTCGAGGCCCTTCCATGATGGCACTGCTGCAGGATATTCGGTTCGCCGTTCGCATGCTGATGAAGTCCCCGGCTTTTTCGATCATCGCGATCCTCACCCTGGCCCTGGGCATCGGCGCCAATACCGCGCTCTTTTCCATGGTCAACGGCGTGCTGCTCAATCCGCTGGCCTATCCGCAGTCTGGCCGCCTGGTTGCCGTCAACGAGAAAAACGAAGGCATGACCTCGGCGCCCATCAGCTACCTCAATTTCCTCGACTGGGAGCGCCAGTCGCAGACGTTTTCTTCCATGGCCCTGTACCGGCACGAGGATTACAACTTCACCGGCAAAGGCCCTGCGGAACGCGTCACCGGGTCCATGGTCACGTCACAATTCTTCCCCACGCTCGCGGTCGCACCCATCCTCGGCCGCGATTTTGCCCGTGAAGAAGATCAAATAGGCGGAGCGCCCGTGGTCATCCTCGGTGGAGGCTTCTGGAAGCGCCGCTTCGGCGCCTCCCCCGAGGCCATTGGCAAAGCCATCGAGCTGAACGGGACAAACTACACCATCATCGGTGTGGTCGACCCCAACTTTTCGTTCTACGGCAACAGCCGCGACGTCTACACCCTGGCCGGGCAGTATGCAGATGCCTCGTTTCGCGACCGCCGCGTCGACATGAGCGCTCACGCGGTCGGTCGCCTCAAGCCGGGCGTCTCCATCGATCGGGCGCGTACCGACATGGATTCAATCGCGCGCAATCTCGCGAAGATTTATCCGGAATCCGACAAAGATGTGGGCATCTCGCTGATCTCCATGAAGGAAGACCTTGTCGGCAACGTGCAGCCCTTCCTGCTGGTGTTGCTGGCTGCTGTTGGATTTCTGCTGCTCATCGCATGCGCCAACGTCGCGAGCCTGTTGCTGGCTCGTTCCATGGGACGCTCAGGAGAATTTGCCATTCGCTCGGCATTGGGCGCAAGCCGCACGCGCATCATCCGCCAGCTGCTGACGGAAAGCACGCTGCTCGCCGGATTGGGCGGCGCGCTGGGGCTCGCGCTGGCTTTTTTCGCGACAAAGGGCATCGTCTCCGTCCTGCCGGATGCCCTGCCGCGCGCAAGCGAAGTTTCGCTCGATGCTCGGGTGCTGGTGTTCACGATGGCCGTCTCGTTGCTCGCCGGAATTGTTTTCGGCCTGGCGCCGGCGCTCAAAACCTCGCGCACCAATTTGCAGGAGGTCCTCCGTTCTGTGGGTCGCGGCTCCGCCGGCGGCCGTCATCGCCTGCAGGGAATCTTCGTCGCCGTTGAAGTGGCGATGGCGCTGGTGTTACTCGTCGGTGCGGGATTGATGCTCCGTTCGCTGTCTGCACTGTGGCGCGTCAACCCCGGATACAATCCCGACCACGCTATTACCTTCAACCTGGCGATGCCGGCCAACGAAAAAACCACCGAGGCCGAAACCCGCGCCCGCCTCCGGCAGTTCAACGCGAAGGTGCGCGCGATCCCCGGTGTCGAAGCCGTTTCAGCCACGCTCGGCTCCAGGCCCATGATTCACGACTCGTCGCTGCCGTTCTGGATCGAAGGCCGGCCGAAGCCGGACAACGACAACGATATGCCGCAGTCGCTGTTCTACCTGATTGAACCGGGCTTCCAGAAAGCCATGGGCATCGTTCTTGAGCGCGGCCGCTTCGTCACCGATCAGGACGACGAGAAGGCGCCGCGGGTGGTCGACATCGACGACGTCTTTGCGCGCACTTACTTTGCTAATCAGAATCCGATTGGCCAGCATATCCATCTGGTGCAGTTTGATGTCGAGGTTGAGATTGTCGGTGTCGTTGGCCATATCAAGCAGTGGGGCCCGGGCAATGATCCGAAGCAGTCCATCGAAGCCCAGTTCTTCTACCCCTTCATGCAGCTGCCGCCCAGGCTTATGCGCCTCGTCGCGGGCCAGGTGGCCGTGGTCATCCGCACCCACGACGATCCAGCGGCGGTCATGGTGCCTGTCCGCCGCGCGGTGGCCGAGATCGATCCCGGCGAAATTGTCTACGCGGTCGAGACCATGAATGAAGTCATGGAGCGCGCCTTCGCGGCCCGCCGGCTATCGATGATCCTGCTCGGATTCTTTGCCGGCCTCGCGCTGCTCCTCTCCTGCATCGGCATCTACGGGGTCATTTCCTATCTCGTCGGCGAGCGCACCCGGGAGATCGGCGTGCGTATGGCTCTGGGAGCGCAGCGCGGCGATGTACTGCGGCTGATCCTCGGCCAGGGAGTAAAGATGGCGCTCGCCGGTGTTGTGCTTGGTGTGGTGCTGGCCTTCGGCCTCACCCGGTTGATGAGCGCACAGCTGTTCGGCGTCTCCGCGCACGATCCGCTCACCTTCGCCGCGGTCGCCGGAGTGCTGGTCGTCATGGCCCTCGTTGCCTGCTACATTCCCGCGCGCCGTGCAGCCTCAGTCGATCCAACCGAGGCTCTCCGCGCGCAGTAGCCCGCG
Source organism: Acidobacteriaceae bacterium (assembly GCA_036272255.1). Taxonomy (GTDB): domain Bacteria; phylum Acidobacteriota; class Terriglobia; order Terriglobales; family Acidobacteriaceae; genus Palsa-343. Next base: position 40,551 of record DATAZC010000004.1, on the reverse strand, counting down.
TCCTAATCCGTGCGCAGTGCGCGAGCCGGATCAACCGTAGCGGCTCGCCGCGCCGGTACGAAAGCCGAAAGAGCGGCGACGATGCAGATCACAGTGATGCCCACGCCGTAGATAGCCGGATCGGCGATCGAGACGCCAAACAGCTGGGTGCGCATGGCGCGCGTCGCGAGGATGGACAGCGGGATGGTGACCAGCATGGCTCCGCCCGCCAGCACCATCACTTCGCGAACGATCAGGCTCACAACGGTGATGCGCCGCGCGCCCAACGCCATGCGGATTCCGATCTCCCGCGTACGTTGTGCCGTGGAGTACGCCAGGATCCCGTAGAGGCCGATGCCGGCCAGCACTGTCGCGAGCACGCCGAAGGTCATGGCAAGCAGCGCCACCGTGCGCTCGTACAGGATGTTGTCATCGATCTCCGCCTGCATCGTCGTCAGGTGATTCACGATCAGCTTCGAATCGATGTTCTCGATGGCCGCGTGAATGCTGTTCGCCGCGGCCTCGGGCGTCTGCCAGGTTCGGACATAGATGATCAGCCCGGTAGGCCGGATCGCCTGAGAGAACGGCGTGTAACACATCGGCACAATAGGATCGCGCAGGCTCGTGTGCATCACATCTTTCACCACGCCCACAATCATCGCGTCTGTGGTGGGCCGATTCGGGCGGCTCACGTGGTGCCCCAGCGCGGTCCCGGTACCTCCAAAGAAATGCTTCGCGAAGGTTTCGTTCACGATGGCCACTTTGTCTGAGGCGGCTGTATCGCCAGCATTGAAATAACGACCCGTGAGCAGCGGAACGCCCAGGGTCTGGAGGTACCCGTCGCTCACCCACGGCAACTCGACGTCGTATTCATCGTTAGGTGGCGGTGTATATCCGCTCACGTTCACATCGCCGCTCACGCCGTCACCGGTCAGGTCCTCGTCGTTCGTAGCGCCCACGTTCCGCACGCCCGGCAACGCTGCCAGAGCATCGAGCGCGCGCTGCTCTACCGGTGCAACCCCGTTCGCCGGATAGCCCGCCAGCGCTGGGTTCAACGAGAACATCAGCATATGATCGGTTGCGAAACCGGCGTTCACCTTGCGCAAATTTTCGATCGTGCGCACGAACAGCCCTGCAGCCACGATGAGCAGCAGGCTGAAGCCAATCTGCAGAGCCACGCACGTCCGCCGGAAGCGAAGCGACGCGCCGGAGCCCGTACGGCCGTGGAGAGCTTCCGCCAGTTTGGGATTCCAGAACTGCGCAGCGGGCGCAAGGCTGAAGATCAGGCTGGCGACCAGAGTGGCTGCAATCGTAAACGCCATCACCCGCCAGTCGAGCGTTGCCGAAAATACCTGCTTGTCGTTGATGCTCGACGACATCCATCGAATCACCAGGCGCAGAGCTTCGGGCGCGATGGCAATGCCCACAACGGCGCCGGCGATGCCCAGAAGCATGCCTTCGGCCAGCAGCTGGCGCAGCACCTGTCCGCTGGTGGCGCCCAGCGCAAAGCGCACAGAAAACTCACGCGCGCGTGTCGCGGCCCGTACCAGCAGCAGGCTGGCCACGTTCACCACCGCCATCGCGATCACCAGCAGCACCATGCCCATAATGATGGTGAGCGGGGTCTGCACATCGTCGCGCATCGGCGAAAAGCCGCGTGCGCCGTCCTCAATGTTGAGCTTCGATTCACCAATGAAGGTCTTGCGCGTCCGATCCGACTGATCCCGCAGCTGCGTGAATTCAGCGGTACGCAACGCGACGAAGAGCGGGTTGATGCTGGCCGAGGCTTGCCCGGGAGTGACGCCCGGCTTGAGCCGCCCCACAATATTCATCCAGTACGATTTGTGATCGTTCAGGAAATCCCACTCCGGCTCAACCGTCTTCTGCATCGTGATGGGAACATAAATATCCGGCAGGTTCCCCCACACCATGCTGTGAAATCCCGGTGCAGAGACGCCGACGATCGTGAAGGGCGTGCCGTTCACCAGAATCGTCTTGCCCACCACCGGTACCTCCCCCAGATGCGACTTCCAGTAGTCAAAATTCAGCACCGCGACGGGATTTGCGCCCGGCGCTGTCTCATCGCCCGAGACAAACACGCGGCCCATCGCGGCTGGAACACCAAGCACGTCAAAATAATTTCCGCTGACCATCTGGCAGGTGATGCTCTCCGCGCGGTTGTTCCACGTAACCCCCACCGCCGACGACCCAGCCCCGATCAACCCGCTGAACACGGTGTTTTGTTCGCGAAGATCCTTGTACATCGGATAGGAAAATTCGTGGCGATGGTTGGGCGTGTTGCCGCCATGCCCTTCTGTGTGGCCGGAGACGCTCCCGGCAAAGCTCAACACCGTCAGCTGCTGCGGATCGTTCACCGGGAGCGCGCGCATCAGCGCCTGATCCAGCAGGCTGAAGATCGTGGTGTTCGCGCCAATGGCAAGCGCCAGCGTGAGCACCGCTACCAGGGTGAAGACCGGATTGCGCGCGAGGCCTCGCAAGCCGTAGCGCACGTCGCGGAAGAACGACTCCAGCGACCAGCTTGGCCGCTGCTCGCGGCACTCTTCCCGCGCCCGCTCGCGTCCGCCAAACGCAATGGCCGCTCGCCTTTTCGCTTCGTCTTCAGGCATGCCTGCCGCCATGTTGGCCTCCGTCTCCCGCTGGAGATGAAACTGGATTTCCTCGTCGACTTCGCTGCGCCGCTTCCCGCTGAAGAAAAAACGCAGGCGCGTCATCAGTTCACGAACCATAACCTTCTCCTGCTAAATCCTCTGGAGAACCAGATTGATGGCCCCGGTTAGCCGGTCCCAGTTTTCCAGCTCGGTTTCCAACTGCCTGCGCCCCGCCGCGGTGAGCGAGTAAAAGCGCGCCCGCCGGTTATTTTCTGAGGCGCCCCACTGCGCTCGGATCCAGCCCCTGTATTCCAGCCGATGCAGCGCCGGGTAAAGCGAGCCCTGCCCAACCTGCAAAACGTCGTTTGAAACCTGCTGGATGCGTTGTGCGATTGCCCAGCCGTGTTCGGCCTTCGGCGCGATGGACTTCAGGATGAGCATGTCCAGCGTGCCCTGGAGCAGGTCTGCGGATGGCGGCATGGGTTCCCCTCGACATTCGACAACAGTGTAGGGACAGAATCGCCGGTTCTCTTGTCGAGTGTCAAGGGGTACGTGACGGGATGGCCAGGAGTTCCGCGATTATTGCTCGAGCGCCCGGATGTGCCGCTGGACAATCAGGAGCGGTACGCAGCCGAAGGCTCCGAAACTGCAGTCGATCAGCCGCCATCCGAACGGAATGCCCCGCGCCGCGCCGGCAATGATCGCAAGCGGAATGATTCCCGCGCAGGCGATGAGCCCAAAGGTGATGACCCACCGGTTGCGGACCGGATCGCGCCATGGGCCGATGAAGGCAATCGCGATGACGATGTGCGCGAAGGCGAGCCAGTCTGTGCCATAAGCCAGAAAGGGATGATCGCGGTGGGTTTGGGTCAGCGCCTGGTCGACCTGCTCGATCCAGGGGAGGAGATGGGTGGACTCGGCTGCCGGGCGCAGCGTGGCACCGTGGAGGAATGAGTCGAGCCAGCGAATTTCTGTCTGAAGAGGAAACGCGGTCACCCCGCTGAGAACCAGGCCAGCCATAAACATCCCGAGCCAGATACGAATCGCGCGCAGGTGCCGCATCGCGCTGGAATCGGAGAGGAGAAGGTCACTCATAGCGTCGTCTCCTGGGATATTACCGGCAAAAGCTCTCTCGCCGGTTGCGACTCCGCCGCAGCGTCAGGGGCTGTGCCGGTGACGCGCGCCAGAACACCTTCGAGGAGCGGTGTCATCCAGTTGAGTTGGCGCGCGCGGATGACAAGATCCCAGACAGTTTCAAATTTCTTCCAGCCGGCGGCGTAGAAGAAGTGTTTCGCCTGGTGCTTCGGCGTGCCGTGGTGCAGAGAGGCGCGCGCGATCGATCCCCAACGATAAAACTCGCGGTAGGCCCAGTCGTAGCCGTTTTTCAACGCATCCGCAGAGAGGCGTGCCGGCTTGTAAACAACATGGCGTGTGTCATAGAGGTTCCAGTCGCGCGTCAGCATACGGCCTTCGGCCTCCATGCTGGCGTGGAGTCGCGTGCCGGGATACGGCGTCTGAATGTGGAACGTCGCGGTGGTGATGCCGTGGTTCATGGCCCAGTCCACCGTGCGGCGGAAGACGTCGTCGCCGTCGTCATCCATGCCGAAGACAAAGCTGCCGTTAATCATGATCCCGAGCGCGTGCAGCCGGTCGGCGACCGCTTTGTAGTCCCGCCCCAGATTCTGGTGCTTGTTGCTGCGCCGCAGATTATCCGGAGTCAGCGTCTCAAAGCCGACAAAGATGCTGCGCAGGCCCGCGGCGGCCGCGCGTTCGATCAGGTCGCCGCGGAGAATCGAGTCAACCGTGGCCGCGCCCTGAACGATGCGGCGCATGCCCTTCATGCCTTCGAAAAGCGCTTCGGAGAAACGGCGGTCGCCGAGGAGATGGTCGTCGAGGAAGTAGAGATGCCGGCCCGGCAGCCGATCGATTTCAGCCAGAGCGTCGTCGACGCGCTGGGTGTAGAAGCCGCGGCCGCCCTGGAAGAACGCATCCTTGTAGCAGAAGTCGCAGTGCATCGGGCAGCCCCGCGTCACCACGATGGAGTTGGGCACCAGGTAACGCTGGCGGCGGATGAGGTCGCGGCGAATCGGTGGAACGCGCTCGAGGGTACGTCCGCTCGCTGAGGTGTACACGCGTCGCGGCGTCCCTGTGCGAAAATCCTCGAGGAACTGCGGAAACGTCTGCTCGCCAGGGCCAAGGAAAATCGCGTCCGCATGCGCTGCGGCTTCATCGGGAAGTGACGTGACGTGGAGACCGCCCAGGCAGACGAACGCGCCGTGCGCCCGGTAGTAATCCGCGAGTTTGTACGCGCGGTAAGCATTGGTAATGTAGACCTGGATCACGACGAGTTGCGGCGCATCGTCGAGGGTTATCTTCTCCACGTGTTCGTCGACGATGACGGCACGGTCGTCAGGCGAGAGATACGCAGCGAGCGTAGCGAGCCCGAGCGGCGGGAACAGGGAATATTTAATCGGCCGCCAGTAGGGCCCCGTGGCTTCGGTGAGCGCGGGAAGGATCAACTTCACCCGCAACGGCTTCGAGCCGGGCGCGATCATCGAATGGCCACCGCACGGACGGGCGTGTCGATGGTCGGAGCAGGAACGCCTCCGAAACGCCGCTCCCGTCTTCGAAACTCTGCGACCGCTGCGTCCAGATCCGCCGCATCGAAGTCGGGCCACATCGGGTCGGTAAAGAGCAGTTCGGCGTAGGCCGACTCCCACAATAGAAAATCCGAAAGCCGCTTTTCGCCGCCCGTGCGGATGAGCAGGTCGACGTCACCCCCCTGCTGGTGGAGCGTTTCTTCGAGCATGCTGCGCATCGCCGCCGGCGGTTCCGATCCTTGCAGCGCGCAGGCAGCCGTCGCCGCAGCTCGTGCGATGGCGTCGCGTGACGAATAGTCCACGGCCACTCGAAGATGCAGACGTTCGCCTCCGGCCGTTGCCGCCTCGCACTGCGCAATCTCCCGCAGCAGAAGTTTCGGCAGGCGATCGCGGCGGCCAATCGCTTCGAAACGAGCCCCCGCTTCCCGCAGTTTGTCGCGCTCCATGCGCAGGTAGCCGCCAATCAGCGAAAGGATGGTTTGCACCTCGAATGCCGGCCGCCGCCAGTTGTCCGCCGAGAACGCGTACAGCGTCAGACAGCGGATGCCGAGTTCCGGCGCGCGCTCCACGGCTCGACGCACCGCCGCGACACCGGCACGATGCCCTGCCACCCGGGGCCATCCGCGACGCGCAGCCCACCGGCCGTTCCCGTCCATGATGATCGCAACGTGAAGGCCGGCGGCATCTCTTTGCAGCGCAAAGTAATTCCCCGCACCAGAAATGGAGACGTCACTGTGGTTCATCCTGCCTACCTCTCCTGACCGAGTGCGATAGCGCTGTTCGTTTCGCCGCCGGCCATGGAGCTATACCAGTCGATGTGGCGGGTCAGGTACATGGCGGCAGCGACAGCAACGAAGCTGGCAACGGCGCCGACCAGCAGCGCGTTGTCTTCAAGCCGGAGCAGCAGATAGATGAGCACGTAGAGCAGGGTGAAAGTGGCCAGCGCCCGCATTCCAAGGGAGCGGCTCGCGAAGATCCACCCCGCATTAGCTGCGAGCAGGCTCACGGTAGCCACGCCTGCCAACAGAAAGGAGAAGTCAAAGCCAAGGTGCTCCGCCACGGAGAGAAGCAGCAGATAGAAAATGATCTGCGCAACGCCGACCAGTACGTATTGCGCCGGGTGAACGCGCTTGCCCGTTGTGACTTCAAAGATGAAATAGGCAAGGAAGGTGAGTCCCAGAAAGAGCGGCAGGTATTTCAACGAGCGGCTGACGGATTGGTAAGGGTCCGCTACCTCGATGAAAGAAACGCCCAGCGCGGTGGCGTTCAGTCCGGTGATGGAATCGGCGGTTCCTTCGGCGCGGACGCCGCGCGCGGTAAAGGGAACCGACCACGCGGCATCGAAGCCGTGTGCGGAGACGTTGCGCATGATGGGCAGAAATCCGCCGTCGAACCCGGGGCTCGGCCAATCGCTGTGGACGCTGAGCTGCGTGGTCTTGCCATAAGCGAGAACCGCGATGCGCTGGGCTCCGGAGAAGCGCAGGACCGACGACACGCTGAATTTCGCGTTCGGCTGCGCGAGTCCCTCCAGCTTTGTCCCGAGAAGCGTGAGCCTCAGTGTTGAGTTCTCTTCTGCGCCGATGGAAATGGTTTGGGCAATCGTGGCGGGCACAAACGTGTAGCTCTTGCCCCCGGTGGTCAGGGTCGCATCGGCCACGGCGCCGCGCGCATCGCTCACGCCGACCACGATCTCAGCCTGGTTCCAGTCCAGTTGCGCACCGGGCGGCGCATTGGCCGGCACTCCGGTCAGGTCGAAGGTGGCATCAAGCCTGGCATCGGCGCGAAAGACCGGAACCTTGAACAGCGAGCGATGCCGCTCTTCGGTGCCGACGTTGACGGCGCCGGAGGCCTGGGCGGGAGAGACGAGATAGATGCCGTGCGTCGTCACGTCGGAGGGCAACCTGGGCGGGATCACCCACGGGATCGCCAGCGTAGGCCCGAGGAAAGTCTGCTGGCCGCCGACATGGTCGCTGATCTCGGTGATCACATCGGACGCGCGCCGCGTGCGGTCTTCAACAAGCAGCCATACGAAGAGCGCGGGGATGAGCATGAGCAGAGCGAGCCCACAGACCACGATGAGCTTGAGGCCCATGGAGCGAAACTTCATCTTCGACAACAGGTCGGCCTGCAGATTGGACAGATCACTCACGGCGTTTCTTCTTTCTCAACTAACTTTGCAGTGCAAAGTACTTGTGCAAAAATTTTTACCAGGCTCGCGTGGGTTTCAAATCGCGAAGCAGCGCAGCGGGCGCCTCTTTCGCGCCCTTAGCGGCATCGCGAACGACCTGTTCCAAAGTGGCGAGATATTCGAGGTAACGCTTGCGGCCATAGGCGGTGATCCGGCAAATCGTCTGTGGACGATTGCGGTCGTGACCCTTGAGAATCTCGACCATTTTTCCCTGCTCCAGGACGCGCAGATGTCGGCTCAGGTTACCGTCAGTGAGCGAGCACAGCTGTTTCAAATCCCCAAACGTGAGGCCCTTTGGATTGGTGACCAGCGAGGTGAGGACGCTCAGGCGAGCACGCTCGTGGATCACGCGGTCGAGCCCCTCATACGCGAACCGCCCTTCGCTCGGTGGAGTCTTAGACTTCATGTTCTTTCTCCCGCGCGGCGAGCAACAGGATCCCCGCGACCATCATTTGACCTACACCATAGGAGAGGCCCATCGACCATGGCGAAAGCGCGCGGTTGTCCCCGAGCGCGATCGTGATCAGACCCGTGAGCAAATACCATGCGCCCACGGCAATGGTGGGCCGTGGCAGAAACCGGCACGACGAAAAAACGCCCAGACTGAAGATGAGCTGCCACAGGCCGGGCAGCATCCACACCGATCCCGGAACCTGGCGCACCAGCACGATCATGATTAGCGCGCCCGCCCCGATGGACGGCAGAAATTGCTCGGCGGCCATCTGGATCATCTCGTCGGCAAGGCCGGAATGGATGCGTCGCGTGCGCGCGTACATCTGCACACTGATCAGCCCAACGGAGGCCACGGCGGTCGCGATCCAGATGCCAAGATAGACGGAAATGTGGCTGGCAGGGTCGGGCACCCAGCGCGCCTGCAGCCCGGCTGCGACCACGGCAAAAAGGCTGGTGGCCGCCAGCGTGGCAGGGCCGTAACCCCTGAATTCAGTGGCTCGGGCCATCTGACGGCGGATGCTGCTGATCTCGCCCAGCGCTTTGTGGAGGTCGTTCATCGCGATGTCACTTTGCATTGCAAAGTAAACCACAGCCCGGGACGTGTCAAGCTCTGCAATCCTGTGGTTCGATCGGAGACCGGCTATCTCCATAGTCCAACAATAAGGCCGCCCGCGACAATGAGCCCACCGCCCGCGAAAACCGGAGCGGTCGGAAGGATTCGAAAAAAGACATAATTGGTGATCTGAAACATCACGAAAAGAGTCGCGATGTAAAAGCCGGTGACCTGAGCAAATTCAACCGGGGCAAGATTGAGCGAGGTCCCGTACAGGGTCAACGCCCCTGCACCCAATAGAAAAAGCCCGATTCGTGTCGCCACTCCGTTCTGGTGAAGGGCAATGCGCAGGACCGTATCCCCCGTGGCTTCGAAGATCGTAGCCAGCAGCACGAACAGGAAAATTCTCATATCACCATGTTCGCAGCGTGGCCGGAGACCAGCAAGCATCAACCAGACAGCGTTTCTATTTGGCCCCACCGGAAACAGAAAATCCTTCCTGTCTGCCCGAAGCCCTGGCATGCAGACGCAAAAAGAGGCCCATCGCCTGGAGCGATGGGCCCTCTCGCGAACCTGCGCGATTCAAAGGAGCTTAATGGGATGAAATCCGCCTACCGGCCCAGAACCACCCGCGTCGGTCCCGTCTCGGTCAGCTTGCGGCCATCGAGCCTGGCAGTGATCAGGCTGTGATACTGCACCGACTGCAGCGTGTAATTGCCGCCATCCTGGTCGAAGCGAAGAATGACGCGTGCATCGTAGGGTGTTGGGTCGCCGGGTCCGGCAAGCCAGGTGAAGCTGCTCTTCCAGTCGTCGTTTCTCAGGGTGACGATGCCGTTGTTGTCGTTGCGGCCAATCGAATAGTGGCCGGCAGGGCATACCTTGCCGTTCACGGTGAAACTGAAGGGAACGTTGACCGACGTATCGGCGAACGCGGAAGCTGTGGTCAACGCCGCTGCGGCGGCTACGGCCGACGCCAGAAAGAATTTGTGGAGTGTGGATCGCATTGTGCAGTCCTCCTGCTTGAGAACCACACTAGCGATCGAAAAAAATCCTGTCGTCAAGGCAGCATCCAGAATTTGTCAAGCTTTTCCGACGATGCGAAGACCCGTTCCGCTGGCGGCATTGCGGGCATTCAGAATCTCGGCGCGGATTTCGCTCACCCGCGTTCCACGCGCCTTTTCGGCCAACTTCTCCGCAAGGCGCAGCGCATCCTCCAGCAGCAGCGCGGCCTCGGTGTGCGCGCGATTCTCCTGCGCGTGGCGAGCGCCGGCCCGCAGAGCGCCCACCGCTCCGTCCCACTCGCCCGCGAATTCGTGATGCATCGCAATTTCTCTTGCAACGGCCCACTCCCGGCCTTTGAACATCGCGCTCAGGCGTTCGGCCACGCGCGCATGCCATTCCGCCCGCCGCGCAGCTGCCAGCCTGCGATACAAAACCTCGCGATACAAGCCGTGCACAAAAACGTAAAACTCTGACTGCGTTCCGTCCGGCAGCTCATCCTGCCCGCCGTGTTCGACAAAATGCACTCGCCGCGCCAGCCCGGCACAAGTCTCTTCAACGGAGGCCTGCTCCTCCGCAAGCGCAGCCGCCACAGCCCACGCTGGAAACGCAACGCCCATCACGCTGGCCGCGCCCAGAATCCGCTGCTCCTCCGCCGTCAGGCCTTCAATTTCCAGCTCGATCATCTGCGCCAGCCGATCCGGAACCTCGGCTTCCATTTCCTCGAAACCGCCTGCGGGCTTCCACGCTTCGCCGCCACCTTCTCCTTCGCGAACGAGAAAGTGCCGCGCGATCAGGTGCTCCACAATGGCAATCGCGAACAGGGGATTGCCCTCGGCGTGCTGATGCACAAACGCCGCAAGGCCGGCCGGCAACGTCTCCTGCTCCAGTTCCCGTACGAGCAGCTGGCTCACCGCTTTGCGCGTCAGCGGCGCCAGGGCGACCTCCGTCGCCAGCTGCCGCATCAGCAAATTTTGTTTGGTGGCGCGCAGCGCGTGTCCGGCCGTATCGCCAGGACCGCACGTAGCGACCAGCATCAGCCTCGCCGGCGCTCGCCGCCGAGCGATCGCCGCAATCAGGTTCAGCGTCGACACGTCCGCCCAGTGCAGATCCTCAAAAACCAGCACCAGGGGCCTGTGCTCCGCAATTTGTTCCAGTGCCGCGCACAAATCCCCCGGCATGCGCTCGCGGATGGCCATGGGACCCGGCGATCCTGCAATTTCGTTCTGACGCCCCAGCGCCGCCAGCCATGCCGGCGCCATGCGCGCCAGAATCGCGCACGCCAGGTCGGCATTTTCTGAGGAGCAGAGTCGGCCGAGCGCCTCCATCACCGGGTAATACTCTTCCTTCTCGCCGAAGCCTTCCACGCACTGGCCGCGCGCGATCGAAGAAGACGAACCGAGCCCATGACAGAACGCATCCACCAGCGCCGTTTTGCCGATGCCCACCTCGCCGGTGACGAAGACAACGCGCCGCTCGCCGCCCGCGACCAGATCCATCTCCGCCCGCAGCAGAAGCATCTCCTCATCGCGCCCGACGATGCTTTTGGATTTTGCCGCGCCTGCGGACTGCAGCGCAATCGCCTCGTGCTCGACGCAATCGGTGACCGCGGCTACGAAGCAATACCCGCGCTTCGGCAGCGTCTGGATAAACCGCGGCTGGCCCGCGTCGTCGCCCAGCACCTTGCGCAGGTCCAGCATGTAGGTGCGGAGCACCTGCGGCTGCACATAAGTCTCCGGCCACAGCGCGTCCAGCAATTCGTCGTGCGTGATCAGACGCCCCGGATGCTCGACGAGATACCGCAGGACCATAAACGGCCGCGGTGGCAGGGAAATTTGCGTCGCGCCAGACCACAGGCACTCATTCGCCGTATCGAGTCGAAAACCTGCAAACTGCCTCATCACGCCGGCCCCCTCGCCGGCACGCACCGGGTCTCTTCAGGATTGTGCAACCATCCTTCCATACCCGAGCCCCAGGAATGTCACTGCATCTTCAATGGTTGGTTGGTGTAGGGTGACGATTTCGCGTTGTATACACCAGAAATATGTCCGCTCGCGGACACGCGTGTCCATCTGTGAAACGGGATGAGGCGCGGCCGGCATAGATATGGATACGGCCGCGAACATGTGTGGGTTCCCGATCCCCGAGTGAGGTCGCGAGGACAGATCGTCCGCTGACCCAAATCGACCGGGTGATGTTGGGCCGAAGCTTGCACCGGATCGCACGTAAAAACGGGAGCATCCGGCTCGTTTTCGCGCCTTGTGACCCGGGTCACAATCCACGTCACATCCTCCTGTGACCGCGGGCACATACAGTTCTGCTTTCCAAAATTAACAATCTCTCCGTTTTGAGATTGCGGATGGCGACCGTGCTCCACGCCCCTTGCTCCGGCCCTTTGCCAGCACCGCAACGCACGGATTTGCACTACATACAACGCCCATGCGGCGGCAGAACGGAGAATCCGAAATGAGCACCAACCTCCCAGTGAGTTCCCAGGCACTCGGCAAAGAATCGAAAGTCGAGGTTCCTTCCCAATACGTCTTCTTCTTTGGCAACGGCGTCGCCGAAGGTAACGGCAAGATGCGCGACATTCTCGGCGGCAAAGGCGCGGGACTGGCCGAAATGACCAACGCCGGCCTCCCCGTGCCTCCCGGCTTCACCATTCAGACCGAAGCCTGTCGCGAATACATGCGCGGCGCGCTCTCCGCTCAGGTCAACGAGCAGGCCGATGCCGCCCTCGCGCGGCTGGAAAAACTGCAGGGCCAGCGTCTCGGCGCAGGCGAAAATCCGCTGCTGGTCAGCGTCCGTTCCGGCGCGAAATTCTCCATGCCCGGCATGATGGACACCATCCTTAACCTCGGCCTCAACGACAGCTCCGTCGAAATCCTCGCGAAGCGGTCGAACAATCCCCGGTTTGCCTACGATTCGTATCGGCGACTGATACAAATGTTCGGCGACGTGGTGCTGGACATTCCCAAGAATGAGTTCGAGCACATCTTTGACGAGACCAAAAAGAAGTACACCGCAAAGCAGGATACGCAGCTGACTCCTCAGGCGCTGAAGGAAGTGATTACCAACTACAAAAAGCTGGTGCTCAAGCACACCGGTGCGGAATTCCCGCAGGATCCCGACCGGCAGCTGACCATGGCGCGCGACGCCGTGTTCCGTTCCTGGAATAATGAGCGCGCCAAGACCTATCGCCGCCTCAACCACATCGACGACTGGCTCGGCACCGCGGTGAATGTCCAGGCGATGGTGTACGGGAACCTGAACGAAACCAGCGGCACGGGCGTGGGCTTTACGCGCAATCCGGCCAACGGCGAGAAGGAGTTCTACGGTGAGTTCCTGATGAACGCGCAGGGCGAAGATGTCGTCGCCGGCATCCGCACCCCCGTTCCCATCAGCGAACTGCAGAAGCTGATGCCCCACGTCTACGGCCAGCTCCGCGACCTCACCTCGCGTCTCGAAAAGCATTATCGCGACATGCAGGACTTCGAGTTCACCATCCAGGACGGCCGCCTCTACATGCTGCAGACCCGCAACGCGAAGCGCACCGGCCTCGCTGCGGTCCGCATCGCCATCGATATGGTCCGCGAAAACCTGATCTCCATCGACGAAGCCGTTCTGCGCGTCGAGCCGAACCAGATTTTCGACTTCCTCGTTCCCCGTCTCGACGAAAAGGAGAAAGTCGAAGTCCTTGCGAAGGGTCTGCCCGCATCGCCCGGCGCTGCCGTCGGCCAGATCGTCTTTACCGCTGCGGAAGCCGTCAAGGTTCACGAGAAGGGGACCTATAAATCCATCATCCTGGTTCGTGCCGAAACATCGCCGGAAGATATCGCCGGCATGAACGTGGCCTCCGGCATCCTGACCTCGCGCGGCGGCATGACCTCGCACGCGGCTCTGGTCACCCGCGGCATGGGCAAGTGCTGCGTGGCCGGCGCGGGCGACGTCACCATCGACGAAAAGAAGAAAGAAATGCGGGTAAAGGGCAAAGTCTTCCACGAAGGCGACTGGCTCTCTCTCGACGGAACGACGGGCCGTATCATCAACGGCAAGCTGAACACGCTGCCGGTGAACCCCGACAATCCGGATCTGGTCCAGTTCATGGCCTGGGTCGACGAGCGGCGGCGGCTGCGCGTGCTGGCGAACGCGGACATTCCCCGGGACGCGAAGCAGGCACAGACCTTTGGCGCCGAGGGCATCGGCCTTTGCCGGACCGAGCATATGTTCTTCGCGGAAGATCGCCTGGAGCACATGCAGGCCATGATCCTGGCGAAGACGGAAGAAGAGCGTCGCGCCGCTTTGGCAAAACTTCTGCCCATGCAGCGCGCCGACTTCCAGGGTCTCCTCAAAGTCATGGGCTCGTTCCCGGTGGTCATCCGTCTGCTCGATCCGCCGCTCCACGAGTTCCTGCCCAAGCGCGAAGACCTGCTGGTCCAGATCGCGAAGATCGAGGCCACCAAGCCGAAGTCGCCCAAGCTGAAGGAGCTGCACAAAATCCTCGAGCGCGTGGAAGAGCTGCACGAGCTCAACCCGATGCTCGCGCTGCGCGGCTGCCGTCTCGGCATCACCTATCCCGAGATCACCGAGATGCAGGCACACGCCATCTTCGAAGCCGCCGCGGCGGTCAAGAAGAGCGGCAGTGACCCGCATGTCGAGATCATGATCCCGCTGACGACCGGACCGGAGGAATTCAAGGCGCAAGCCGCCATCATCCACGCGGTCGCGCACGATGTCTTCATCAAGAAAGGCCTCTCGGTCGAGTACAAAGTCGGCACTATGATCGAGCTGCCTCGCGCCTGCATCGTCGCCGACAAGATCGCCGCCGAAGCGCAGTTCTTCAGCTTCGGAACCAACGATTTGACGCAGACGACCTTCGGCATCTCGCGCGACGACTGCAACAAGTTCCTGCCGGCCTACCTGCAGCAGGGCATCTTCAAACAGGATCCCTTCGCCGTGCTCGATCAGGAAGGCGTGGGCACGCTCATCAAGATGGCCGCCAACAAAGGCCGTTCCGCGCGGCGCGAGCTGGAGATCGGCATCTGCGGTGAGCATGGCGGCGAGCCGGAGTCCGTCAAGTTCTGCCATCGCGCCGGACTCGACTACGTTTCCTGCTCACCCTATCGGTTGCTCACGGCGCGTCTGGCAGCGGCGCAGGCAGCCATTGAAGAACAGAAAATCTTCAACCCCGATCTGCGGACCGGCAATTCGAAGTAGTCCAGCTCCGCCCGCCGCGTGAGGCACGCTTCGCGCGACGGGCTCTTCGGCGAGGTAGCGGTGCGGATCGGAAGCCGCGCTTCTTTTAAGTTTTCCTTCTGTGAACGAAGCGCGATTCCGATCCGAACACAACAGGGTCTGACGCGGCCAGGATGGCTCGTGAACTAGAGCTCGGCGATTCGTCGATTGTCTCTCTATATCCTGCACCCTCCACCCTGTGCCCTGTCTTCGGCATTCTGCCGCATGTGTAGTTCATCTATTGTATTTGCAGTCATTCCCGTCGCGTTCCTGGCAGAGGAGCGCGGCGGGTCTTCGTCTTACGAGCCCTTGCCGTGGCTCACGAGGGCTGGGTTACTCCAGGCGCACATTCGAAAGGCGAATTTCTTTCGTAACCTTGCGTATTCAGCCTTTCGGGGTCACACTCTACGCAACCACGTCTCCTTGATCCGTTTCTTCTGTTCGCAGACCCAAAAGGTCACCGGACCCCATGCCGAGCGAGAGGAACGGTGTGTCAGGAAATGGGAAAACACTGCCGTTCGTGTTCAGGGGAGGTCCCCATGAAGAAAGTGCTGTTGTTCTTCTGCCTTCTTTTCGTTCTTCGCGTCAGCGTGTGCACCGCTGCAGAGCCGAACGCCCTTCGCAACAC
This sequence comes from Acidobacteriaceae bacterium, assembly GCA_036272255.1. GTDB lineage: Bacteria > Acidobacteriota > Terriglobia > Terriglobales > Acidobacteriaceae > Palsa-343. The sequence continues at coordinate 25,307 of DATAZC010000004.1, read as the reverse complement.
CATCAGCCGCGACACCGCGGTCCAGGGATATGCCTGCGCTCGTGGCGACGCCTGGTTTTATCCGGATGGATCCCTCAACGAATGCAGGCTTGCCCAGCCAACCGCGCTCGGCGACCTGCGCATTCCCCGCGGCTCCATCATCGACCTGTGGCCGGACGGTGCCGCGCACTATCTCATGCTTCCGCACCCAACCCTTCTGGCAGGCTACCGCGTACGAGGCGGCAACCGCATGGCCCTTTCCCGCGGTGCAGCTACGGCGTTTTATCGCGGCGGCGAACTTCGCACCATCTCTCTCGCCCACAATCAGGTCATTCAGGGCGTTCCCTGCCGCGGCGGCGCGTGGAACACGCTGACCGATCCCACCGGATCGCAAAACGTGGTGGAGTTTTACAGCGACGGCAAGCTCGAGTCCTGCAAACTCGCACACGACTTCAGCGGGTTCAGGACTGGGGAGCGCATTGTTCTCCCGCGCCTCGTGCTTTCGCAGGACATTACCAAAACCGAAGCAGCTCAATAGCCGCGACGATTCGCTCTCCACCGGCCTCATCCGCCGTGCATGCCTCTGCTTTTGCGATCACCACAGTTTCGTTTCTGCCGCAACTTCCCCGCGTATAGTGGTGCCACTCCCTCTGCATCACAGCCAATCGCGGAAAGGTATTTCTATGGAACCCGCTCCCATGCTGGTCCTCATCGGTCTCGTTGTCGTCGGCATTTTTGTCCTCATTACCCTTCTCAAGACGACCTACACGGTTCGCACTTACACCGCCGGCGTGGTGGAGCGCTTCGGCAAATTCAATCGCATTGCCCAGCCCGGACTCCACGTCCTCGTTCCATGGTGCGAGTCCGTCCGCTTCGTCGATCTCCAGGTCAAGCAGGCCGACGTCAGCGTCGAAACCAAATCCCGCGACAACGTCTTCGTCACCATTCCCGTGTCTATCCAGTACCAGGTCTTGCCCGAAAAGGTTTTCGAGGCCTACTACAAGCTCAGCTTTCCCCAGAAACAGATCGAGAGCTACGTCTTCAACTCCATCCTCGGCCACGTGCCCACCCTCACCCTCGACGAAGCCTTCGAGCAGCAGGCGCAGATTTCCGCCGCCATCAAGAAAGAGCTCGACGACGTGATGAGCGAGTTCGGCTACAACATCCTCAAGGCCCTGGTCACCGACATTGTGCCCGATGCCAAAGTCAAAGCCGCCATGAACGACATCAACGCGGCACAGCGCGAACAAACCGCCGCACAGGCCCGCGGCGAGGCGGAAAAAATCCTCAAAGTGAAGCAGGCCGAGGCCGAAGCCCAGTCGAAAGCTCTACAGGGCGAAGGCGTCGCCAAGCAGCGACAGGCCATCATCCAGGGCCTGCAGTCCTCCGTCGAGCAGTTCCAGACCGCCGTCGAAGGCTCAACGGCGCGCGACGTCATGTCCATGGTATTGCTCACGCAGTATTTCGACACCCTGCGCGACATCGGAACCGCCGGCCGCTCGAACACCATCCTGCTGCCCAACAATCCCGGCGCCGTCAACGATCTGCTCACGCAGATCATCGCCGGCTTCAGCGCCAATCCGAACAGCTTCGACAGCGCAGGAACTGCCGCGTCTCACCCCAGCGCTTCAACGGCCGCTCCTCGTTGATCGTCCGGGCAGGCGATTGCCCCCGCACTCCGCAACGTTGCACGTTATGCTTTGGGCGTGGGCGCGAAACAGAAATTTGAGGGCACGCTGCGGCCCGACGGCACGGGCCTGCAGTGGACCGTCATTACCGTCCCCTTCGACCCAACAAAGGTCTGGCCAAAGCGCCAGCGTCTGCGCGTGCGCGGCTCCATCAACGGAGCCCCCTTTCGCACCTCGCTGTTCAAAGCTCGCGATGGAAGCACCATCCTTCTCGTCAACAAAAAAATGCAGAAGGAAGGCGGCGTCCGCAAGGGCCACATAGCGCAAATCGTTCTCGAACCGGACCTGGAAGAGCGGCCGCAGACCACTCCTCCGGAACTCGAAAAGCTGCTCTGTCAGGATCGCGCCTTGCGGAAATTCCACGAACGGTTGAGTGACTCGATGCGCAAGGCCATTGCCGACCAGATCGAACATCCGAAAGCCGCCGAAGTCCGCGTGGGCCGGGCCGAACTCTGGGCCGAGCGCATGATGCTCGCCATGGAGGGCGAACGAGAAACGCCCCCCATCCTCGAAGCCGCGTTCCTCCGCCAGCCCAGGGCGCGGGAGGGATGGCGGGCCATGACCCCGCTCCAGCGTCGGGGCCATCTGATGGGAATCTTCTATTACCAGAGCCCCGAATCGCGCCAAAAAAGGGCGCAAAAGGCGATCGGCGAGGCTCTCAAGGCTGCGGCCAAAAAGCACCGCGCGGGCTAAACGTCCCGCCCTTATCCATTCGGCGACTCAAATCCCTTCGGTTGAGCGAATTTCGCCGCTAAATAATTGCAAAAGCGGCAGTAGCACTCTTAGAACTCTGGCAGCTGCAATCGATAACTCTTCCGCTAACAGCCGCCGTCGCGACTTCGTGAACGCGGCATTTCCGAAAAGCCGCCGCCGTCGCCATTGCGGCAGCAGCCCGCTAGGCTTAGGGTAGTTATCGCTGTAAAGCATTTACATTCTGATGGTTAACCCGAGACCGCCAAGCGATCCGACGTGTCTCATCGCTGGAAAAAGTTGGGAGAACGGGAGTGAGGCGAGGGAACGGCGGTCACTTCAACTGTTTGATACTTAGATAATACCGGGAAGATGCATTCCCCCGGCAATTTAGCAGTTATAGTCCTCATGTAGCGCGGAGTCTCTCCCACACAGGAACCAACCTCGCTACAACTTTTGTTGAGGAGTACTACAGTCATGAAATTTGCCGTTAGGACCCTAATTCTCGGAATTTGCGCCGTTGGCGCATCAGCTGCCATCGCGACATCGCAGGTCGGCTCCGTTCCTATGACACCGAGCCATCAGGCGGTTATCTCTGCTATGCCGATTCCGAGCTGCAGCCCAGGCGCGGACTGCGGTAAGAAAACGGGCAGCGGCGTGATGGCTGCCATGCCGATTCCCAGCTGCAGCCCCGGCGCAGATTGCGGCAAGAAGACCGGCAGCGGCGTGATCGCAGCGATGCCGATTCCCAGCTGCAGCCCCGGTGCAGACTGCGGCAAGAAGACCGGCAGCGGCGTCTAGCTGCTCCGGAGCGGTTGGAGTAAGGCAGCAAACCTCCAGCCAAGCCTCCAGTTCCTGGTATCACAGTAACGCGCTACCACGAAAGTGGCAGCGCGTAGCTGCGTTTTTAGGGCCTTTCCCCTTGAGTCCCCGTGGTTACTTCGCTATCCTCAAGAGACTGAGAGGAAGCGATGGGGCACCTACAGGAGATTTTCATTAAGCTGGAGCCGGTTCTGGTAGTACTGGCCGCCTTCTGCTTTTTTAAATCGAAGTCAGCGCGCCGCTTGCCGGCGATGGCGACCTTTCTTGTGGTGCGGCTCGTTTCGCTGGCTTACCTGCAGATCATCTTTTATATCGACCCCTCAGTTTTAACAACGACCCACACGGGAGCCTACGAGGCTTACTTCTACGGCTACTGGGTCACCTACATCGCCATCACTGTCTCGGTCTTCTTCGTCGTACAGGAAGTTTTCAAGCGCGTCATGGAGCCGGTTCCCGGCCTCCGCCGTCTCGGCCTCATGGCCTTCCGCTGGATCAGCGTCGTTTCCATCATGGTTGCGGTCGGCGCCGTAGCCCTGCCCAACGCGCTGGCAGAACACACCAACAACCCCGACAAGATCGGCCCGGTGTGCGTGCAGATGATGCGCTGCGTCAGCGTCATGGAGCTTTGCCTCCTCGCTTTCCTCGCGCTCTCCATCCACTCTCTCGGCCGCTCCTTCCGCAGCCGCCTCTTCGGTTTGGGCGCTGGATTCGGCCTGCAGGCAGCTGCTGACCTCATCTATTCGGCGATCCCCCCGCAGTGCCCCGGATTGCTCGACACCGCCAACTTCATGGATCAAACCGTCACGCTGATGGTTCTCGTTACCTGGTCCGTCTATTTCCTGATTCCGGAGCCGGAAGCCGAGCGCAACCTGATTGTGCTGCCGCCGCAGTCCATGCTGGCACGCTGGAACGCTCTGGCCAAAGGCCTCGGACAGATGCCGGAGCCGGTCACGGCAGGCGCGCCCACGGGCTTCTTCCTCCAGGACATCGAAGGCGTAGTCGATCGCGTTCTTGCAAAGAACCCGGTGGTTGCTCCTCGATAACAAGCTGTTTCTTCCCTCCCCCAAAAAAGCACGAGCCCCGAGTTCCTCGGGGCTTTTGCTTTTCTGCCAGCTCACATGTTGTGTCGTGCATAGAAATGGCCGGACTCCATGAAGGAGTCCGGCCTTTTGACTTTGAGCTCAGCTTATTCCGCCGCGATCGCTTCCACCGCAACGTAGCGGCCCGTGCGCCCGCGATCGATGAACTTCACGCGGCCATCAATCTTGGCGAAAAGGGTGTCGTCGGAACCGCGGCCCACGTTGAGGCCGGGCTTAATTCTGGTGCCGCGCTGACGGACGATAATCGAACCACCCGTGACCACCTGACCGGCGAAGATCTTCACACCGAGTCGCTGCGCGTTGGAGTCGCGCCCGTTTTTAGAGCTGCCTAAACCTTTTTTGTGTGCCATTTCCGATCCTGAATCCGCGCGTGGCGGAGAGTGTCGCGCTGTGCGCGGGTTATGCGGTGTAGCTGTTGCCGTCCACCTGAATCTCGCTGATCTTCACCTGCGTGTAGCCCTGGCGATGACCCTGGAGCTTCTTGTACTGCTTCTTGCGCTTGAAGTGGAAGACGAGAATCTTATCGGCGCGGCCGTCAGAGACCACCGTGCCCAGCACCTTGCCGGACTGCGGCTTCACAACCGAGCCGGATTCTCCGGAAAATGCCAGAACTTCGCCGAACTCAACGGAGCCGTTCTTGCCGGGCGTGAGGCTCTCGACCTTTACCACGTCGCCGGGGGCGACGCGGTACTGCTTACCACCTGTGCGGATCACCGCGTACATAATTCCTCCGAGCGCCCGTGGCAACTGTACCGCAACGGCGGGCGCGATAAAAAAACTGAGCTGGGCGGAAACTGTGCTTCAACTCCGGCTGAAAACAACCGAAGGGTCCTGGAGACACGCAGGACAGGCAGAATCGCCAAACCCTGTTAGTTTATCGGGATTGGCGGGGTGGGTCAACATTTCCGAAAAGCAGGGAGTGGGCCAGGACTTTTGCGCCGGGCCCACTCCATCTCTTTATCGAGGATGGCCGCTAGGGTGGCCGCCGCCCCTCGCGAATCCGGCGCTGTGCTCTGCGTGAGCATCGTGGCCAGCATTCCCTACGTGCCCTCGCCCGTCCCGCGCCTCGTTTCCATGAAAGTGCGTGAACGCGCGTTCGCCGCGGTCCGGTAACGGGCCCACGTAGCCATGATGAGGATCGTAGCGATTATCGACGTGGCCGTAGAAATCTCGACGGCCATGGAACCATGGACCGGCTCCGACAAAGACGCCGCCGACGAACCAGTCGGGTCCGTAGTAGCCATAAGGAGCGCAATTGTAGGGGGCGTAGTCGAAGTAGCCGTAGGGGCAATAGGGCGCAGGCCCGATGTTGACGACAACCTGAGCCGGTGCCATGGACACGCCTCCCACCAGTGCAGCGGTGAGAGCAGAGAGAATGAGCGGCTTTATTCGGAACATGAATCCTCCCGGATTCTGCAGCACGAACCTGCTGGAGGCTGCGGTGAACTTCGATCAGCGAATAACGCACCGTTGGCGATACTACGCCGCCAGGCGGAACTGTGCCATTGCTGAGATGCCGGTTTTGTCCCCCAGCGCTTCCGCCCGCCCTCGGCAGCCGGCCGTAAAGACTAATCCGCTACCCCGGCAGTTCACGGGGGCGCCCCCTGGGCAGGACCCATCATCGGGCAGCGTTAGACTAACCAGGAGTTCTCACCCAAGTGCGCATGACGAAATTCAGGAAAGTCGAAATCACGGAGTTCGGAGACGAAAGCAAACTCGCCATCATCGAGAGCGATTTGCCTGATCCGCCTCCAGGCGAAGTGCAGGTCACGGTGGAATACTCCATCGTCGCGGGAGCCGACGTGAACATGCGCCGCGGCACCTATCCGTTCCAGAAAAAGCCGCCTCTTACGCCGGGGTACAGTATTCTTGGCACCGTGCGTCGGAACGGGCCAGGCTGCTCCAAGTTTCGCGTGGGCGATCATGTCGCTTGCCTCACCAAATACGACGGGCAGGCGGAACTGATCAATCTGCCCGAGCGCTTTCTGGTAGCGGTTCCGAAGGGTGCGGAGCCAAAAGCGGCCGTAGCGCTGGTGCTCGATTGGGTGACCGCGTACGAAATGCTCCACCGCAGCACCCATGTCCACGCGGGGCAGCGCATTTTCGTCCATGGCCTCAGCGGCGCGGTGGGTGGCGCTCTGCTGATCCTCGGAAAGCTCGCCGGAGCCGAGGTCCTCGGCACGGCTTCCGTGTCCAAGCACGACGAACTGCGAAAAGCTGAGGCGATTCCTTTCGACTACCGAAATAAAAACTGGATCGCCGACGTTCAGAGCCTCGGCGGCGTCGACGTCGTCTACGATCCGCTCGGCTACGAGAGCTTCGACGAGTCGTGGTCGATCCTTCGCAGGGGCGGAACCGTCGTGGGCTACGGCATGAACCTGCCCGGGTTGAGTGGAACTCCCTATCGCGCGCAGTTTCCGTCCATCCTCAAATTGTTGGGAAGGAATCTGCTGTTCTGGACCGGCAAGCAAGCCACCTTCTTCGGCCTCACCCGCACCTCGAAGAACTACGCTCCCGACCTGGAGTTGCTCCTCGAGTGGCTGGCTGCGGGAAAGATCGCCGTGCCCATCAAGGCAGTCTTCACTCTCGACCAGATTCGCGAAGCCCACCGGGAATACGCCAGAAGCGCCGGCGTCGGCTCCATCATCCTCGAGGTTCGCCGCCAGGCCTAGAGGCCGAGGTCTGTGGCGGCGAGCGCCGTACCTTCCACGCGAGCAAGAATCTTGCTGAACGCCGTGTCGCGCGCTGTAGAAAGGTCGTCGGCGAAAGGCGAGAACCCGCAGTCGTCGGTCGAGCCAAGCTGCGCGCCAGGCAGCACCGACGCAGCCTCCAGAATCCTGTCGCGGACCTTGCCCGGCGTTTCAATGGCCGGGTTGATGCGCTCGCGCTCGGTGGCTGAAAAGCGGTCGAGCACCTGATTGTTCAGATCGATGAAGCTGCGCAACAGTACGCCCGAAGGATCGAGCTTCAGCGATAGCCGGCCTTCGGTAAAGTCGATCTGGACCGAGTCGGCGCCGGCATCGAGCGCTCCTCGAATGTCTGCCGCCGCTTCGTCAATCAGATCTGCGACAAATTGCTCCCGCGAGTATCCGGGAATCCCGGCGCCAGGGTAAAGCAGGCTAAGCGCCGACGCGGAGATCACCGCCTGTTTCAACGGCCGCTTCGTATAGGTGCGCGCCGCGGTTACAAATGCGGCGGCGTGTGTGCCATAACGAAACGGTCCAGCCGTCAAACACGGCAGCTGACGGGTGTGGCCGTCGGCGAAGGGGATCACTACGCCATCGGCAACTAAATTCGTAAGTCCCGCCAGCGGATAAGTCGCGAAACTGGGCTTGGTCTGTTCGCCGTCGCTGATCACCGGCGAGCCCGTCTGCTCAAAGCGCTCAATCGTGTCGCGCAGCGCCGTGGCCGAGGCCTCGTCGAGAGCCGTCTTACTGACCGTCCCCGCTTGAAATCCAGCCATTGCCTGCAACAGCGCGGGCGGACGAGGAATGCTGCCGATGGGTTCCGTCTTCACTTTTTTCCTGCTGTTCCGGCGCTGGTTCCCCAGCGATAAATGAACTCCACATAGCCGAGCTGGATATTTTTGCCCGTGGGATAGATCGCGCCCACGACGCTTTTGCCCCAGCCGTACCCGTAGTAGCCGTTGAAGGCGACGTTTTTGGTGGCTTGCCAGTCGGAGCTGATGTCGGCCGTCGTGGCGAAGGACGTGTGCCCATTGGACGGCTTGCCGGTAAAGCCGAAGACTTTGTTGTCGAAAGCGCCGCCGCCGGAGTACCAGAGGTCATGGCCGGAAGTGAGGTCGAGCCAGTGGAGATCGCTGCGCAGCTCCCAGGTTTTGTACGGCTTATCGATGAGCTGGACGAATCCGTCCGTGGAGTTCATGGCGTTGTAGAAGGGCAGGCGTCCGTAGACGCGAGGCGTAGGCAGAACCTGGAAGAAAGTGCCGTTGGTGGAATCGGAGGGATTGGTGTCGCCCGTGGTCCGCCAGTAGCCGCCGCGGAACCAGGGGGTGGTGGGAACTTTGGTGAAGCGGTAGCCGCCTTCGAAGGTGGCCGCGCCGGCGCTTTGCGAGAGTTTGCCCCAGTTGCCGTTCTGCCATGCGCCCCAGAAGATGAAGTCGAAGGTGCCGGGGCCAGCAGGCTGAGTGGCAATGATGTTTCCGCCATAGGTGCCGAGCCGAATGTTCTTGTGGTCGAGTGCGCGCACCGCGGTGGGGCGGTTGTCCGACTTGATGATGCCCGTGCGGCCGTCGTGGTAGCCAATGCCGAAGGTGCGGACAATCACGCGGCCGTGGGCGGCGACGTCAGTAAAAGCCAGATACTGCGTGTCGACATTCAGCTCCGGATTGCCGTTCATGTTGAACACGCCCTGATCCGCGCGGCCGGCCATGGCTGTGATGTCCCACGAGCCCGAGCCATAGTGTGCGTCGGCGCCGTCGAAGCTGCGAAGCGCGTCAGAGAAACCGAAGTTGCCGATCAGGTGCTGCTGCATCCGGTTGTTCTGCAGCCATAGCATCGTGGGATCTTTGGGGTGGGTCTCGACGCCATCGAAAAACTCAAAGCGGCCCAGGCGAATGTTCTTGTCGCCCTCTCCGCTGTAGCGAATGAATCCCTGTTTGAAGAAGGCGGCAGCAGGCTCGCTGTTGTTGCCGTTGGCGGCATAGTAGGTGCCGCCGAGACCGAGCTGACCCTGGGCAGAAACAGCGGAGACGGCGTCACTGGGTACTCCGCCAACCCAGGTCTGCGCTAACTCCGCCTGCCAGTCCCAGTGGTGGATACGCTGGGCGATGCTGATGCGCAGCAGGGATTGCAGGTACGAAGTCGTGTTGTCGTAGGGCGGCGCGGCAAACCACTGCCAGTTGTCGTTGCGCGCGCGCTCGTAGATCGAAAACGTGACCGGATGTCCGGCGGGTGCGGTTGCGGGTGCCGGCGACGCGGCACTGGGGTCAGACGCGGCGACGAACGTTTGTGCGGTAGCTGCGGAGGCGAGAGAAATAAGGCAGAGAAAGCCAGCAAAAGCTCTGAGCATAGATTCGGCAAGGATGCAGGAAGGGGTATGCCCGGAACAACCAACTTTAGATGGGTTTCTGACTAAACCCGCTGGCGGGGAACCGGATCACCAACCGCCAGATCCCAAAACCGGCGCAGGGCTTTCGTCCACGATCCGTTTCAAAACGCGGCGCCGCCGGTGTTGGGCTGGTTGCTCACGATTTCCTTGCCCCCGCTGCGGCCAATCACATACACCTCGCCAGGCAGCACGGGCAGCGTTTGCGGCGTGGTCCACAGCCACACCCGCGCCGGACCCTGCCAGACTCCGCACAGGGCCGCGGGATTGATGTTGAACGTCGGCGTGGCTGGAGGCCCGATGGTGAAGGTCGCCGTCACCTCGGTCTGCGGCTGCGTGCACACCGCCGGGATCGCCGATGATGCTGCCGTGCGATTGAGCAGGAGCACGGGGTGCTCTAGATAAAAGACGAAAGACGATGCGCTGTCGAGCGACCCGTTGACCACCACAATGTCGCCGGCGCTCGTCTCTGGCTTGATGGCCTGGGCGAGGATCGCCGACGAAAGCACCGGAGAAAATGTGTTCAGCGCCAGATGCGCCGCGATCAGGATCGCGACGATCATTCCCGCCAGAAAACAATTAGCCATCCGCGCGTTGTCCCGCAGCCGATAGAATAGTCCTGCGGAAACCCCCACGACCAGAGCGAGGAAGGTGATCCAGAGCGGAACCCGGAACAATCCCATCGCAGAACGTGTGAGGTCGAGGAAGTAGGCGAAGAACACCGGATGTTGCCCGGCGTTGGGCCGCAGCAGCGTAGCGATGTCGACGCCGGGAGCCGGCCTGGGCGAAACCACCAGGTCGTACGCCACCAGCGCCGCCGCGGCGAGTCCCAGGAAAAAAAGTATCCACGCCGCGATGCGCCCCTGATGATGCGGTTGCGCCTCGTCTTCGGCGAGCCATCCACCGGCCAGCAGGGCCATCGGCGGCAACGCAGCCAGCAGATTGAATTCCTGGCGAGCTGTGAAGCTGAAGAAAATCAAAACCACCAGGATCCAGAGGCCACAGAAGAGCCGCGCCTGTCGGCGGCGATCCGGTTCCGGCGAAGCGCCTATGCGAAGTGCGCGCAGCGAAAAGGCGCACCAGGGAACGATCCAGAGCAGCAGCAACGGCCAGAAGACGAACAGCGGAACCCGGCCGCCCGTGAAGGGCGGCAGCAGGTTCATCAGGTCGGTTCCGCGCAGGGCGTGCCGTGCCGCAAAGTGCCACGGCAAATACAGAATCAGAAAAACCAGGATGGCAGCGAAGGGATGCCACTTCGCGAAATGCCGAAGGTTGTGTGTGCACAGCAGATACACGAAGACGATCAGCAGGGGCAGCACGATCCCCGCAACGCCCTGTGTCAGTACGCCGAGCGCGCAGCAGGCGGCAAAGCCAAGAGAGCTCTCCAGCAGGCGCCTTTGTTGCGTGAGGGAGCGCCAGAAGAAGTTGAGCGCCAGCGTCGTCCACAGGCAGAGAAATACGTCGCGCAGCAAAAGATGCCCGAACAAAAACACGCCGTAGGAGGTCAGCAGCGAGAGCACCGCGTAAAACGCCGCCGCCGGCGAGTGGAAGATCCGGCGGCCCAGCGAAAAGGTCGCGATGAACAGGCCAAGCGTCGCCAGAGCCACCGGTACGCGCGCCGCCCAGTCTGAAACATGGAAGATCCCAAAGCTGACGGCGACCGCCCAATAGAGCAGCGGCGGATGGTGCGGGTAGCGAATGCCGTTGGCAAACGGCGTCAGCCAGTGTCCGCCGGTCAGCATCTCGCGGGCAATCTCGGCAGAAAGCGCGTCGGAGCCGTCGAGCAGCGGCGGCTTCACCATGGAGAAGGAGAAGTAGAGCAGGACCCACAGCCCGAGCAGCGGGAACACGAATCGCTTGGCCGTACGCAGGCTGGTCATCCTGTACAGGGTACAGCGGAGAGCCGGGCAGGGAATACTGAAGAACGCTGGACCGCTCCTGACTTTTCAGGCAGTAGAAGTCAGGAACCGATTTCCTGGCCGACCATTGTGGAAGCCCAGCGCAGCGACTGCGCATAGGTTGCGGCGATCAGGCCTTCGCCCAGCCCCAGCTGTTGCTGGATCTGCTCACAGCGCTGCCAGTCGCACCCTTCGAGACTGCGAACCAGATCCAGGATCCGTCCAGCGCCGCTGGTATCACCCAGCAGCGCCGCTTTCATCTGAAGAGTGATGGGAACCGACTCGAGAATGCGCTCGATCGATGTTTCCAGCAGCACATCGAGCAGTGAGAGAATCCCCAACAGATAAAACTGCGAGGGCTCGCCCGAAAGGAATGGGGCCATCAGCTCACAGAAGGCCGCCCGCGACAGCGCGAGCGATAGCAGAGCTGAGGAGCGATCGGAAGCCATCGCCCCCGCCATGGCCACGGTCACCATCCTGCGAACCGCGCTCTCCCCGACCATCATCAGGGCCTCGCGGATCGTCGAGATCTCCGACGGATGACCCTGCATCGCGGAATTGGCAAGCCGCAGAATCCGATAGCACAGCGACGCATCGCCGGAAAGCAGCTTCTCCACCTTACGCAGATCCACCGGATCCCGGGTGAGAGTCGTCAGCAGCTTCAGATATACAAAGTAGTTCTGCGGAACCGCGTGTGAAGCCAGCAGCACCGGCTGCGAAAAGAAATATCCCTGAAACAGCGTGCACCCTTCCGCGACCGCGATGCGCTGCTGGATATCGGTTTCTACCTTTTCTGCCAGGAGACGAGCTCCGGTACCGGCTGCCATCCGGTAAATCTCCTGCCGCGTATCGTGCCCGGCGGTCAGAAAATCTACCTTGATGAAATCCGCCAGGTGCAGCAGGTGCGTGCGCGATGCTCGGGGGAGAAAACCATCCAGCGCCATCCGGTACCCCTGCTGTTTGAGTTGGAGGCAGCTCTCCAGCAACTCCGCATCCGGATCGATGTTCTCCGGCACTTCCAGCACCGTCGACTCCGGCGGCAGCAGCGTCACCAGGCCATCCACCAGGGCGTTACGCGTGCAGTTGACGAACGACAGCGTCCGGTTCGACTCGGGAATCAGCAGCAGCCAGTGGTCGATCACCTCGCGCGTCGCCTCATCCGCGTCACCCGAGAACACATTCTCTTTACCGGCTCGAAAAAGCAGCTCGTATCCGAACAGGTGGCGCTCAGCATCCAGAATCGGCTGGCGTCCCAGAAATCGATTCGGCGTTGTGATGGGCGCGTGCGGTGCGGCCGCAGGCGGTACGGTGGACTTCAACACGGAAGCAACAGAAGGCATGGGCACGCTCGGAGAATTGCGTTGGTAAACGGTTCGGTGACTTACTGCCCTGATCGGCAACGACCACGATTCTCATCAGTGGCCAGCCGGAACCCGCCATCCGGCCGCTGCCCCGCCCATCCTTCCTGCCCCCGTTCGATACACTGCTGGAGTCTCAATGGGATCTGGCCGAACGACTCACCAGCTGCGAAAATTTCGATTCGAGCGACCGCAGAAGATCGCTGCGGTCATGCTGTTTCTGCTCCTCGCCCAGTGTTTGTGGGTCAGCTCCCGGCGTCCGCTTTCCGATTCCGACTATCAGTTTGCCCGCTGTGGCCGCGACATATGGGAGCGCCCCTCGCCACTGGCCGGCTATTTCACCACCTGCGGCAATATTCACGACGGGACACTCGCCTATCGTGCCGCCGGCCTGCCCCTCACCCTCGATCGCATCGTTTCAGGACAAGCCTCCACCACCTCGACCTGGGAGATGCGTCACGAAGTGGGCGCAATCAAGCTCCTGCTGCGCCTTCCCTTCATGCTCGCGGGCCTCGCCCTCGGCGCCTGCCTCTGGTGGGTCACCCGACGCCTCTTTGGCAACGCCGGCGGGTACATTTCTCTCGCGCTCTACTGCTGTTCCCCTCCGGTGATCCGCGCTTCCACGACGCCCAATAACGAAATCCTCGCCGCCTTCGGAATCTTCTCCGTTATCTATACCGCGATTGGCGTGGCTCACGCGCTGCAGGGCCCCCGAAAAAAATGGCGCCCCAGAATCATCCTCCTCACGGTCGCCCTCGGATTCACCGCGGCTGCGCATCTTGTGGCGTTTATCGTGGCTCTCCTCTTCACCGTCATCTTCATGGCCTGGGTCGCTGAAGGCCGTCGCGCGTACATTCCAACCCTGCTCATCGTCTGGGTCGTCGGCGCGTTCTTCCTGCTGTTTGCCTCCTACGCCTTTCACCTCGACGCGTTCAGCTACGTCTTTCGCAGTGCGGCCGGCCGCATGAGTCTCTCGCTCGACGGCGCGCGCTGGTTCTTCTCGAATCCCTCGAACGCGGCTTTCACCACGGCCCTCGCCGGATCCGTCCTGCTCTACGCCGTCTCTCGTCGATCACGCTATTTCGGCAACACGGCGCCGCTGCTGGTCGGCGTCCCGCTTTTGCTCCTGGTCACCTCCGGCGAAAGGTCGGAGCCGTGGCTGTGGGCGCTCCCGTTTCTGATCGCGTTTGTGGGTGGCGTCTTCGCGGATGCCCTCGAGACGCGCTGGCGCAAGCCTTTCCTCTGGGCGACGGGGGTCGTGCTCCTGGGCCAGGTCGTCCTGTGCGGCGTAAGTCTCTGGTGGCTCGCCGCCTAGCTCAAATCTCAAAATCGACCGTAACCATCCCCGCAGTCCTGGGTTCAAAGGAAAGAGAGACCCCAGTCACCTCCGGCGCCTTCGCTCACGCCGAGGTCCCTGGGGCCACTTGCGCGTCCAGTGTCTTCGCCTGGAAATCGGGCGAAGCGGCGACCAGAACGAAGGTCGCTGAGGCAGGAGTGCAGCACCAAAACATAGGTATTTCAAGTACCTGTGGGGCCACCGAGGGGCTTATGAGCATCCGCGCGTTTCTCTCCACGCCGCGCATCATCCGGCAATCCCGCCAAAATCTCACCGTCGCATCCGACACGGAACTTCCAACCCAGGCTTCCTGGCGCAAAGCTACAGCTCTTGGGCTCGCCGTCCTCCTGCTTCCCTTCACCCAGCTCGATCTCCTGGCCCAGGCGCAGGTTCCTCCGGCGGGCTATCAACAACAGCAACAGGAATATCCGCCCCCACCCCCCGACGACCAAACCCAGGCTCCCCAAACCCAGGCCCCGCAATACCAGCAACCCCAATACGGCCAGCAGGCGCCGCAATACCAGCAGCAGCCCCAATACGATCAACAACCGCCGCAATACCAGCAACCTCAGGACCAGCAGCAGCCGTACGACGAGCAGGCGCCACCGGCTCCCGACGAGGCCTATAACCAGCAATACCCGCCGCCTCCCGCACAGCAACAGGCGGCTCTCGGTCCCGATCAGATCGATCAGCTCGTCGCGCCCATCGCTCTCTACCCCGACTCCCTCATCGCCCAGATCCTCGCAGCCTCTACCTTCCCGGAGCAGGTCGCCTCGGCCGACCGTTGGCGCCAGTCCATGGCCTACGCCGCACCGCAGGACATCGCTGCCGGCGCTAACGCGCAGCCCTGGGATCCCAGCGTGAAAGCCCTCACCGCCTTTCCCCAGGTTCTCTCTGAACTGAACCAGAACCTTTCCTGGACCACCGAACTCGGCAACGCCTACTACAACCAGCCGCAGGATGTCTTCAACGCCATCCAGGCTCTGCGCCAGCGTGCCCAGGCCGCCGGTACTCTGCAAAATACTCCGCAGGAAACCGTCACCGAAGATCAGGGTGCCATCGATCTCGCCCCGGCCAATCCGCAGATTGTTTACGTCCCCACCTATGATCCGTGGACCGCGTACGGCGCGCCCCTCAACCCCTGGCCTGGTTTTTCGCTTCTCGGCGACTTCGGCTACTTCGGAATGCGCTTCGGCCCTGGCCTCGTCCTCTCCGCTTTCGCGGGGATGCCGTGGGGCTACCTCGGCTGGGGACTCAGCTGGCTCGGTCACTGTCTCTACTTCGGCAATGAAGGCTACTATCCGCATGGCCCGGGCCTCCGCGACTGGGGACTTCGCTATGGCGGACCGCGCTACGGCTGGGGTCGCTCTTTCTCCTATGCACGCGCCTACGATCGCGGCTTCGGTCATGGCTACAGCCGCGGATACGACGCTCGCGGCAGCTATGGCGCCCGCGGTGGCTATCAGGCTCGCGGCGGAAACTATGGACGCGGAGGCTTCGATGGACGCACCGGCGCCTACGGCAATCGTGGCAGCTACGGCAACCAGGGCTATGCCAATCGTGGCTACGGCCAGAACCCCGGCTATGGTGCGAATCGCGGCTACTCCGGTTTACGTACCAGACCCACCACGCCTCCCGGATACCGCGGCGCTCCTGGTGCCTACCGCGGTCAGCAGGCCTTGAACCGCGCCCCGGCCTTCAACGCTCGGCCCGGTTCAAGCTATGGCTACGGAAACTCCGGCGCCTATGGCCGTCCCGGCACGAGCTACGGCCAGGGATACAACGGACGTACCTCCGGCTACCCGCAGCAGGGCTTCCGCAGTGCTCCCGGCTACGGATCCGGATACGGCTCAGGGATGAGCCGCCCCACCGCGCCCAGTTCGCTCAGCCGCGGCTTCAGTAACTCCTACCGCCAGCCCAGCTTCAGTCAGCCGCAGTCTTCCTTCCGCTCCCAGGCTCCCAGCTATCGAGCCTATGGCGGCTCTTCCAGCTTCAACCAGGGCTCGCGCGCCTTCTCCGGATCGCAGCACTTCGGTGGTTTCAGCGGCGGCGGTGGTCATCAGAGCTTTGGTGGCGGCAGCCATAGCTTCAGCGGCGGCGGAGGCCACAGCTTCGGTGGCGGAGGAGGTCACAGCTTTGGCGGCGGCGGCGGTGGGCACAGCTTCGGTGGCGGTGGCCACTCCGGCGGTGGAAGCCACGGCGGCGGCGGAGGCCATCACCGCTAACCCTGAAGCTTTTCGTGGGTCGCCGTCATCGAAAACTTCGTGAGCACATCAACGAAGACTTTCTCCCTCGGCGGCGACCTGACCATCAACCGGCTCGGCTTTGGAGCCATGCGTATTACCGGCGACGGCATCTGGGGCGAACCCAAAGATCCGGAAAACGCGCGCAAGGTCCTCCGCCGTGCTGTCGAACTCGGCGTCAACTTCATCGACACCGCCGACGCCTACGGTCCCGACGTCAGCGAGCAGCTCATCGGCCAGGCCCTTTCTCCCTACAAGCCAGGCCTCGTCATCGCCACCAAAGGCGGGCTCACCCGCCAGGGTCCCAACCAGTGGCTCCCCGTCGGCCGTCCCGAATATCTTCAGCAACAGGTCGAGATGAGTCTGCGCTTCCTTAAGCTGGACGCCATCCCTCTCTGGCAACTCCACCGCATCGATCCCAAAGTCCCCGTCGAAGAATCCCTCGAGCCCATCAAGAAATTTCAGAAAGAAGGCAAGATCCGTCATATCGGCCTCAGCGAAGTCAAAGTTCCCGACATCGAGCGCGTCCGCAAATTTGTGAAAGTTGTCAGCGTGCAGAACCGTTACAACATCGGCGACCGCGAGCACGAAGACGTCCTCCAGTACTGCGAGAAGAACAACATCGCCTTCATTCCCTGGTTTCCCGTCGCTGCCGGCAAATTAACCCAGCCCGGTGGATCGCTCGATAAGGCCGCGACGCAACACGGAGCGACTCTCAGCCAGCTCTCCATCGCCTGGCTCCTCCATCACTCTCCGGTGATCCTGCCCATCCCTGGAACGTCCTCGATCCAGCACCTCGAAGAAAACCTGAAAGCCGCCGACCTCGAGCTCAGCGCCAGCGACTGGGCCGCGATCGAAGGCACCGCTCGCGCCGCCTGACACTGGAGCTCCCTGCAACCTGCAACCTGCTCCCTGCAACCTGTAACCTGAACCTGTAACCTGCAACCTGCAACCTGCAACCTGCTCCCTGTCCCCCGCTTCACGGCGCCGGCTGCACCGCCACCGCTTTATACAGCTTGCCGCTGTCGTACATCGCTCCGCCCTTGAAGACGGTCCGGCATCGCCGCACGTCGCTGATGTTCTTTCCCGGATCACCCTCCACCAGCACCAAATCCGCCAGCTTGCCCGCCTCCACCGAACCCAGCTCCCGCTGCTCGCGCAAGACCGTCGCCGCTAACAGCGTGGCATTCTGCAGCGCCTTCAGCGGAGGAATCCCCGCCTGCACTTCCAGCTCCAGCTCGCGGTGGAGCATCACTCCCGGCAACGCATCCGTTCCCGCGAGAATCGGCACTCCCGCGTCATCCAGCCGCTTCGTCATCTTCAGCATCGCCGCCCACGCGTCGCGATACTTCTGGTCGTTGGCCGACGTTACCGGCAGCCCGCCCGTGTAAGCGCCGCGCCGTACCTGCACCGGTAGCCGATCGAGCAGCGGGGCCATGGTCGGCGCCGCCTGCCCGGGCCGCGCCGTGTACATGTCCTCGAAGGCATTCAGAGTCAGGTCCAGCGTCGTGTGGTGCCGCACCAGCAGCGCGATAAAGTCATTCACCTCTTTCGAATCCAGGTCGATCCCCGCGGCGTATTCGCCCGGCCCCGTAAACCGTCCCGTGCTGCGTGTGTCCTTCACCTTGTCCGAGAGGAAATTCAGCATGATGAAGTTGATGTGCTGAATTTCATCGGCCCCCGCCTCCACAAACTGCCGCGCCGTCATCCCGCTGGGCACGTGCCCGCTTACCCGCATCCCGCGCGCGTGCGACAGCCAGATCACCTCCGGCACCAGCGCCGGGTCGAAGGAGCTGTACAGCTTCGTCTGCACATACCCCGCATCCGCGTACTGGTTCACGCCCGCGTTCGCCTCCGCCTGCGTGGCCGCAAAAATTCCTGTCGGCGCCTGGTAAGGTCCCGGTCCGTCGATCAGCCCAGCCTTCTTCATCCGTGGCCCGATCGCCGCCCCGCTCTGCCACTCTTCATCCAGTCGCGTCAGCACCGGGATGCTGTTGCCCATGTCGCGGACTGACGTCACGCCACTGGCGACGTGCAGAATTCCGTCCAGATCGCCGCTTGCGTGGACGTGCATGTCAAACAAGCCGGGCAGCAGGGTCTTCCCCCGCCCGTCCATGCGCTCCGCTCCGGCTGGAACCGTCACGCTCGCCGCCGGTCCAACCGCGCTGATACGCTCCCCGCTCACCACAACCGTCTCGTCCTCCAGCATCGCTGCGTGTATGGAGTCGTACACGCGTACATGCTCGATCGCCACCGGCTTTTGCGGATGGTGCGTTAGCTCCTGCGCGAGCCGTTGATACCGTTCCTTCTCCGCCTTCGTCTGGATGTCGTACAACGCATCGTTGGTTCCTTCCCAGCCCTCACGCAGCTCCGCGTTCCACGGTCCCGGCGTCGCGAACAGCTGCATCTGGTCGTCCAGCCAGAACTCCACAGGCTCGAGCGAAATCCCGCTGATCGCATACTCGGTCACGTGCATCGATTGCTCGCTGCCGCCCACCTGCGCATGCACCGTTGTCTCGGCTACTTTCTCCAGATGCGCCGTTCCTCCCGGATACAGCGCCACCCCCGCCGTTCCCGCCTTCGCCAGCAGCCGGATCAGCAGCGCGCTCTCCACCGTCGGCGTATTCACCCCGGCATAGAACCCGCCTGCCGCCGCCTCCCCGTGCTCCGACGTGCTCTTCCACTCCGCCTGCCCGCCTTCCACCGAAAAATGCTCGTCGATGGGAGCCTTCAGGTAGTCCACGCCGGTCACATCGACAAGCACCGGCAGCCCCTTCGCATCGAGAACCCAGTGGGCCTCCACCTTCGGGCCGCGCCCGCGGTCGTTGTACTCGTAGGCGCTGTCGAGTTTGCCGGCCGCGCCAAACGTGTCCACCTCAGCGCCGGCCTTCGTCTTGTTCATCAGGATGCTGTAACGCAGCGTTTGCGCCCCGGCCGTCGCCAGGACCAGCAGACTGAAACCAGCAGCAGCCGCCGCCCGTCGAAATACCCGATTCATGGGAATCATGCACGCCAAACTACCACGCGGATCCCAAATTCCCAATCTCTAAACTCTGCCTGCACGCGCTATCATCGTCCTTCCACAGCCAACCCATGATGCCCGCCACTACCGACGCGCCCAAATCCCAGCTCCGCAAAACCATGGGCTTTTGGGATGTCCTCCTCTTCAACATCGCCACCGTGGTCGGCCCCCGCTGGATCGCCGCCGCCGGACACAACGGCACCTCTTCCATTTCTCTCTGGATCCTTGCCGCCGTCCTTTTCTTCATCCCCGGCGCCCTCGTCATCAACGAACTCTCCTCGCGCTTCCCTGAAGAAGGCGGCCTCTACGTCTGGGCCAAAGAAGCTTTCGGCCCCTTCCACGGCTTCATCGCCGGCTGGACCTACTGGATCTATACCGTCTTCTATTTCCCCGGCCTGCTGCTGGCATCGGCTTCCATGTCCGCCTACGTCTTCGGAGCCCGCGGCGCCATCCTCTCTCAAAATCGATCGTTCCAGATCGAAGTCTCGCTCGGCCTTCTTCTCGTTGCTGTCGGGTTGAACATCATCGGCCTCAACATCGGCAAGTGGCTGCAGAACGCCGGCGGCGTCGGCACCTTCCTGCCTCTCGCTATCCTTGTCGCTCTCGGCGCACTCCTCGCATGGCGCCACGGGTCCGTCACGCACTTCACCATGCACAACATGTTGCCGGCCTGGAACTGGGATACCGTCAACTTCTGGTCCCAGATCGCCTTTGCCTTCACCGGCCTCGAGCTCGTCTCCGCCATGAGCGAGGAAGTCCGCGACCCGCGCCGCACGCTACCCCGCGCGGTGTACGGCGCCGGAGCCCTCACCTGCTTCATCTATATCGCGGGAACCTTCGCCATCCTCGCGCTCGTGCCCGCCGCCGACCTCGACCCGCAGAGCGGCGTCTTCCACGCCATCACCATCGGCTCTGTAGCGCTCAAAATTGGATTCCTCGGCATCCTCGCCGCTCTGCTCGTCACCGTCGGCAACGCCGGCGGCGTGGGCTCGACGGTCGCGGGCATCGCGCGGGTCCCCTTCGTCGTCGGCATCGACCGTTATCTTCCCGCGGCCTTCGGGAAAATTCACCCTCGCTGGAAAACCCCGTGGGTTTCGATCCTCGTCCAGGGCACCGTCTCCGGCGCCATCCTGCTCGTCTCGCAAATCAACGACACAACCCGCGGCGCCTACCAGGTCCTCATCGACGCGGCCATCATCCTCTACTTCATTCCCTTCCTCTACATGTTCGCTGCGGTCATCAAGCTTGCCCGCCGTCCCGATCGCGCTGCCAACACACATGCGATCCTCGTGCCCGGAGGCTCTTTCGGGATATGGATCGCCGGAGGCCTCGGCTTCATCGTCGTCCTCCTCGGAATCCTGGTCTCGCTCATCCCACCCGGCGACTCCTCCTCGAAGTTAGGATTTGAGCTCAAGCTCCTCATCGGAACCCTCGCCTCCATCCTCCTCGGACTGGTCCTCTACTGGCGAGGATCTCGCGCCAAAGCCACGGAATCGTAACCATGGCGGTTACATACATTTTTGGGTCCCAGAAAGCAGCTACTGGCTACTGGCCCAGCTGTGCCAGCGCCCCCAGCACCGCCTCCTCCAGTGCAATGCGATGGTCCGAGTACGAGTGATCCGTTGTCATGTGCACGGTCGATGCATGCTGCGTCCCGTCCTTCTCCATCTCCGCCACCAGCGCCTCGGCCGGCCCTCGCCATCCATCGTCGGATGTAATCGCCAGCAGTGGCCGCGTCGCCAGCCGCGCCGCCTGCCCCACAAAATTCCACTCGTCGACGTTGGCCACCAGCTCCTTCGCCAGCGCTTCCGGGCTCGTCCCCGCCAAAGGAGCCATTCCCTCCGCCGCCAGTTGGGGCGCCATCTGCGGAACAAACGCAGCCCGCTGCGCCGCCGGAGCCGCCAGCACCTGGGTCATTCCCATATCCGCGCCCGAAATCGTGATCACCGCTTCAATTTGCGGGTCACGCGCTCCCGCCTCTACCGCCATGAACCCGCCCATGCTGTGCCCCACCAGCACAATCCTCTTCGCGTTCACCCGCTCCTTCGCCGCATTCGCCGGAACCCGCAGCCATGCAACCGCCGCAGCCGTGTCCTCAATGCAATGCGCAAACGAGAAATTCCCCGGCGATCCCCACGATCCGCGATAGTCGAAGAACAATACGTTCCATCCGGCGCGCCGAATCGTCTGCGCCACATCGAGGTTCCGCTCGTTGCCGGGGAACCCATGCAGTAAAACCACCGTCGGATGCGGGCCCGCTCCCGACGCAACATAAATCAAAGCATTCAGCAGCGCCCCGTGACTCGGCAGCTGAAAAGTATCGATCAAAGCAGGGTTCTTTTTGTCCGGTGCGGGATCCGTCGTGATCGCAGCGTCAGGAGCGACAGCCGCGCTCTGCGCGATCGCCATCAAAGAAAATGTGCCAAGGAGAGTGACAAATACCAGGAACCTGCGTGCCAAAGTCATCCAGCGATTCTAAAGGCACCGTCAATCCCCGCTGCTGTTCCTCGCCCGCTCCTGTCCCACCAGCCCTGTCACGCGCAACCTCCACCCTGTACCCTGTTTTAGTGAAACGTCTCCTCCAGGGCTATGCCCGCTTCCGCCGCGACGTGTTTCCCCAGATGAAAGATCACTTTCATCTCCTCGCCGACACGCAGAATCCCGACATCCTCTTCATCACCTGCGCTGACTCTCGCGTCGTCCCCAATCTCATCTTCCAGTCCGAGCCCGGCGACCTCTTCATCTCGCGCGTCATCGGCAACATCATTCCGCCCTTCGGCCAGATGGCCGGCGGCATCTCCGCCACCATCGAATACGCCGTCGAAGTCCTTCACGTCCGCCACATCATCGTCTGCGGGCACTCCGACTGCGGAGCCATCAAGGCCGCGCTCGCCGCTTCCAGCGCCCCCGCCGGCCGCCCCGACGTCGCCCGACTGCCCCTGACCGCCAAGTGGCTTGGCTATATCGAGTCGGCGTGGAAGTACGTGCCTCCCGGCGTCTCGCGCGACGATCCCGGCACCCTCGACGTCGCACTCATCCGCGCCAACGTCGTCGCACAGATCGAAAATCTGAAAACCCATCCCGAAGTCGCGCGTGCCCTCGCCCACAACCAGCTCCTGGTCCACGGCTGGTATTACGACATCCTTACCGGATCCATCGAAGCCTGGGTCGAGAACGAAAACCGATTCCGTCCCCTTGAAGAACTCCCGGCATAGCGAGCCATGAAGCCCATCATCACCCTCCACCTGGTCTCCAGTCTCGACGGCTTCATCGCCGCGAAAGACAACAGCGTCACGTGGATGGATTCAGACGACGTCTACGAAAAAGGCGTCGCTGCCGACCACCCGGACGAAGTTCTTCAATCCATCGACTGCTATGTGCTTGGCTCTCGCACCTACCAGCACGCGCTCCAACTCGGCTGGCCCTATGGCGATACGCCCACCGTTGTCGTCACCGCGCGAGATCTGCCCTCCACCCGGCCTACCGTCGAGTTCTACTCCGGCGGCCTCACGCGTCTCGTAACGGAAATCCTCGCGCCCCGCTATCGAAACATCTGGCTCGTCGGCGGAGCCCACCTCGCGCAAAGCTTTCTCAAGCTCGGCCTCGTCGACGAGATCCGCCTGATGATCGCTCCAGTCACCCTCGGAGAAGGCCTCTCCCTCTTCGGCCACTCCGGATCCCGGCAGAAGTGGCGCCTCAGCAACGTTGTCGCTTACCGGAACGGCTACCTCGACGTGTCGTACCGCCGCTGAAGGCTCTCCTCGGATGCCCCGCCTCTCTCCGCCAGCCCTAGTGTGCCCCCGCCGGTGCCTTCGTTCCCGGCTTCACTTTCCTGAAAAACCACACCAGGATCACGCACGCAAAGCAGATCAGGCTCATCCACCGGAACACATCCACAAACGACCACAGCAGGGCCTGCTGCCCCAGCCTTTGATAGAGCGTCTGCTCGGCTGCCCTTTGCGCATTGGGCGCCGCCGTGTGCTGTGTCAAATAGCCGGTGATCGCGCTCAGCCGCTGCTCAAACCAGTACTGCGTCTGCGAAACATACCCCACAATCTGCGTCTGGTGCGCGTCGGCTCGCCGCACCAGCATCGTCTGCGCAATCGAGATCCCAATCGACCCTCCAATGTTCCGCACCAGGTTGAAGATTCCGCTCGCCGCACCAATCTGATCGTTCCGCAGCGTGCTATACGCCTGCGTCGTAATCGGCACAAACACAAAACTCAGCGCGAAACCCGTCGCCACAATCGGCACCAGCAGCGACCACGGGCTGATCCCCAGCGTCAGGTTCCCCAGCTCGAGGCTCATCGCTCCAAATCCGATAAAGCCAAACGTCAGCAGATACCTGGGGTCCACCTTGTTCCCCAGATACCCAATCACCGGCATCCCCAGGATCGACCCGATCCCGCGCGGCCCCACCACCAGACCCGCCGTGAACGCCGTGTACCCCAGCAGTTCCTGGTAGAACAGCGGCAGCACCGTCACCATCGAGTAAATACACAACCCGAACATCAGAATCAGCGCGCACCCCAGCGCAAAATTCCAGTTCCTCAGCGTCTGCAGATTCACCAGCGGCGTCTTGCTCCTCCACGAATGAACGATGAACCATGAGAATCCGACGATCAGGAAGAAAAACGCCCACCGGATCCACACCGCGCTGAACCAGTCGTCTTCCTGGCCCTTGTCCAGAATCACCTGCAGGCATCCGGTCCACACCGCCAGCAGACCAAACCCCAACCCGTCGAACTTGCTCGCCTTTCCCTTCGTGATGTACTCGGGGTCTTTCACATAGCGGCTGATCATGAACACCGCCAGCGCCCCCACCGGGATATTGATATAGAACGCGTAGCGCCAGCTATACGTATCCGTCAGCCAGCCGCCCAGCGTTGGCCCCAGCACCGGAGCCACCACCACGCCAAAGGCGAACAGCGCCATCGCCGCTCCGCGCTTCTCCGGCGGAAAGCTCTCCAGCAGAATCGACTGCGACAGCGGCTGCAGCGCGCCCCCACCCGCTCCCTGAATCACACGCGCCAGCAGGATGAAGCCCAGCGTCGGCGCTGCTCCGCAGAAAAACGACGCCACAGTGAAGATGATCACGCACGTGATCAGAAACCGCTTCCGCCCAAACTTCAGCGAGAACCAGTTGCTCGCCGGCAGAATCACAGCGTTCGCCACCAGGTAGCTGGTCAGCACCCACGTCGCTTCGTCGTTCGACGCCGAAAGCGACCCCGCGATATACGGCAACGCGACGCTCGCGATCGCCGTGTCCAGCACCTCCATAAAGGTAGCCAGCATCACGCTGATCGCGATAAGCCAGGGATTCACGCCGAAATTCTGTGCCTGCTGACCGCTTCCGTCCGCCATGCCCTCTGCCGAATGTTCTTGAATTGATTCCGCGCGGCCCGATGAGGAGCCTACAGCTTACCGCTACGCGGCCCTCGCCCGCCCCAAAGCCAACGAAAGCCCGTCACCCGGAGGCCGCCGAGTACCAAAGCCTTCCCCAGCACCAAGCCGGATCACTCCGAGAAGAGGCGGCCGGCCCCAAAAGCCCAGATTTTTGCCACCGCTAGCTAACTACTGTCCGCTCCGTTGGATACGCCACCCTCCCGGGAAGATGCACCCCGAGCTCTGGAAATCCTCTGCAGTCACAAATTCCAGCCCCTAAGCCACGCATCGTCAATGCTTTCCCTTTCTGCATCCCGCCCACCATCTTCTGCATCAGATACATTGACAATAACTCACTCAAGTGCCATCCTAGCCAAGGACCACGCACTTCTTCAGGAGCACCAACACCAATGGCAAAGATTATCGGTATCGATCTCGGCACGACCAATTCGGTCGTCGCCGTTATGGAGGGCGGCGAGCCCCAGGTCATTTCCAACGAAGAGGGTGGTCGCACCACACCCTCCGTGGTCGCGTTCACCAAGTCCGGCGAGCGTCTCGTCGGCCAGGTCGCCAAGCGCCAGGCCATCACGAATCCCGCCAACACTATTTACTCCATCAAGCGCTTCATGGGTCGCCGCTACGACGAAGTCAACGACGAGATGAAGATGGTTCCTTACAAAGTTGAGCAGCAGGGCGACCACATCGTGGTCAATGCCCAG
>DATAZC010000003.1:0-25364 GCA_036272255.1 Acidobacteriaceae bacterium | reverse complement strand
CCCTATAGGTCTGCTCGGTTACCGTTTTTTTTCAGCGATTTGCGATTTTCCCATGAGGCCCCCCGGCGCCAGGTAATTGATGGCACGGTAGATGTTTGCGGCCCTCAAAATTCCCGTCCTTTCCGACTGAAAAAGGCCGCCCGTGGGCGGCCTTTGGTCGTTCTCAGTAGCTGCAAAACAAAACCTGGACTTTTCGATTCTAACTTCAGAATATCAGGTTAGAAGAATAAACCTGCCAAATTTCTTCGGCGCTTTTGGCCTGTAAGTCGCGTTAAATGAGAAGGAAAACTTCGGTACCGCGAGCGGAAAGCTTGACAAATTTTCCACATGGAGCGGGACGGCTTCGCACGCGCGGCGCGAAACCTCCGTATCGCCGGCGACACAATCCCCATCGCCTGTCATTTCGTTCCACAGCCGCCTGACAATCCTGGAAAAGAGGCGCGCCGGGGCTTTGTGACAGCTTTCGACGTCGGGGCGACTCTGCTCGCCACGCCGATCAGCTTCGTCGTGCTGCGCAACAACATTACGTCGATCAGGACAAGGCCCTGTCAGGAGCGCTTTTATACGTGGGGCAGGTTGGCAGGCGACACGCAGACATTTCGAGCCGACTTCTCGAAATTTCCGGTTTGTTTGAATGCTAAGTCGAGGAGGAGCGCGAGGTGTTGCATAAGCTGAACTCAGCGGCAAGCTGATTCAGAGAACAACCTCGGAGGCTCCTCAGAGACGACATGTATTACATCGGACTGGATGTTCACAAGAAGACGATCAGTTTTTGCGTGAAGGACGCGGCTGGTTGTGTGCATCGGGAAGGGAAAATCGGTTCGACACGACACGAGCTGGACGCCTGGATCGGGACCCTTCCTCAACCCCGGATGATCGCTATGGAAGCGACGATCTTCACGGGCTGGATCTACGATCACCTGCTTCCGCATGCGGAAAAGGTGAAGGTGGCGCATCCGCTGATGCTGCGGGCGATTGCCGCGGCGAAGCGGAAGAACGACAGGATCGATGCCGGCAAGATCGCCGACTGCCTGCGCTGCGATTTCCTGCCCGAGTGCCACATGGCTCCGACCCCGATCCGGGACCGGCGCCGAGTCCTGCGCTACCGGGGCCTGGTGCTGCGGCAGGCAGTGCAGATGAAGAACCGAGTGTCGGGCCTGTTGATGGAGACTGGCGTGAGTTACAACAAGCTGCGGCTGCATCGCATGGGTTACTTCGCTGAGTTGATGTCGACCAACGAAGAGGTCAGCGAGAGTATCCGGCCGCTGCTCAGGCTGTGCCGCGAGCACATCGACCGGGCGATCAAACTGGACACAACTCTGCTGCGATCGCTGGAACAGGATCCGATGCTGGTCGACAGGCTGAGGCGGCTGAGGACGATCCCCGGAGTAGGTCCGATCACGGCACTGACCTGGGCGCTCGAGGTGGGCGACACTTCACGCTTCCGTTCCATCAAGCAGGCGATCAGCTACTGCGGCCTGTGCAGCGCCGAGAAGAACTCAGCCGACAAGGTGATGCGCACGCCGATCTCGAAGCAGCGCAACAAGCATATCCAGCAGGTGCTGGTAGAAGCGGCCAGACTGGCTCCGCGCTACAGCGACGAGCTGGCGTTACTCCACGAAAAGGAACGGCAGCGCGGCAACGGCAACCGGGCCACGCTGGCGGTGGCCAGGAAGATGGTGGCGTTGATGCTGGCCGTGGAAAAACGCAATTCGGATTACGTGCCCGCGGCTGAGTTCCGACGAAGCGCGACAGCGTAAAAACCTTCCTCAGAAGGGAAAAAACATCAGGATCAAATTCGATGCGCAGGCTGCCAGGTCCCGCAGATTACCGGCTGGGCGACGGAGGCGACTCCCGAGGCTCTCTTCGTATTGTTTCGGGACTGGCAGAGAATCCAAACTCAATCTTCTGCGACGGCTCCAGGGAGCCTGAGGCAGCAAATGGATGTCCGGTTCTGCAGAGTGCAGGAACCAACCGCCGAGAGGCAAACGTGCGCAGCAATCGATCCTGATCGGACCAACAACGCGCTCTCCACAGCGCGAACGGATGACTCGTGCTTTTCTGTTGACAATGACTTACATGGACGCCGGTGATACGGAAACTTCCCCTCACTTCTCCGGCTGCGGCATCTTCGCCTGTAAAGCCTCCACAAACTTCGGATCCAGCTGCCTCTTGCCCGGAGTGGCTTCGGCTAGCTTCACTTTGTCCCACGCCTCCGCGTATCTGCCGAGAGCGAACAACGCATTCGCCCAGTTCTGCAGGTTCAGGATGTTGAGAGGTGCCTCCTTATAGACGCCCTCAAAATGAGCAAACGCCTCTTTCAACCGGGCGCCATCCTTCTGCTGCGTGCCCGCCATCGCCAGCATCCTCGCGTAGTCCACCGAAAAGTTAATGTCCTTACCCACCAGCGGTTCCGCCTCTGCACAAAGCTTCAGTGACTCATCGAACTTCCCTGCGTCTGCTTCGACGGCCCCCATCCCCCACAGAGCAGTTCCGTTGCTCGCGTTCAATAACCACGGCTGATTGAAACGCCGCATCGCGTCGTCGGGATCACCCGCTCGCAGGTATTGCCAACCCCGCGCTGCCATGTACTCGGACGCCTTCTTCCGGTCGCCGTGATAATCCTTGTCCATGCCGAAAGTAAAGACTGCGTCCGCCTCTTTCTGCCACTCCTCTTTCGGCAGAGAGCCATATTTAGGCAACAGATTCCTCTCCTCCTGCGGAAAAGCTACGCTGGCACCCAGACCCAGGACAAGGCTCAGGAGGACATAGCGAACGCGCGTTCTCGGCCAACTCATGAAGATTGCCTCAACCTATAGATGAACGCGATTCTATCGCCACTGCAATCGATCTCCCCCAAATGAATTGTGCGGTCGCACCGATCCGTTACCGACTGTATAATCGGCTCTCGCTAAACCATGTCCGGTTCGTCTCAGCCCCTGCTCAATCGTGGCAGACCGTGTGCGTTGCCATGGGTTCCGAGTGGATCGTCGGGTATACGGAAGGTTCGCACCTGTCCGACGCAAAACGGCAAACGCAGATCCTTCGTCGCGTTGCTCCTCAGGATGACAGTGCGAGTCACGGCGGCCGGGGCGGGGATGCGCCAGGAAGTCGCGCCCTTTAAGTTAAATATCCTGGGCGGTAAGGCGATGCGCCATTCCTGTGAATCGGAGAACCGCAGAACCGGCGATTCCACGAGCGTTTTTGTTGACTTTCTCAGACCGTGCCGACAGGGCGCCGGTGCCGAGGCTGGGCCTCGCTATCGGGGAAATATCGGCGCTGGAAGTAGAAGGCGACGTTGACGAGGGCGATCATGACGGGGACTTCGACCAGCGGACCGATGACCGCGGCGAAAGCGGCTCCGGAGTTGATGCCGAAAACGGAAACGGCGACGGCGATGGCCAGCTCAAAGTTATTGGAGGCGGCGGTGAACGCGAGAGTAGTGGTCTTCGAGTAGTCGGCGCCAAGCCTCCGGCCCATATAGAACGACACGAGGAACATGACGACGAAGTAGATCAGCAGAGGGAGGGCGATGCGTGCGACATCGAGAGGCAGGCGAACGATGTAGGCGCCCTTGAGAGAGAACATGACGACGATGGTGAAGAGAAGGGCGATGAGGGTGAGCGGGCTGACGCGCGGAACGAAGCTGCGATCGTACCAGGGACGACCCTTTACCCGTACAAGCGTGGTTCGGGTAAAAAATCCGGCCAAAAATGGAATGCCGAGGTAGATGAAAACGCTCTTCGCAATCTCGCCCATGGACACGTGGACGGCGGCTCCGCGGAGGCCGAGCCTGGCGGGGAGCACGGTGATGAAGACCCACGCATACAGCGAATAAAAAAAGACCTGAAAGAGAGAATTGAAGGCGACCAGACCGGCGGCATAATCCGTGTCGCCTTTGGCCAGCTCGTTCCACACGATGACCATGGCGATGCAGCGCGCGAGGCCGATCATGATGAGGCCGGCCATGTACTCGGGGTAGCCATGCAGGAAGACGATGGCCAGAACGAACATGAGGACAGGCCCGATGACCCAGTTCTGAAGAAGCGAGAGCCCCAGGATTTTCTTATTGCGGAAGACTTCGTGGAGTTCTTCGTAACGCACTCTGGTAAAGGGCGGATACATCATGACGATGAGGCCGACGGCAATGGGGATGGAAGTGGCGCCGACGCTGAAGCGGTCGATCAAGGGAACGACTCCCGGCACCAGCCATCCAAGGACGACGCCGGCGAGCATCGCACTGAAAATCCACCCGGTCAGGTAGCGGTCGAGAAACGAGAGACGCTTCGGCGACGTCATCGGATGAGCCTCACGAGCGTCCAATCCTGTCGATCTCTTCTTGGATGGAGAGTTGTTGCAGTGTGGCGAGCGGGAGAGACAGAAAGAGGCCGATGCGGCGGTCGAGGATGAGGAAGGCGTCGCGGAAGGCGCGGGCGATTTCTTCGGGTGTGCCCTGGACGGCGGCCGGGTCGGAGATGCCCCAGTGCGCGGTGATGGGCTGTCCGGGCCAGAGAGGGCAGACCTCGTTGGCAGCGTTGTCGCAGACGGTGAAGACGAAGTCGATGGGAGGGGCTCCGGGCTGAGCGAACTCATCCCAGGATTTGCTGCGCAGGCCTTCTGCGGAAATTCCAGCGGTGGCCAGCTGGCGCAGCGCCTCCGGACGAACCTGGCCGGAGGGGTGGCTGCCGGCGCTGTGTGCTGTGAATCGGCCGCGCGCTTTGTGGTTGAGAATGGCCTCGGCCATGATGGAGCGGGCGGAGTTGCCGGTGCAGAGGAAGAGGACGTGGAACGGGGCGAGCATGGCGGCTACTCGGCGCGCGTTGCCGAGCAGCACTCGGTTCCGCAGCAGGAGGGCGCGGGCTTGGCGGCGCGAATGAAGGCGCTGATGAATTTGCCTTCGATCTGCGGGGCAATGGCGTCGACGTCGACGCCGGAGGCGGTGAGGAACTGGCGCGCGTCTTCGACGTTATAGGTGCGGGTGGGCTCGATCTCGATGTCGGCGAAGCAGGCGGCGGCGAGCCTGGCGCGATAATCGGACTCATCGAGCGCGCCGGCGATGCAGCCGACCCAGAGCATCATGCTGCGGCGCACGGCGTCGGGAACCTCGCCGCGCACGACAACGTCGGAGACGGCGAAGCGGCCGCCAGGCTTGAGGACGCGAAAGGCTTCGCGCAGGACGCGATCTTTGTCGGCAGAGAGGTTGATGACGCAGTTGGAGATGACGACGTCGACCGATTCGTCGGGGAGGGGAATGTTTTCGATTTCGCCCTTGAGGAACTCGACGTTTTGGACACCGGCCTGGCGCTGATTTTCACGGGCGAGCGCAAGCATGTCGTCGGTCATGTCGAGGCCATAGGCTTTGCCGGAGGGGCCGACGCGGCGCGCGGACAGAAGGACATCGATACCGCCGCCGGAGCCGAGGTCGAGGACGACGTCGCCAGGATTGAGGGAGAGAAGTGCAATGGGATTGCCGCAGCCGAGCGACGCGAGGGCAGCTTTTTCGGGGATGAGGTTTTTTTCGTCGTCGGTGTAGAGATTGGCGGTGATGGGGTCGCAGCAGCGGAGGGCCGGATCGCAACAGGCCTGGACGCTGCCTGATTCGGCGACGGCGCGGGCGGCGCTTCCATATTTCTGCTGAACCAGTTCTTTGACGGTGGCTGCGGTGGTCATCGGGGTTCCTCCTACATATGCGTTAAGGCAAATATATGAGATGGGGAAATATTTGTCAAGGCGTATATGATGGAGGCGATGACTCGGGCGGCTTCTTCTTCTGACCTGGCTCCGTTGTTCGCGGCGTTGGCTGATTCAACGCGGCTGCGCCTGCTGAACCTGATCGCGGGGCGCGAGGTGTGTGTCTGTTATCTGGTGGAGATTTTGCGCCAGGGGCAGCCGAAGATCTCGCGGCACCTGGCGTATCTGCGGAGGGCGGGCATTGTGTCGGCGCGGCGGGAGGGGAAGTGGATGCATTATCGGCTGGTCGAGCCGAGGGATGGGGCGGCTGCTTCGATTCTGGCCGCGGTTCTTGAGTCGTTCAGAGGGGATGCAAAGCTGGTGACGGAGCGGGAGCGGCTGAACCGCGCGTGTTGCCAGCCGCAGCGGCTGATGGGGATTGAAGGCGCGCCTGTGCCTACGGTGGTGTGAGGGGTGAGGTTGGTGTGGGCGGCAAGGTTAAGGAGCGGGACTGCGCCAGAGGTCGCCGAGGGTCCGGTAGAGGTAGGAGGTCCGGTCGGGCATGTCGATTCGGTTGAGGGGCCTGGGCTTGCGTGAGGCAAGCAGCCACCAGGCGAGAGGAGCCTGATCGACGTCGTAGCCGGCGTCGCGAAGAAGACCGAGGCTGACGCGGGCACTTTGATGTTCTTCTTTGCGCATGGCGATCGCCTGGCTGGCGCCAGCGCCGATGCCGACCAGGGCGGCGGGGCCTCCGACGACGGGAAGGAACTGAGCCCAGGAGATTACGTTGCCCGTTGTGATGGCCGTGCTGGCAGCGCGCATCCGGTAGGTCTGTTTTTCAAGGACGCAGGCGATGGCATCGGCGAGAACTTCGGCGAGTTGCGAGTCGTTTTGCATGCGTTCGACCACCTGGTGCGGCACCAGGACAATACCGTTGGGGAGCGTGAGGATCGCGGGCCAGCGTTTGCCGTCGGTGAGCTGAAAGCGAAAGTCGATACGGCTGGGATCGGATGCAGCGAGATGCTGCTGATACGACGGGATCAGTTTTTCGCCAATGGAGGTGAGGCGGTCCTGCATCGCGTGGTTGGGCCACGGGGGAATTTTTCTGGGATCGGGAGGAGCGCCGACGGCGATGGCGACGGGATTCTGTTTTGCGCCGGGCGAGACGGCGGAGGGGTCGTAGTCGTTTTTTCCCCGCATGTCTTCTTCGCGATCGGTGACGAAGTTCTGGGAGAACTTTGCGGCTTGCGCGACGAAGACGCCGTTGGGGCGGCGTTTGGCCTGGTAATTGACCCAGACATTGGCCATGACGTCGGCAAGTGAGCGAAGCGGCGGGTTGAAGGTGATGGCGGTTTTTGGGTCGATGAGGAGGGTGTAGCCGTCGGTACGGAACTGGAGAGAGCCTGCGGCAGTGCCGGCGGTGACAGCATCGATAACGGCGTATCCGGAGACGTCACCAAGGCGGTGGGCTTTGAGGTTAATCCGGTCAGCGACGATGGCATGGAGTTTTTTCCTGTTATGGCCGTAGACGTCGAGGGCGAGGCCGATGTAGGGCTGGTCAGGGCAGCCCGGATGGTACGAGTCGCCGGAGGGCTGTTCGGTTTTGGTGTCGTTGTTACAGAGGACGCGGACGCCATTGACGTCGAAGTCGGAGTCGGAAGCCAGACGGGTCACGTAGCCGGAGAGGATGGGGAGGGATTGTTCCTCCTGCGAATACGCGGCTGTGGCGATGCAGAGAAGGAGCAGGGAAGCAAGGGCCCGCATAGCGACGAATATAGATCGGGATCAGGGCTGGTGGGATGGCGAATTGGTGGGAACCGGTGACGGTGGTGCTGGGAAGGGGAAACTTCAGTGAGCAAGGCCGGAGGAAGCGGCGCCCGGCAGGATGTTGAGCGGGTGGGCTTCGGTGTTGAAGACGGTTTTGTGCAGGTCGATGCGGTCGGGGTCGGCGAGGAGCAGGTAGAGGTACTTCATGGTTTCGGCGAAGAAGAAGCTTTCCATGTCGTCGCGCTGGGGTTTGGCTTCGACGCTGGAGAGGGCGGCGAAGGCGGAGGGAGTGCGGCAGTCCTAAACGATGGAGTTGAAGAAGGTGAGGCCCATCCGGCGGTATTTGGGGTCGCGCGTGAAGTAGTAGAGGTAGTAGGCCGATTCGATGTTTTCGGGGCGTAATTCGTAACCGGGGCTGAGATCTTTCATGGTGGTGTAGTCGATGAGCTCGGGCTCGATGCCGAACTGGGTCCACATTTTGTAATTGGAATCCTGGAGGCGGCGGGCGCGGTCGAGGTCGCCGGCGAGGGCGAGCTCGGCGGGAAAGAAGGCGGCGAGGGCTCCATACTGGGTACCGGTGCGGACGCCGCTGTTCATGTTGGCTTCGCCATACCAGAAGCTGGTGGTCTTGTCGGGATTTGTAACGGTGTCGGCCACATATTGATTGAGGGCGGCGACACTCTGTTCCCACATGCGGTGAAACTCCTCGTCGCCGAAGAGTTTCCAGGCCTTGAGCATGTACTCGCAGAAGGAATCGGAGCCGCCGTTGATGTTGGCGTCGGTGGCGCCCGGATCGGGTCCGGTCCACGCGCCGGTGCGAATGTTGATTTCCGAACCGAACAGGCCAAGGGCGGAGCGGCGGTTGTAGAGCGCAATCATGGCGCGCCTGGCCTTCTCGTAGTAGATGGGCTTGTGGGTGAGTTTGCTGAGGGTGCCGAACTCGAGGAGCAGGGTGCCGATCTCCGCGGGGTTGGTGTCTTCGCCGCGGACGGCGCCGGTTCTGAAATTGACGTAGACGTACGGCATGCCGGTGGGCGAGTTGAAGGCGGGGAGGAGGCGGGCGCCGAGGTCGTCGGCGAGGGCGAGGAGGCGTGGGTCGCTGGAGAGCTCGTACGAACTTTGAAGGGCGCCGAGGAGGCGGATGGTGATCTCGAAATTTTTAACGTAGATGTCTTTGTCGAAGGAGAGCTGGGTGTCGATGAGGTGGCGGGCTTCGTCGGCCTGGGGTGTGAGGCCCATGAGGATCATGGTGTCGAGTGCGTCGACGGGGGTCATGAGGAGCGAGGTGCCGTACCAGTCGAAGGGCTGGTTGGAGAGGGGGCGGAGCTCGTCGTGGCCCCAGGCGTACTGGTGGTAGCTGTTCCAGGCGTGAAGAAACTGGGCGCGGATCTCGGTTGCCATTTCATGCTGAGAGGGTGGGGTAGGCTGCGGGGCGGTTTGGGCCGCAGGGGCGAGGAGGCTGGGGAGCAGGAGAAAGGCGAGCGCAATGAATTTCATGGTCTGAGGAAATGGTAGCGGAGGGACGGAATTTGAGGTCAATCGAGATGGTTTTGGGTTGACAATGTTTCTCACAGAAGGGAACGGGAGAGGGGCTGCTTATGCTTTCGGGATTGCGCATTGTGCTGGTTTCGGCATTTCTGATTTCGCCGTGTTTCGCGCAGACGGGAACGGTGACGTTCTATTCGTATGGAGCTTCGGTAAAGACCGAGAAAGCAGGCACGATGCCGACGGTTCGGCCATTTACCGGGTGGCTGTTTGACGGGCAGCAGAGGCTGGCGCGCGCGCAGGACGGGCATTTCGTGACGTTTCATCTGGCGGCGGGCCAGCATTCGTTTTCAGCGGCACTGGACTCGGACAAGCCGGGCAAGGAACCGGTTGTGGTGACCGTGAGGGACGGGCAGCACTCCTGCTTCCATCTGTATTCGAAGGTCGAGCTGAACGACGCGCTGCTGTATGTGGGGCTCGCGGGCAAAGTGGAACCGGTGCGGTGCGGCGATGCGGCGGAGGGAGTGGGAAAGTCGAAGCCGCTGGAGGCGAAGCGAATCGACCCTGCGGTGCTGGCCGAAGTGGATGCGTCGGCAATGCCTGCCAGGGGCGATCCGAAAAGGCCGTGAGCAGGAAGCAGAAAGAGGGACGTGGAAGGCCGGGCGGCGTTTGCTAGCCTGTGCTGGCTTTAAGCATTTGCTCGGCGTGGCGGAGGCTGGTTTCGGTAACGGTGGCGCCGGAGATCATGCGGGCGATTTCTTCGGCTCGTTCTGGTGAGGTAAGGAGGCGGATGGAGGTTTGGGTCCGCTTTTGTTTTTCCTGTTTTTCGATGAGGAAGTGCTGATCGGCGAAGGCGGCGATCTGCGGCAGGTGGGTAACGCAGAGGACCTGCTGGGCGCGGGAAAGCGCTTTGAGTTTCTGGCCGACGGCTTCGGCGGCGCGGCCTCCGATGCCGATGTCGATTTCATCGAACACCAGGGTGCGAGGGGTTTGGGTTTTGCGGGCGCGGCCTTTGCCGGCTCCTTCTTCGACGCTGACTTTGAGGGCAAGGAGGACGCGGGACATTTCTCCGCCGGAGGCGATCTGGTCGAGGGGCTGGAGAGGTTCGCCGGGATTGGTGGCGATGCGGCACTCGACGGTATCCCAGCCATGGGCTGTCCAGGCAACCTGATCTTCTGTGGGCGTAACGGCGATGGAGAAGCGGGCTTTCATGGCGAGGTCGTTGATCTGGGCTTCGGCGAGCTTCTCGAGTTTTTTGGCGGCGGCGGCGCGGTCGGCGGTGAGGGCGCGAGCTGCGGTTTTGTAAGCCGCGGCTGCGTGGACGAGGTCGGCGCGAAGGGACTTTAGAATTTCGTCGCGGTTCTCGATCTCGGCCAGCTTGTGGGCGGCTTCTTCTCCAAAGGCGATGACGTCGGCGAGGGTAGTTCCATATTTGCGTTTGAGGCGGTCGAGGAGGGCGAGTCGATTTTCGATGTCGGCGAGACGTTCGGGGCTGGCGTCGATGTGCTCGGCGTAGTCGCGGACGGTGGCGTTGACGTCTTCGACGACGGCGCGGGCGGAGGCAATCTGCTGGACCGTTTCCGCAAACTGCGCGTCGTAGCGGGCGAGCTCTTCAAGATGCTTTTGCGCGGCGCGGAGGGTGGATTCGGCGGAGGCGTCGTCGTCGTAGAGGACGTTGTTGACGGCGGTGGCGGCGGCGTGCAGTTTTTCGGAGTTGAGGAGGACGCGCTTCTCGGTTTCGAGGGCTGCATCTTCGCCAGCTTCGGGCGCGGCGGATTGAATTTCTTTGGCCTGGAAGGACCAGAGGTCGGCGAGGCGGAGTCGGTCCTGCTCGTCTTTTTCTAATTCGTCGAGGCGAAGCTGGATGTCGCGCCAGCGGGTGAAGGCTTCGGAGGCGGCGTCGGCGGAGAGGGCGCCGAAGCGGTCGAGGAGGGAGCGCTGCTGCGCGGGATCGAAGCCGGAGAGGGTTTCGGACTGGGCGTGGACGAGGGCGAGCTCGGGAGCGAGGGCGCGGAGAACGGCGACGGTGGCGGGCTGGTTGTTGACGTAGACGCGGCCTTTGCCGTCGGTGAGAATCTCGCGGCGGAGGATGACTTCGTCGGCGTCGCTATCGATGCCGTTGGCTTCAAGGATGAGCTCGGCGCCGGGGGTGGATTCGAAGACGCAGGAGAGGACGGCGCGGTCGGCTCCATGACGGATGACGCCGGTGGAGGCTTTCTGGCCCATGAGGAGGGCGAGGGCGTCGACCAGGATGGATTTGCCGGCACCGGTTTCGCCGGTAAGGAGATTGAGGCCGGGGCCGAAGCCGGCGATGGCGTGATCGATGACGGCGTAATTTTCAGCTCGGAGTTCGAGCAGCATGGGAGTTCAGGTTACAGGTTACAGGGTGCAGGGTACAGGTTGCAGGGAGGTGGGCAGACGGGGAGATAATTTGCTTATGAAGGAACCGATACGGGTGGGAGTGGTGGGATTTGGGCTGGCGGGGCGAATTTTTCACACCGCGGTGATTCAGGCGACGCCGGGGCTGGATCTGGCTTGCGTTGTGGAGCGCAGCGGCGATGCGGCGAAGAAGGAGTATCCCGAAACGCATGTGGCGCGGTCGGTGGAGGAGATGCTGGGGGACGCCGGGATCGAGCTGGTGGTGATCGCGACGCCGAGCTACTCGCACTTTGAGCTGGCGAAGCAATGTTTGAGCGCACAGCGCAACGTGGTGATCGACAAGCCATTCACGCTGAAGTCGGAAGAGGCGGCGGAACTGATCCGGATGGCGCGGGAGCGGAAGTTGCTGCTGACGGCGTATCAGAATCGGCGATGGGATGGGGATTTCAAAACGGTGCGCCAGGTGATTACGGGAGGGGAGATGGGGCGGCTGGTGAGTTTCGAGTCGCACTTCGACCGGTTCCGCGTGGAGCCGCGGCGCGATGTGTGGCGGGAG
This sequence comes from Acidobacteriaceae bacterium, assembly GCA_036272255.1. GTDB lineage: Bacteria > Acidobacteriota > Terriglobia > Terriglobales > Acidobacteriaceae > Palsa-343. Next base: position 13,507 of record DATAZC010000003.1, on the reverse strand, counting down.
AGCGGAGGGCCGGGCGGAGGAACGCTGTTTGATCTGGGACCGCACGTGATCGATCAGGCGCTGACGTTGTTTGGGGTTCCTGAGTCGATTTGGGCGAGCGTGCGGGTGGAGCGAGAAAGCGCAGTGGTGGATGATGCGTGGGATATTTTCCTCGAGTATGCGCATCCGCCGAAGACGGTGGCGCTGCGGGCGACGCTGACGGCGTGCGCGCCGGGGCCGCGGTATCGGGTCCACGGGACGCGGGGTAGTTTCACGAAGTGGGGAGTGGATCCGCAGGAGGATCAGCTGAAGGCGGGGATGGGTTTTGGCGCGCCGGAGTTCGGTGAGGAGCCGGAGGCGGCGTGGGGTGAGCTGAAGATTTGCGACGGCGGAAATCCGGGGACGAGGCGGGTGAAGACGGAGCGCGGGGACTATCGGGGGTTCTACGAAAATGTGCGGGACGCGCTGCTGGGGAAAGCGGAGCTGGAGGTAAAGCCGGAACAGGTGTGGCGAACGACGCGGCTGATCGAGCTGACACGGGAGAGCAGCGCGCAGGGGCGACGGGTGAAGGTGGATTTCGGCGGGCAGCCGTGAGGGATATCAGCGAGCGGGCACGAGATCGGTTCGGGAAAAATCATTGCCTTTGAATAGCAGAGGCTCGCCTGCGGACTTCGCGAGCGCATATGCAAAGCAATCGGCGAAGTTGAGTTGTGCGGGATGGCCGCAGCCTTTGCCGAAATCGCGGTACGCTTCACGCGCGATGTGGGCGTGCTGTTCGGTGACGGGCTCGACGACGATTGAGCTTTCGCGAATCAACTCGTCGAACTTACGGCTGACGATTGGATCGCGGGCGCAGTCGATGACGATGGCTGCTTCCAGGTAGTTGGCCGCCGATATGCGGCAGCCGGTTTGAGCGATCCGTTGAGCGAATTCCCAGGCTTCGGGCTCGTCACGGAGAATTGCCACCAAGACGGACGAGTCGATGATCACTTTGGCATACCTTTTTCATCGAACAGCAGATTGTCAGGGTTCATGTTTTTGAACTTCTGGGGCAGGCGTGCTGCGCACTCGGCTCCGATTTGCATCAGGCGTTCCGCCATGCCGGTTCGTTTGGAGCGGCGAACGCGCTCCAGGCGTTCGCGAAGGGACTCCGTCACTGCGCCGGTGATGCTTTCTCCGGTGATAGCTGCCAACTCGCGGGCGAGAGTATGGGTTTCTTCATTTTTGATGTTTAAACTCATGTTTCCACCATTCCACCGTCATTTGGTTCAATTCTACCATTCTGGGTCTGGAATTGGATCAACGAAGCGGGATTCTCCAACCATCTACGTCTATTCGTTGCGGAGGACGGCCATGGGATCGGTTTGAGCGGCGCGGCGGGCCGGGATTAAGGCCGCGAGCAGAGCGGCGGCAGCGAGCAGCGCAATGCTGGCGGTGATGGCGAGAGGGTCGGCGGCGCTGGTCTGGTAGAGCAGGCTCTGGACGTAGCGGGTTGCGGCGAAAGCCAGGATGAGTCCGGCGACGATGCCGCCGGCGACCGGAAGCGCGGCCTGGCGGGCGACGAGTCGCATGAGGGTGGGCTTGTCGCAGCCGAGGGCAATACGGATGCCGAATTCCTGCTGGCGCAGGGAGACGGAGTAGGCGAGGACGCCGTAGATCCCGAGCAGAGCAAGGAGCAAAGCAGCGGCGCCGAAGCTTGAGAGCAGCATGGTCTGGAAGCGCTCGGTGGAGACCGAGTCCGCGACCTGCTGGTCGAGCGATTTGAGCAGGGGGATAGCGACTTCGGGATCGACGCTCCAGATGGCGCGACGCATGGAGGGGGCGAGTGCGGCGGCCGACTGGGGGCTGCGGACGAGCAGGGTGACGCGCCACCACGGATTCTGCCAGTAGGGAATGTAGATCATGGGCGCGGTGTGATCGAGTTGATTGACGCGCGCATCGGCGACAACGCCGACGACTTTGAAGTCGGTTTTGTCGTTGAGGTGGAGGATGCGGCCGATGGGGTTGGTGTCGGGGAAGATGGTGCGGACGGCGTCCTGCGAGATGAGGATGTTGGTGGGGTGGTTTTTGTCGTCGTCGGTGAGGTTGCGGCCGGAGAGGAGCGGGATGCGGAGGGTTGAGACGTAACCGGGACTGATCCAGCGAATGTTGGCGGTGGGCTCGTGGCCGGCGGGCACGGGATGATCGGGGCGGGTGACATTGTCGATCCAGACATCGCCGGCAAGGGGCAGCTCGGAGACAGAGGCAACGGATTGCACGCCGGGGATCTGGGCGAGCGCGGCGAGGGCGCGTTCGTTGAAGGCGGCGCGTGCAACGTCGGAATGTGGGAGGGAGTCGCCATACTTCGGCGCGTAGAGGAAGGCGCGCGCGAGGGTGACGCGGGTGGAATCGAAGTCGCGATTTTGGCCGAGCAGGGTGGAGAAGCTGCGGACCAGCAAGCCGGTGACGATGAGGAGCGCGACGGTGCAGGCGACTTCGGCGGCGACGAGGAGATGACGGGTGCGGCGGCTCTCGCGTCCGCTGGAGACGCGGGTGGTGCCGGTTTGGAGTGCTGACTGTGGATCGACGCGCATGGAGCGCACGGCGGGCAGGAGTCCAAAGAACAGAGCGGTGAGGATGGAGAGGGCGGCGGCGGCGAGGAGAACCGGCCAGGAGAGGTGGATGTCGTGGACGCGGGGCAGGCTCTGGGGCGCGGCGGCGATGAACAGCTGAACGCCGGCGAAGGAGAGCAGGATGCCGAGCGTGCCGCCGATGATGGCGAGGACGAGGGAATCGGCGAGGGCGGCGCTGACGAGGCGATTGCGCGCGGCACCGAGGGCGGCGCGGACGGCGAGCTCGCGTTCGCGGGAGACGGCTCGGGCGAGTTGCAGGTTGGCGAGGTTGACGCAACCGATGAGCAGGACGGCTCCCACAGCAGCGAGCAGCAGCCACAGGGCGGTGCTGACTTGTCCGGCTACCTCGGTGATCATGGGAAAGACGAGGACGGTGGGATTGGTGGAGAGGTGATGGCCTTTGTTGAAGGCCGACTGCAGGGTAGCCAGTTCCGTTTGCGCTTGCTGGGGAGAGATGCCGGAGCGCAGGCGACCGAGGACCATGAAGTTGTAGTCGCCTTCATCGTCGCTCCCGTCGATGGAGAGGGCGAGCGGGTGGAACAGCTCGTACGCAGGCGCGTTACTTTGCGAGACGGTAGAAGACATTTCGCTGACGCGGGGGAAGGCGAATCCCTGAGGAAGGACGCCGATGACGGTTTCAGGCTGGCCGCCGTTGCGGAGGGTTTGGCCGATGGCGCGGGGATCGCCGTGGAAGTAGCGCTGCCAGGCGTTCCACGAGAGGACGACGACTTTGTTGTGGCCCTGGGTGCCTTCGATGGGGAGGAAGCCGCGGCCGAGGAAGGGGTGGACGCCGAGCAGGTCGAAGAAGTTGGGCTCCACGCTGAGGCCGGCGACGAGCTCGGGGTGGTCGGTGCCGATGGAGATGCTGGAGTTGCCGTTGTTGAGGATCGAGAGCCCGGAAAAGGTTTTGGTATTGCTCTGCCAGTTGAGGAAGTGGTTGGGATTGTCGGGCAGAGGGCTGGACTCGAGTTCGGGCAGGTACTCATGCAGCATGACGAGGCGGTCGGGGCTGGCGAAGGCGAAGGGCTTGAGGAGGACCGAGTCGACGACCGAGAAGATGGAAGTGACGGCACCGATGCCGAGGGCGAGCGTGAGGATGGCGGTGAGCGCGAAGCCGGGGGATTTGCGGAGGGTGCGGGCGCTGAAGCGCAGGTCCTGCAGGAAGTTTTTCATCGGGCCTCTTCAGGTCAGTGGGTTGGAGCCCATGATGGGACAAAGAACGAGCAATGGCAACAGCGTTCTGCGGGCTTGTAGGGAGGAGTTGCACGCGGGCCGCCATTTTGGGGTGGCGCTAAGTCGCCGGTTCGGGACGGTGGTGGCTTCGGGTTTGGGGCGAAGGAGTGTTCGGTTGTGAAGGGGGATGGCCGAAAGCGGACAGGCGGCTCAGGCAGTTTTGGATCCGGGACGAACGGAGAACCAGCCGAGGAGGAGCAGCACGAGGCAGACCGCATCGGTCCACGCCCATGGAATCCAGAGGGACGGTACACCGCCGTGGAGCTGATACCAGAAGACGAGGCCGGAATAGGAGGCTTTGAGGGCGACACCGTAGAGAATGGTGTCGCGGCGGCCGATGGGGTCGGCGGCTGCGCGAAAGAAGATGACAGCGAAGATGATGAGGAGCAGCGCCGGGAACTGAACATAGCCGTAATGGTTGGGCGGCGCGACGGTGAAGAGCCGGAACATCGTTGCGGGAGCGATGGCGAAGATGGTGCCGACTAAGCCGTCGAAGATGCCGCACAGGATCAGAACGATTCGAACCCAGAGAATAGCCATGGCTGTTGCTCCTTAGTGAACCTGGGCGCGACGCTGCACGTGGTAATTGCGGCGAAATCTCTCGCGGCGCGAGAGGGTGGAATCGTCGGAATAGATTTGGGCGGCGAGCGTCCTGAGGCCGGATTCCAACTCTGGAACCGTCATTCTCGCCGGCTGGAAATTGACGTCAAAAAGCGTACAGAGCTCCCAGGCCTCATCGCGAAGGATACGGCCCTCGCTTTTGAGCCGGGTGTAGAGCGGCGTCGCGGGAAAAGCGGTCTGCACGGTGATCTGGACGTCGAAGAGGCCGCTTTTCTGGACGAATTGCCAGATGGCGTCGAAGGAATCGGGGCCGGTACCGTCGAGACCGAGGATGAAGCAGCCGTTGACGCGGATGCCGTGATCCTGGATGGTGCGGACGGCGTCGAGGTAGCGATCGACTCGTTTGGCTTTCCAGTTGGAGCGCTGCTCGATGCCATCGAGACCGGAAAACGATGTGCTCTCAAAGCCGATGAGGACTTCGGCACAGCCAGCGTCGCGCATCATATCGAGAAGCTCGACATCGTCAGCGACGGAGAGATCGGTTTCGGTAAACCAGCGGATACCCTCGGGGGCAAGGGCGCGCATGAGCTGCTTTGAGTGGGCTTTGTTGACGAAGGTATTGTCGTCGGCGAATTCGATGAAGGGGTGACTCCAAAGAGATTTGATCTCGCGAACCTCGGAGAGGACACGATTAACGGGTTTGATTTTGTAGGTAGGGGAGATGCGGATGGAGGCGGCGCAGAATTCGCAGCGAAAGGGGCAGCCGCGCTGGGTCTGGACGGTGAGGCGATTGTAGGCGGGGATGTTGAGGAGGTCGAAGCTCGGCATGGGGGAGTTAGCGAAGTCGAAGCTGTGCGGGCGCGCGTCGTAGATGGCGCGAAGCTGGCCGGCAAGAAGGTCGGAGACGAGAGCCGGCCAGACCGATTCGCCTTCGCCGATGACGATGCCGTCTGCATGGGCGCGAGCTTCATTGGGGACGGCGGTGACGTGGAGTCCGCCGAGGACGACTCTCGTGCCGAGCGCGCGATAACGATCAGCTAGGGTGTAGGCCTCGTGAATTTGTGCGGAGAAGCTGGAAATGGCGACGATGTCGAATTCCTGCGGCACGCCGTCGAGGGCGGCGATGTCGGGAACTTCGAGGTAATGCGTGTCGACAGAGGCTGGCGTGAGGCCTGCGAGGGTGAGCAGGCCGAGGCTGGGGAGCGAGGCGATGACTTTGTTGCGCTCGACGAAGCCGGGGAGCGTGAGCCCGAGCGCGGTGAGTTCGGGGTTGTGAGCGCGGACGCCACTCATGGCGATGAGGCCGAGTTTCATATGTGCCACCATCTGAGGAGGATCGCGACGACGCCCGTTGTGATCGAGACTACAGGGATGGGAAAGAGATGGCGGAAGGATTTGCGCCATGCTGAGAGAAAGCAACAGATGGGCATGGTGATGGCACCGATGATGAAGGACCACGCGGCGACGATGAGGTTGCCACGGGGAAGATAGAGCTGAGCTGTGGTGGCGGCGAAGATGAGGTTGAGAAAGCCAAGTCCGAAGAAGGAAATGTGGCCAAGGCGGGTAAGGCGGCGGCGCCAGGAATCGTAGCCGCCCTATCCAGTCGTCGCGGTAGAAGAAGAGACCGACGAAGGCGCCGGAAAGAACGCCAGCCAACATGCCGAGCCAGCCGCCGATGAGGTTAATGGTCACCAGGATTCGCCTTGCATTCTACTGTGGCTTTGCGCGAATGCAAGAGAGATTGCGGGAGCTGGTCAGGGCTGGAAGACGAGGCGGCCTTCGTCCGCGGAGTTCCAGAGTTTTTCCACGTCGCCGAGCGGGGCGGTGGTGGGTTTGACGGTGAATGGATTTTTTGCGGCTTCGTCGAGGGCGGCGCGGAGGGAGGCGAAGAGTTTGTTCATGGAGACACTGCCGAGTCCGCTGCCGAGGAGCTCGAGGCCGGAGCTGCGGAGGGCAGCGGCGTTGAGGGAGATGTTGGATCCGGCGCTGTTGCCGATCTGGATGCAGCGGAGGCGGCCAACGCTGTGGTCGCGTCCTTTTTGGACGATGGCTGCGAGGAGGGCTTCAGCGGGAGGGCCCCAGACGTAGTCGAGGACGACGTCGATCTTGTTGGCGAGCTCAGCGTGGAAGGCAGAGACGAGCGCGTCGTGGTCCTGGGCGAGCGAGATGGTGGCGTCGGCGCCGAGCGATTTGGTTTCTTCGAGGTTCCGCGCATTGCGGCCTGCGGCGACGATGCGCTTTGCGCCGAAGCGGTGTGCGATCTGGACGGCGAGATGGCCGGCCGATCCGGTAGCGCCGAGGATGAGGACGTTTTCGCCGGCGACGAACTGCGCGCGGTGTTCGAGCGCGGCCCAGGCAGACATGGCAGGGTTCATCATGGCAGCGACGGTGGCGTCGTCGAGGGCGTCGGGAATGGGGAAACAGAGGGCGGATTGGGTGACGGCGCGTTCGGCGAAGGTTCCATAGGGTGGGCGCGATGCGCCGAAGAAGATGCGGGCGCCATCCGGCTTACGGCCGACGCCGTCGACGCCGGGAATGAGGGGAAGCTGGCCGGTGCTGCCGTAGTGGGTTCCTTTGGCGAGAGCTTTGACGATGGGATGGAGGCCGGCGGCGGTGACGCTGACGAGGATCTCATCGTCTGTGGGGACGGGATCGGGGAAGGTGGTGTAGCGGGGCGGCTTGTCGAAGGACTCGACGACGGCGGCGTTCATAAGAGCTCTCCCTCGAACACTGTATTCGATTGGGCGGGGCGGCGGATGGAGTGGACGGACGCCAGAGGGAAACAGGCGCGCTGCCGGTTGAGTTTCCGGGCCGCCGCAGGTGGTAATGTTCTGGCTACCAAAGGAGCGTAGACAGAATGGATGCGAAGGCGGCGGCGCGGGAGCGGTTTGAGTCGGATCGGGATCGATTGATTGGGCTGAGCCATCGGATTCACGGTCATCCAGAGCTGGGTTTTGAAGAAGAGAAGAGCTCGACGTGGCTGTGCGAGGCGCTGGATGGGGCGGGTTTCACGGTGGAGAAGGGGATCTGCGATCTGCCGACGGCGTTTCGGGCGCGGGCGGGATCGGGTCCTTTGCATCTTGCTATTTGCGCGGAATACGACAGCCTGCCGGGGATTGGGCATGCGTGCGGGCACAACATCATTGCTGCGTCGGCGGTGGGTGCGGCGCTGGCCGCGGCGAAGGTGGCGGACGAAGTGGGGATGACGATCAGCGTGATCGGGACGCCTGCCGAAGAGGTGGGCAATGCAAGCGGGAAGATTCTGATGCTGGAGCGGGGCGGGTTCGATGGGGTTCACGCGTCGATGATGGTGCATCCGGCACCGTTCGACATGGTGAAGGCGAAGATTATCGCGGCGTCGATGTTCGAGGTTTGCTGCACGGGGAAGGAGTCGCACGCGTCGGCGTTTCCGGAACTAGGCGTGAACGCGGCGGACGCGCTGACGATTGCGCAGACGGCGCTGGGATTGTTGCGGCAGCATATCCGGTCGACGGATCGCATCCACGGAATTGTGACGGAGGGCGGCGTGGCGCCGAATGTGGTGCCGGCGCACACCCGAGCAAAGTACATCATCCGATCGGAGACACTCGATCAGCTGGATGAATTGCGGCCGAAGGTCTACCGGTGCTTTGAGGCGGGCGGTTTGGCGACGGGCGCGAAGGTGGAGATCAGCGGCGGCGATAAGCCGTATGCGGAGATGCATCACGACAACGACATGGCGTTGTTTTATCGGGCGAACTCGGAGGCGCTGGGGCGGTCGTTTCCGAATCTTGGTGAGTGGGAGACGCGGCCGACGGGGTCGACGGATATGGGGAATGTGTCGCGGGCGATGCCATCGATTCATCCGATGATCGGGATCAATTCATTGCCGGCGGTGAATCATCAACCGGAGTTCACAGCGCACTGCGTGACGGCGGATGCGGACAAGGCGCTGATCGATGGCGCGCTGGCGATGGCGTGGACGTGCGTGGATCTGGCGACGAACGCGGTGGTGCGGGAGCGGCTGCTGGCGGCGCGGTGAGCGGCGGCCGGGAGGTCAGGGCGCGTCGGTGCGGGGATGGATGGAGTAGATGAGGCCGAGGTAGTCGTCGGTGAGGAGGAAGCTGTCGGGGCCGGTGCGAAGGATGCCGCAGGGACGGCCGTGGACCGTTGGTTTGCCGCGGTCGCCGGGCCTGCCATGGTCAAGTGTGAGGAAGCCGGTGATGAAGTCGCGCGGGGTGGGGTCCTGCGGGGTGAAGCGGACCACGCGGTAGCCGGTGCCGATGCGGGGATGGCTGGCGCCATGGAGTGCGACGACGAAACTGTCGCTGAGGCTGGGATCATCCTGGGGAAAGTATTCGAAGCCGAGCGGAGAGCTGTGCGCGGCGAAGGTGGTGTATGCCGGAGGGACTTTTTCGCAGGAGCTGAGTGGTGTGGGAGCGCGGCCGAGGGCAGAGTTGGGATCGGATGCGAAGGCGTGTCCGCCGCCTGCGGTGAGATTGGTGCCTTGCGCGGCGACGCCGGTTTGCTTGCCATAGACGCTGTCGCCGGCCGGGACGGGGGCGATGGCTGCTGGATTGTTGAGTGCGGGCAACGGGGTTGAGTCGTGGAGGGGCCTGCCGCTGGCGAAGTAGCAGGTGGGCCAGCCGTAGTTGAGCGGAGATGCGGGCGCGGCGGCGACCTGAAAGAAGGTGTCCTGGGGGAGCTGATCGCCGAGGTGGTCGTCGCCCATGTTGGTGGCGTAGAGCGAGTCGGCGCTGAGTGCGGGGACGGCGTGGAGATCGACGGCGTTGCGCATGCCCTGGGCGATGAGGGATGGATTGCGGCCATCGGGATCGATGCTGACGATGGCGGCGCGGAGGACTTCGCGCTCCTGACCGTAATTGCAGGATGATCCGGCTGCGATGAAGACGCGCGTGGCGCCGCGGACCTGCGCGACGGCCACGGTGCGGGTGAGGTGCCATCCACCGTATTTGTAATTGAGGCCGTAGTCGGGGAAGAGGAGGAGGGTTTCCGGAGGCGTGGTGGGCGCCGTGTCGCCGGCGCTGTATTTGTAGCGGACGAGCTTGTCGGTGAGCGGGAGATAGAGCCAGCTTTGGTGGGTGGCGGGATCGGTCCAGAAGGCGAGGTTGTTGGGATTGCGGAGGTGGTCGAGGTAGTGGGTGACGTGGGCAAAGGTGTGGGTCCGGGGGTTCCAGCCGTCGAGGATGAAGATGGAGCCCTGACGATTGTCGGAGAGATCGTGCATGCCGGTGACGAAGATGCGGTTGTCCGGTGAGCGCGCAAAGAAACGGACGCGGCGGAGGCCGCTGGCGGCGATGTTGATGTCGAAGGCAGGCGGGAGCGAGAGGGTGATGGATTTGCCGGGCGCCCAGGAGAGGGTATGCGGGGTTTGCGCGGTCGCTGCGGCGAGCACGGACAAAGAGAGCAGCAGCGCGGACAGGGCGCGGGAGATCAGGAGCCGCATGAGGTACAGGGTACAGGGATTGAGTTGTCGCTTATGAGCCGGAGGTGTGCCTGGGGCGGTCCTGTATACTACGCGCCGAACCGTTGGCACTTTTTTGAGAGGTCATCACCGTATGACGCGAAGGTCGTGCGCAGGTTTTAGCGCGCTGGTGTTGTCCAGCATACTGATGTTCACCGTGGGCGCCGGGGCGCAGGTGAATCCCAGCTTTTATACCGGCCTCCAGTGGCGGAACGTGGGGCCCTTCCATGGCGGACGCATCTCGTCCGTGACGGGAGTGGTGGGCGATGCGGGCACGTTCTACATGGGGACCCCTCTGGGCGGCATCTGGAAGACGACCAGCGGGGGTGTGACGTGGTTTCCGGTATTCGATCAGGAAGCGAGCGTCGATAGTGTTGGTGCGATCGAGGTGGCTCCCTCGAATCCGGACATTGTTTATGCCGGGGCGGGCGATCCGATTGGCGGCAGCCTTGGCAACGGCATGTGGAAGTCAACCGATGCGGGGAAAAGCTGGCAGCACATTGGCCTTGAGGACACGGTGAAGATCGACAGCATCGTCGTCGATCCCGCGGATCCAAACCTGGTGGTGGCCTCCGCGCTGGGCGACACCAATCATCATGGGGGCGGCGTGTACCGTTCCACCGATGGTGGACAGAGCTGGACGAATGTACTGAAGCCGGCGGACTACGACGGCACGCGCGATCTGCAATACGCCTACGACGATCCGAGCGTGATGCTGGCGGCCACGCAGGGCACGGGCGGTTTTGGGGGCGGCGCTCCCGGCGGCAACAATCAGGAGAAGAAGAAGCCGCCGCTGGTTTACAAGTCCACCGACGAAGGCAAGACGTGGACTGAGATCAGAATCCCACCTTTTCCAGGACGGGTTGCGGTGGCGGTGGCGATGCACACCGAAGGCAAGCGCATGTACATCGTCGGCAACAACATCGAACACGGTTCGGGCCTTTATCGTTCTGACGACGGCGGCGCTACCTGGAGACATATGGCGGGGAAAGATACCCGCATCAGCAACGGACAGGGCTCTTACAGCAGCGGCGTCTATGTGGATTCGCAGAACCCGGACATCGTGTACACGATGAGCACGGCGATGTACCGCTCGACGGATGGGGGCGTCACATTTGAGGCTTTCAAGGGCGCGCCGGGCGGCGAGGATTACCACAAGCTCTGGATCGATCCCACGAACGGGCACCGCATTCTGGTTGGCTCGGACCAGGGCGCGAGCGTGACGCTGGACGATGGCAAAACGTGGAGTCTTTGGTACACGCAAACCATTTCGCAGGTCTACCACGTCGCGACCGACAATCAGTATCCGTATCGAATCATGGCTGCGCAGCAGGATACGGGCGCGGTGATGATCAGCAGCCGCGGCAACTGGGGTCAGGTGAACTTCACTGACTGGAGCCCGTTGCCATCGTCGGAATTTGGCGTGGTCACGCCGGATCCGAAGAATCCGAACATCATCTACGGCGTTGGCTATGGTCCGGGTGGTGGCGGGAGCGGCCTGATCAAGATCAATATGTCGACGGGGCAGTGGGAGAACGTGGCGGCAAACTTTGGCTCAGAAGCGGTCAAGTACACCGCGGGCCGCGACTTCCAGAAGAAGTTCGATCTGGCCTTTGAACCGGGCGCGCTCTATGTCGCCTACCAGTGCCTGCTGGTTTCGCGCGACGGCGCGCATTCGTGGACGGCGGTGAGTCCGGACCTGACCACGGCCAAAGGGGCGACTCCGGCGGCCTGCGATAAGCCGCTTCCGCAGCCGCCGACTCCGGCTGCGGGCGCGCCCCCTCCGCCTCCTCGGCCTTCCATCAGTGATTTCTCCATTTCGAAGGTGAAGCCAGGCGTGATGTGGAGTGTGAGCAGCAACGGCCAGGTCTACAACACGATGGATCATGGCAAAGTCTGGCTCAACGTGAGCAACCTTGCGGACGTGCCACCGCACACCAACTTCAACACGATTGAGGCCGGCGATGACGTGAATACTGCGTACGTCGCGGCCCGCATCGCCGCCGAGCGCGGCGCCACTTTGCCGCCAACGGAGAACGCCGATGTTCCGCTGATCTGGCGCACGACGGATGGGGGAAAAACCTGGACGAGCATCGTGAACGGGCTGCCCAGGGATGAGCGGACGGGAAGCTGGGTCAACAGTTTTCGGGTCGATCCAAAGCAGGCAGGGCTGTTGTTCGCCGGGACGGAGACAACGGTGTACGTCAGCTTCGACAACGGCGACCACTGGCAATCGCTGCGGCAGAATTTGCCCAGCACTTCGATCCGCGATCTCGATGTGCACACCGATAACCATCAAAACGATTTGGTGATTGGCACGTATGGCCGGGGCTTCTGGGTTCTCGACGACCTGACGCCGCTGCGCGACCTTGCCGCGCATGCTGCGGCGATCAACTCCGCCGCGGTTTATTTCTTCGAACCCGAGGATGCCATTCGCGCTCGCATCAACGGCAACTGGGATCAGCCCTTCTCGATCGAAGTGCCGCACGCGCACAACGTGGCGTACGGCGCGCTGCTGGATTATTACCTCAGCCATGAACCGAGCGGCCCGATCCAGCTTCAGGTGTTCGACGCGCACGGCAATCGGGTTCGGACGATGACCAGCACGCTGCCGCCGCCCATTGAGGGCGCAATGTATCCGTATTACTGGCTGGCCACGCCGGAGTCGCGCGCGCTGAGCACGCACGCGGGTCTCAACCGCGTGAACTGGAACCTGCAATACGACGATCCGCCCGCGTTGCGGCACGATCTGGAAAACCAGATGAACATGACGCCGGGTGCTTCCAATCCAGGACCGCATGGCCCTCAGGTAATTCCGGGTGTTTACACGCTGAAGCTCACCGTCGACGGCCAGGTCTACACGCGCAACATCACGGTGGTGAACGATCCGCGTGCCGGCGAGAGTCCCGCACTGATGGCGGCGCTGCGCATCCAGAACCAGCTCACGCAGCTCTCCGTTCAGGGGATGGTGCAGAGCTACGAAGGGCATGCGGAGGTGGATGCGGTGAAAGGCCAGCTTGCTGAACGGATGCAGGGCAAGCTGCCGGATGATGTTGCCGCGCAGGCGAAGACGCTGGATGGCAGCCTGACGAAAATTGGCGGCGTGGTTCCTGCCGGCGGGGAAGGCGGAGGGCCGGGACGGGGTGCGCCTCCCGATCCGAACGCGCTCAAATCTTTCATGGATCTGAACAACGCTTACAACGTGATGGTGAGCATGATGCAGGTGGGCCTCGATATGGCGCCGACTCCGACACAAGTGGCCACGTGGGAGAAAGACTGCAGCGACTACAACAAGACCAGGGCTGCGTGGCAGGAGATGCAGAAGCAGATTGCGGATTTCAACGCGCTGCTGGGGAAAAATCAGTTGCAGCCGCTGACGCTGGCGCCTGCGAAACTCAAGGACGAGTCGTGCACGTTTGTGCCGGAGGGCGGCGGCAGGGTGAAGGGGAAGGCTTCCCGGAAGTGATCGACAGGCTTGAGTGCCGCGATGGTGGAATTTGCATCGTGGCAGCGGGTGTGGTATCAAAAGATCAGTTCATGTTTGCTCCACAAGAGCGAGCCTGAATTTCATGCAGAGTGGCTGAGGGACGGGCCCTGTGACGCCACGACAACCGGCCTGAGCAATTCAGGACATCGGTGTCAACTCTCGCTCGCCGTG
>DATAZC010000002.1:0-52400 GCA_036272255.1 Acidobacteriaceae bacterium | reverse complement strand
GGGTGTGAGCCTGGAGCAGCTGCAGCATAAGCTGGGGATGGGGTGAGGAAACCAGGGAATAGGGAGTAGCCAGTAGGGAGTAGAAAAGCGGTCAGCAAAAAGTAGTGATGGATGAGTTCTTCAGATCGCAATTGAATCCTTTCTACACCTGGTCAGACGAAGCGGACGGCCCAGGCGGCGATGAGGGCCGCGGCTAGGGTGGAAAGGGTGTTGACGGCGTCGTTGTTGAGCCAGCCGTGGCGTTCGGGGACGGCTCCGAGAAGGCTGTCGAAGAAGAGGCCGGCGATTCCCGCAGCGAGTGCGATGACGGCGTCCATGCGGGAGAACGAGGGCAGGACGAACAACGCGACGGCGACGAGGATGGCGGCCGCGAGCGATCCGCAAAGAGTGCCCTTGAGGCTGACGGCGCCATCGGTTCCAGCGGGGACGGACCGGAGGTTGGTGACGAGGCGCGGAGTGCCGCCGAGGACCTGACCGAGCTCGGAAGAGACGGTATCGGCTGTGGCCTCGGCCATCGAGGCGATCATGGCGACCATGGCGGCACGGCCGCCGAAGGCTACCGGAGTGAAGACATGAGCAGCGGAGAGCGGGATTCCTGCGAGCGCGGCGACGCCGAGGTTGGCGGCGACCTGGGAGGCGGTGCGGCCGCGACGCGCTTCCGCGGTGCCGAGAGCCTCTTTGCGGTGACGTCCGAAACGGGTCGCCGAGAAGGTAAGGAGCAGGAGCGCAAGGAGGGGCCAGAGGGCAGTATGGAGGCCGGGAGTCTGGAGCCAGAGCGCCGCGGTAAAAACGGCGCCGGTGAGGGCGGCGGCGGGCGTGGCGGCTCGGGTGGTGAGCACCAGGGCGGCGAGGGCAACGCTGATGGCTGCGCCGAGAAAGAGCGCGGCATCCTGTGCGTACCAGAACTGGCCCGCTTGCATGGTGACCCAGACGGCGGCGATGGGCAGAAACACGAGGAGGACGGCCTGCGACTGCCAGCGCAGCGCGGACTGATGGGGGCGGGGATCCAGACGAATTGGTTCGCTCATCGTCTACCAGTCATGCTTCGGATGGGCGGCGGGCGCGAAGCTGGCCGCGTACAGTACAATCATCTTTTCTATCAGCAACCAAGTTGAACGCGCGCCGGATGATTGGGCGGGCTGAGGAGTCAGGTACTTGCGAGTGCGTAGCGTGCGATGGCTGGAGCGCCTGAAGGGCGGATCGAGCCTTATTCTGAGTCGGCCGGTGCGCAGGGCCGGGAGCATCCTTCATCCTTTTTCAGCGGGAATGGCCGCGCTGGTGGCGGGCGGAGTTCTGGCTCTGTCCGTTGGCTGCGGGAACCAGTATCGGCCGGTGATCACCCCGATTCAGCCGACCGGCCCGGCATCGCTGCCGACGGCCTACATTACGGTGGCTTCGCAGCCTGGGTTTACTCCTCAGGCGGCAACGGCAACGGCGCCGTGCAGCGGGACGACCTATTCAACGCCGAGTGTGTTTACGCTACTGGATTTTTCGGGCGACTCAGTGGAGGCGCAGGCCAACGGTGGGAACGGTCCGCTGACGTTTTCGCTGGAAGTGGGCGGAGCGAACGTGTACTCGCCGAACTGCGATGGGACGCTGACCACGGCGCAGTCGACGACCACGTCGTTGCAATCGAAATATGTGCTGAACAGCACGCTGCTGCCCGGCTCGGTGCCGACGAACACGCTGCTGGCGAATGGCAGCCTGTACGTGACCGAAGTGGGGCTGCATGGGCCGACGTGCCTGGCGACCAACTGCGTTGCGCAGCTGACGGGATCGCCGGACGCGCTGAAGCAGGAAATTCCCGTAGCGCCGTCGCTGATCAACCTGACGGGGTTCAGCACGGCAGAGCGGATGTACGCGATCAGCCAGGGAAATTCCAAAGGCGGAGCGCTGACGTGGGGACAGTGCGCGACCCCGGGCTCGGTTGCGGTGACCGGCGAAGCAGACGCCATCGAAACGACCACGAACACGATTTCCGCGCGGCTGCCGCTGGGGATTTGCCCGGTGTACGGTTTCATGACGCAGGATGCGCAGCGGACGTTCATTATGAACCGTGGGAGCGGGACGGTGACGGTGATCAACTCGCAGCTGAACGCGATTGATACGGCGCACCCGGCGATCACGGTGGGCGCAGGGCCGGTGTATGCGGATTATTACCGTGTGGGCCAGCTGCTGGTGACGGCGAATTACGACGGGAACTCGATCAGCATTATCGATGCGAGTCTTGATGCGTACGGCAACGACAGCGCGACGTTTGGCACGGTGGTGGCGACGATTCCGGTGGGGCTGCATCCGGTGGAAGTGGCGGTGCTGCAGGACGGGAGCCGCGTGTATGTTGCCAACCAGGGAGACATTGCTTCGGGAACGCCGGGCAGCGTTTCGGTTGTGAACCTGACGAACTACACGGTGGAGAAGACGATTCCGCTATCCGCAAATCCGCACGCGATTGGGGCGATCTACAACTACCCGATCGGGAAGGTTTACGTGGTCTCGCAGAACAGCTCGTTCCTGACGATTATTCGGACGGACACGGACATTATCAGCAACACGGTGGAGATGGAAGGCAACATCGTGGAGATGCACGTGAACGCACAGTACCCCGGACAAGCGACGCAGGGAGCTTTGAATTACCAGACGGAGAGCCGGTCGGTGGGTAGCGGGGCGCCTTAGAGGACGCGGAGCTTCTCTCCGCGTCCCGGGAATCGGGTATCGGGAGTTGGGAGTCGGGAGTTGGGTATCGTTCGGGAGTCGGGTATCGAATTGGGGCGCTGGTTCATGCCGCTTGTTCTGAAGTAACAGGCCCACCCCATTTTTCGCCAGTGCGATAAAGAGCAGCGATCGACAATAGGGTCCAGCGATCTCCAGGGGACCCCTTATGAAAGTCGAATCCTACCGTGACCTGGATGTATGGCAGCGCGCCATCGAAATGTCTCTCGCTCTTTACGGCATCACCAGCGAATTTCCGCGGGAAGAGATTTATGGCTTGACGTCTCAGCTCCGTCGCGCGGGCGTTTCCGTCGCCAGTAACATTGCAGAAGGCTACGGCCGTTCGACCCGGGGCGAGTACCGTCAATTCCTCGGCATTGCTCGCGGTTCCAACCTCGAAGTCCAAACCCAACTGGTAATAGCGAGAGGTTTGGGCATCGGCGGCGCAAAGAAGATCGCGGACGCTGAGAAACTCTCCGTGGATGTTGGCAGGATGCTGGTGGTTCTGATGCGACGGCTCCTCTGAAACCGCGAGAACCCCGCGTGACACCAGGTTATGCCCTGTTGGCTATTGCCTGCTTTACGGGGTTGTGCCGGTTTCGTAATTGAGGGTGGAGAGGGCGAGGCGGTACTGGTAGCGGGCGCTGGTGTCCTGAATTTGGGCGCTGGTTTGCTGGAGCTGGGCCTGGCTTAGCTCGACGATGGAGCTGAGGCCGAGTTTGTATCGGGTGGAAGCAAGATTCATGGCGAGATTGGCCTGCTGCACGAGCTGGGCGGTGACGTTCATGCGCTGCCAGCTGTTGTTGGCCTGGAGCCATGAGGTGCGCACATCGCGGACGATGCGGTCGCGGAGGTCACGGCTGTTCTCCGCGGCGGCCTGAGCGCGATACTTCGCTTCGCGCGCTTCCGAGGTGTAGAGAAATCCATTGAAGATGGGGATGTTGACGTTGCCGCCGATGGCGCCCCACCAGTTGGTGGTGTAGTAGGTGCCGGGGTGGACGGGGATGATGCCGGCGGTTCCGGCTGCGGAGACGGTGGGCAGAAGCTGATCCCACTGAGCGCGCGCGAATTTTTGGGCCGACTGCGTGTCCCAGGTGAGGGACTGCAGGTCGGGGCGCTGCTGGAGCGCGGTCTGGATGAGCGGATCGGCAGAGGGCGGCGGTGGCGCGGGCGCGGCGGTGTCTTCGACGAGGTTGTAGCGAACGTCGTGGTCGAGGCCAAGGACAGAATCGAGAACGGCCATGGAGGCGTCGGAATTATTCTGCGCGTCAAGCTGGAGGAGCTGGGCCTGGGAGAGGTCGACGTTGGCGAAGCTGAGGTCGAGGGTGGACTTGAGTTTGTTCTGCGTCATCTGGTTGACCTGGTTCTGGGTGGTCTGACGCGCATGGACGGTTTGGCGGGCAACGTTGAGCTCGGCCTGAGCGGTCAGCGCGTCGTAGAAGGCCTGGTCGGTGGCGAGAACGATTTCTTCGGTGGTGGCGAGAGCGTTGGCGTCGGAAGCCTTCTCCTCGAGTTTGCGGGAGAGGACGAGGTTGTGAGTATGGCCGAAGTCGTAGATGAGCTGGGTGAAGTTGGCGCCGCCACCAACGTGTTGCAGAAGACGGGAGGCGGTGAGCGATCCGGCGGAGAGGCGGCTGGCCTCTTCCGCCTGGACAGCGGTGGCGGCGCCGTTGACGGTGGGAAGCTCCGCGGATTTGGCCTCGCGATAGATTTCGTGCTGGGCGAGGGCGGTGAGCTTGCCCACGCTGACGCGAGGGTTGTTGCGGATGGCTGTTTGTTCGGCCTGGGCGAGGGTGAGCGTGGTATCGGTCGGCGCCTGCTGTGGGGGCGGGTTCTGGAGGGCGGCGAGGACGTGCGGGCCGGGCGCGGCGGGGAGGGCGGATTGTGCAGAGAGAAGTCCGCAGGAGAAGAGGACGAGGATCAGGGTCGGGAAGATTTTCATCAGAGGTCGCATGGGAGGAGGAAGAGGGGACGCAGGGGCTAAAGCCCAATTCAATTTAGGGCTTTTACGGCACGACTGAAGCCGTGCCCCTTCACTTTTCGTAGCGCATGGGAAACTGTTTGGCAGGGTGAGCGGCGGTTCGCGGTTCGTAGCGCTCGGGAAATTGTTTTGCAGGCTGTCTCGCAGGGTTCTCACTCTTGTTTTTTTCATGCGGCACTTCCCTGCTGCTCGCTGAGGTTTCGTTCATGGCGCGTGTGGATGGCGAGGTAGACGGCGGGGACGAGGAAGACGGTGACGACGACGGAGACGGCCAGTCCGCCGATGACGGCACGGGCCAGGGGGGCGTATTGTTCGCTGCCGGTTTCGAGGCCGATGGCCATGGGGATCATGCCGAGCAGCGTGGCCAGCGAGGTCATGAGGATGGGGCGAAGGCGGACCTTGCAGGCTTCCACGGTGGCGTCGAGGAGAGACATGCCCTGTTCGTGCAAGATGCCGGAGAACTCCACGATGAGGATGGAGTTGGAGACGACGATACCGGTCATCATGATGACGCCCATGAGCGACATGATGTTGAGGGTGCTGCCGGTGAGGAGGAGGGTGAGGACGACGCCGGTGAGTCCGGGCGGGATGGCCATGAGGATGATGAAGGGATCAGTGAACGAGGTGAACTGCGCCATGAGAATGAGGTAGACGAGGACAACGGAGATGATGAGGCCGAGGCCGAATTCCTTAAAGGACTGATTCATGCTGACGACGGCGCCGCGGAGGTGGAGGACGGTGTTGCGCGGAAGGTGCGTATCGGCGATGAGCTTCTGGACCTGAGCGCCGACGCCCTGCAGCGCTTCGGTGCGGGTGGAGACGTAGACGTCGATGACGCGACGGATCTGGTAATGGTCAACTTCGGTGGGCGTGTTGATGAGGCGGACGCTGGCGACGCTGCTGAGGGGCGTATAGCCGGTGCGATGGGAGCCGATCCACTGATCGGGATCGGTGTCAGCAGCCTGGAGGGCGTCTTCAAGCGGGCTATAGCCGACGGGGCGGATGCCGCGCATGGGAATGCTCTGAAAATCCTGCATGGTCATGTTCTGAATCCAGTGATTGGCATATTGCACGGTCACCATATAGTTGTTGCCGCTTTTGGGATCGATCCAGTAGCTGGGGGCGACCATGCCGTCGGAAGTGAGCGCGGTGATGACGTTGTCGACGACGTCTTTGGCGGAGAGGCCGATGAGCGAAGCTTTTTCGCGATCGATGTTGAGCTGAATGCCGGGGTAGTTCACATCCTGGGGGATATAGGTACCGGTGACGTTGGGAATGTCGCGAATTTTCGCAGCGAGCTGCTGGGCGAGATCGTAGGCATGATCCATATCCATGGAGCTGATCTGGACGTCGATGGGGGCGGGGAGACCCTGGTTGATGACGCCATCGACGAGGCCGCCGGCCTGGAACCAGGTGGTCAGTTCGGGCATCTCGCGGGAGAGGCGCTCGCTGACGCGGCGCATATAGGCGTAGCTGCCGAGGTTGTGATCCTCGGTGAGACTGGTCTGGACGAAGGCGGTGTCCATGGAGGCGTTGGGCGTGAAGATGGAGGAGAGGTCGGGATAGACACCGATGTTGGAGACGATCATGCCGAGGTCGGCAGGGTGGACGGTGTTGCGGATGATGTTTTCGACGCGGGCGATGTAGTTGTTGCTGACTTCGAGGCGGGTACCGGAGGGCATGCGGACGTTGATGACGAACTGGCCGGGATCGGTGCGGGGGAAATAGGCGCGGCCGAGGAATGGAAAGAGCGCAAAGAAGACGAGGGCGACACCGCCGAGGATGATGGCCGCGGTGAGACCGGGACGAACGAGGGTGCGGCGGGCGAGGGCTTCGTAGCGATCGAGCATGCGGCGGAAATGCTCATTGAATTTGTTGACGAAGCGCTGGAACCAGGAGGGGCGGCCGGTATCGGGCTGCGACTCGTCGCCGGCGGGATGATGGAGGCGGACGAACATGGAGCAGAAGAGCGGGACCACGGTCATCGCAAAGAAATAGGAGGCAAAGATGGAGATGACGACGCCGAGGGCAAGGGGCGTGAAGATGTATTTACTGATGCCGGAGAGGAAGGTGACCGGGAAGAAGACGATGGAGGTGGTGGAAGTGGCGGCGAGAACGGCCAGCGAGACTTCCATCCCGCCCTTTTCGGCCGCGATGCGGGGCGCTTCGCCCATTTCCATGTAGCGGAAGATATTTTCGAGGACAACGACGGAGTCATCGATGAGGCGGGAGAAGGCGAGCGCGAGGCCGCCGAGGATCATGGTGTTGATGGTGCCGCCGAGGACGTGGGTGGCCAGCAGGCAGACCAGCGCGGAGAGCGGAATGGAGAGCATGACGGCGAAGGTGGCGCGGGGGCTGCCGAGGAAGACGAGGATCATGATGCCGGTGAGCACCAGACCGATGGTGGCTTCTTTGACGAGGTTGCGGATGGCAAGCTTGACGAAGATGGACTGATCGAAGACGACGGAGGTTTTGAGGGAGGCGGGGATATCGACGAGGCGTTTGATGGCCTGCTTCATTCCATCGACGATGGTGATGGTGTTGCTGTTGCCGCCCTGCTTGAAGACAGGGACATAGACAGAGCGCTGGCCGTCGATGCGGACAAAGTTGTACTGAAGAGCGCCGGAGTCTTCGGCATGGCCGATGTCAGCGACGAGGACGGAGCCGTTGCCGACGGACTTGAGCGGCATCTGGTTCATCGACTCGGCGTCAGGAAACTGGCTGTTGGCGTAGATATTGAAATCTTTGCTGCCGACACGGACGTCGCCCGCCGGAAGGATGAGGTTGGAGCTGTTGACGGCCTTGACGACGTCGGTGAGGGAGAGGTTGCGAGCCTCCATCTTGAGGGGATCGACGTAGACCTGGATCTGGCGGTAGGTGCCACCGTAGGGTTGGGGAACGGACGCACCCTGGACGTTGGAGATCTGGTTGCGGACCTGGAACTGGGCGAGGTCTTTGAGCCTGGTTTCGGTAAGGCCTTTGCCCTGGAGGGTGACGAGGCAGACGGGCTGGGTGGAGGCGGTGAGTCCGAGGACGACGGGCGGCAGCGTGCCGGGCGGGAGGCGGCGGAGGTCGGCCATGGCGAGGTTGGCGACATTGCTGAGGGCGGCGTTGGGATCGGTGCCGGGCTTGAAGTAAATCTTGATGAGGCTGACCCCGGTAAGCGAACGCGACTCGCTGTGGTCGACATTCGCGGCGAGGGTAAAGAAGCGCTCGAAGGTGTTGGTGATGTCGGCTTCAATCTGCTGGGGCGGCATGCCGTTGTAGAAAGTGGCAACGACGACGACGGGCATGTCGATGTCCGGGAAGAGGTCGACGGGCATGGAAAACAGATTGACGACGCCGACCAGCGCCACCATGAGGCAGAGCATGATGATGAAGAACGGATAGCGGAGCGCAAAACTGGGCATTAGTGCGCTGCCTCCGCTGCCTGGGCCGCTTTGCGCTCGCTGCGGCCGTGGATCATGAGGTAGACGGCGGGCACCAGGAACATGGTGGCGATGACGGAGACGCCGAGGCCGCCGATGATGGCGCGGGCCAGGGGAGCATATTGCTCGCTGCCGGCTTCAAAGCCGAGGGCCATGGGGATCATGCCAAGCAGCGTGGCCATGGAGGTCATGAGGATGGGGCGGAGACGCATCTTGCAGGCTTCGACGGTGGCGTCGAGCAGCGGCATGCCCTGGCTGTGGAGGAGGTTGGAGAAGTCCACGATGAGGATGGAGTTGGAGACGACGATGCCGGTCATCATGATGGTGCCCATGAGCGACATGATGTTGAGGGTGCTGCCGGTGATAAGCAGCAGGAAGACCACGCCGGCGATGCCGGGGGGGATGGCCATGAGGATGATGAAGGGATCGACGAAGGAAGTGAACTGGGCCATGAGGACCAGGTAGACGAGGGCGACGGCAATGATGAGGCCGATGCCGAAGTCGGTAAAGGCCTCGTTCATGTTGACGACGGCGCCGCGCAGGGTGACGCGGGTGTTGCGGTCGGTGGGCGTGTTCGCCATGAGGTTGCGAATGCGCTTGCCGGTTAGGCCGAGGGCTTCGGATCGGGTGGCGACGTAGACGTCGATGACGCGACGGATCTGGTAGTGATCCACCTCGGTGGGGGTGTTGATGAGCTGGATATTCGCGACGGAGCCGAGGGGCGTGTAGCCGGCGCGATGGGAGCCAGACCACATATCCGACGCGGTATCGGAGGCGGAGTGGCCTTCTTCGAGGGGCGTGAAGCCAGGAGGGATGGTGCCGCGGAGGGGAATATTTTCGAAGTCCTGCATCGACATGTTGTCGATCCAGCGATTGGCGTACTGGACGGTGACCATGTAGTTGTTGCCGCTTTTGGGGTCGATCCAGTAGCTGGGTGCAACCATGCCGTCGGAGGTGAGCGCGGTGATGACGTTGTCGACGACATCTTTGGCGGAGAGGCCGATGAGGGAGGCTTTTTCGCGGTCGATATTGAGGGCGATACCGGGGTAGTTGACGTCCTGGGGGATGTAGGTGCCGCTGACGTCAGGGAAGGTGCGAATTTTTGCCGCGAGCTGTTCGGCGAGGGCGTAGGCGCCATTCATGTCCATGGAGCTGACCTGGACATCGATGGGGGCGGGGAGACCCTGGTTGATGACGCCATCGATGAGGCCGCCGGCCTGGAACCAGGTGGTGAGCTGAGGCATCTCGCGGGAGATGCGCTCGCGGACACGCTGCATGTACTCATAGCTGCCGATGGAGTGGTCTTCTTTGAGGCTGGTCTGGACGAAAGCGGTATCCATGGAGGCGTTGGAGGTGAAGATGGCGGAGAGGTCGGGATAGACGCCGATGTTGGAGACGATCATGCCCAGATCGCGAGGGCGAACTTCCTGGCGGATGATGTTTTCGACGCGGGCGATGTACTGGTCGCTGACTTCGAGGCGGGTGCCGGAGGGCATGCGGACGTTGATGACGAACTGGCCGGGGTCGGTACGGGGGAAGTAGGCACGGCCGAGGAACGGGAAGGTAAGGAGGAGCAGAACAGCGACGCCGCCGAGGATGCCAGCGGTGGTGAAGCCGGGGCGGGAGAGCGAGCGGCGGACCAGGCCTTCGTACCGGTTCACCATACGGATGAAATGTAAATTGAATTGGTCGACGATGGGCTGGAAGCCGATGCGGCGTTTGGGCTCCGCAGCATGGCCGGGGACGGGCACAGCGTGCGCGGAGCCGTGGGAGCGGAGGAACATGGCGCAGAAGAGCGGCACCACGGTCATGGCGAAAGCGTAGGAGGCGAACATCGACAGGACCACGCCAAGGGCGAGCGGGGTGAAGAGATACCGGCTGACTCCGCTGAGCGCGGCGACGGGGAGAAAGACGATGGAGGTGGTGACGGTGGCGGCGAGGACGGCGAGCGAGACTTCGGAGCCGCCTTTTTCCGCGGCGATGGCCGGGGGCTCGCCGAGCTCCATGTAGCGGAAGATGTTTTCGAGGACGACGACGCCGTTATCGATGAGGCGGGAGAAGGCGAGCGCGAGGCCGCCGAGGATCATGGTGTTGATGGTGCCGCCGAGGACGTTGGTCATCAGCAGGCAGGCGACCGCGGAGAGCGGAACGGACAACATGACGGCCACCGTGGCGCGAGGGCTGCCGAGGAAGAGCAGGATCATGAGGCCGGTGAGCACGAGGCCGATGACGGCTTCGTTGACGAGCTGTTTGAGCGCGAGCTTGACGAAGAGGGACTGATCGAAGACGACGGCGGTTTTGAGCTCGGCAGGGATGTCGACCAGATGCCTGATGGCGTCTTTCATGCCGTTGACGATGGTGATGGTGTTGCTTTTGCCGCCCTGCTTGAAGACGGGGACGTAGACGGAGCGCTGGCCATCGATGCGGACGATGTTGTACTGCAGCGCGCCGGAATCTTCAGCGTGGCCGATGTCGGCGACGAGGACGGAACCATTGCCGACGGACTTGAGCGGCATCTGGTTCATGGATTGCGCGTCAGGAAACTGACTGTTGGCGTAAATATTGAAATCTTTATTGCCGATGCGGACGTCGCCCGCCGGCAGGATGAGGTTGGAGCTGTTGACGGCCTTGACGACGTCGGTGAGGGAGAGGTTGCGAGCCTCCATCTTGAGGGGATCGACGTAGACCTGGATCTGGCGGTAGGTGCCGCCGTAGGGTTGGGGAACGGACGCGCCCTGGACGTTGGAAATTTGGTTGCGGACCTGGAACTGGGCCAGGTCTTTGAGCGTGGTTTCGTTGAGGCCTTTGCCCTGGAGGGTGACGAGGCAGACGGGCTGGGTGGAGGCGGTGAGCCCGAGGACGACGGGAGGGAGGGTGCCGGGCGGGAGGCGGCGGAGGTCGGCCATGGCGAGGTTGGCGACGTTGCTGAGGGCGGCGTTGGGGTCGGTACCGGGCTTGAAGTAAATCTTGATGAGGCTGACGCCGGTGAGGGAGCGTGATTCGCTGTGATCAACGTTGGCGGCAAGGGTGAAGAAGCGCTCGAAGGTATTGGTGATGTCGGCTTCAATCTGCTGGGGCGGCATGCCGTTGTAGAAAGTGGCAACGACGACAACCGGCATATCGATGTCCGGGAAGAGGTCGACGGGCATGGAAAACAGGTTGACGATGCCCACCAGGGACACCATGAGGCAGAGCATGAGGATGAAATAGGGAAAGCGCAGCGCAAACTTCGGCATTCGTTTATGCGCCCCCGTTGGCGGAGCTGGACTCCGGGTTCATATCGATCATTCCGCCGGATTGCGGAGCGGTTTCTGAGGCGGGCGTCTTCTCAACGACCGGGGTGACGGTTTCGTTTTCGGCGTATTTAGACTGGGCGGCCGTGACGACCTGATCCCCGGGATGGAGGCCGCTTTGGATTTCGGCAAGCTGATTGCCGCGGATGCCGACCTGGACACTTTGGATATGAATATGGCCCGTGCTGTCGACCACGTAGACCTGCTGCTGATTACTGTGCAGGAGGATGGCTCCGACGGGAATGGTGAGGACATTGTCGGCATGATTGAGGCGGAGCAGGGTGTTGGCGTACATGCCGGAGTCGATACTGAGGTCTTTGTTGTCGACGTCGACTTCGGTTTCCATGGTGCGGGTTTCGAAGTTGAGCGAGCGGGTAAAGCGGACGACCGTGCCGGTGAAGGAGCGGCCGAGGGCGTCGACGCGGACCTTGACGTTGTCGCCGAGGTGCACGTAGCGGACGTAGGACTCGGGAACGGGAAGGCGGAGACGCATGACGCCGCTCTGCGCAAGCTTGACGATGGGGAGGTCCTGATTGTTGGAGTTAACGCCGGACTGGATGAGGGCTCCGGTATCGGCGTAGCGCCAGATGATGACGCCATCGAGGGGCGCGATGACGTTGGTGTAGCTTTCCATGGCGCTGACGCGCTCATTGTCGGCACGGGAGACTTCCATCCCCTTCTGCGCGGAGGCGAGGGAGGCTTTGGCGGCGTCGACTTCGGAGGCGGAGGAGAGGTCTTTCGCCTGGGCGTCGTCGAGCTCCTGTTGGGCAACGAGGCCGGGTTGGGCCTGCGAGGTCTGGAGGAGGCGTTCGTAGTCGGCGTGGATGGCGGAGTGGGTGGATTCGGCGCGCCTGACTTCATGCTGGGCGCGGACGATTTCATCGCTGCTGCGGGCGACCTCGGAGACGGTGCCGGAGAGCTGCGCTTTGAGCTCGGGAACTTCGAGCACGGCAAGGGTCTGCCCCTGGTGGACGCGGTCGCCGATGTCGACGTAGATATGGCGGATGAAGCCGGAGACCTTGGGATGGACGTCGATGACCTGGAAGGGCTGGAACTGTCCGGCGAGGGTAAGGATCTGATCGATGCTGCCGCGTTGCACGACGGCGACCTGGGCAGCCGGGGGACCGGGAGCCGCTTCGACGGTGGCGGAGCGGTGATGCCCGCGCCAGAGAAGAACAATGAGGGCGATGGCAACAACGAGGGCAGAAATGACGATCCAAAGACGCTTGCGCATATCCGGAGAAAACCCTTCCTGGGAATTGGGGCCCTGGGCCGAGTGGAAAAGCGAGCCGGAAAAAGAAGCGGTGGCACGCGGGCAGCATGCGTGGGGACACAATGCTGGAGCGGCTATCGCTGCATTAGATGGGGATTAGCGGAGACGAGGAGGGGGCCGTATAAAGGCCGGCGCGCAGCGAGAGGAGATTGCGGAGGCTGGACGCGGGGGGGCGGTGAGAATCCAGGCGCCGAAGCCTGGGAACTGAGCGGTTCCCTTCCGGATGCCAGCTGCGAAGAAAACGGCGGTCAGGACGGCGAGCGTGCCGGCAATGGCGGCGGGACTTACATCCGCAAGCGGGAGCGCACGGCGTTCTTTACCGGAAAGTAGTTTGGCCGCAGGGATGTGGTGGGAGATCGAGTGCGGCGGATCGTAAAGGGAGAGCTTGTATTTGAGGCCCCAGGCGAAGACGCACAGACCGAGGACGGCCAGGCCGAACGCAAGGGTGCGAAGGCCTTCTCGGTTGGGTCGAAATTGAGTGGGGCGTGGGATCGTCACTCTGCTCTGGCTACCATGATGATGCCACAGGGTTGGACGTTTCTGAAAGCGGGCGGGTTAGCTGTGTGCGCTGAAGTGACGCGAGGGAGGCGATTTACAATTCTCCCCATGCAAGCTGCAGAACTGGCGCGCGCGCTCGGAGCGGAGTTGCGCGGAGAGCCCGCGGTCGAGATTACGGGCGTTGCAGGCATTGAAGAGGCGGGGCCTGGGGAGATCACGTTTGTCGCGAACCCGAAGTATGCGGGGCTGGCGAAGACGACGAAGGCGACGGCGATTCTGGTCACACCTGATTTTCCCGAGGTCACTGCGGTCACCTTACGGCTGAAGAATCCATACCTGGCGTTTGCGCGCGTGGTGGACATTTTTTATCAGCCACCGGCGTGGCCTGCGGGAATTCACCCGACGGCGGTGATCGCGGCAACGGCGAAGGTGGGGGCGAACGCGCGCATTGGGGCGTATGCGGTACTCGGGGAGAACGTGGTGGTGGGCGACGATGCGGTGATTCTGCCTCACGTAGTTCTTTATCCTGGAGTGCGGGTTGGGCATCGGTTCCTGGCGCATGCGCATGCGGTGGTGCGGGAAAATTGCCAGCTTGGCGACGATGTCGTGCTGCAGAACGGCGCTGTGGTGGGGTCGGACGGGTTTGGATTTGCGAAGGACGAGCAGGGACGGTGGCAGAAGATTCCGCAGTCGGGCCCAACGATTCTGGGGGACCGCGTGGAGGTGCAGACCAACGCAAGCATTGACCGCGCCAGTGTTGGCGCTACGCGGATTGGCGATGGCGTGAAGGTGGATAACCTGGTGCAGGTGGGGCACGGATCGTCAGTAGGAGAGAACACGCTGCTGTGCGCGCAGGTGGGGCTGGCGGGGTCGACGCATGTGGGCAGAAATGTGATTCTTGCGGGCCAGGTGGGGGTTGCGGGGCACTGCAACATTGGCGACGGAGTGATTGCGATTGCCCAGGCGGGGCTGCATGGGGATATTCCGGCGGGAGCGATGCTGGCGGGGTCGCCGGCGTTCGAGCATAAGCAGTGGTTGCGGGCGACGGCGCTGTTCAGCCGGTTACCGGAGTTGATGCGACAATTCCAGCGCAAACCGAAACGCGAAGAGTAAAGTAGTAAAAACACACTGATTTCTCGGACCCTCCACGCAGCAAAGCCGCAGTATTTTGCATCAAAAACATACTTATGCCGACGAACGACCAGGATTCTACGCTGACGCTTGTGCAAAGCCCGAGCGCGCCGATCCGCGTGTTGCTGCTCGACGATCATCCGGATAATTTACTGCTGCGGTCGACGATCCTGCGCAAATACGGATATCTGACGGAGACGGCGAGCACGGTGGAAGAAGCCGAAGCACTGCTCGACGAGATCGATATTGCGGTGCTGGACTATCACCTGGGCGCGGGGAAATTTGGTACCGATGTCGCGACGCGTCTGCGTACTCTGCATCCGCAGGTGCCCATCATTATTTTGTCGGCGACGCTGGAGCGGCGGTTCGGCGGCGTGGAGGACATGCACCTGCTGAAGGGGTACAGTTCCATCGACGACCTGGTGACGGCACTGCGGTCGTTCGAGGCGAAGCGGCGCGGGAAGCCGGTGGTGGTGGATGCGCGGGACTTTTTCTATTCGCGCATCAACATGGCGATGGGCGACGATGTGGTGCTGGAAATCCTGGACGGCGACGGCGAATGGCAGTACGTGAACGAGACGTGCGCGCGGGTACTGGAAAAGCCGCGGGACTGGTTCCCGGGGCGAAACATGTTTCAGGAGATGCCGGAGCTGGCGGTGGACTGGGCCGATATTTTGAGCACAGTCGCTGAGACGCGCGAGACGTACATCGATCGCACCTTTCGCGGTGTGCTGAACCTGCCCAGCAAGGGGGATCGCTGGGTGTGGAACGTCCTGGCTTTCCCGATCACGCTGCACACGCGGGATACGGGCGTGGTGCTGACGGCGCGGGCGCTGGAACGGAAGCCCATTTAGGGACAGGGAATAGCCAGTAGCCAGTAGGGAATAGAAAGCAGGGAGTCGGGAGTCGGGAGTTAGAGCGGCATTTGGCGGTGATTCCCTTCCCTTATCGGCTGGAGAGCACGTAGGTGTTGCCGTCCGGATCTTTGAAGATGGCGGATGTGCCCCAGTGCTCTTTCTTGGGATCCTGCGCAAAGCTGACACCTTTTTGTTTCATAGCGGCCGCCGTGGCGAAGACGTCGTCGCACCAGAAGGAGATAGACGTGAACTGGCCGATGCGATTTTCCTGGCCGGGCGGGGTGAAGGGCGCGATGCCGGTATCGGCGCCAGGAATTTTGAGCTCGATCCAGCGCTGTTTGTCGTTGAAGGGCTGATCGGTGACGACTTTGAGGCCGACGGCTTCGGTCCAGAACCTGAGCGCTTTGTCCTGATCGGTGACGGGTATACCTGCAAACTTGATTCCTCGGATCATGATTTCTCCTTCGATTTTCGGAGGATAGCGAGGGCGATTTCGGAACGCAATCGTCCAGTGATTGCTATAGTAATGGCTGGTATAGAGATGGTTGCCCTTGACGATTACGTTTTCGATACGCTGATGCGGGACCTGGTGAGCCACGACAGGAGGCCGGTGAGTTTTCTGGTGTATTTGTGGCTGGCGGCGGCGCACGCGCGCACCGGGCAGGAGGTCCAGGTGAGTTTTCAGGAGATGGCGGAGTCGGTGGGCGTATCGAAAAGCTCGGCGCAGGCGGCGGTGCGATGGCTGATCCGGCGCAGGCTGCTGGCGGCGAGTAAAGCGAATGCTACGGCAGTTCCCTGCTACAAAGTGATGACGCCGTGGAAGGAAGGCTCGCGGCGGGGGCGCTGATGGTAGTCTGGGCAGCGGATGATGCGAAGGTTTCGCAAGTCGATGACGGCGGGCGTTGTACTGGTGTTGTTGTCGGGGTGCCGCTCTGCGTGGATCGAATGCACGATTGTGAACCATGAGAGCACGCCGGTTTCGCTGGTGGAAGTGAGTTATCCCGGCGGGTCGTTTGGGGTGCAGACGATCGCGGCGGGCGGGAGCTTTGACTACCGTTTCCACTCGCTGGGGACGGACACGACGAGCTTGGACTTTACGGATGCGGCGCGCCAGAGCCACAGCGTGAAGGGACCGGAGCTGAAGCAGAAACAGGCAGGGTCGCTGCAGATCGACATCCTGGATGGCAACCAGGTGAGCTGGAATCTAAAGGCAGCTGGCGGCCAATAGCCAATAGCCAGTAGCGAATAGCCAGTAGCCAGTAGCGAATAGCCAATAGTAGCCAGTAGCCAATAGCCAGTAGCGAATAGCGAGTAGCCATTAGGGAGTAGCCAGCAGGAGTGGAAGCTGGTCGGTGGTAGCCGCGCATCGTTGTTTCTGGCACACTAGACGGATTGCTCTGAACCCATTTTGCCGGGAGGCTGACCCGTGATCCAGGTGGAAAACCTGACGAAGACGTTCGATCAATTTACCGCGGTGAAGGACATTACGTTCCAGGTCGAGGCTGGGGAGATCTTTGCGTTTCTGGGCCCGAATGGCGCGGGCAAGACGACGACGATCAAGATGCTGACGACGCTGCTGCGTCCGACGACGGGACGGATCCATCTGGACGGGTTCGATCCGTGGGTCAAGCAGCGGGAGGCGCGACAGCGGTTCGGGATCGTGTTTCAGGATCCGAGCCTCGACGGCGAACAGACGGCTTACGAAAACATGGAGCTGCATGGGGTGCTGTACCACATCCCGCGGAAGGTGCGCGAGGAGCGGATTGAGCAGTTGCTGCAGCTGTTTGAGCTGTGGGAGCGGCGCAAGGATCTGGTGAAGACGTTTTCCGGCGGGATGAAGCGGCGGCTGGAGATTGCGCGGGGATTTCTACACACGCCGAAGATTCTGTTTCTGGATGAGCCGACGCTGGGGCTGGATCCGCAGAGCCGCAACCAGCTTTGGACCCATGTGAAGGCTCTGAATGAGAAGGAGCGGACCACAGTATTTCTGACGACGCATTACATGGATGAGGCGGACCGTGTGGCGCACCGCATCGCGATTATGGATCACGGGGCGATTGTGGCGATGGGCACGTCGGCGGAGCTGAAGGCGAAGACGAACACGGATTCGCTGGAGGCGGCATTTCTGGCGCTGACGGGAGAATCGTTGCGCGACGAGGGCGCAAATTCGGCGGATGCGATGCGGCGGTTTGCGCAGATGTGGCAGCAGAAGCGGTAGACCCGCGACAAACACAAAGCCATCAAGCACAACAGAATTTCCAGGGAGAGTCGTGATGGGCGCGATTTACATCATGTGGCTGCGCGAGCTGAAGCGGTATTTTCGGTCGAAGGCGCAGATTATTGTTTCGCTGGGCCAGCCCACGCTGTATTTGCTGGCGCTGGGATTTGGGTTCGGGCCGGTGTTCGCGAAGGCAGGCGCGGGGAACTATATCCAGTTCATGGCGCCGGGCGTGATTGGGATGACGGTGCTGTTCAGCTCAATTTTTTCGGGTATGGCGATGTTGTGGGACCGGCAGTTTGGGTTTCTGAAAGAGACGCTGGTGGCTCCGGTGCCGCGGCTGCACATTATTTTGGGGCGCACGCTGGGCGGGGCGACGGTGGCGAGTCTGCAGGGGTTTCTGATGCTGATCGTTTGTCTCATCGCCGGATTTCGGCCGACGCACGGCATGGGGGGAGGCTACAACTGGCTGGCGCTTCCGCTGGCGGCTGTCTTTGTGGTGATGATCGCCATTGTTTTTGCGGCACTGGGGTCGTCGATCGGGTCGACGATCAAGGACATGCAGGGATTCCAGATGCTGATGAACTTCCTGGTGATGCCGTTGTTCTTTCTGTCGGGAGCACTGTACCCCTTGTCGAATCTGGGGCCGGTTATGACCTGGATCACGCGGGCGGACCCGCTGGCTTACGGCATCGACGGACTGCGGGGCGTGCTGATCGGGGCCTGGCAATTCAAATTTGGGGCACAATTCAGCTTCATGCTGGATTTTGGGCTGCTGGCGGCGCTGGCGGCGGTGTTTTTGGGGACGAGCGCGTGGCTTTTTTCACGCATTGAGGTGTAACGAAACAGGTTCCGGAAGTACTGCGTGCAACCCCCCGCCGCATTCCTGCTTCTGGTAACGTGATAGTCAGGCAATGATTAATCTCATTCCCGCGTTACTTCTTTTCCAGGATTCGACCGCGGCCGCGCCTCCCCCCGTGAACAACGGCAGCGCGATTGTGGAGATGCTCCAGAACAGCGGAGCGGTGGCGATGACGGTACTAGGGGTACTGTTGGTCGCGAGCCTTTTTTCCTGGGCGATTATTCTCGGCAAGTGGGCAAGCTTCCGGCGAGCACGGGCGCAGAGCCGGCGTTTTCTGCGGGCGTTTCGAAAGGCGAACCGGCTGCAGGAAATTGCCACGGTGAGCGAGCAGTTCAAACCCAGTCCACTGGTGAACGTCTTTGACGAGGTGTACGAGACGTACCGCCGGCAGACGGGTGGGTTTGGGCCGCCGCGCAACATTACCGCGCTGGAACGAGCCGGACAGACAGCGGCGAGCGAATCGCTGACGTCGATGGAGGGGCGGCTGACGTGGCTGGCCAGTATCGGCGCCATTTCGCCGTTCATCGGACTGTTTGGAACGATCATGGGCATCGTGGACGCGTTCCACGGCCTGGGCACGGAAGGCACTGCGACGCTGCGAGCGGTTGCGCCTGGCGTGTCAGAAGCGCTGATTACGACGGCGGCGGGGTTGCTGGTGGCGATTCCAGCGGTCGTCGCCTATAACCAGTTCACGGCGAGCGCTCGCGATTTTGCCGCGCGCATGGACGACTTTGCGCGCGAGCTGCTGAACAGCATGGAAGAAGCTGCGCTGAAGCCGGACCAGGACCCTGGAGACATCCGTGGCGTTCACAAGTAGAAGCGGACACACGCAGACGGCGCTGGCGGAGATCAACATTACTCCGCTGGTAGACGTGGTGCTGGTGCTGCTGGTGATCTTCATGCTGACGGCGCCGGTGCTGCAGTCGGGCATCCAGGTAAACGTGCCGAAGACGAAGACGGTGCGCGAGATTACGGAGCAGCGCACGGTGCTGACCATCGACAAGGATCAGCAGGTATTTCTGAACGACAAGCTGGTAAACCTGAACGATCTGCCCGGGATCCTGCGGGCGCAGAGCTCGGACACAACGAAGCAGATTGTTTATCTGCGAGCGGACGAGAAGGTTCCCTTTGGTGCTTTTGCGACGCTGATGGATGCGGTGAAGCAGTCGGGCATCACGAATGTGAGCATTGTGACGCAGCCGGCGGAGAGCGGTCAGCGCAAATAGCACTTACTGCAGTTTTCAGCGTTCAGCGTTCAGTTTTCAGAAAAATGGACCTTCGCCATTCGAGAGCGGGTGTCAGTCTCCGCTGGTGATCAACTTTACGTAGTCGTGCCAGAACTGAACGCCCTTCCAGAAGGATTGTTCGGGCAGGCGCTCGTCTTTGCCGTGGGCGCGGACATCGCTGGTTTCGAGCTCGACGGCGGACCAGTTGTAGGTGGGAATGCCGGCGGCGTTGGTGAAGACGCTGTCTGAGGCTCCGTCGGCCATATCGGCCACGACCGGTGTGCCGGGCCAGTAGACAGCCACGAGCTTCTCGAGCGGCTTCATGACTTCGGGCTGGAGCGCGACCGGAGGCGGCCCCTTGGAGTCGGGGGCGCCGGCGTGGACGCCGCCGCCATCGTCGACATATCTCACGTTGATTTTTGGATCGTTGAAGTCGCGGATCAGATCCTGACGGACCTCTTCGCGCGAGTGTCCGGGAAGGATGCGGCAATTGACGTTGGCCTGTGCCATCTGGGGGAGCGCGTTGTTGGCGTGTCCGGCCTCAAGGCGGGTGGCGACGCAGGTGGTGTGGAGGGTCGAGTTCCACTCCGGCGATACGGAGATGCGAGCGATGGCGGCGGGATCGGGCTGGGAGGTAAGGATCCTGCGCATATCGGCAGCGGTTGCCGGGGGCTCGATGGTGGCGAGCTTTTCGAAGTAAGCGCGGGTGATGGCGTTGAGCTCGAAGGGAAACTGGTAGTTCTGGAGGCGCTGGAGCGCGTCGGCAACGTGGTAGATGGCGTTGTCCGGCACGGGCAGCGAGCTGTGGCCACCGGGATTGGTGACGGTGAGCTGATAGTCGGCGTAGAGCTTCTCGCTGGCATCGACATCGGCTGAGATGGCCTTGCCGTGGTCGAGGTCGACACCGCCGCCATCGGGATTGAAGGCGAACTCGGCCTTCACGAGCTCAGGATGATTTTTGAGGAGCCAGTCGACGCCGTTGGATTTGCCGCCCTCTTCGTCGGCGGTGAGAGCGAGGATGAGGTCGCGGTCGGGCTTGAATCCTTCCTGATGGAGACGGAGGAAGGTGGTGACGAGCATGGCGTCGTCTTCCTTCATGTCCTGGGTGCCGCGGCCGTAGTAGTAGCCGTCTTTCTCGATGAACTCGAAGGGATCGGTAGTCCAGTCTTCACGGCGGGCTTCAACGACGTCTTCGTGGCCGATGAAAAGGATGGGCGCGTGGGCGCCGGTGCCGTGATAGCGGACGACGAGATTTTCTTTGCGGTCGTTGGGGCCGCCGAGGAAGATGTCGCCGGCGGGAAAGCCGGCATCGAGAAAGCGCTGCTGCATGGCTTTGGAGACGGCGGTGACGCTGCCGACGGAATCGGTGCTGTTGATATTGATGAGCTGGCGGAAGATGCCGAGGGCGAGTTCTTTGGTGGCGGCGTCGGGCGGGGTCCATGCGGGCGCGGACTGCGCGAGGGCGGAGGAAGCAGCAAGGGCGGCGAACGCAAGGACGGGTGCGAAACGATTTCGCATGCAGTGGGCTGGTTGCGAGTGAAGAGACAAGGTAACAGATTGTTCACAGATTCTCGGTTGTATCTTTTGTGCCCTGGCATCCGCGGGGTGTTTTTCGTAAGCTGGTCGCGCATGACAAAGAGGCTGGCAATGGACGTGAAAGCAGTACGAAATATCGTTTGCGGCGGCATGGCAGCGATACTGGCAGCAACGGTGATGGCGCAACCTGCGGGAACATCGCAAACGGAATTTGTCAACACACTGATGCCGCAGCCGGCACAGCTGACGGCGGGGGCGGGGCGGCTGGATCTTTCGCATGGAGCCGGCATGGTTGCGGATAAGTTCCATGACGATCGGTTGGACGGCGCGATTGCGTGGGCGCGGCAACAGCTGGAAGAGCAGACAGGGATCATGATGACCGGGCAGCCCGCGTCGCTGGTGATTTCGGTTGACGGCGCTGGGGAGGCGGTTCAGGGGATCGATGAGGATGAATCGTACACGCTCGAGGTGACGACGCAGGGCGCGCATCTGCATGCGGCAACGGACGTGGGCGCGATGCGGGGCCTGGAGACGCTGCTGCAGCTGGTGCAGTCGGACGGGCGCGGGTTCTGGCTGCCGGCGGTTTCGATCCAGGATGCACCGCGGTTCAGGTGGCGCGGGCTGATGATCGATGTTTCACGCCATTTTCAGCCGGTGGGCGTGATCGAGCGAACGCTGGACGGCATGGCCGCGGTGAAGATGAATGTCTTTCACTGGCATTTGAGCGACGACCAGGGATTTCGGATCGAGAGCAAGGTCTATCCGAAGCTGACGGAAGATGGGTCGGACGGGCAGTACTACACGCAGGATCAGGCACGCGAGGTGGTGGAATATGCGCGGGGGCTGGGGATCCGCGTGGTGCCGGAGTTCGATATACCGGGGCACAGCACGGCGTGGGCGGTTGGATATCCGGACCTGGTGAGCGGGCCGGGACCCTTTTCGATTGAGCGCAAGTTTGGGGTGTTCGATCCGGTGATGGATCCGACGCGGGAGAGCACCTACGTTTTTCTCGACAAATTCTTCGGAGAGATGGCCGGGATTTTTCCCGATGAGTACGTGCACATCGGCGGCGATGAGAACAACGGCGAGGAGTGGAAGAAGAACGCAAAGATTCAGGCGTTCATGCAGGCGCACAGTCTGAAGGACACGGCGGGACTGCAGGCTTATTTCAACCAGAGACTGTTGCCAATCCTGAAAAAACACGGAAAGAAGATGATCGGGTGGGATGAGGTGCTGACGCCGGGGCTGCCGAAGGACGTGATGGTGCAGTCGTGGCGGGGCTTTGATTCGCTGGCGGCGGGAGCGAAGCAGGGGTACAGCGGAATCCTTTCGGCCGGCTACTATCTGGACCACATGCAGAGCGCGGCGGAACACTATGCGGTGGATCCGGTACCGGCGAAGAGCGACCTTACGCCGGAACAGGCGGCGCTGATCCTGGGTGGAGAGGCGTGCAGCTGGGATGAGTATGTGGGACCGCGAACGATCGACTCGCGGCTGTGGCCGAGGACGGCGGCAATTGCGGAGCGGCTGTGGTCGCCACGGACTGTGACCAGCGAGGACGATATGTACCGGCGACTGGCCGTGGAGTCGCTGCGACTGGAGGAACTGGGGCTCACGCATCTCTCGCAGGAGGCAGCAAGCCTGCGGGCGCTGGCGGGGACGCAGCAGATTGAGGCGTTGCGGCCGCTGATGGGAGTGCTGGAGCCGGTGGATTTCGACACGCGCTCGGAGTGGTCGGAGAAACACGGTGTGACGACGCTGACGCCGTTGAACAGCCTGGTGGATGCGCTGCCGCCCGATCCTCCGTCGCGGCACGATTTCGGGGACCTGATGAGCACGTATCTGGAAGACCCCGCCGGACATCCGGAAGAAGAGGCTGCGCTGACGGCAACGTTTCGCTCGTGGTCGGTTGGGCCGGAGGTGATGGGGCTGCTGTCGGGGTCGCCACAACTAGCAGAGGCGCTGCCGCGCGCACAGCAACTGGCGGAACTGGGAACGACGGGGCTGGAGGCGGTGTCGTATTTATCGGCGGGGGTAGCGGCTCCGCGGGGATGGAAGGCGGAGAAGCTGGCGCTGCTGGACGGGGCGGAGAAGCCGGTGGCGCTGACGCGATTCACGATGCTGAAGGCGATGCGGGATCTGGTGAATGAGGTGAGGTGAGGAACAGCCAGTAGGGAGTCGGGAGTCGGGAGTCGCCAGTCGGGAGTCGGGAGGCGCGAGTCGGGAGTCGGGAGGCGCCGGTCGGGAGTCGGGAGTTGGGAGTCGCCAGTCGGGAGTCGGGAGGCGCCGGTCGGGAGTCGGGAGTCGGGAGTCGCGAGTCGCGAGTCGCGAGTCGGGAGTCGCCGATAGCCAATAGGCAATGACCTGGACTGCGAGCAGCTGGCGGGGTGGTCCTCTATTCGCTATTTGCTATTTGCTATGGTCTATTCCCTGCTTCAAAGGATCCAGCCGCCGCCTGCTACTTCGTCTTCGTGGTAGAAGACGGCGGCCTGGCCGGGGGTTACGGCTCGCTGGGGCTCGTCGAAGGTGGCTTCTACTTCGCTGAAGCTGATGGGACGGATGGTGGCCCAGGCGGGCTCGTGGCGGTGGCGAATCTTGGCGCGGACGCGGAGCTCGGCGTCGAGCGAGGGGATGGAAATCCAGTTGAGGTCGCGGGCGCGGAGAGTGCGTGTGGTCGCCTCCCCGTCGGAGCCGACGGTGACGCGATGGCTGGCGTTATCGATCTGGATGACGTAGAGCGGGTCAGGCGAGGCTACTCCCAGGCCCTTGCGCTGGCCGATGGTGAAGTTATGGACGCCGGTATGACGGCCGATGACGTCGCCTGAGGAGGAGACGAGCTCGCCCGCGGTATCGGGAATTTCTTCGCCCTGCTCGCTGAGGTAGGCGCTGATGAACTTCTTGTAGTCGCCGCCGGGGATGAAGCAGATTTCCTGCGAGTCAGGCTTGATGGCGACAGCGAGGCCGTGCTGCGCGGCGATATCGCGGACGGCCGACTTCTGATAGCTGCCGAGCGGGAAGAGGGTGCGCGAGAGCTGCTCCTGGGTGAGGCCGAAGAGGAAGTACGTCTGGTCCTTGGAGTGGTCGGTGGGACGGGAGAGGATCCAGCGATTGCGTGCGGGGTCGTACTGATTGCGGGCGTAGTGGCCGGTGGCAATGCGGTCGGCGCCGATCTGGCGGGCACGGACGAGGAGCTGATCGAACTTGAGGTGGTTGTTGCAAAGCGAGCAGGGGATGGGGGTGCGGCCGTTGAGGTACTCCTCGACGAAGGGGCGCACGACGTCCTGCTCGAAGCGCTCCTGCTCATTGACTACGTAGTAGGGGATGTCGAGGGCTTCGGCGACACGGCGCGCGTCGTAGACATCGTCGAGGGAGCAGCAGCGGCCGGTAACCTGCTCCGGCATGCCCTCTTTGCCGGCGAGGCGGCGCTGGTTCCAGAGTTGGAGGGTGAGGCCGACGAGGTCATAACCTTCGGCGCGGAGCATGGCCGCGACGGTCGAGGAATCGACGCCTCCCGACATGGCTACGGCGATGGTGTTGTTGAGCACTCTCCTGTCAGTATGACAGGGGACTTGCCGTCCAGGCGAACGCGCCTTCGGCGCACAGCCCGTTTACTGATTGACTCCGCTGGCCAAAAAGCCGCCGTCGATGACGAGGACCTGGCCGGTGACGAAGGAGGCCGCGTCGGAGGCGAGGTAGATGGCGGCGCCGACGACTTCTTCGGTCTTGCCGAAGCGGTTCATGGGGGTGCGCATCTGGAGTTCTTTGCCGCGGGGGGTGTTGTCGAGGAGATCGGCATTGAGGGCGGTGCGGAAGACACCGGGGGCGATGGCGTTGACGAGCACCCCTTTCTTCGACCACTCGACGGCAAGGGAGCGGGTGAGCGAGGCGACGGCGGCTTTGCTGGCAGCGTAAGCGGCGACTTCAGCGAGGGCGACGAAGGAATTGAGCGAGGCGATGTTGATGATGCGGCCATAGCCGCGATCGAGCATGTGGGCGCCGAAGATCTGGCAGGCGCGGAGAGTGCCGGTGAGATTGGTATCGATGATGTCGCGCCACTCGTCTTCAGGGAAGGTGAGGGTGGGGGCGCGTTTGATTTTGCCGGCGCTGTTGACGAGGATGTCGACTTTGCCAAAAGCCGCAACCGATTCGTCGAGGAGACGCAGGAGGGAGGCGCGGTCCTGCATGTCGCAGGCGAGGCGAAGGGTTTTGCGGCCGCGCTTTTCGATTTCGCCGGCGGTGGTGTCGACCTGTTCCTGGCGGCGAGAGGAGGCGATGACATCGGCGCCGGCATCAGCGAGGCCGAGGGAGATGGCGAGGCCGATGCCTGAGGTTCCACCGACGACGACGGCGGTTTTGCCGTTGAGCTGGAGAGAGGCCAGCGTCATTGGGCCTCCGCATGCGCGAGGACGGCGACGGGCGACGGTTTGCCGAGGAAGACGGGGCCGATATGGCGATCGAACAGGTTCTCAGTCACATTTTTGGCAATCACTTTTTCGTTGGCCTCGAGGAGACGCAAGTACCTGTCTCCCATTTTCGCAGCGATTTTGAAGCCTACATGGAGAAGCTGGCGCAGGCTGGGATTGTAGTCCGGGGAGTGAGGATCGTGGCGGAGCGCTGCGGTGAACTGATCGGAGGTCCAGCGGGCAACGGTGGCCGGTGTGGGAAGTTTGGCTGGATCGATGTCGATGACGGTGGCGTAGGGGGCGCAGAGTTCTTCGCGATGCTCCCAGGCCTCGGCGTAAATTTCTTTGGCGAGCGCAAGACCATCGCCGCCGGCTTCAGCGAGGCCGATGATTTCCTCGAGCCAGGTGGTGCCGGCGGTTTTGAGATGGACGCCGGAGTTTTTGGTGGTCTCGTGAAGAGCGGAGTAGATGGAAAACTTGTCGCTGCCGGAGTGGACGCTGAGCTTGAGATTCTTTGGCAGGCCGAGGTTGGCAGTGGCCCAGGCGATCGCCGCGACATCGAGCGCCATTTCGCGGCGGAACTGATCGACATTGCCGACGTAATCGACACCTTTATTAAAGCGGCCGGTGAACTTGGGGGCGATGGTCTGGACGGGAATGCCTTCGTCGGCGATGGCGGCGAGGATGATGAGGAGTTCGGCGGGGGTTTGCGCGGAGTCGGTCTCATCCATGGAAACTTCGGCGATGAAACTTCCCTTCCCTTTCGCGGCTTCAATGTGGCGATAGACTTTGCCGGCTTCCTGAACAGCGAATAGAAATTTTTCCGCGGTGGCGCGGAGGAGGGCGGGGGTGATGTCGATGGCTTCGCTGACGCCCTGGAGGCGGAGGGTACCGTTGAGGTCGGAGCGGCGCTTGAGGAATGTTTCGATGGAGGAGGGGTCGGCGGGCTTACCGATGTAGTCGGCCACATCGATGGTGTAGAAGTCGGAGGAGGCGAGGTAGCGGTCGACGGTAGCGAGGTTGATATGGTCGGCGTCGCAGAACCAGGGCTTGAGCCAGCCCAGGGCCTTGACGGCGGCGTCGGCAGCTGCTCGGGTAGACGAGGGCTCGGAGCCGATGATGTTGTGTTCGCGGTTGGATTTGTTCCAGACAGGAATGACCTCGATGCCGGCGTGCGCGGCATCGACGCAGGCTTGTAACTGGGCTTTGGCCTGATGAGCAAAGCGATCGCCCACCCCGATGGAAAACTTGCCGAGTTCGAGCGTGTTGGTGGTCATACTCTCCTCAGTTTTTAAAGCGGTCGCGGTGGGCCCAGAGGCCGAGCCCAGGGTTGGAGATATAGAAAATCTCTTCGCCATCGACGGTGTTGAAGCCGTCGACCAGTTCGGCGGGGTCGTAATGGCGGAGCATGATGCTCAAGGCGGCGTAGTCGAAGCCTGCGCCTTCGACTTCTTCTCGCGTGAGATGGCCGGGGCACCAGATGATTTTGAAGCGGCCTTCCGACGATCCGTGGATGAGATGGGCGGCGGCACTGAGGTCGGCGGCGAGATCGGCGTTGTTGGCAACGGCATCGAGTGTGGCGGGCGTGCCGTGGTAGCCGTATTTGCGAATCAGGGCGTCGATGGTGCGGTCTTCGCCGAATTCCTTAACGGCGGGAGCCAGGATGATGAGCTCCGCGCCATCGGCCAGCGCCATGCGGGTGCGGTAGACGGCTTTGTTGCCGAGCCAGGTGCTGTGGAACTCATGCGGGTCGAGGTAGACGACGACTTTGCGCAGAGGCTGGTCGAGCATTTCGAAATTGACTTTGAGACTCAGGGCGGAGGCGCGATGGAAGCACTCGACGTCGTCGCCGATGAAGAGGCCGCGGGTGGCGAGGTTGCCGGCGGGGGCGCGACCGACGACGGTCTGCACGTAGACGATGGGCATATTGCCGAGGAAACGGTCGGAGGCGTAGTTGAGAACGCGGCGGACAGGATTATCGGCGCGGCCCATGATGCGTTCCATGCCGTAGACGGCGCCGAGGTAGTGGCTGCGGTTGATGGCTTCCCTGCCCCCTGTGCCGATGAGGATGTTCTTGTTGTAATTGGCCATTCCGATGACTTCGTGCGGGACGACCTGGCCCATGGAGAGGATGAGGTCGTAATTGCCCTGAAGAAGGAGACGGTTGATCTGGGCGGGCCAGGAGAAATTCAGTTTGCCTTCGGATTGTTCGTGAATGAAGGAAGCGGGAATTTCACCGATGGTTTCGATGTCGGTGCGCCAGTTGTGGACGTGGAAGAGATTCTGCGGAACGTCGCCAAACATGCGGGTGAGCTGTTCGGGCGACATGGCGGCGTGGGTTCCGAGCGCGGGCAGGATGGCAGCGAGGCGGTCGCCATAGTATTCGAAGGCGCAGCGAGTCAGTTCGCCGGCGCGGGAATGGAGGCGGGTGATGTCGGGCGGGATGACGAGAACGCGATTGCGGGGACCGAGCCGGTCGAGGGCGGAAAAGAGCAGAGCGCGCAGTTCCGAGCCGGAGATTTCTGTTTGCTCGTTGCCATGGGAAAGATAGAGGCTCATGCGGCCAGCTCAACTTTCTTCAGGCCCGGAGCGAGCAGCACGATGATGAAGAGGGCGATGAGGTAGACGGTGGACGCGAGAATGAAGAGCGAGACGTAGCTATGGGTGATCTGGAGGATCCATCCTGCACTGGCGGCGAGGAGCATGCCGCCGGAGGAACCGGCACAGGTGCCGATGCCGACCACCGAACCGATGGCGCTCTTGGGGAACATGTCGGATGTGGTGGTGAAGAGGTTGGCGGACCATCCCTGGTGCGCAGCGGTGGCCATGCTGAGGAGGCCGATGGCCAGCCATTCCGAATGCAGATAGCCGGCGCAGAAGATGGGGACAACGGCGACGGCGCAGACGAGCATGGCGGTGAGGCGCGCTCCGGATGAAGAGAGGCCGAGCCTGCGGAACGGAACGGGCAGCCAGCCGCCGAAGATGCTGCCGACCGAGGACATGGTGTAGATGATGATGAGCGGCAGGCCGAGATGGGAGAGGTTGAGGTGGAAGCGCGCGCTGAAATACGACGGAAGCCAGAAGAGGAAGAACCACCAGATGGGATCCGTGCAGAATTTGCCGACGGCGAAGGCCCAGGTCTGGCGGTAGCTGAGCAGGCGGAGCCAGGGGACGTTGGGACCGAGCTGGGCGGCGGCTTCTTCGTAAATGTGGCGCAGTTCTGAGCCGGTCAATGTGGGGTGGTCGGCGGGCTTGCGGTAGTTGCGGTACCACCAGATGATCCAGAGCAAACTGAAGACGCCGGTGACGAGGAAGGCGGCGCGCCAGCTGTAATGCAAAGCGACCCACGGCACGATGAGGGGAGCGAAGATGGCTCCGACATTGGCACCGGAATTAAAGATGCCGGTGGCAAGCGAGCGCTCTTTCTGAGGGAACCATTCGGCGACGGTTTTGATGGCGGCGGGAAAGTTGCCGGATTCTCCGAGGCCGAGGAAGAAGCGGGCGATACCGAACTCGAAAGCGGAGCCGGCGAGGGCG
Source organism: Acidobacteriaceae bacterium (assembly GCA_036272255.1). Lineage (GTDB taxonomy): Bacteria > Acidobacteriota > Terriglobia > Terriglobales > Acidobacteriaceae > Palsa-343. The sequence goes on along the minus strand of DATAZC010000002.1, from coordinate 23,448 downwards.
TGACCCATGGCGGAGAGGCTCCAGAGGCCCATGAAGATGCAGTAGCCGATGCGGGTACCGAGCTTATCGATGAGGCGACCGGCAGCGAGAACGCCCACGGCATAGGCAAGCTGGAAGGCAAAGATGATGTAGCCGTAGGAGACCTCGGTCATGCCGATGGAGTGCTGGAGGGTCGGCTTGAGGATCGCGATGACCTGGCGATCCATGTAATTGATGGAGGTAGCGACGAAGAGCATGGCGCAAATGGTCCAGCGCACATGGCCGAGGCGGAATTTGCCGCCGGTGTCCGGGCTGTCGAGCTGATCCATCGCGGTGCCGGAGTTTCTCATGCCGGAAGTCTGAAGCCTTCAGAGTTTATATGCTTTGCGGACGAGGTTGTAGGCAAGGTCGCGGGCGACTTCGACAGCTTCGTCCTCATCGAGGCGATGTTCGGCGACGAGGCGCGCGAGCCATACGCAGTCGATGCGGCGAGCCACGTCGTGACGCGCGGGGATGGAGAGGAAGGCGCGGGTGTCGTCGTTAAAGCCGACGGTGTTGTAGAAGCCGGCGGTTTCGGTGACCTGTTCGCGGAAGCGCAGCATTCCTTCCGGTGAGTCGTGGAACCACCAGGGTGGACCGAGACGGAGACAGGGGTAATGGCCGGCGAGCGGGGCGAGTTCGCGGGTGTAGGCGCTTTCGTCGAGGGTGAAGAGGATGAGGGTAAGGTTTTTCTCGTTGCCGTAGCGTTCGAGGAGGGGATGCAGAGCATGGACGTAATCGGTGGCGACGGGAATGTCGGCGCCCATGTCGCGGCCATAGCGGTCGAAGATTTTTTGGTTGTGGTTGCGAAAGGAGCCGGGGTGAAGCTGCATGACGAGGCCGTCTTCGACGCTCATGCGTGCCATTTCGGTGAGCATGTGGCCGCGGAAGAGCTCCTGTTGGCGAGCGTCAGCGCGGCCGGTGCGGACGGAGTCGAAGAGCTGGGCAGCTTCTGCCGCGGCCAGGTCAGCGGTGAGAGCGGTGGGATGACCGTGATCGGTGGCGGTGCAGCCGAGGGTTTTGAAACGGGCGCGGGTTTTTTCGAGGGCGCGGAGATAGCCTGGCCAGGTTTCAGTGTTTTCGTTGGTGAGCTGGCCGAGTTGGGTGATGTTGGCCGAGAAGCCGGCGAAGGCCGGATCGACGACGGAGTCAGGGCGGAAGGTAGGGATGATGCGGGCCTTCCATCCGGAATCGCGGACGGCCTGATGGCCGGCGAGCGAATCGAGGGGCGAATCGGTGGTTGCGAGGACTTCGACGCGAAAGCGTTGGTAGAGGGCGCGAGGGCGGAATTCCGGAGTGCGCAGGCGCTCGGAGATGACGTCGTAGTAGAGGTCGGAGGTGGCGCCGGAGAGGCGGTCATCGAGGCCGAAGAGCTCGTGAAAGGCGTAGTCGAGCCACATGCGGGTGGGGGTTCCGCGGAAGAGGTAGTAGTTTTCAGCGAAGATGCGCCAGACGCGGCGGGGATCCTTGAGGTGGTCGACGCCAATTTCGAGGTCGTCGAGGGAGATACCCTGGCTGTAGAGCATGCGGAAGATGTAGTGGTCAGGCTGGACGAAGAGCTGGGCAGGATCGGGAAAGGGATCGTTGGCGGCAAACCATGTGGCCTGGGTGTGGCCATGGGGACAGATGAGAGGCAGGTCGCGGACTTCTGCGTGGAGGCGTCGAGCGATGCCGCGGGTGACGGGATCGGGAGGAAAGAGGCGGTCGTCGTGAATCAGAGCCATAGTACGGGTGGACGACCTCCTGGATGACGGGCGATCCTGTTGCCGTTCAGAGGTCCGACCACTAGGATACACCGCTCGACGGACAGGATCAGGTTACTTTGACTGGGCGCTGCAACAAAAGAGGCGTAAGGTGTTGTGAATCCCGCCTTGAGGGACAATTGATTGCCTGCCAGCCTTCCAGGGAGCGGAGAAGCCATGCCGAAATCCGACACACACATGACGATGCGGGTGGTTAACCACATCAGGACCATGATCGAAACCGGGGAGCTGCAGCCTGGGGACCGTATTCCGCCGGAGCGGGAATTTGCGCGGAAGCTGCGGATCAGCCGGGCGAGCCTGCGGACGGGGATCGGCTACCTGGCGGCGATGGGCGTGATGGATGTGCGGCACGGGGTGGGAACGTTTGTCGCAGACGGGCCGCCGGAGCTGGGCAAGTCGTCGCTGAGTTTGCTGGGTGCGCTGCATGGGTTCCAGTCGTGGCAGATGTTCGAAGCGAGGCGGATTCTGGAGAGTGAACTGGCGGCGCTGGCGGCGGAGCGCGGACGCGAGCAGCACTTCGCTTCCCTTTCAGAGGAAGTCGCCGAGATGTATGCGACGGTGGGCAATCCGATGGAGTATCTGATCCACGATGTGCGGTTTCATCGGGTGATTGCGCAGGCTTCGGGGAATCCGATTCTGGCAGCCCTGATGGAGACGATCACTTCGGCGCTGTATGACGAGCGCAGAAAAACGGCAGAGCGATCGCGAGATCTGAAAGAGTCCGCCGACCTGCATCGGGAAATTTATCGGGCGATCCGGTCCAGGAATGCCGCGGAAGCGCGGGCGGTGATGGAGCGGCACCTGACGATGGCACAGTCTGCGCAGGATCTGGAATTGGCGGGCGCGCCGGCGCCGCTGTCGGAGAACGGAAAGCCGAGAAAAGCGCGGCGGAAGGCTGTGGACGTATGAGGGCGGGTGTTGTTCTTCAGATGGCAGGGTTGTTGGATCGGCCAGGTTGGGGTTGATCTGACACTCAGCGTCCGAGTGAAGTCGGGCCCTGGTTACGGAGCGCAGGGGCTGAAGCCCGGTTCTCCTCTGGGTCGTTTGCGGCACGACTGAAGTCATACCCTGATACAAAAACGCTGTTCTGCGAGATACAGCTTCTGCGAGTACCAGAGCAGAAAATGCAGGTCCATTCGACTCGCGTTTGCATTGATTGTTGCGCCAAAAAGCGGCGCAACGATGCGGAGGCTTTGCTCAGGATGACAGATCTTATTTGATTCAGAACTCCAGGAACGTATTGATGGAGTCGATGCTGCTTAGGAGCCGGTTCGGACGGAGCGGCCCACGACTCGGGTCGAGCGGACGGGTTTTTTCTGGGAGCGGATCAATTTGGGAGCCAGTTTCGGGCTGAGCTTCGGTTCGGGAACTTCTTCGACGCCGGAGCGGCGATCCATCCACTCATCGAGACGGGATTTGCGAAAGCGCCAGCGATTGCCGAGGCGGAAGGCGGGGATGAAACCTGTAGCGGCGTAGCGGTAGAGACTGTCGGCGCTGATGCCCATATAGTGGGCGGCCTGGCGGATGTCCATAACTTCGCGGACTTCGGGTTGAGCGAGCGAGGCTTTCACGGAATCCTCCAGAGCAGTGAGGCACGCTCTTTGTACCACAGTCCGGAGGGCGAAAGAAATCCCGAATTAGCGGGGTATTTGAATGCCAACCCCATCCCGCTCAACTACTGGATTAAGAGCGAGATGGGGTATTGGGTTTAAAGTTTTGGCTCCAGAGACGTGAGGATGGAGAGGAAGCTGTCGTCGACGGTACGATTTTTCGAGATGGCTTCCGCGAGCGGAATGTCCTCGATCCTGGTGCCGTGCAGGACGACCAGGCGGCCGAACTTGCCCTGATGGACGAGGTCGATGGCGGCCAGGCCATAGCGGGTGGCGAGCATCCGGTCGTAGGCGGTGGGTGTGCCGCCGCGCTGGGTATGGCCGAGGTTGACGGAGCGGGTTTCATAGCCACTCTTCTTCTCGATCTCTTCGGCGAGATGTTCGGCGATGCCGCTGAGGCGGGCGTGGCCGAAGGAGTCGACTTTGTCGCCTTTGACGGCCTGGGCACCGGAATCAGGCAATTTGGCGCCTTCTGCGACGACGACGATGCCGTATTTCTTGCCATGGTCGTGGTTGTACTTCAGGATGGCGCAGACGTGGTCGAGGTCGATGGGCTTTTCGGGAACGAGGACGGCGTGGGCTCCGCCGGCGACGCCGGCGGTGAGGGCGATCCAGCCGGCATCGCGGCCCATGACTTCGCAGACGATGACGCGGTTGTGGGACTCGGCGGTGGTGTGGAGGCGGTCGATGGCCTCGGTGGCGATCATGACGGCGGTATCGAAGCCGAAGCAGACGTCGGTGCCATTGAGGTCGTTGTCGATGGTCTTGGGAACGCCGACGCCGGGAACGCCGGCCTGGATGAGGGCGTTGGTGACGGACTGCGTGTCGTCTCCACCGATGGCGATGAGGGCGTCGAGCTTATTGGCCTTGAGGACCTGGACGCACTTCTCGATGCCGCCTTCAATTTTGCGGACGTTGGTGCGCGAGGTGCGGAGAATGGTTCCGCCCTCGATAAGGATGCCGTCGACCTTGTCGAGGGTGAGCGGGATGGTGTTGTTATCGAGGACGCCGCGCCAGCCTTCGAGGAAGCCGACGAACTCATCGCCGTAGTGGGTGATGCCTTTTTTGACGACCGCGTGAATGACGGCATTCAGACCGGGGCAGTCTCCGCCGCCCGTTAACACTCCAATTCGCATCGCTATCTCCCTGTTGATTGGACCCGAAAGCATTTGCCGAAGGACTACGCTGTCCTTCGGGAGAGGCCGGAACGAGAGGCCGGCTGTCTCAACGTTAAAAACACGTGACCTTTACGGTCATGATACTGGCGGGGTGATCGACGATTCAAATGACGAAAATACCGTGAGGCCTCGTTAGAATCGGAGCATGTCTCTTTTGAAGGTGATTGTGCTCGCCGTTATTCAGGGTTTGGCGGAGCTGCTGCCGGTATCCAGTTCCGCTCATGTGGTGGTTGCCGAGAAGCTGATGGGGCTGGATCCCTCCTCGCCGGCGATGACGCTGTTGCTGGTGATGCTGCACACCGGGACGATGTTCGCGGTGATTGTCTATTTCTGGAAAGAGTGGCGGCGGACGTTTTTCTCGAGCGGGCGGGAGTTTGGGCAGTTTGCGTGGCTGGCGATGGTAGCGACGGCGCTGACGGGGATTGTGGGCGAGGCGATTATCAAGGTCCTCGAACATACCTATTTCAAAGGCGTGCCGCATGCGCAGATTGAAGACCTGTTCAGTCACCTGGAGATTGTGGCGCCCGCGCTGGCGGCAGCGGGCGTTCTGATCCTGATCGCAGGGCTCGCGGGCGAAGGGCGCGATCCGAATAACGTGGGCGAGGATGCGATGAGCACCGGGCAGGCCGCGGTGATCGGCATGGTGCAGGGGCTGTGTCTTCCCTTCCGTGGATTTTCGCGGTCGGGCGCCACGATTTCAGTGGGAATGCTGCAGCGGATCCGGAAGGCACGGGTTGAGGCATTTAGTTTTGCGCTGGCGGTGATCCTGACGCCGGCGGTGGTGGGACGCGAGGCGCTTCGGCTGCATCAGGCGAGCCACGAGGGGTTTGGGGCGGCGGCGTTTCCGAGCCTGGTGGGGATGGTGTTTTCGTTCCTGGCAGGGCTGCTGGCGCTGAAGTGGCTGAGCGCTTGGCTGGAGCGCGGGCGGTGGTACTACTTCGGGATTTATTGCCTGCTGGCGTCGATTGTGGTGTTCGTGCTGCATCAGCGCGGGTATTGATTTTCAGTTCGAGCAGGAACTTTGGTGGAAAGCTTCTATGTGGATTCGCAAGCTGCGCATCGATCGGATCACAGCGGGCGGCGAGGCAATGCCCTGCCCGATTGCGTGGATCGACAATTTTGCGATGCGCAATTTCACGAACGACGCTATTTTCGATGACACGCTACCGGTCGCGGATGGAGTGCTCGAAGTGGGCACGAGGATTCCCGTGGACCGGCTGCGTGCAGCGATCGAGGATTGGTTCCGGCGCAAAGGCTATCTGAGCAAAGACGATACGCTGCGCGTGGAAGAAACGCGGCGGTGACGGGGCTCGACGCTACGGCGCGAACATGGAGTAGCGGAGATAGATGTATTGATCGAAGGGTGTTGGGACGCCGTCTTTGAGCTGCGGAGCAAAAGTCAGGTGCTTGAGGTACTGCTTTGAGTCGCCAATGATGTCGTCGTCATCGGCATCCACAAGGTTGACTTTCTTTACCTTGCCTTCGGCGTCCACCTGCACCTGGGCGAGGACGTTGCCGTAGAGCGGTTCGAGGTGCACGGATTTCCTGCCGATGACTTTGTGGGGAGTCGAACCATCTTCTTCTGGCTCGCCCATGTCGGGCTGGCCGGGGGGAATCACGAACAGATCGGGGGGAAATGTCTTCACGATCTCGGCGTGCCCTGCGGCCTCGACCATGACGCGGCCAGCATCGTAAATGCGAAAGCGTTTGGGGATGCTATGGGACCCGAGGGGCTGCCAGTCTTCCCAGGTGACGGTCTGGTTGAACATCTGCGCGAAGGCCAGCACATGCGCGAGCGGATCGAAGCAGACGCGGACATGGACGATTTCATCGGTGCAATCGAAGGGTGAGCCTTCGACCTGCTGGAAGCGAACGTTGTGGTCAGGGGCGGGGGGACTGAAGAGGGCTACGGCGTAGGCCGGCTCGACATAATTTTGGCGGAGGTCGTAAACCTTGAGCGGCATGAGGCTGTTGAAGTGCCGCCACTGGATGGTGCGGGTGAGGTCTTCGATGTGGATGTAGTGGAAGTTCCCGGCTACGATTTCGGTGCGGACATAGTGCAGCGGGTCGCGCCAGATGTCCCAGGTACCGGTAGTGAGCTTGCCTTTGTGGCTGTAGAGCTTGAGATCGTAATGGATGTGGTGGGGCAGGTCGGTGGCGAGGGCTCCAGCTTCGAGAGCGCGAGCGCGGCTGATGGCTGTATTGAACGGACGATTGGCGATGACCTGCGTTCGAGCGGCAGGCAGAAACAGGATGAGAAACAGAGTGGGCAGAGCACTCCGCATGGCAGTGGGCCTTTCCCCTGGAAACGCGCCATCATAACAGACGATTGAGTGGGGAAAAGGCCCCAGGGGCGCGGTCCGCAATCCCGTGACAGCGGTCACCGCCAGGGGCTGTGGGTTCGCTGTACGATCCGCCGCAATGGCGGTCCTTCCCTTATCGACGAGCGCCGTGGAAGCGCTGGTGCTGGGATTGGCTACGGGGCCGGTATGCCTGGCTTCGTGCGGACCGGTGGTGTTGCCATGGATGCTGGTGCAGCCGCGGGGAGTCCGCGGGCACGCTCGGCAGATGTCGTTGTTTCTGGCTGCGCGGCTGGTGGGTTATCTGGTCTTCGCGGCGGCGATCTGGTTTGCAGGAATCGCTCTTTCGCGGTCGTGGAGCGGACGGTCCTGGCTGTTCGGTGGAGTTCAGGTGCTGCTGGCCGCGGGCCTGTTGATTTATGCGGCAGGATGGCCCCGTGCTCGTTGTTCCATTGCTCGGCCGCGCCAGGAACTTGTACAGATCGGCGGAGCGAGTGTTGATGCAGCCCGTCCGCGAGCGACGGGAGCGCTGGTCCTGGGCTTCCTGACCGGCATTAATCTGTGCCCGCCGTTTCTTGTCGCTGGTGTACAGGCGGCTGGTTTGCCGAGTCTGGCGCAGGCGCTGCTGTTCTTCGCAATTTTCTTTGCGGGAACAGCGGTGTGGTTCATGCCGTTCGTCTCTCTGGGAGTCGTTCGCCGCACCTCCTCGTTCATTACCGTAGCCCGCATGGCCGCAGCGTTGCTGGCCTGCTGGTACGGCTTTACGGGAGCCTCCCTGCTGATTGAGAAGGCTATTTATGGCTAGCAGTGCGGCGCGGACTCGACCGCCGGCGTTTCGCAGTGTGGGGCGATCCATTCTGCTCACGGTGCCTGTGGCGATGTGGGCGTTGTTGATGTTCGCACCGACGTTCAGGGCGCCGGGACGCAACCATCACCTTGGCGCCTCTGCGGTGATTGTGTTCATGACGACGTTGTTCTTCCTGATGATGCGGACCGGGAAGACCTACCGGTGGCGGCGGTATTTCTTCGTAGCGCTGGGGTTCCTGTTCCCGGTCGGGTTCATCGCCAGCCTGGTCGCGGTGCGCGGGAGTATGAGCATTCCGATCGAGCGCATGGTTTCCGGTGACACTCCGTTTTGCTACATGGTGATTCCGCTGCTGATCATTCCGGCGGCGCTGGCACGGACGTTGATCTTTCCAGGATCGATTCTGCCGACGGCGAGTAATCCTCATTCGATCGCAGTGATGATTGGCCTGTGGCTGGCGATGACGCTGGTGCTGGGCAAGGCGTGGTGCAGCTATGGCTGCTTCTTTGGCGGAATCGAAGAGGGTTTTGCCGCTGCTTCGAAGCACGCGAAGATTCGTAAGCTGGATGCACGACTGCGTTTGGTGCCGTGGGCAATTCTGCTGTTTGTTGTAGTGCTGTCGGCGGCGCTGTTTGAGCCCGTTTATTGCATGTGGCTGTGCCCTTTCAAGGCAGTTACGGAATATCCGGCCGTGCATTCAGTGGAGACTGCGATCCAGATGGGCATTTTCATCGCGCTGTTCGCGGCGTTGGTGATCGTGCTGCCGTTTCTGACGAAGAAGCGAACGCAGTGCGCGTATTTCTGTCCGTTTGGGGCGTTCCAGTCGCTGTTCAACAGGATCAACCTCTTCGAGATTCGCTTCGATCGTGACAAGTGCGTGGACTGCACGCTGTGCCAGACGGCATGCCCGACGATGGCTCTCTCCGTGGAGTCGATTCGCGAGGGCGGAACGCTGCTGAACTGTATGAAATGCGGCGCCTGCGTGGACAGCTGCAAAAAAGGCGCAGCTGTCTGGCATTTGAAAGGCACGAAGGTTGCGCTGAAGCCGGAGCGGGCGCGGCTACTTTTTCTGTATGGGGCCTGGGCGATGGCGACCCTGTTCGGCGGCAGCATTTTGGCGTCATCCATCGCAACCGTGATCGGCTTTCTGCCGTTGCGGTAAGGGAGAGCGCATGCGTGCACAGGTAAAGACGGTTCTGGCGTATGTTGGCGCGGCCGTGACGCTGGCCATTGCGGTGTGCGTACCCTTTGTGCTGATGGGGACCTTCAGCAAGGCGGTTGCGCATGCGGGCCTGCACGTCGATGCGTCGTATACGGGCGGCGCGATCGCCGCAGCGGTGACTCATGGCGCGTACCAGACGGTGGTATACCAGCCCGTGTGGCCGCGGGCTCTGCAGCAGATGGATCCCTTTGTGCAGATTACGTTTAGACCTGTAGCGGCGCTGCCTCGGCGCGTGTTGGAGGCAATTGACCTGGACGGAGACGGGCAGCCGGATGTGCGGGTAAGCTTCACGGTGCCGCCGGATCCGAGGTCGCGTCCGAGCGGCGAGGTGGTTGCACTGAACGCGAAGTATGCGGGGTTCGGGATGCCCGGAAGCAGATCTTCTTTTTCCCAACTGATGGTGCAGAGCAACGGCGCCGTGGTGGTGCGCGTGCCGCTGAAGGAAGCGGGGACGCTGCGGTAACTCTCTGGTAAACGATGGCATCAGAGTGAGAAGAGCCGGCCAATGGCGCCGTTTTCCAGGCCGCCATTCTTTTGCGCGGGGCCGGCCATTGTTTGAGACCCCAAGGAGAACCACCATGAAGAATGAGAATCTGCGAGAGCTGTTGGTTGAAGAGCTGAAGGACCTGTACTCGGCGGAGACGCAGCTGACGAAAGCGCTGCCAAAGGTCGCCAAGAACGCATCGGACCCGAAGCTGAAGAAGGCCATTGAAAGTCATCTGAAGGAAACCGAAGGTCATGTTGCGCGCCTTGAGCAGATCTTCGAGCAGCTGGACGAGAGCCCGAAGGGCAAGACGTGCGAAGGGATGAAGGGTTTGATCACCGAGGCGGATGAACGGATCAAGGAAGGCGGCGAGCCGGCGGTGCTCGATGCGGGGCTGATTGCCGATGCGCAACGCGTGGAGCACTACGAGATCTCGGCGTACGGCTCGGCGCGGACGTTTGCCAACCTGCTGGGCGAGAACAAAATCGTACAGCTGCTGGAAGCGACGCTGAAGGAGGAGAAGGCGGCGGACGAAAAGCTGACTTCGATTGCGGAGAGCATCAACGTGGAAGCCAAAGCAGCCTGATGCGAGGTTGCGGTTGGGGGAAGAGGGAGGCTGCGGCCTCCCTCTTTGTTTTTTGGATGCGATCTGCAGCGGGGGTGGTGGGAGGGATTCGTTTGTTGTGGCCGATCCTGGTGCTCGGAAAATACCGGACAACAGGAGTGGGCCGAGCGGGGAGGAAAAGCGGGTCCCTTCGACTCGCTTCTGCATGGTTTGCTGCGCCCAATGAGGCGCAACCATGCGGATGCTTCGCTCAGGATGAGAGCGTTGTTTCATGCATGGTGGTGGTGGGTTCTTTCGGCTTCGGGGGGCGGACCGGCGCTGGTGGCGGGTTCGAGGTCGCAGCCGTTGTAGATTTTTTCGACGACGGGAAAACCTGGGAACTGGACGAGGTAGACGTCGCGGAGAGGGAGTTTGAGGAAGACTCTGCCGGTGGCTCCGCTGTGCATGATGCGGACTTGCTGCCCTGCTGTGTAGATCATGACTGCGGGAAAGCCTAGGCCTGGGGAGAAACAGGTCGGAATCCCCTGAGAGTGTCATTCAGGGGATTCCTTGGGAATCAATTGGGGTGGTTACCTGGAAGGCGGGAGTCGGGAGTCAGCGTTCGGCGGTCAGTGTTCCGTGCTCAGCATTCAGTGGTCAGCGTTCGTGTTCAGCGTTCAGTGCTCGGTGCTCAGCGTTCAGTGCTCAGCGTTCAGTGCTCAGCGTTCAGCAAAAGCGAGCCGTTTGGAAAGACAGGGAGTCGCCAATAGCCAGCAGGGGCCGAAGTGGAGTTGGCCCACGTCTCAGAATCGAGACGTGGGGCAGCATGGTTGAGCGTTATGGCTGGGCGTAAACCTCGGGGGCGGTGGTGGCCCAGCTGGCGTCGGCGTAGCTCTCCTTTGGATTGACGACGAAGAGGTTGACCTGGACGGAGTCGACGCAGGCGGCAGTGAGTTCGGCGACGCGCTTCATGCCGGCCGGGCCAAGGACTGCGGCAAAAGCGGCGTCATTGGTCATGCCTTTATCGACTGCGGCGAGCGAGCGCATGGGGTTGATGATGCTCCAGACACCGCCATTGTTCTCGCCATACTGGCTTTCAAAGGCAGCCCAGTGCTGGTCGGTTTTGGCGAAGCCGTCGACGTAGAGTTTGGTGAGGTCGGCCCAGTCTTTATCGTGGCCGGGCTTGATGTGGAACATCGTGAACTCCCAATAGCGCTGGTGGGGCAGGTCGACGGAAGCGTGGAGGCTCATCTCGGGGTGGTAGAGCCAGACCAGGGTCTCGTAGCGCTCGAGGAGCTCGCCGTCGGCGAGGGAGGCGGCGTCGATGGCAGCGGAGAAGTCAGCATTTTTGGCCTGAGCTTCCTGGTCTTTGCCGTAGTCGGCGAAGGAGTCGTAGCCAAACATGTAGAGGGCGCGGGAGGGGCCGGACATGGAGTCGAGGGCGATGTAGTGGGTGGGCCATTTCGCGTCGTTTTGGGCCTTGATGAAGTTGGCTTCGGATTTGACGTGGATAGCGCCGGCTTTGCCGGGCTTGAGGTACTCGCGCTGGATGACGAGGATTTTAGGCGGAGGGGTTGGGCCAGAATCCTGAGCGGCGGCGATGGCGGCGGATGCGAGGAAGAGGCTGGAAAGTGCTGGTGCGAGGAACGTGCGGACTTGCATGTGGGTGAGCCCTCCTGGGCTGAGGAACGCGCGGGCGACGACGGCAGAACCGGCCTCGGGGAAAAAGCGGCGCAGAGTTCGACGGGAGCGGATGCGCGGTTGGCGGGTAAGAGCAGTCCGGGCGGATGGCACCCGGTGGTGCGGTTGGGGGAACTGGGGCCCGATATTACGCAGGAGCGTGCGGGCGGGAGAAATCCCGCGGCTGAGAAGTGGCTCCTGGAGAAGTGGGGGTATGGTGGGCGCGCACGGGCCCGCTTGTCAAGGGAAGGGCGCAACCTTGTTACATGAACTTGACACGATTTTCACCGATGACGACGAAGACGTCGAACATGTTGGTGAGGCCAAGGAGATGGCGGACCTGTTTGCTGAGGTGCATGAGCTCGAGGCTGCATCCAGCGGATTTGGCGGAGACGTAGAGACGGACGAGGGCGCCGAGGCCGGAGCTATCGGTATGTTTGAGGTCGGAGAGGTCGAGGACGATGCGTTTGGATTTGGGAATGAGCGCGCGAACGGGAAGGACGAGCACGTCGGTGACGCCGGCGACGAGCCTGCCGTGACAGCGGATGGTGACTTCGCTGGGACTGGGGCAAGGTTCCACGTCGATGGAGAGGGTGGGAGTGGGGGGCGCGGGGGCTGCGGCGGTGTCAGACATGGGTTGTGGCCTCGGGTGACGTTTCGACGGTGACGGGGAGTTGAGCTGCGTCCCATGCAGCGAGGCCACCGGCGACTTCGACGAGGTCGCCAATTCCCTGCTGCGCGAGGAGGCTGGCGGCGATGGAGGAACGGTAGCCACCGGCGCAGTGCACAGCGATGGCGCGGTCGCGGGGGATTTCTGCGATGTGGTCGCGGAGGCGGGTGAGGGGCAGGTTGAGGCTGCCATCGATGTGACGGGTGGCCCACTCGCGCGGAGAGCGGACGTCGATGAGGAGGGGGGGCGAGGCGGTAGCAAGCTCGACGGCGATTGCAGGGGCGCTGGCACGGTGGGTGACGGCAACGAGGTCTGGGTGGCCGGCGAGGGATTCCATGCCGTCGCGGAGAAAGCCGCTAACGCGGTCGAAGCCGATGCGGCCGAGACGGAGAGCAGCCTCGTGCTCGCGCCCGGGACCGGCGATGAGGAGGATGGGAAGGTCGGGATGGAGGATGGTACCGGCCCAGGTGGCGTACTGGCCATCGAGTCCGATGTTGATAGCGCCGGCCAGGTGCCCGGAGGCGAACTCATCGGGATGACGGACGTCGAGGATTTGCGCGCCGTCGCGGGCGAGGACGAGGAAGTCGTCGAGGGAGATGGGGCGGAGCGCCTGCTCGAGGTTGGAGTCGAGGGTGGTGCGCTCGCGCGTGTTGAGGATGGCGTCCCAGGTGAAGTAGGCGGGCGCGTCGGGCTGATCGGCAGTGACGAGGGCGATGAACTGCTCGCGGGTCATGGGCTGGAGCGCGTAGTTGAAGCGGCGCTGCTCGCCGAGGGTGGAGACGGTTTCTTTGGAGAGGCTTTTGCCGCAGAGGGAGCCGGCGCCATGAGCAGGATAGATGAGGGTGGCGTCGGGGAGCGGAAGGATCTTGTTGTGGAGCGAGTCGTAGAGGTGGGCACCGAGCTCGGCGGCGGTCCAGCCTAAAGAGGCGCGGAGATCGGGGCGGCCGACATCGCCGATGAAGAGGGTGTCGCCGGTGAGAAGCGCATGCGGGTGGGCTGGGTCGCGGGCGAGATCGAAGACAAGGATGGAGATGGACTCGATGGTGTGGCCGGGGGTTTCGAGGACCTGGAGACGGAGGCCGGGAAAGTCGAGGGAGTCGCCATCGGCCATGGGAGTGAACGCATACTGCGCTTTGGCCTGGGAACCGAGGTGGATAGTGGCTCCGCAGCGGTCGCGGAGCTCGAGGTGGCCAGCGACGAAGTCGGCATGGAAGTGGGAGAGGAAGATGTGGCGGATGGTGAAGTGGTTCGCGTCCGCGTCGGCGAGATACTGCTCGATGTCGCGCTGGGGATCGACGACGATGGCGGAGCCAGAGGTTTCGTCGGCAAGGAGATAGGAGGCGTGCGCGAGGCAGCCGAGATAGTACTGCTTGAGGAACATTGGCTAGAAGCTTCTCGCGTTGGGGCGGGGATGGTCAAGGGGAAAGCGTGTTTGCAATTTTCACGTTACTGGTTTCGTTTCCGTCTCTGATAGGCAGCGACTTTGAATTTGTTGCCGCAGATATTCATGCTGCACCAGCGGCGCGAGCCTTTTTTGCTGGTGTCGAAGAAATGGAGAACGCAGGATTCGCACTTGCGAAGGCGAGAGGTGTCGGCGGCGGAAAGAAGATCGGCTGCGGCGTGAGCGATGGGGAGCCAGAAGTCGGATGGGGTGCGGGGCTCGAAGATGGCGAATCGCTCGAGCTTTCCGTTTCGCCGGTGGAGCGCGGTGCGACCGGGATATTGCAGCAGCAGGTTGTTGACTTCGGCCAGGAAGGAGTCGGAGGGCAGCGAGCCGCTTTCGATCCGCGCCACGGCATGGCGCAGCCGTTCTCTGAAGGAGATCAGGTCGGCGAGGAACGCCGCGAATGCGGGGGCGTTCCGCCAGCTTCGCAACAGAGATTTATTTTGGGGAGAGGAAGCGATTCCGGAGGCAATGAGCCATCGTTCCAGGGCATGAACATCCGGAAGAAGTTCTTTGGGGCCGTCGGCGAGGACAGGTTTGGTATTCAGGAAGTCGAGGATGGGGCGATTCCCGATGAACAGAAATCCGTCGATCCACTCGTTCGCTTCCTGACCCGAGGTGCGCATGCACCCCAGTATATGAATTTTCAGCAAAACAGACGGACACCTTTCTTGCATCGTTTATCGGTGTTGTGTTATCCCAATGATTGAAGGGCAACCGCGCAGCGGTTCGCTCCTCCTCGAAAGGAACATCCCCTATGACGACGTTTCAACATGCAACCGTACGCGGCAACCAGGTCTTCTACCGCGAGGCAGGCGCGAAGAATTCACCAACGATGGTTCTGCTTCATGGATTTCCCAGCTCCTCGCACATGTTCCGCGATCTGATTCCGCAACTGGCGGAGAAATTTCATGTGATCGCTCCGGATTATCCTGGCTTTGGCTACAGCGACGCACCGGACACGGCGAAGTTCGAATACACGTTTGACAATCTGGCGACCTCGATCGAGGAACTGCTGTTTGGGGTTCTGGGGCTGAAGACCTTCAGCATTTACGTGCAGGACTACGGAGCGCCGGTGGGGTATCGCATCGCAGCGCGGCATCCGGACGCGATCAGCGGCATTGTGGTGCAGAACGGCAATGCGTATGCGGAGGGGATTGGATCCGGGTTCGACGCGATGAAACCGTTCTGGGCGCATCGCACCGCCGAGACGGAAAAGCCGGTGCGCGCCCTGCTGACGAAAGAGACGACGATTTTCCAGTACACGCACGGGGTGAAGGACATTGCGCGCATTAGTCCCGATGCTTCCACGCTGGATCAGTTTTTTCTCGATCGGCCCGGGAACGATGCGATTCAGCTGAATCTGCTGCACAACTATCAATCGAATCTGACGCACTATGACGAGTGGCAGGCATTCTTCAGGAGCCGGCAGCCGAAGACTCTGATTGTGTGGGGGAAGAACGATCCATTCTTCACGGTGGAGGGGGCGCAGGCATATCTGCGCGATATTCCCAAGGCAGAGCTTCACTTGCTGGACACGGGGCATTTCGCGCTGGAGGATTCGTGCGACTTCATTGCGGAGCGGATGATTGCGGTCTTCGCCTGAGTCGGGGGGTTGAGTTCGAACTGTATTTGGATCCCGAGGAAGGATTGCGATGAGTGTTCTGGAAGGCGCCACGGTTGTGGTGGTTCACGGCGCGTGGGCCGATGGTTCGAGCTGGGAAGCCGTCATTCGATTGTTGCAGGAGCGCGGACTGAAGGTGGTTGCCGCGCCGATTCCGCTGACGTCTCTGCGTGATGACGGGGAGGCCTTGCGGCGAACGATCGCACGAACCGACGGGCCCGTGATTGTGGCGGGGCACGCCTACGCGGGTGCGGTGATCGGGACAGCGAACGACGAACGGGTGAAGGCTCTGGTTTATGTTGCGGCGCTGGCGCCGGATGAAGGAGAAACCGTGGCACAGGTGTTCTACCGGGATGAGCTGCATCCGCAGGCTCCGCAACTTGCTCCGGATGCAGACGGGTGGATCTGGATGCCCGACGCCGGGTTCGGCGATGCCTTTGCACAAAATGCGAGCGCAGCGCAGATTGCCTTGTCGCGGGCAGTGCAGCGGCCGATTGCGGTGAAGTGCATTCAGGAGCCGGCTCCGGCACCGGCGTGGAAGGCGACGCCGACGTGGTATCTGCTGGCGGAGGAGGACCGCATGATCAATCCGAAAACGCAGCGATTTATGGCGGAGCGGATGAAGGCGACGGTGCGATCGTTTGCGGTGGACCACACTCCCCTGCTGACCGCGCCGGACAAGGTGGCGGACATCATTCTGGAAGCGGCCGGAGCTGCGATTAGCTGAGCTGTTGGATCGGGGTCAGCAACTGTGGGCCTCGTCGTCGAACAGCCATGCGGAGGGCGTGATGAAGGATTCTGTTGCGATTGTGACTGGGGCGAGCCAGGGAATTGGCCGGTCCACGGCGATCAGGCTGGCTCGGGACTTTTCGGCCGTCGTGCTGGTTGCCCGGAATGCGACGGCGCTGGAGGAAGTGGCGGCCGCGGTGCGAGAGAACGGAGCGGAACCGCTGAGTGTGGCGCTCGATCTGAGCGAGGTTGAGGCTTCAGAGAAGCTTGTTCGGACGACACTCGAGCATTTTGGACGGATCGATGCGCTGTTGAATATTGCCGGCGCGGTGCCGCAGATCGATCTGTTCGAAATGACGGATGAGCAGTGGAAGGCGGGAATGGAGCTGAAGCTCCACGGAGCTCGCCGGCTGACGATATGGGCGTGGGATGCGCTGCAGCAATCCAAAGGCTCGGTGGTGTTTATGTCGGGCAGCGCCGCGCTCGATCCGAAGCCGGCGTTCGCGGCGGTGGCAGCGACGAATGCGGCGATTATCGCGCTGGCAAAAGCATTTGCCGAGCAAGGGATCCAGGACGGAGTGCAGGTGAACAGCATTGTGCCGGGCGCGGTGATGACGGGGCGGCGGCGGTCGTTTCTGGAGAAGTGGGCGCCCGCGCACAGCATGAGCGTGGAAGAGGCAACGAAGAGATTTCCGGAAGAAGCGGGCATCAGCCGGTACGGCACACCTGAAGAGATCGCCGAGTTGCTGGGGTTTATGGTTTCGCCGGCTGCGAAGTGGATGACGGGGACATCGGTGCGGATGGACGGCGGCGAGGTGAAGGGGATCTGAAGGCGTGCGGGCGTTTGCTCCGCCGCTGGCGCAGCGCTCTGTTTCCCGATATTCTGCGGTCCGCATGAAGATCAGACTTGTCTCCGCCCGCACTTCCCTCTTGCTCGCCCTTTTGTCTCTGGCCTTGCTGCCTGTTGCCGGATACGCCCAGGATTGGGCGAAGACGCGTCTGGAAGCTTCGCCGCGGCATCGCGAATATGTCGCGTTAAAGCATGACGCCCGCACGGTGCAGGCGCTGGTGGTTTACCCGGAGGTGAAGGAGAAGGCTCCGGTGGTGGTGATGATCCACGAAATTTTTGGGCTGAGCGACTGGGCCAAAGAGATGGCGGATGAACTGGCTGGGGAGGGATTTATCGTGATCGCGCCCGACCTGCTGAGCGGGTACGGGCCGAACGGGGGCGGTTCGGATGCGTACGCGGGACAGGACGAGCGGGTGAAGGCTGTCTCGGCACTGGACCCTGCGGGGGTGCTGGCCGATCTCGACGCGGCGGCCGATTACGGGAAGAAGCTGCCTGCGAGTAACGGCAAGCTGGCTGTGGCTGGTTTCTGCTGGGGCGGAGGGAAATCGTTTGCGTTTGCCGCGCACCGCATTGATCTGAGCGCGGCGTTTGTTTTCTATGGGACGGCGCCAGCGGATGTGACCCCGATTGTTGCGCCGGTCTACGGATTTTATGCGGGCAACGATGCGCGCATCGGCGCGACGATTCCGGCGACGACGGACGCGATGAAAGCGGCGGGCAAGGTCTACGATCCGGTGACGTATGACGGGGCGGGACATGGGTTCATGCGTGCGGGCGAGGACCCCGGCAACACGAATGCAGCGAACAAGACGGCGCGAGACCAGGCCTTCGCGCGACTGACGAAGCTGCTGCACGAGATGGGGGCGGCGAAGGCTGCTCTGGAGGGCGAGCCGAAGAGCTTTACCGCTGAGAAACGTGATTCAGAGGCGTCCTTGTGCCACGAAGTCGCGGCCGTTGCTTCGGTGCGCAGATAAGTGGGCCGGCCGCTGGCCTTGCGGAGAGATTTCGCGACGCGGATCGCCTTGGCGGGAGTTGTGATTATTGGTTTGGCCGCGGCGGCCACGGCTCAACAGACCGCTGCACAGCCCAAGCCCGGGGTGGCCGGGGTTCAGGTGCCGTTCGCGAGGTTGAAGCCCGTTGCGACTTTCACCATTGGAGAGACAGCGGACTGGGTGATGGTGACGGACGACGCTGCTTGGGTCGTGGGTACGAAACCGTATTCACTGCAGCGCATCGATCCGGCCACCAATAGGGTGGTCGCGAAGATCCGGCTCTCGGGCGAAGCGTGTTCTGGTCTTGCCTATGGATTCGGCAGCGTATGGGTTCCGGTCTGCGGTGACAAAGGGACGCTGGCGCGGGTTGATGTGCAGACGAACCGGATCGCGGCGGTGCTGCCGATTACGCCCGGCGGACCGGAGGGAGGGATCGCTGCGAGCCGGGACAGCGTGTGGCTGGTGAAGGACAAAGCGGGGACGACGCTGAGCCGC
This sequence comes from Acidobacteriaceae bacterium, assembly GCA_036272255.1. GTDB lineage: Bacteria > Acidobacteriota > Terriglobia > Terriglobales > Acidobacteriaceae > Palsa-343. The sequence continues at coordinate 5,040 of DATAZC010000002.1, read as the reverse complement.
ATCAATCCCGCGACGAATACGGTGCGCCAGACGATTGCGGTTCCGGCGGGATCGTATAACCCGGTGGCCAGCGGGGGAAGGATCTGGATTACCGGAGTTGAGAGCAACGTGCTAACGGCGGTGGATGCGGAGAGCGGAGTGGTGGTGGCGTCGATCCCGGTGGGGCCCAGGCCGCGATTTCTTGCGGCAGGCGGCGGCGCGGTGTGGACGCTGAACCAAGGGGATGGATCTGTGACGCGCGTAGATGAGAAGAGCCGGAAGGTGACAGCGACGATAGCGCTGGGAATTCCTGGAGCTGGGGGAGATCTTGGCTATGGGGCGGGCGCTGTGTGGGCGACGACGTTCGACGTGCCTCTCACGATGGTGGACGGAAAGACGAACCGAGTGACGCGGCAATGGGTTGGACAGGGGGGGCGATTCGCTGCGGATTGGATTTGATTCGATCTGGCTGACGGACTACCGGCGCGGGTTGCTGTGGCGGTTACCGCTGGAGGCGACTCTCCAGCGTTGAACGACGCACCGGTGGGACTCGCTCAGGAGGAGACGAGACGCGTGAGTCTTGGACCAGGCTGGTTGGCTGCGCAGACGCAATTGCGGCCCTGTCGCTTGGCGTTATACAGGGCCTTGTCGGCCTCGTGAATGAGATCTTCGAGCGGCATTTTGCCGTCATACGCGGCAACGCCCACGCTGCAGGTGACCGCGAGCGGGCCGTGAGCGGTTGGCACGGGCCGTTCCGCGACGGACCGGCGGAAATCTTCGGCACGCAACAGCCCGTTGTGCGGCGAGCAACTGGGCAGAACCACGAGGAATTCTTCGCCACCGTAGCGCCCGGCGAAATCGTAGGGGCGCATGACTTCGATGAGACGGCCGGCCGCTTCGCGGAGCACCTCATCGCCGGTGAGATGGCCATGGGTGTCGTTGATGTTCTTGAAATGATCCATGTCGAGCATCAGCAGGGTGATGGGAAATTTATCGCGCTGGGCGCGGCATACTTCCCTCTCGAGCATGGCGAAAATCGCTTTTCGATTCCACAGGCCGGTAAGGCCGTCTTTGAGAGCCTGTTCTTTCAGAGCCTCCTGCGCGTCGCCGGCAATTTTGGCAGCGAGGGTGAGTTCGGCTTTTGTCTGGGTGACTGTCTCCTGCAGTTTCAGGGTCCGTTGCAGAAGGTAATCGACACGCACTTTGTGGAGGGCCAGGATCAGGAAGAGCAGGAAGATGATGCACAGAGCTCGAAACCATCCTGTTTGCCAGTAGGGCGATATCACGATGATGGGGATGCTTTCGATCTGGGTATCTCTCGTCCCGGAGCTCTCGGCCTGTTCGAGATCGAACTCATAGTGGCCGGGCGCGAGCTGGTTATAGAGGACGGCGCGGTCTTTTCCAGCTTCTTTCCACTCGGTATCGACGCCGAGGAGGCGGTAGCGGAGCAGGTCGGAGGTGCCGGATGCGGGGGCTGCAAATTGAATTTCGAGATTGCCGGGACCGGGTCCAACAGTCACACCCTGGTCAAAGGAAAGCGCGGTTTGATTGAAATGCATCTGCTGGATGAGGGAGCGAAGATGGCTATTCTGGATCGCGTTGCGCGCCCCATGCAGGCTCGGGGTGCGAGCAGCAATGACAAGTGCGGCATGGGAGGCCTGACCTGTGGCGTCCAGGCGGTCGATGGCGAAACTAAGCGGTGTGAGGAAACCGAAAAGGATACCCAATAAGAGGAGGGCAAGGAGTGGCCGAGTGACGGCGGTCAGGCGACGTCGATCGCGCAGTGAAGGCGATCCGGAGGGCACCCATTGTTCACATTCCTGATCGGTCCGACGAGTCGGATCGTCAGGCCGCGCATGTTCAGCGAGCATAGATGATGACGCCACTCCCGGTGGCGCTCCCCTTTGTGTGCGAATCCTGGCGGGGTCCAGGGGTTCACTGCAAGGCAGAGAGAATGATGACCGTAGTCATCACGAAATGCGACACTTCCAGCTGTCGCGCAATAGAAGGAATCATGCTCGATAACGGCATTTTGCGCTATACCACTTAAGAGCATTCCTATAGTTCCATCTGTGTGAAACGTAAAGGCGGTGGGAGACACCATGACCAGGAAATCGATACCGGGGACGATCGACGCCGTCCGGAGAATGCCGAGCCGGGTTGCGCCGCTGCTGTTCGCTGTGTGTGCGACCGCATCCGGCATTTTGGCCCAGGACGCGGGGAAAGCGGTTGCGCGGGTGGATGGCGGCCGTTACTCGCTCGGAAACGGGGCCATCGAGGCCGGTTGGCAGGTCATTGACGGGCACGTGAAGGGCTTCACGGTGATCGACCATTGGAACGCCAGGACGGTGCGGGTGGCCGAGCCATTTGGCGTTCTTTTGCGCGATGGAACGATCGAGAATACGGAATCGCTGCATGCGGTTGGGAAGCCGGAGATGCAGGCAGTGGAGCCTGATGCGGGAGCGGCTCGGGCGTCGGAACAGGTTGGGGGGCAACGATTCGCGGTGCCGCTGGCCGATGATGCGGGGAAAGTGCGGGTGGTGTGGTCCGTGGTGCTGCGCGATGGGTCGAATTATGTGCGGGAGACGGTTACGATCTCCGCCTCGGGCGCCGATCTGCCAATTGCTGAGGTGAGGCTGATTGACGCGACGATGCCGGGTGCGCAGGTGGTTGGATCGGTACGCGGCTCACCGATTGTGGCCGGCGGGTTGTTTATGGGAATGGAGGAGCCGCTTTCCGAGAGCAGGGTGGTGGGCGATCGCGCGACCGCGGTACTGGATCGGGATCTGCCGCTGCGGGATGGGCAGAGCGCCACATATTCTTCTGTAATTGGGACGACCCGGCCGGGGCAGCTGCGCCGCGATTTTCTGAACTACATTGAGCGGGAGCGGGCGCATCCTTACCGGACCTTTCTGCACTACAACTCGTGGTACGACCTGGGCTACTTCACTCCTTATGACGAGGCGGGTGCGGTCGATCGCATCCAGGCATTTGGGACAGAGCTGCATGAGAAGCGCGGGGTGGTTCTGGATTCGTTTCTCTTTGACGATGGCTGGGATAACCACGCGTCGCTGTGGAGCTTTAACAGTGGGTTCCCTGACGGGTTTCGGGCAGTGCGCGATGCGGCACAGAAATACGGCGCTGCGCCGGGCGTCTGGCTGTCGCCCTGGGGAGGATACGACGGTCCGAAGAAGGAGCGGGTTGCGCTGGGGGCGAAGGAAGGATACGAGATTGTGGACGGAGGCTTCGCGCTTTCCGGCCCGAAGTACTACCAGCATTTCCTCGATGTTTGTTTGCGGATGATTCGGGATTACGGGGTGAATCAGTTCAAATTCGACGGGACGGGGAACGCGGATTCTGTTTTCAAGGGGAGCGCGTTTGACAGCGATTTCGACGCGGCGATTCACCTGATTGGCGAGCTGCGCAAGGCCGAGCCGAAGCTGTATGTGAACCTGACGACCGGGACGTATCCTTCGCCATTCTGGCTGCTCTATGCGGACTCGATCTGGCGCGGGGGGGAAGATGACAGCGAGATGGGGGCCGGATCGACGCGCGAGCACTGGATCACGTATCGGGACGCAGCGACCTACCAGCAGGAGGTGGAGGAAGGTCCGCTGTATCCGCTGAACTCGCTGATGCTGCACGGCATTATTTATGCCCGTGATAACAAGCAGCTCAACAGCGATCCGCAGAACGATTTTCGGAACGAGGTGCGGTCGTATTTCGGCACGGGAACGCAGTGCCAGGAGATGTACATCACGCCTTCGCTGCTGAGCGCCGGGAACTGGGACGATCTGGCGGAGGCGGCGCGATGGTCGCGCGCGAATGCATCGGTGTTGCGGGACACGCACTGGATCGGCGGCAATCCGGCATGGCTGGAGGTGTACGGGTGGGCGTCGTGGTCGCCGCGGAAAGGGATTTTGACGCTGCGGAATCCCAGCGACCATGCGCAGTCGATCGGGATCGATGTGCGGAAGGCATTCGAATTGCCAGCGGGCGCGCCTCTGCGGTACAGCGCGGTGAGTCCGTGGAAAGAGGATGGCGGCAAGGCGGCACTGGAGGTTCGGGCGGGTGTGCCGGTGACATTGCATCTGGCGCCGTTTGAGGTGTTGACGCTGGAGTTTGTGCCGCGCGGCCGCTGATTGAGGATTTGGGTTGTTGGTACTTCGCGGGTGTCGGATGTGGGCCTGGAGGCGTAATTTCCGGGTTGCCGACCAACCACTCATGACTGCCGTTGAGCGTAGCTCCTCAACGTTCTCCTTGCGACGAGATCATCGAGGGCAGCCTTTTCAATCGGGCCGTAGACCGTCACGGTGTCTGGGTTGAAGTTGTCGTACGCGCCGAAGGCAAGTTTGCCATTCGCTTCGATTTGAACGTGGATGATGCCTCTATACCCACCGAATGCGACCTTCGAGCATATGGCCTTCTCGACCTCAGGGATGCGGGCAGGGACAAGCGGCAGAACAACGAAATCAAGAAGTGGAGCTGTAGTTGCTCGTTTGAGGACCGATGTCTCTTCGTATGCGGCTCCTTCAAGCCTATACAGTTCTGTTGTGGCGAGATAGCCCTCGAATGCTATGTGGCTGTGGTCCGATGCGAACATGCGCATCATGGCGAACAGCAAACCGGGGCGGTCACGAGTGTCCAACCTGTAGGCGTTGATCACAGGCAGAGAATACAAGGAGCCACGATTCGAGCGCATCACCGGCAATCCGGAAGTTTCGTAGCCGACAAAACTAACCATCACCCGCTCATTCGACTGACCAGTTCAATTCCTCGCGAAATGCCTCGAAACAGTCGGGGCATACCCATTCGTCCCGTTCGACTTCTCGGAAACCTTCATGCAGCACCTCCGGCGGATTCCCAAACTCGGCGAACTTCTGCCAGCAGCCAACGCAATGTTCGTGATCCCAATCATCCCTTCGCTTGCGAAACACGGCCCTGACAAAGCGGAGACCCTTCAGACGCTGGAGATTATCGAGCCGCCAATCCCGCGAATCTGTCATTTGGGCTTCATTATCCCGCATGCGGGCAAATACATTTCAGGCGAAGCCACTTGCC
>DATAZC010000001.1:0-1871 GCA_036272255.1 Acidobacteriaceae bacterium | reverse complement strand
ACCGCCAGCGACACTCCATACGCCAGCAGCATGCCCAGCACGCCGCCGGTAGCGGAGATCACCAGCGCCTCCGCGAGAAATTGAATCAGGATGTGCCGCCTGCGTGCGCCCAGCGCTTTTTCCACGCCGATTTCGCGCGTGCGCTGCTGCACGCTCACCAGCATGATGTTCATCAGCCCGATGCCCGCGATCCCCAGGGTCAGCGAGCCGATGAACGCCATCAATACCTCGAGCGCCGCCGTGATGATGCGGAACTGCTCGAGCTGCTCCATCAGGTTCGCGACATAGATCGCGTTGCGATCCGTCGGCCGGAAGCCGTGCGCTGCCCCGAGTGTCTGGCGCACCGCCTGCTCCACCGCCACGTTGTTGCCGTGATAGGTCATCCAGATGCCGTCGAGATACTTGGTGTCCTTCAGGTCGCCCATGGTCTTGAACGGAATGTGGACTTCGCGGTTGACGTTGTTCTCGTCCTCCGTCATCTTCGGCTTCAGCACGCCGATGACCGTGAAGCTGATGCCGCCCACGCGGATATGCTGCCCGATCGGGTAAATCCCCGAGAACAGCTTGGTCGCCGCCTCGGCACCGAGCACCGCGACGTGGTTGCGCTCTTCGTTATCCTGCTCGGTGTAGAAGCGGCCCTTGACGACGTCGTAGTTCAGGATGTCCGCGATCGCGGCATGGCTGCCTTCGACGTGCCAGGTATAGCTGTGCAGGTCGTTCTGGATAGGAACATCGTCCTTCTCCAGGTTGCCCACAATCTCTTCCAGGCCAGGAACGCTTGAGGAGAGCCGGTCGATGTCGTCCTGCGTGAAGCGCACCACCACGCCGGCCTTCTTGCCCCCCGCCTGCTCGCTGGTGGTGCCGGGAAACACGCCAATGGAGTTGATACCCCACTGCGAGAAGATCGCCATGATCGCGCGGCTGAAGCCCGCCCCGTAAGCCAGCAGCAACACGACGGTCGCAATACCCCACGCCATCCCCGCCACGGTGATGACCGTGCGACGCCGGTTGTACTGCATGGCTTCGTAAGCCTGTTTGAATAGATCGATCAACATCGCGCTTCTACTCTCTCCTCAGCGCTTCGACCGGCTCCAGCCGCGCTGCCTTGCTCGCCGGCACCAGACCTGCAATCACGCCGCTGGCCGTGAGCGCGCCAATGGCCAGCGCCGCCGACCACGGCACCAGCCTCGGTGGATCGAAGCCCTGCATGTTATGCCCGATCGCGGACTGCAGCAGATACATCAGCAACGCGGCGCCGGCGATGCCGATCAACCCGCTGATGCCGGTGAGAAAGAGCCCTTCCAGCAGGAACTGCAGCTCAACGCTCCGGTTGGTAGCACCCAAGGCCTTGCGAAGCCCGATCTCGCGCGTGCGCTCCGAGACCGCGACCAGCATGATGTTCACGATGCCGACTGCGCCCAGCCCCAGCGTGACCACGCCCACGCTGCCGAGGAAGATGTCCATAGCATCGAATATCTTGTCCACCATCTGCTGGCTCTTGATCGAGTCCCACTCGTCGAAGGCGTCCTTGTTGTGCCAGTCGAAGCCGTGGCGCTGGGCGATCAGCCGATGGACATCCGCCACCGCGATCTCGTTGTCGCCATGCACGCGCGGCTGATACTGGATGCCGCCCAACGCATCCTGCGGCAGGTTCTCGCCCTTGATGGGGAACATCTCCATCATCACCGAGAGAGGAATGTAGGCGGTCTGGTTCACGCCATTGTTGTTGCCGCGTCCCGTCTTCTCCGCTACGCCCACCACCTGAAAGCGTGAGCCGTTCAGCAGGATCCACTCACCCACCGCGGGCCGCCCGTTGAAGAGCAGTTGTGCCGTCTTCGATCCCAGCACCACCACGTGCCGCCGGTCATGCA